>JAZNUE010000081.1:0-25237 GCA_045592125.1 Bacteroidaceae bacterium | reverse complement strand
GACTTTATCTGTCTTAAACGAACGGAAAGCTCCTAAATCCTGTGCGTGATATTCAATGAATCCATTAGGAGGAATACCCTGAGAGATATCAAGGAACATTACGCTGGCATCGTATGTAAACATTGTAGGCGCAGAATTCCTAAGCATTCCGCTGTAACGGCCATTATAGAGTTTCTTGTTTTCAATTTCCGTAAAATCGGGGCCGCCGTTCAAGCGGTATAGTTCAAAGAACACCTTGTTGTCCAGACCTATCTTCTCCATCCAATCACCTACAGAGAAGGTCCAACCGTCATTCAATGCCGAGAACTGCAGGTCGAACAGCAGACCCAACTCAAGAGTCAGGTATGCAGCCTCATTAATGCCGCTGTATATCTCCTTGCGCTGTTCAATCCATTCCGGTTCATCCCTGAGCTCCGTGTCGTGCTGTCCATTCTTGTATGAAATCTTGCCAGCCACCTTTGGGCCCGCACCGAACTTCAGCTGGAACTCAAGTCCTTCGCCGGCAACACCGATACCCACCTTCGCATGCGGGGCAAGAAACAGTTCTCCCTCTAAAGAGACCTCTGCCGAATATTCATTCTCGAAATTCAGCGGATTATCAAAATCATCTCCGCCGTTATCCCATATCACATCCCTTTTTGAGCCGTCGATTTCAAAGCCTGCAGTGCGCGACATCTTGAAAGATCCCTCGGCAGCGAGCTTAGCCTCCAGTTTGTAATCCCAAGTAAAACCGAAATCAACATTTATACTCAAACCAGGAAGTACCGCTATGGGAATGGGTATTGTTACAAAATCAACCTCCGTATCTTCATCATCTTCTGAACTTATTGAAGCACTGACCTCAAATGAGACTTTTCCTTCGAGATTGGCACCAACTTCGCATCTTATCTTCTTTTGCTTTGCTTCAACATCTACCATTGCTGAGCAAAGGGCATACAATGCAGCTTTTCCTTCTATGGCAAACACGATAGGGGTCTCGTCTTTAAGGTCCTCTTTAACTATTACAATCTTACCTTTATCTGTCAATGCCACCTTGAAATCAAGTTCATACTCTTTCTCCCATGGCACCACACCGGCATCGACATCATACATTGAACGGGTGGGAATACGTGACTGCACAATCTTTTGCTCAATGAGCGAATCGGGCACTTCATCAGTGCCCACAGCACCTGCAACACCACCGGCATAGAACACATCATAGATATCCTCAATCGACACCGTTCCACACTGCATTACAACCACTCCGCGACCATAGTCGGCATATATATTCTTGACAAGGCCCATGAATCCATAAGGCAGCTTGCCACGGTAGATATTGCAGATTACCTTCTGCCCCACCTTTGGTATTTTTGTCTTGGTAAGGCAATCGATTCTGAAGCATATTGTGCGCACAGAATCGCTGTCCACGATATATTGGAACAGTTCCTCGCCAATCTCGAAGACTCCTGCCGCATACTCCTTCTCGGGGAGTTTGAATAGCAGGCTGTCAATCTCGCTGATATAATACCCGGCAGTGTCGGGATAGAGGGCACCGTTAACCAACATCTGCACCGGTTTGTTATACTCGTTGCCCAGCGTATCGGTTGTTGCGAAAGTAATCTTCCAGTTGCCGCCTTCGGCGAACATCAGGTCGTCATTCTCACTGCACATTATGCCGAATGACTGCTGATAGTCAATCTGCGCTGTCGCGCCCGTAAAGGCCATCATGATGGCCACCGACGCAAGAAAAGTTTTCTTAAAGAACTGTTTCATCGTACCACCACTTTAATTTTACAATCATTCACCTGTGCAAGGTATGTACCTTTGGCCAGATTCGCCAAAGAGATATTCTTTCCGGCATTTACAGTTCTCGTCATCAACTGCTTGCCGGCTGCGTCGTAGAGGTAAAGCGTTCCGCCGCTGAGGCTGCTGTGGAACACAAGCTCGCCATTGATATATCGCATAGGGTTTGACTCGTCCACTCCGGCAACATCATCTATGCCGGTGTTGCCGGCTTCTATGAACTTTATCGACAGCAGCTCGCTGCGCTCGAACAGGTACATCTCACTTTTGCCGGAAACCTCGACATACTGTATCAGCGCCCCGTCCTCACCGCTCTGGGTATATGAGTACACAAAGGACTCCGAATCAATATCAATATCAAATACGCGCCCGTCGGTCAATGTGAGCACGACTTTCTCATACACCTTCGGACCGCCGTCGGCCATTGCGGCCGAGGAAAGCAGCACTGCAAACAAAAGAAAAAGCACTTTTCTCATATCCTTGTAGTTTTATCAGTTACCATAGTTTCTGCTCTTGCACCTGTAGCGCTTGAGGTCGGACAGTGTTCCGTAAGTCTCGCCATTGAGCAGCAGTTCCTCTATTACAAAGCGCTGGGACGCGTTGGGGTCGTAGCACTCAATGCTTGCCGTCTCGCCTGGCCATGAGGCCCTTATGCGCAGCTCAAGATAGGGGACACCGTGCTCCTCGCGCATTACTGCCATGCCGCGCAGCTCGCCGTCAACAACAGCAGCAAGGCGTGTGGCGCCCATATCCGCAGTCTTTGTAACGCCATCCACCACTAAAGAGCAGTAGACAACCGTCTCATAGAGGAATTCATCGTTACTCACCTCCTTCCAACCGAACACATTCACATAACAGCTGTCAGCAATGGATTCGGTATCGCCGTTAACGCGTTGTGCTTGAACCACCACAAGAGCCTGCCCCGGTTTCAGGGCATTGACCTTGCGGCCGGCCAGTTCTATCGCCTCCTCGTCGCCTTTCACCAGCCAGTAATAAGATACCGGAATTGTGTCAGGTACAAGTTCAACCCCGAATGTCAACGAATCGCCAACGATGAGGTCAACTTCATGGTGCGACATTCTGAGCCCCTCGACATGCGGTTGCTCTGTCTCGAAGTTGAAAAACTCCCCGCAAGAACAGAACAGCACCACTGCCAGGCACAGGAGTACGTCACCTATCTGCTTCATCTTAATTCCCATCATATTGAGAAACCATTTAGATGTTGGTTAAAATTCTGTAATCAATTGCCATTCTCCTCCTTTGCAGGAACAGTTACTTCCACAATATTGGAGTATGAAGACACATCACCCTCGCGACTGCGCACCCTTATGCGATACTCTGCTTTGTCACCAGGTTCCATGCTGGCATCTATCACGTTTGTCTCATTAATGTCCAGCGAACGCACATAGCGGAATATGTCATCGTTGTTGTATCTACGGTACAAGCATATATAAAGTCTCTTGTCAAGCATTTGGCGAGTAATGCCCTCGATGTCCCATGCTATGTGTACCTGTTCATCGTCGGGTCTGTAGGTTGCACCCATCCTCAATTTCAACGGCAGTACAGTCTCGCCCTTGAACAGGAACGAAGTCTCATAAGAGGGTTCCGAGGTAACACCCGTCTCATTCATAGTCTCAATATGATAGTAGTACCTCTTGGTTCTATTGGGCTCAGGAGAATCCACTACCAACAGACGACCGTTCTTTACCGAATCCTTTGTGAGCACATTAATGAGCGTATTGTACTCCTCGCCGTGCAGGCGGCGGTAGACATAGAACTTGTCCGCATCATCCTCGGACGATGGGAACCAGGTCATGTACACTCTCTTTGTATCCTGCCACACCGAGTCTATGCGGCACGGGCGTGGCGGGTCATAGTTCTTGCGCTTCACGGCAAGGACTGAAGAGAATGCCGACTCGTTGCCCGAGTAGTCATATGCCTTCACGCGGTAATAGGTATAGCGCTGTGTAATATTTGTTACCTGCAATGTATCAAAGATTACAGGCGTGCGTGTCATCTTGCCGCTCTTCTGCAGGAAGGTGTGCGTGCTGTCATTCGCGTAGTAGAGATGATAGCCGGCAACATCGGGTTCGGGGTTCTTGTCCCACTTTATCATCACGCTGCCGGTGGGCGACATCACATACTGCAGGCCGGTGGGCGCTGCAGGAGGAGTAAAGTCGGCAATGAAGAGTTCCTGGGGCATTGCTGCCGAAGAGTTGCTGGCAGTATCCAGCGCGACCACTGTAACATGGCCTGTCCCGAGGAAGCTTACCTCGCAACGGAAAGATTGCATTTCGGGGTCGAGCAACTGCTCGTTCAGTTTCACCCACACCGAATCGACCTGCGCATTGTAGTAGTATACATTGTATCCAAGGAAGTCGGGTTCAATGATCTTCTTCTCCCATATGACATCGGCCATGATTGTATTCTCGTCGGGGCGCTCAACGTTGAACTGCACAATCACAGGAGCTGTAGGCGGGATAATATCGGCCAATTGTGCTGTGTGCACCGCGCTGTATTCGCTCTTCTCGCCGAATGTATCGTATCCGCAAATGCGGTAGCTGTATCTGCCCGGTTCAAGGTCAATATCCTCAAAAATGTTCTGGACCGTAGCCTCATCCTCCTGTGTAAAGAGTGTCATGAAGCGGCGCTCATTCAGTTTTATCCACTCGCCATCCTCGCCCAGGCGCTCAATATCGTATGTACCGAACTGCGGCGTCCTTGACCAGAAGAGACGGATTGAACGGCCGTCGACACCCATAGAGTCGGTTATTACAGGTTCATAGGGCAATGGCTTTTCCTTCACATTCTTCACAATCACCGGTTGATAGGACATATTCAGTTCCTTTTCAGGGATGTTGGTAGTTACTATATAGGTATAATCGGCACCCTTAACCGCAGTATTGTCCACATACATCAGCGCCATAGCCTCGGCAAGGTCGGGACGTACCTCGGCAAGGAGCATTGCATAGGCATAACGTGTCTGCTGCTCCTCATACACCTGCATTATACCCTCAGCACCATCAATGCCAATGGCCTCATTCAGCCCGGTACCCTTTCCGTAGAGCATTTGCGCTACGGCACCGGCAAGCGAGTCAGTTGGTTCAAAACGCGCCTGAAGCTGCTCTATGGTATAGGGTCTCAGGGTTTTCTGCAACGTGTCAATCTTCCCGTCCTTGCCCATGCGCAGGATGTTGTATCCATGCTTGTTTGCAAGATACCAGGGGGCAAACTCATCGGGTGCCCAACGGAGAAGCACCCTGTCGCCCTTGGCACGCGCAAGCACTTTCACCGAGAAACCGGTAGTGACTGAATCGCGCCGGGTTGTATCTACCGGTGCTGTAAGCAGATACTCTTCATACTCCTTCTGGGTCATCTTGCTCAAATCCACCCGAATATCCTCAACAGTATCGGCCAGAGCAACAAGAGCCTTCATCCTCTCAAGCATGTTCCCGCCACCCTGCACTGGCGCAGCCTGCGCTGTTATGCCGGCAAGCAGCATTGTCGCCACCATCAATCTCCTTATTCCTGAATATACTTTCATATCTTATCGTTGTTTCTTCAATTCATTATACTACTCTATCCTTACCGTTCCACCGGCATTCTCAATGGCCGTCCTTATAGTCTGGGCATCGCTGCTGCTAACCTGTTCAGCTATTGTTGCAGGAACAGACTTTGTGAGTGTATTGGCAACCCCAAGCCCAAGGCCGCAAGCATCCATTACAGCTTTCACCACGTTCAGTCTGTTGGTACCCACACTTGTAAGCACCACATTGAACTCACTCTTCTGCACAGCTTTCTGCGCATTCTTGGGTGCATTGACCTGAGCAGAGCCTCCTTCCGATTCTATAGCACCCTCAATAGCCTGTGCTTCGGTCAGAGTCTTGTCGGTCGCTATCACTACCGGAGCACTTGAACAGAGTTTGTTGGCCTCTACAAGACTTACACCGCAGACATCCCTCACGGCCTTGACGACATTGACTTTGCTTGCCCCCACGCCCAAAAGGACAACCTCGTATCCGCGTGTTTCATCTGCCTGTATCGCCTTAGGCGCATTCAGGGGCGCATTGACCTGAACAGAGCCTCCGGCCGATTCTATCGCAGCCTCAATAGCCTGTGCCTCGGACTGCGTCTTGTCGGTCGCAACCACAATCGGAGCACTTGAACAGAGTTCGTTAGCCTCAACAAGAGTTACACCGCAGACATCCCTCACGGCCTTGACGACATGGACTTTGCTTGCTCCCACGCCCAAAAGGACAACCTCGTATCCGCGTGTCTCATCTGCCTGTACCGGTTTTATCGAAGCCTCGGCAAGAACGATGGCGGCGCCACGGGCTGTTACTATGGCCTTCCTTAGAGCCTCGGCGTCGGCACGTGTATTGAAACCGCTTGCTGTAGCCGGCAGATTCTCGCACATTGCCTTGGCTTCCTTGAGAGAATAACCGCAATGGTTGCGCAACAGGTCTATTGCAGTCACCTTGTTACCGATACCTGTTATATAAACCTCATACGGGCTATTCTTTGCTACATAGCCAAGTTCCTTGAGCATATCATCGAACTTTGCACCCGGAGCGAAATTGCCTTTTGCGACACAATCGATTATCGCATTTACGGCAAGCTGTTTGTTTGCAGCGGTAAAGCCGCGGCCGGCCTTTGCCTCGGTATTGAAACCCTCCAATGCTGTTGTACAAGCAGAGTAGTTTCCGCCAAGCAATCTAATGTTGAATCGCTGGTTTGAAGCGTTACCTTTTGACCAGTCGGCAAGGAACTTGAGCGCAACATCGGCCGACTTGAAGATGATGCTCGGTGTCACGTTCTTGTCAAGTTCCAGGTTCGATATTGAAATATCGTCCAAATCACCATGCATCTGCAGATATAGTCCCTTAAATTTCAGAGTCTGTATTTTGCATGAATAGACATTTACAGAGCCTGGAATCGTAAGCTCACCCAACTTGTTCTGTTTCTCGTCTATCGACCATTGGCCGACAGAAGAGACCTTCAGGTTTGTAGTTACATTCTTCAGTGCCTCATTGAGTACATTCTGGTTTATTGTTGTGCCTGTAAGGTCAAGGCTTATTGCCTTGCGTGCAAACTTCAACGTATCAAGAGCGACCTTGCCGTTTGAAAGGTCATATATTCCCCTTGCGGTTACCAGCATACTTCTTATGGGGTTACCGGAAGCATTTACCCTTGTTACCGATGGCATGTAGGCGAGTGTAGCGGCAAGGTTGGCTACATTCATTCCTGCACAGTCAAGTGTTGTCACGCTCTTCACATCCTCCACATGCAGATACTCCTTGTCGGGAGCATACTCCTTCTTGAGTGCTTCGTAAAGTGTTGCACCCATTGCGTTAGCCATGTTCGTGTCGTCGCTTGTACGTTTCTCGTGCAAACCGAATTCATCAAGCACCTCGTTGAAGCGTATACCCTTGGGCACATCACCCCTGAAAGCATACGGCAACAGGATGTTGTTGGCCATCTGCTTCATCTCATCGGTAAGCTTGCCCACCGAACCGGTCGCTGTTGCGCTGTTGATGAGCGACAGCATTCCGTTCAGTTTCTGGTCAATCTCCTCGTTACCTGTCTCTACCCTCATTGTGAACTTGCAGTTCGGATTGTCATCAATCCACTTGTTTACCCACAGGAGAGCCATATCTACAGTTGTAAAGACAAGTTCTATGGGCTGCTCATTGTTCTCGATAAGCAGTTTCTCCATCTCGCATGTGCTGGTGCGTGCAGAATGGAAAGTTATTGACTTTCCGCTGAACTTGAGTTCAGATGCATAGCAACTCTGTAAATCAAGTTCACGGCCGGTGCTAAGCATTGTTATCTTCTGTGGAGACTTGCTCTGTGACTTAATGTTCAGAACAATCTCTTTAGGGCCAGCGTCACCATTGGCAACAAGAGCACCTCTCTTTGCCATCAATGCTGCAACATTCAGTATCTTGTCATCAATGAACGAGTAGGAGAGGTTTATGCGTTCTGCACAACCCTCATACTTGGCGCTCAATGTCTTGAGCGCAGAGTTGTTCGACAGGTCGAGTACCTTGAGACCGTTGACAGGAATATCCACATTCTCCAATTCATTGCCTGCAGCATTCACCTCCTTCACCTTAGGCATATACTTGAGTATGCCGCCAAGGCTGACAATCTCCATATTTGCAGCCTCAAGAGCAGCAAGTTCTGCAAGATTATAGGTATGCAGGGCGCGATAGCCGAGGCTGTCGGGACGGAGCTTATTCTTCATATAATTGTAGAAAGTCTCGCCCATTGCCTCACGCAAAGCAATGTCATCCTTGCTCAGTCCCTCAAGATACCTGTCTTCATCCTCATCATAAAAGGCCCGTACTTCCATGCTTTGATAGTTTCTGACGGCTATCATATATGTAGTATGGATATTCTCCGGCCAATCTTTCCACTCATCCCATTTTGTAAACCACTGTGTATCGAGCACACGTACTGCGACCTTGCTGCCTGTCCTGCGCTGCGGAACACCAACGCCCAAGAAGGTGAGTTTGCACTGCTCGAACCTCGTAAGACCTATACCGATGAAAACATCCTTCACATCACAGCCCGATACATTTATCTTTCTCAAGTTAGGATAATAATCGGGGTAGTAACCTACCTCTACAATGAAGTCGGGATTGTTCGACAAGTCAACCTCAATGAGTGACTTCCAGTTCTTCACAGCATCAAAACCGAACTTGAAGCCAGTGTTCAAAGAGCAGTCATTGGCGTAAAGATATTCTAATGAAGTAGCAGACTCCGGCAATACAAACCTCTTGAGGTCCTTGTTGTGGGAAACATCCACCTTGCGCAGCCTTGTGTGGGCCGAGAGGTCAATTGTCTCAAGGCCGGTAAAGGCATTCTTTGCATTGAATGCTGTAAGGCTGTTACCGGCAGGCATTGAGAAACCGGCCGCACTAATGCGGTTGTCACTTATGCTCAATGTCGACAGATGGCTGAGCTGGTCAAGGTGAAGTTCAGTCAAGCTGTTACCCGAACAAACAAGCTTGCTCAGGTATTTGCACGCATTAGGATAGAGCACCTCAATACTATTATTGCTGCATTCAAGGGTGCTGAGCGAAGGCATCATATCCATAGGCAAAGACGTGAGTTCGTTGTTGCTGATGAGCAATGTACTAATCTCATTCTTCTCCCTTACATTGAAGTTGCGTATTCTGTTATTACGCGCATACACGCGGGTCAGTTTCGCAAAGCCGCTTACATCAAGGAGAGTCAGGTCATTGTCATCTACATAAAGGCTTACAAGTTCCGGCATATAATAATCAAGATACTTGATTGACTTTATGTCAAGTCCTTCGGCATGCAGGCTTGTCTGTTCAAGCGCCCATGCATCCAGTTCCTTGCCGGCCTCCTTAGCAAGTTCATTCAGTCTCTTGTAAAGGTTCTTGTCCATCTTTTCCCATGCCGCATCCTCGCTCTTCTTTATAGTAAAGCATACAACACAGTTTGGTGAATTGCTGTCGTTTATTGTTGCTCCGCCGCTGCTTATGCCGAATGTCACCACATCATTGCGGACAACATTGTTCCTTGGCGTTGCAGCGCTCTCCCTAACCTGATAGCCGAGTTTTACATCCTCCTCCTGAAGCCTGTAGGCCGCGCTAATGTCCAAATTGCGTATATGGTTCATGCGCAGGTCAATATCCTCGAGGTTCACATTTTTCGAGAGGTCAATCTCCTTGAGATTACAGTCAACCGCATGCAGCACTCTCAGTTTGCTGCATTTTGAAACATTCAGATACTCGACACCCTTATGCTTTACAGTACCATTGTTCACCGCAGCCATCTTGTCAGCAGTTGAACCGCTCTTCTCACGCATGTCAATATCGAGGGTTGCGAGTTCCTGATTTGCGCTGAAATCAAGTTTGCCGACATACCAGCGGTGCATAAGCACATAGCTAAGTTTTGGGTTGCTCTCAAAACTCAATGAAGGAGTATTATTCCTGAAATCATTATGTGTAGAGGACGCATTGTTATAGAGATACAGACTCCTAAGGTTAGGCATATTCTTCAATGCGTCGAGTGAATGGATATATACCTTCTTGCTGGGTGAAGAGGGCCGCGTGCCGCCTTGATATATATAGATGTTGTCAAAGTCAAGAGTAAGGGTAGTTATCTTGTTCATCTCATCAATGTGCATCTTACCATCCTTATTGGTATCATAGTACTTGAGGATATATTCAAGCATTACCTTGTCTCCGATATGTACGAATTCCTCATTCTCAACCTCGGTATCGCCGAAAGTGAAGCTTGTACCGTTCCATGTAGTCTTCCAATCCACTTTGCGCGACATCACAACAGTGCGCTTGGCACTTGTCAGCGGGCGCGTGCCATATTTGTTTACAGTACTGCCGTTACCGGTTACAGCCGCAATGTTATAGCCGTCGCAGAAGCGCAACTTCACAGTGATTTTCTTTATACGTTCAAGGAAATCCCAAGGGTTGAATGTAGCCCAATCGCCGTTCATGTACTTATAGGCATAGGTTGCCAGGCGTCCGCAATTGGCTTCATTAAGGCCATACTTGTGGGGATGGTCAGCTGCATATATAAGACCGAGCTGCCACATAGGCATTGCAGCATAGGCCCTGTCACTTTTCTGTGGATAATAATTCTTGTAACCGGTAAGAATATGGCCATTCTCGGCAGCCAAATTAAAATTAGCATTGCCTTTGCCCAGTTCGTAATAATTATAGTAGTATTTTATCCACCTTTCGAAATTCACGGCAATCTGGGCATCCTGATAGTATGCATCCATTATATCAGTGAATACGCTGGAACCATCAATATCATCATAGCGGTACCACTTTGTGTTGTGCCTGGGGTTATAGTAGTAGTCGTATGTCGCATCGGACACTGTTGCCGCACTATTGGTTATGCGGTTACGCAGCCACTCATAGCCCGGTTCGAATGTGACACCGGTAGATATCTCGTTGCCTTCCATTGCACCAACCTTGCACCTGTTGAACGGATATTTGCAGAAATCATATTTCGGAGTCCTGTTATATGTAATTGCAGCCTGTGAGTGCCAGAAGTTGAGAGCATAGTATGGATTGGTGCTCCTGTTATCTCTGCCCGTCATCTCAACATCCTCAACCTTGCAGTAGAGCGATGAATAATCCACCGGATTGCCTTTAGAGTAGTTCTTGCGCCAGAGGTTCCAGTCGTCACGTGACACAAAGTCCTGGAAGGTTGCAATGCCGTTGTATGTGTAGTCTTTTGTATACACAACCTCGGCAAAGCCCTGGGCATTGGACTTGAGTTCCTCCTTATACTCCTTTATGCGCTGCTCGGCCTCGTTCTCGCCATACATCTCCCCAACCTCCTTATAGTAGTTGTAGAGGTCGCGTATTGCCTGGTTCACCTGCTGGTCACCGGCCTTTGAATCGCCTTCGGCAATGGCCTCGTCCATTTCGGCAAGCTGCTGCTCATAGGCGTCGACATCCTCCTTGGTCATGGCCATGATACTCTTGTAGTTCTCTTCAATCATGTCCATGTAATTGTCGAGTTGGGCGCGGTTTATGCGCTTGATTTCGAAACGGTAGGTCTTGTCCTTTATAAAGTGTTCACCGGGAACAGGTTTCTCCAACGTAACGGTAGCATACTTGAACTCCTTGCCCTCATCATCATAGCCTTGCTCAACTATCTCAATGACAGGCAGGTTATCATACTTTGATACCTGACCCTTGCGGAGTCCCTGACGGGCGTCGGGAAGCACATACATTCCGGTAGCTTCATCGTACTCCTTTATGCTTGCCACAAACTCATGGTCGGGATTGTTCCAGTAGTCTTCACGCACGTGCTGCTCCATGATAGACGGTTGGGTGGCATTCTCAAGAGTCTGTGTAAACTCGCTCTCGTTTGGCAGATAACCCACAACCTCTTTATTTATATCATTGCTGAGCTCTCCTGTGCGGAAATATACATAGCGTGTATCGGCAAATGGGCGGTGAACATCCTTGTAATTGGAGAGAGAATCCCTGTAGATTGGGTCAACCTCATCGCCATTGACAATCTCCTTGCAGGTACCGCGCAGCTTTATGCGGTAGAGAGTGTTAGGTTCGAGTGAACCGGTAACAACCTCGTAGTTTTCCCTGTCAAATGTAGGATTAGCATATGTTACATATGTTGTAATTGCAGCGCGCTCATCATCGGTGGGGTCACTCTCATCGTACTTCTTCATCTCGAAGTTCTTGTCAAGATGGAACACATACTTGCGTGTTATCTGGCTGCCGTCTCCACCGCCCATTCCGTCTTCTTCCATGGTAGCGCCCTCATCCACAAGCGTGAGAACCTTGTCTATCTTCATGTTAGTAGTGAAGGTAGACTTTCCGTAGCATGACACAAGAGACTTTTCGCTCCAGCCCTTCTCGATATCCTCGTCACCAGGCTGAACATCACCGAAAATCTTGATATCATCGAGTGGGTTACCCATTTCGGGCACGCACACCTTACCGGCCTTCATTTCAATTGTTGAACAGAACTTGATGAGACCTCCAAGCACTGAACCCTTGGCACGCAGACGGCCATAGACCCATGTGGGGTTCGGGAAGCCACCCTGCAACAGGGCACCGATAGTCATGTCTACCAAAGGTACCTTGCCCTTGAATATCCACAAATCAAGCATAAGGCCAAGTTCACCCTTGAGCATTGCATATATCTGGCCGGTAGCGTAGAAACCGTTCTTTCCTCCGGCACGCGTACCGTCGGTACACTTCACTCCCTCCTTATACTGCTTGAGGATAAGGTCAAAGCCAAGCATACCCTCTACATTGGCATAGCAGAATACTGCGTTACAGCCAATCTCGGCACCAAGAGCCGCACCAATCATTATACCGCCGTTGATGTCGCCGGCCGGACCGCCCTTCATTGTCTGCTCACGTGCAGCGTCGAGTTTTGTCTTCTGGCTTGCATCCACCTTGCCGTCGGCACCCTTCATACCCAATGCCTCCTGCACCTTGTCGGGGATTGCCGGCAACTGCCCGTTGCCCGGAAGCTCGTTACCAATGCATAGGTACATATTGGCATATACCTTTGCCCACAGGCCTACCGGAGAATCCTTGCCCACCTCAAAGTCAATAAAGGTGACACGGCAGCGCTTGCTCTCTTCGGGCTCGCCCACATAAAGATGCCAATAGGTTTTATTCAGCGAAGGATAGTTGCGTATCTCGAGTTCCATATTTATTGAAGCGCCGCAGCCGGACTTCACATAGCCTTTGCTTTCGAGTTTGCCCGATGAAGAACTTTCATTCTTCTTCTCGCCCTGGTTCTCACTATCGGCGTTCTTCTGGTCAAGAGCCTGAAGGTCGGAAACCGGAGCCTTCACCTGATACTCCTCGCCTGTGAACTTCTTGTACATAGCGGCGATGTCGCTATCCACCGTTACAGATAGACGGAACAGTTTATGCTCCTTGTTCTTTGCGGCAAGTTTCTCCTTGAGTTCAGAGGCATCCATTGCCTTCTTCTCCTCGTCGGTGATATCGGGGGTTGTAGTATCCTCGTAAAGGATAGTCACCTTGCCGTTGATGAGGCCACTCTCCGCATCGGCCGAAGCACACAACGCATGCACCTCACCCTGCAACATTACACCCGGAACACGGATTCCGTCCTTCTGGATATCCACCATAAGCAGGAGCGATGCCTTTCCGTTGATAAATGTCTCGTCACCCACTGCAAGCCCTACGCCGAACATTCCGCCATAGGACTTATATTTCGGTTTAAGGTTCTCCTCAAGGGCGTCTATCATATTATCGCTGCCCTCTACATCTGATAGCCCTACCGAGTAGTTTATGAAGAGACCGCCTGAAATTTCCTTGAGTGATACAGGACCCAGCGGCAAGCCTACTCCAAAGCCTGCCTTCGCAAGGAAGTATCCTGCATGGTAATACTCATCGTTCTGCTCCTCGGGGTCATCAAGTTCCTGTTCCTCTTCGGTTTTCTTCATCTTGTAGTAACCGCCGGAGAGCTTAATATCGAAGAGGCCCTTTACCGTAACGTCAAGGTCTGCGTCAAAACCGGACTTTTCCTCCTCATCTGAAACCTCAAGGTCACCTACTACAGATACCATACCGGCAAACTGTCCCTCGATGTGCGCTTTTTCAAACTCAACCTCCTTATACTTGATTGTAAGTTCTTCCCAATCAATTTCGGACCATATTGTGAGCCCCACAGTAGCACCAAGACCGAATTTCTTGTTACCCATGACCACAATACCTCCTTCAATGCCAAGACCGATGGTCTCGGCACCGTCGCCCACCTTCATCGATATGCTCTCAAGCACAAATGGCATTCCACCCCAGAAGCTTCCCTCGTCGCTTCCCGGGTCGCCCGCCAAAGCCCACTTTCCGGTGTGGAAATTGGTCTCTCCATCGGGGCTTGTCACACCCTTGCCTGTCTCTTTTTTCTTGTTTTTATCATCCTTCTTGTCATCTTTCTTTCCTGTGAGCAGGCTCTGGTCGAAGTTGGCGATACGCATATTCTTGAACGGGATATCGGGCAGTTCGAAGTCGATATCCTCAAAACATGTAATGCTTACCTTACCGTCGAGGCAGAGCTCCACAAGTGTCCGTTTATTCTCGGGCAGGGTATCGCAATAGATGACATTGAAATAGGTACTGTCCTTGTTGAACTTCACCTTTGCAAGCATGAAGTCAAGGGCCACTTCATCGTCAATCTGTTGCATTTTGAAGTTCACGGCAAGACCGTCCTTCTTGCCATGGGCAACAGACTTTATGTCGGCAAGATAACCTATCTGTGCCTTTTCGGTAGTATCTTTCTTGCACAGGAAAGGCACTTCCACCCTACCGCTCAGGCCCGAACTGCCAAAACCGTTCTGCTTTATATTAAGGTATATATTGTCGAGTGTTATTTTCCAACCGCCCAGTTTCGGAGTGCCATATGTAAATAGACTATCCACCGACGCAGTCATGGAGAAACCCGAAGCATCGTAGATGACATTCTTCACCGCAACCTTAACTCGTGAATCGTCTTCGGAGTCAAGTTCCACAAAGTGAGGCAGTTTACAGCTGAGTTCCTCGAAGTAAAAGCCCTGCCACTCATTGTATGCCTTCTCGTTCTTTCCCGGGTCGGCCGAGAGACCAAGTTTGCCGTCGAACTTGTAGTTCTCGGGGAACTTTATGCCGGCAGGTGTCCTTCTCTTCGAACGGTCGAGCACAATACCTACAGAGTCGCCCACTGCGCTGAATGTGAAGCCCGGCGCACTTGCAACTTGGAAGGGGTCCATCCTCACCGAGGCAAACCAGTCCTCGGCGTCAGCAATAAATGCTGTAAGTGTAATTTCTGGATGAACTGAAGGGTCAAGTGCAGCCTTGCCGTTATCCTTCAGGAGTTCATCACTCGGCAGGTTCATGCTTATGCTTGCACAAAGCTCGTGGAACTTACCGTCTTTCCATGATATGAAGCAACCGTCAGTGGCCTTGCTATAGTCCTGGTTCTTAGGAGCATTGAATGTGAATGTGAAGTCCGATTCCGGGTCCTTTACCTTAAAACTCTTTACCAAGCCTAACGAACCGCTTTGGGGCAGGAAACTCTCGGGAGAGGTAGTAAGCTTGCGTGCACCGAAGATAAGGATTTCACTCTCTACTGCCTCACATTCGGGCAGGACGAACTCACCTATAAGGTCAAGGTTGGCACTCTCGGGCAGAAACTCCATCTGCGCCAACTGAATTGTTGCCGGACACTCCATCTCCTTGTCCATGGGCACAGTAAGTCCTATGGGCAGAGTTACGATGGCTGCAGAATCAATCTTTGCTATTGTCTGCATAGCGTTGCCTATCACATAATTGTAAAAGGCGCCTACTCCACTCTCTTTCAAAAGCGCTTCGACCTTGGCCTCGGCATTAACAGAATCGCTCTTTGCAAGTTCCTGAACGAACTTCTCCTCAAAAAGCTCAAGCGGCACATGTGCGCTCTCCTCGGCAATGGACTTTACTCCGTTCTTTACCACACGCTTTATTGAAGCGTCGACATATATGCTGTCAAACTTCACGGCAATGCGCACAGGAACCTGCATTACAGTCGTGTGTACATATCCTTTGCCCTTGAAGCACTCATAACCTTTTTCCTTGAGTTCCTTATCCTTGATTTCCACCTTCTTGGCCTCGGTAAGCGTGAGACGGTACTCTCCTATCCACAGGTCACGCAGAGCGGGTTGGAAGATTGTATCGCACAATGATACACTATCCACCTTATATACCGAAGGGTTCTCGGCGTCTTCAATAATCTTGCGCCACACAAGGGCTGTAATCTTGTTGTCACCCTCCTTCATCTTTATTTCAAGAGGGTCGGGTTTCTCCGGCTTTACCGTACCCAATGTGTCTGCCTCGTATAGCGGTGCTCCATAACTGTACATGTCATGTCCGCACAGGTCGTTCAGGCGCGAAGCCGAGATTTTCAGTTTCTCATCGGGCTTAACGGTTATAACACTGTCGGGTTTGCTTATGAAGTAACGGTCGTTGTATGTCAAACGCAGACCCACTTTCTGCTCCTTGCTTGTGACATTGAGCAATGTAACCTCGAAGAGATTACCCGGTTTCTCAAAATATTCGTCGGGGTCGGGTTTGAATGTTGCGTCCTTCTTGGGGGCAACAGTTACCACCACCTCGGAAAAATGCATTTTCTTGGCATTGAAGTCAGACTTTCCGCCACCGAGCATGGCACGGGCCTTACGGTTCTTGTCGCCGGTTTCAATACTCTTAAGAGAGTCGGCACTGTAAGCGACCAGCTCAATCTGGTTAAAGGCCTGAAGATTCACCACCTTGTTTATATCAGGGATAGCAGTCTCCACAAATGTGCCGTTTATACGTGCCTCAAAACACTTGATACTGTCGGGCATACCGCAAAGGGCGTTCAGTTCGGCCGAAGTGAGTTTCTTTACCTCGTTAGGACCAAGTTTTATCGCCTTGTCGTAGCGCGGTTCCTTGAATACCGAGGCATAGTAAGAACCGAATTCGTCGAACATGTACATTATGTTCGGGAGTACATTATATGTATTAGCAGTATTGTTCTTGAACTCCACCTCGAACAATGACGCAGGACTTTCGAAATAGAGATTTCCTTGTGCCGGCAGAGGGTCGAGTTTTGGTTTCACCGTCACCGCCACATCATCAAGCCGTACAAGGGAGGATACCTGGTAATTGAGATGGCCTTCACCAATTGTAAAGTCTTCAAGGTTGCCGCTGGCACCATTTTGTATTATAGGTTTCAGTGCCTTGAAAGTTACCTTGCTGAAGTATTCCGGGTCAAGTGTAATCTCCCTGTCGGCACTGAAGATATCGAGTTCCTCTTTCCCGGTTATCTCACCATTATAACCACTTGATATTTTGGTAAAACCCTTACTTGCAAAATAGAGATTTATCTGCTTCTCATCAAGTTTCACGGTTTCACCCGGTTTTACAAGAACATGTTTTATCTTGTTATCCTTAAATGAGTTGGAAAGATATGTCGCTTTGTCGTCACCGTTGAATTCGTACATGACCATAGGTACGAACTCCAATGTCTTGTCACCGACATTGCTCAAAGAGACCTCGAACAACTGTTCCGGTTTTGTAAAATAAGCCCTTGCATTGCATGGCATAGGATTCATCTTGAGTCCTATTGTAACATCAAGGTCGGTAAGCACGACATCCTCGCTTGCCCAAAAATCAAGCGCCTGGGTCGCGACGTGTACTCTCTTCTCGAAATCCTCGGCGTCAGAAGGTACTGCGCGCAGACTGTCGGCATTCATGAGCGTAAGCTTCAAGTGGTTCTCATCGGTCAATGATATTATTTCGCCGAAATCCTTGAAACTATCGTCTTTTTCGCCAGTCGCATGATTTATGCGTATGGCAACAGTGTCGCCACATAACTGGTTGAGCGTTGCACGGTCGAGCACCTTCTTCTCCTTTGCCTTGAGCACGAACTCAGGTTTCGTATTCCACTTTGACGGTATATAAGAATAGAGGTCACCGTCGATTTCCCTGTCGGCATATGATATACAAGGAGTGAGCTTGAGGTCCTTGTCGGTGAGGTTATGGAGTTCTATATCAAAAAGACGTCCCGGACTGTTTATATACACATCACCATTATAAGGGAACGGATTTACCCTTGGTTTTATTACTATATCAACATCACCCAGTTTCACGTTGGATGAGGCGTTGAACGACACCCCATATTCCATGAGCAATGCAGGCGAAATATCATCCTTACCCACATTGAGCATACTCAGGCGCTCGTAGTCGAAAAGATATAGTTTGGCAACATTGCCGGCACCTTCGGCCATAGCAATCTCGGAGAAATCGGACAGCAACTCCTTGTCCCCACCCTTAAAACTCCTGTTGAACTCCTCGAAACCGCCGAAGAACTTGTCGAACTCTTCGTCGGTAAATGTCTTTGTTTCGTTCGGTTTTAATGTGATGTAGTTGTCGGCAAGGCGTTTGCCCTTCAAATATTCGCCCGAATATGCGACCTCGTCGTTCGCAAAATATATGAGGCTCGGGAATATGCGCATGCTTTTTGGCAACAGGCTCTTTATTTTAAGAGTAAAGAGCCTTGATGGTTTGTCAAAATAGCAGCTGCCACTGCCCGGCAGGACCTGCATTTTGGGTTCAAGCGTCACACTGAACATCTCTCCGCTTAGGACATTGGGCGAGGTACGGAAAGGCGCACGCCCCTTTCCTACCAAAGTCTCACGCAACACCGGTTTGCCGCCTGTATAACGGCACACGCGCACGAATGCAGTATCTATCTCCTCGGTAAAATGTTCGCTCGAAGGTTTGCCTATAACAAAACCGGTCTTTGCCTTGAAGGCGATGACGTCACGGTCAAAGTCATAGCCGCCGGCCAAACGGTCGAAATCCTCGGCGGAAAGGGTAATCTTCTCTCCTGCAGGAATTTCGATATACTCGTTCTTGTGTTGCCTGTCGGGAGCGGCAGTCACACCCCAGTTGCCCTTGTAGTACTGCATGAGCATACATACGGGGATTGTCTCGCTGCTCTTGTTCTCGAGCGTGACATTGAAGAGTTCGCTGGGAGACTCGAAATATGAATACATGGCCGATGGCAGTTCAGTATACTTCGGTTCCACGGTGACCTGTACAGGAAGGTCAAGGGATGGATTATCCACTACAATATCATGGTCCTGACCGTTATCGTCATCTTCCATAAGCAACACCAACATTTCACTCTTTCCGCCGTTGCCTATCTGGGTGTAGTTAGGATTGGAGGCATCGTTTACAAGCGGGCGCGCCGTCACCTGTGCAACGTACTTCACATTCTTGTAGCGCTTGAGCTTGGCCACTACATTGTATGGGACAATGCACTGCGGTGTCATAAGGCCATACTGGCTGTAGGCAATATTTCCGTTATGCAGCACAGCGTCGGAGGGGTACTGCTCCTCGCTGAGCTGGTAGATACAGAAATCATAGATGAACTGGCGTGTAACAGTAAGGGCTGTATTGTTGAACGTAGGTTCGGTCCAAGAGAAACGCGGGTTGCTTGTCGGGAAATATGCTGTATAATAGCCACTCTCGTCAACCATGCCGGAACTGCCGGAAAAACCGTCATTGATATATGTTATGTTGTTGAATGACGGGGGATTAGCATTGTAGCAGATATCGAAGAAGCATACGCCTTCGCCAAGATAGTCACCAGGGTCATTGAAATCGGTAAAATTGGTCTTTGCCGTTATCTTAATGCCGTAGTGTCCCTCGGGCAACAGGCCGAAGGCACCATTACTGGCACCATCCTGGAACGTATTGTAAAGAATTCCGCTACCATACATCTCTGTTCCGGCGTCGTACTGGCGGAACATGTTGAAGAGGTCGGTCTGGGTGAGCACACGCGACTGTCCGGGCTGCAGCGGTATATATATGGGCATGGTACGGCTTGCCATTGTTGCCAGGTAGGAATCGCCGTTTGGCCATATGTCGACAGCATTCTCAATAGGTCCCTCAATCCTTGCCTCAAGACGCACGGGCAGGAACTCTGTGGCGCTGTTGTTGGTGACAACAACGTTGAAGAAGCGGCCAGGGTCGCTCATGTACACACCGCCCTGGGCCGGCAGAGGGTTCTGCTTGCGCTGTACCGATACTGTCACCTGCGCAAACAGGCTGCTTGCGCACAGCAGCATACAAACTATCGATGAAAATATCCTGTGCTTTATCATAGGTGTATCTGTTTTCATATTCTACTTTGGCTAAAGTGGAGCGGCCTCCACGCTGTTCATCTTCTGGCGGTTCTCGCTGTTCTTCTGGCGCTGGTACTCAAGCATCTGGCGCTCGCGTATAGCACTGCGTGAGAAGTCGGAGTAATACTCATACTTTCCGTAACGCGCCACCTCTTCCTTGGCCCTGCGCTTTATGCTGAATGCCGTGAAAGAGAAGCTGTAGCTGAAAGAGCAGGTGAAGTCGTAGCCCTTGTCATGCCTGTACTCATCGGCAACTAGGTTAGTATTAGCGAAGTGGCTGTAGTTGAGGTTCAGGGTAAAGTTATGCACCTTGGCAAGCGTGTAGGCCGCCGAGATGTTGGCGGCGGCTGTTATGCTCTTGTCGCTGTCCATGCGGTTGTCGACAAGCGAGGCCGAGGCATTAAGCGAGAGGTTCCTCTCCCTCAGCAGTGCCTTTGACGCGCTCAGCGTATAGACGCTTGTTGTATACTTGGAATCGTAGCCATTTGAGTGCTGGAAGCTGTAATTGAGGCTGAAATTGGTCTCAATGGGGATTACCGACAGCGAGTAGCTGGAACCAATGGCAAGCGTACCCACATCGCCGGCGCTGGCAATGCTCCTGTTATTGTCTTCATTGAGCGAGTAGTTTCCAGTGAGCGAGAGATAATGGCCCAGGCGCTCAGTATTTGTATTATAGGACGCTGTACCCGAAATGCTGTTCACCCTGCGGTCAATGCGAGTGGTATCGTTCACCTGCGCCTTGCCGTCGTACTGGCGCTGGATGTAACCGTTGTAGTTGGCCGAGAGACTTATCTTGCTGCCTATGGGCATTGAGGCGTTGGCCGAATAGGTGAGGCCGCGTGTGGTGTAGAGCTGCTCGCGCGAGATATTGTCCTCCTGGAGAGAGAAGTTACCGCCCAGAGTAAGGTTGCCCAGACGCAAGTTAGCGGCAGTACCTATGTTATGGTAGTTATTGTTCATGTAGGAGACACCCATGCTCATGTAGTCGGGCTGTATGTGCTTGTAGAAGAGCGAGAAAGAAACCCTGCGGAATGTTGCGGCAAGCGTGAGGTCGCCGGCCCAGCGCACGAGCGACGTGTATCGGGCCTTGAAAAGGCCGTCATACTTCTCGGCCTCTTCGCCAGGAAGCTGGGGCGCCTTGGTGTCGGTAGAGAAGATTGACGCGGCCACGTTTCCCGTGAGCGAGAGCTGCTTGATAATTTGCCAGCGCCCGCGCATGCCCAGCACAATATTCTCCTGGGCAAAGATATCGTCGTACCAGATATCGTCGATAGAGGACTGGTGGTCCTGTGAGCGGAAGAGGTAGAGGTCGGCAAAGTTCCTGCTGTTGCCGTAGCCCACCTTTATGCCCCAGCCGGAGCGCTTGTAGACAGGCTTGCCCTGAGGCATCTCGCCAGGCTCGAAGTTCACGGCCTCACGTAGCACACCGTAGAAGAGACCGAAACGGAAACCCGACTTGGGGCTCTTGTACTCGATACCCGCTCCATTGAAAGGAAGGTTATAGACATAGGAAGAGAACGGCATTGAGCGCTTTCCCAAGTGGAGTGTCCACCCCTTATAGGACGGGCTGAAGTTGAAGGCAAACTGAGGATAGGAGAACGAATAGTTGTTAGCGCTGTAATAGAATGCGAACGGCATGTTGTAGCCATAGAGGTTCACATTCATGTTGGCATACATGGAGTAGCCCAGCGGAGAGGCATAGCTGCCGCCCGAAGAGTAGTACAAGGTGCTCTGCAGGCCTAAGGAACCTGTGATAATCAGCGGGTCCTTCTTCCTTGGGTCCTCAATAGCCCTGGCAGCGGACATTCCAAGGAGCGCAACCGCCAGAAGAAGGAGTGTTCTTTT
This sequence comes from Bacteroidaceae bacterium, assembly GCA_045592125.1. Taxonomy (GTDB): domain Bacteria; phylum Bacteroidota; class Bacteroidia; order Bacteroidales; family Bacteroidaceae; genus HGM04593. The sequence continues at coordinate 3,405 of JAZNUE010000081.1, read as the reverse complement.
AACAAATGTATTCATTTCCCCTCAATTATATTGTAGCTGCCAACAGGGCAGCCTATTGTTTTCTTTTCAAGGTTGCTGTGCAACATTGTCCATGTGTCGCCGGGATTATTGGAACGGCAAGGGTGGACAATCCCTTTTTATAAAGTTCTAAGGTCTTTAAGGTCTCTAAGGACTTTAAGGATTTAATGGTTTCAGGAGACCTTATTACAATTAAAGAATAAGAACCGTGGAAGCCCCTTCCCCTCACGGGAAGGAGCCCACAGTCCTGAATAGTTTATTTACGTACTTTCTTTGTTACAATCTTGTCGCCCTCGCGTACCTTTATTACATAGATACCCTCGGTCATATTCTCGACCTTGCGGCCTGAAAGGTCATAGATAGCCTCAATGTTATTGTTGTCGATTGAATTTATATCAACAATTCCTGTTGTACCCTCAATTGTACCCATTGTAACAGGAACCTTAACAGAACCGGCCATTCCTGCGAACTGAAGCTCGCGGTCAAGGTCAACGAATTCGCCCGATACCTTATTATATAGGCGGAATGATACATTCTCGTCGGCCTCACCGGCAACGGAAATGAACGCAAGGCCATTGATGAAGCGGCCCTCGCCACGGCACTCATCGCCCACGAATGCGCCTATTGTGTAATCCTCGCACTCCTCGACATCAACCTTAGCAATAACGGCCATTGAGTTTGCGAAGCGGCTGCCGTCATATACCCATACACTGCGCTCCCTTGCTGCAACACCGGCCGGAGCAGGAATTTCAGTTCCAGCGGAAGCTGAAACTTCAAACTCACCCTGTTCAAGAGAGAAGCGGTTAGGCATGTCGCAAGTAAATGCGTTTGCTGTATATATCATGTAACCCTCGTTGGGGAGAAGTTCGCTGAGTGTACCAACCCAAGCACCCTCGGTCAATGTAACGAAGCCGTCGTTCTTTGAGAGGATAATGTCACCCTCGGCAAAGTCTGCAGCATTGAAAATCTCCTCAACCGGGTAGCGGTACTCATAGGGATAAGATACCCAGTTCCAGCCCTTGATGAATTCCTTGCTCTCGATAGCGCCGTCATAGCTCATGACACCTTCAAGGTCGGCATATACGGTAACTGGGTCAATATCATCCTGCATCTTTATCTTGTATGCCTGGCTCTGGTCGAACATTGTCAAAGTGCCGAAGGGACCCCATTTTACATCGTTGAAGACAAGGTCGGTGCGGCTACGCGCCTCCACAAAGCCATCCTTAATTGCCTCGGGGGCAAACATTGCCGATGTCAATGAAATCCAGCTCCAACCGCCATTGAGTGTCAGTTTCTCCATAACGCTTACCATACCGCTGGTTGTAAGCATCTCTGAACCACCCTCTACGCTGGCTGCGTCATACTCGAATATAACATTTGAATTCTGGCAGAGTGCCTTTGGGATAAACTCAAATGCTACGCTATTGCCTGAAACCTCACCTTGTTCTACCTCGACAACGCTCCAATGTCCGGGGAAGCTGAACTGTGTAGTCTCTACCCTCACGCTCAATGCGCTTGCATCGAAATCAGCATCCTCAGGCCAGAATGTCAGTGCAACCTCGCGTGCAACGCCGTCGTTGTAGAGCGGTTCGTTAAAACCATCGAAGGAAATTTCAGTCACTTTTTTCTTTACATTCACAACACATTTTGCAACTACTGACGGATTATCCTCGCTTGTAAAGGTGATGGTTGCAGTACCCTTGTTCATTGTGCGGAAGTTATGCATACCTGTAACCACGCCTATGCCCAAATACTCAACAACAATATTATCATCAACCTCAACGATGATATTCTTGTTTGTAGCATCCTCGGGGAGAGCAATTGCGGTGATTGAGAAATCAATCTGCTCGTTGCCGAACCATATTGTCTTCTCTGTCTCGGACAACTGAATCTCATTGACCGACTGCACTACAAGCAGATTAACCTGGTCGGTAATGGTCTCGTTTACAGCAGCCTTGACAAATACACGGTCCTGAGGTACTGTAATGAAGCGGAATGTAATGCTACATTCGGTCTTAGCGTCGTTGAGTGCAACCTTATCAATTTCAACCTCTGCTTCACCAATCGGCATGCCATCGCCGTTTACAATTGACATAACGAACGACTCTATTGTTGCGTCGCTGGGTTCAACAGCGGCAACAGCCTCGATTGTCTGGCCTACAGCAATAGTCATTCCGTTGGGGCTGGGTTCCTGACCGGCAATGCTTGTAATCTTCACGCCGGTAGGTGTGCGCTTGATGACGGTAGAACATTCAACTGCTACATCGGGGTTTTCCTCGCTTTTGAAGGTGAATGTCACTTCACCGGGAGCATACGCATGCAACTGGTAGACACCCGCATCCAGGCTCTTTATAATCTCTGCAACGCTTGGATTTGAAGATTCAACTGTGAACTCCTCATTCTTCACATTGCCGGGAGCAACCGCATACTTGAAATCGAAGATATCTCCGTCGCTGTCAATCCAGTACTCATCCAGCAATGATACATCAATGTTCTCCACCCTGTTATATACATTAAGGAGTACATTATCGGACCTCACGCCATCGGCCTGAGCCTCAATGCATACCTCCACACCAGGTATTGTACTGAACACGAAGTCCATTATGCACTGCCCGCCGGAAATCTTTGTGCTTACAACTTCTACTCCGATAGTTTCGGTCGGGATTTCCATACCATCGGATGTAACGAAACGGAATGAGAAATCGGTATAGTCGGCATCGGCCGGGTTAAGTTCTGCAACCACAGTGACAGTCTCGTTTACATATACATCTGCCATAGGACGGGTCTCTGCACCGCTCACATTCTCGCCATTGACTGTCAGGAAGTTCACTCCATATACAGCCTGCCTGATTACAGTCCTTACCTTTACACTCATTGTGGGGTCGTACTTACTTGTGAACACAAGGTTTGTTTCGCCCTTCTTTACAGCTGTAACAGCAACGAGCTTTGTACCTGTATCGTCATACTCTACGAGAACAACCGACTCATCCTCAGAGGCTACTGTATACTCCTCATTGGGTTCAACCACGGTCTCACCGCTGTTCTCATCAATCACCCAATGGAATATCGGCGGATTGACGGAACCCATCATATCCTTGGAGTTCTCATCATATATAGTAAACTCTATTTCACCTTTATAAGTGAACTCCTGAAGGGCAGAAAGCACATTCACCTGGAATGTTGTAGTAACTTCGGGGTCGTCATCGGCAACAGCAGTTACAGTAACCGAACCTTTTGCTACCGGAACAATTGTGGTACCGCCGACAATCTGGACAACATTCTCATTCTCAACGCTGAATGTAACACCCGGAGTTGTTGGATAGGACTCGCCATTGTTATAAACCACATCGGGAACGAAGCGGCCTACACCAAGATAGATATCGGCAT
>JAZNUE010000080.1:0-25700 GCA_045592125.1 Bacteroidaceae bacterium | reverse complement strand
TACTTTTCAGTCATGAAAAGTATGTGATAGAACGACAACAAGAAGAATAAACGACAACAGATTAAGGGTAAAACAAACCAAGGAATAACAGTTTTATTTAGTTGAGTTATTTCGTCCACACGAAATTTCTACTGAGCCATAATCAAGACTTGCCTACACTTTTTCAAGCGAATAATCGAGCCCCGGATACACTTTTCCCAACGAATAAACAAAGATACAATACACTTTTCCTAACGAAAGACAGCCTCAATAAAGAGTTCTTCGCCTGTTGCGGGGTGAGAGAATGAGAGCGAGGAGGCATGCAGCATGAGCCTGTCGCCCGCATTGCCATAAAGCGCGTCGCCCACAATGGGACAATCGAGTCCCTCTTTGCATGCAGCATGAACGCGCAACTGATGAGTGCGGCCGGTGAGCGGTTCAAACTGCACCAACGCGCACTCCTTGCCGTTGAAAAGGCGGGTTTCAACCACACGATAATGGGTAACTGCCTCCTTCCCGCCTTGAAAATCCACTCTTTGGCGCGGACGGTTCTCGTAGTCGGCCGACAAGGGAAGAGAAATTGTTCCGCATGGCAAGGCCGGAACACCCTCGAGTAAAGCAATATACGCCTTGCGCACTTTGCGGGTGGCGAACATACTTTGCATTGCCTTGTACATTTCCATGGATTTTGCAGCCACAAGCACCCCCGATGTTGCCATATCCAGGCGGTGTACTACATGAATGTCGTTGCTGTGCTTGGTATCGCGCAGCCACTGCTGCACCGATGTGCCGCCTACAATGCCGGGGACAGAGAGCACGCCAGAGGGCTTGTTCACGGCAATAAGGCACTCGTCCTCGTAAAGCACCTCAAGCGACTCAATGCCAGCGCCACGCTCTAGGGCATTTTCCTCTACATCAAGGCCCTGCAGCATATATGAGAGGATTGGTTCGCACTTGCTCTTGCACGAGGCGTAGAAACACCCGTCGCGGCGGACCTCGCCCTGCGGCGAGGCGCCCACCCAGAACTCGGCCATAGCAACAGGCGACAGGCCGTTCTTGTAGGCATAGTGCAGGAGCTTTGGCGCCGCGCACTCGCCAGAGCCTGCGGGCGGCAGCACGCCACGGCTCTCGCCGAAGATTGGCAACAGGCCTTTTGCCTCGCCACGCGCATTAAGCACCTTGAAATTGGCAAAGAGCCACTCCTGCAAAGCGGCCGAACGGCGCTTGCGCTCATCCTTCATTGCCGACAGCGCGGCATGCAATGGAGCAACACGTTCCTTGCATTCGGCTATCCTATGCTGCCACCTTGCAGAGAGGCGCTTGAGCTCGGCCTTCTGGAACTGGCTCTCGCGCACAAGGCGCGCCTCCTCGCCTTGGGCCAAGACAGTACCGGCACGCATCTCATCGCGCTTGCGCTTGCTCTCACGCATTACATCGCGCATGGCCGACAGTTCCTGGCCCATCGCGGCCTTCAAGGAGTCCACATCCATGACAGCGGCCGCATATTCTCCAGTTTCAAGTTCCTTGATTCTGGCGTTCAGGCAGGATATCTCCGCCTCCTCCCGCTTGAAATAGCCCTCGGGCGACAGGAAGTCGAAAACCGGAGGCACAAACCCTGGCACCTTGTTGCTGCCTGCCAGCAGTCCCGAAAAGGCCGCGAGATACCCAAGCACGCCTGCCTTGTCGCGCACCACAAGCACGCCAAGCATCTTCCCGCACGCGGCGTCGGCAGCAACAGCCTCATCCTGGAGCAGGAAAGCACGCACCTCACCCGCTGCGAGAACGCACAGCGGATGAGGCGAATAGCAGAAGGGATTATTAAGCCTCAATGGAGGCTCAATGCCCGAAATATCATCACGGAACCTATGCAGCAGCTGCATTAGTTGTTGTATTTGACATCATCCTCGTGGCTGAAGCCGCCAGGGAAATCATTATCCTCTATTGTAACATTCGTAACCCTCTCAAGCAGGAAGCGATATTTATTCCAATGGAAAGGCCTGTAGTCGCTGTTCTGTATAACCATATTGCCACGGAACACAAGGCCGTCGAGCGACTTCGCATATACTATCGGGGAGTCGAAAGTCTCGAAGAGATTGCCTTCAATAACCACGCCCTTGCCCTTTCCGCCATGGAAATACTTTGTCTGTGAGGCAAGAGCGGGAATTTCGGGATAGATTGAGATAATGGCATTGGTAAACTGGAACATATTTGTGAGCGAGTTCACAAAACGGTTGCCGCGGATTACGACCTTGCGGCATGCGCCCGTCTCGAACCATCCGTTGCAATCGCCGCACAGCAATATTGCGGTACCCGATGTATGGTCGAAGAAGTTATCCTCGACGACAACCTTCTCGGGGGTGCTGAAAAGCGCTCCGCGGGCACGGTTATTACGCACCGTGTTGCCCGCAAACTTTACGCTGGGCGTCCATTCAAGGTTCTCCACACCGTAATCGCCATTGGCAATGCCGGCAGGCAGAGGTTTCCTGAAACGTATCCTGAACTCCTTGCAGCCGTGGACATCCTTGCGGTCGTGAGGCTCGATATCCTCGATTACATTGCTGCCGGCAAGTTCCATGACAGACGACTTGACGAACTGTACCTTATCGCCCTCATCGCCCCAGAAGAAACCATAGGACTGGCCATGCATGTAGCGGCCAATAACCGTGTAGTCATCAAGGCGCTGCGTAATGCGCAGGTATGTACCATGCACATTTATGGCGTCGTCCATCATGCCCTCATAGAGGCCGCCAGATGAGACAATCCTGCCCTTGCAGCCCGAAAAGTGGGTGGCGTCGGCCTGTGTGGTGAAGTAACGCCCGCTGCCTTCACGTATTGCCACATTGAATCCCTTGAGGGTTATATCCTCGCACACCTGCGCAAGAAGCCCCATGCCCTCGGCATAATGCACCGTTATGTTCTCGAGCCTTGTATCTTCATTGCCATAGAGGAAAATGCCTGGCGTGGGGCGCGCATATGTGCGCATGGCAACTACAGTGCCCGGCACAAGACGATGGTCGCGCCAAGGGGCACGGATGACACGCGGAGCAATCTCCTCGACACCTTGAGTACCGACACCGATATCACTCGTCTGGTATACAAGATGACCTGTAGCACCGTCAAAGGCGACTCCCCAGGCAGGGGTTGCCTCCCAGTTTTCGCCATAGACAACCAGACGGCCATCTGTAATCCTGTACTTTACATATGGCGCAACGCGGTACGTGATTACTCCCTTTTCGGTGTCATTCTCAAGCACCTCAACCTGTGTAATCTGCGGATGGCGGGTATCAATGTTGAGATTCTTTATCGCGCAATCCTCGCAATCGAGCATGACAACAGGCAGCATGCGCCCGTTCATGCAGAATGTGGAGCCACCGCCGTCGAGAACAAAATTCTCCATATCCTCAATGAGCACTGCCACATTCTTTGGATTATCCTGGTCGTGGTTGCTTATGTAAAGTTCCCTCACATGCGCACAGTCAAAGAAAAAGTCATATTCGCCCTTATCGAAGCGCAGCACAGCGCTCTTGCCGTCGCGTTCTTGCTTTATGCGTCTTATTGCAGCGTCTACAGCCTTTGTAACATCCTTGCCAGTATTGGGGAGAATGCCAAGCTCACTTGCATTGTACACCTTCTGCGCAAACGCCCCGGCCGAGAGGAGCGCGCACAGGAGAGAGAGGGTAAAGAGTCGTTTCATAGTATCAGTTATTTTCTGCGAAGATAAAAATTTTCAGATACTCCACAAAGGTTTTAGGCATTTATTGCACCCTCTCGCCCAGGTCCCAGAGTCTATGCGAGGCCTCTGCCATAATGGCAGTGCCGCTCTTTTTGGCACTGTTTTTGCGGTTTACTGCATGAAAGGCGGAGTTTTTCTCTATTTTTATATAAGGAAATCGCATTTTATCACTATCTTTGCATTTCATGCAGAATACGCATTTGGACAGGAAATAACAAAAAAATACACAATAATGGGTTTTAATGAATTTATAAGTAGACTTTTCGGCAACAAGGCAAGCCGTGACATGCGCGAGATACAGCCTTGGGTAAACAAGGTGAAGGAAGTATATCCGCAGGTTTCGGCATTGAGCGACGACGGGCTGCGTGCGGCCTCTGCTGCGCTAAAGGCAAGGATTCAGGGCAGCGTCACAGAGCAGCGCGCCAGGATTGCCGGGCTTAAGGCAAGCATTGAAGATACAGAGCTTGAGAAGAGAGAGGCCATCTTCAACCAGATTGACAAGCTGGAGAAAGAGGTGCTTGAAGTGCTTGACAAGGCACTCGACGAGGCCCTTCCCGAGGCATTCGCCATTGTAAAGGACACAGCACGCCGCTTCACCGAGAACGAGACCGTGACAGTGACGGCAAACGATTTCGACCGCGAGCTGGCCGGCAAGAGATACGACTTCATCACAATTGACGGCGACAAGGCCATATACAGGAACCACTGGAAGGCCGGCGGCAACGACACCGTGTGGGACATGATACACTACGACGTGCAGCTCTTCGGCGGCACAGTGCTCCACAAGGGAAAGATTGCCGAGATGGCGACAGGTGAGGGAAAGACGCTTGTAGCCACCCTGCCTGTATTCCTGAACGCGCTCACCGGCAACGGCGTGCACGTGGTAACAGTGAACGACTACCTCGCCAAGCGCGACTCGGAGTGGATGGGCCCGCTCTACATGTTCCATGGCCTGAGCGTCGACTGCATTGACAAGCACCAGCCCAATTCCGACGCTCGCCGCAACGCCTACCTTGCCGACATTACATTCGGAACGAACAACGAGTTCGGCTTTGACTACCTGCGCGACAACATGGCCGTGCAGCCTAGCGACATGGTGCAGCGCCAGCACAACTACGCGATTGTGGACGAGGTCGACTCGGTGCTCATTGACGACGCGCGTACACCGCTCATCATCTCGGGACCTGTGCCACGCAACGAGGACCAGATGTTCGAGGAGTACCGCCCGCTGGTAGAGCGCCTGGTGGAGGTGCAGAAGAGGCTCGCCACACAGCTGCTTGCCGAGGCACGCACAAAAATCTACTCAAGCAACAAGGACGAGGTTGCCGAGGGATACCTGGCACTCTTCCGCAGCCATAAGGCCCTGCCAAAGAATAAGCCGCTGATAAAGCTGCTGAGCGAGCAGGGCGTGAAGATGGGAATGCTCAAGACCGAGGAGTACTACATTGAGCAGAACAACCGCCGCATGCCCGAGGCCACCGAGCCGCTCTACTTCGTCATTGACGAGAAGATGAACAGCGTAGACCTCACCGACAAGGGTATCGAGCTCATATCGGGCAACACGTCGGACCCGCACTTCTTCGTGCTCCCCGACATTGCCACACAGATGTCGGAACTGGAGAGCGACACCACCCTCTCGCTTGAGGAGAAGGCCGCCAAGAAGGAGCAGCTGCTCACCGACTACGCTGTCAAGTCGGAGCGCGTGCACACAATAAACCAGCTGCTCAAGGCATACACCATGTTCGACCGCGACGTAGAGTACGTGGTTACCGAGGACGGGCAGGTGAAGATTGTGGACGAGCAGACAGGACGTATTATGGAAGGCCGCCGCTACTCCGACGGACTGCACCAGGCCATCGAGGCCAAGGAGCGCGTGAAGGTGGAGGCCGCCTCACAGACATTTGCCACAATCACGCTGCAGAACTACTTCCGCATGTACCACAAGCTTGCCGGCATGACCGGTACTGCCGAGACCGAGGCAGGCGAGTTCTGGGACATCTACAAGCTGGACGTTGTGGTAATCCCCACCAACCGTCCCATTGCCCGCAAGGACATGAACGACCGCATTTACAGGACAAAGCGCGAGAAGTACAACGCAGTAATTGACGAGATTGAGAAGCTTGTGAAGGAGGGGCGCCCGGTGCTTGTAGGTACAACATCGGTAGAAATCTCGGAGCTCCTGAGCCGCCTGCTCACGATACGCAAGATACCACACAACGTGCTCAACGCGAAACTGCACCAGAAGGAGGCCGACATTGTAGCCAAGGCAGGACTCTCGGGCACGGTTACCATCGCCACCAACATGGCCGGCCGTGGTACCGACATCAAGCTCAGCAAGGAGGTGCGCGATGCCGGCGGCCTTGCAATCATAGGCACAGAGCGCCACGAGTCGCGCCGTGTGGACCGCCAGCTGCGCGGACGTGCAGGACGACAGGGCGACCCGGGCTCATCGGTATTCTTCGTGTCGCTCGAGGACAACCTCATGCGCCTCTTCGGTTCGGACCGCATTGCAAAGACACTCGACCGCCTTGGATTCAAGGAGGGCGACATGATTGAGCACTCAATGATATCAAAGTCTATCGAGAACGCGCAGAAGAAGGTAGAGGAGAACAACTTCGGTATCCGCAAGCGCCTGCTCGAGTATGACGACGTGATGAACAAGCAGCGTACAGTGGTGTACACCAAGCGCCGCCACGCACTCATGGGCGAGCGCATTGGCATGGACATAGTAAACACTATATGGGACCGCTGCTGCCACATTGTGGAAAACTACCTGTACGAGGACGCAAAGATGGAAATGCTGCGCCTGATGGCAACAGAGCTGCCGCTCAGCGAGGAGGAGTTCGGCCGCATGGACGACGAGCAGAAGGCCGACGCATGCTTCGAGGCTGTAATGGCAAGCTTCAAGCAGCGCACCGAGCGCATGGCAGCACAGGCTCTCCCGTTCTTTGAGATGCTCTACACTACCCGCCCCGACTCGCACGACAAGAACGTGTACGTGCCAATAACCGACGGGCGCCACAGGTACAACATCCCAGTGAACGTAAGGCTCGCCTACGAGTCAAAGGGCAAGGAGATAATCAAGTGCTTCGAGAAGGCAATACTGCTCCACACCATTGACAACGCATGGAAGGAGAACCTGCGCGACCTGGACGAGCTGAAGCACTCGGTACAGAACGCAAGCTATGAGCAGAAAGACCCGCTGCTCATCTTCAAGCTGGAGTCGGTTACGCTGTTCGACAAGATGATTGGCAAGATAAACGACCAGAGCGTGAGCATACTCACACGCTGCCAGCTGGATATACAGGAGCAGCAGCCTGGCAACGTGGCAGTCGCTCCCGACCAGAGCGCAAGCAGGCCAAGGCCCAGGTACAACGAGACAAAGGTTGACCTTAACGACCCGCACCAGCAGGCCGCAGCGCAGCACGACACCCGCGAGAACGTGAAGCGCGAGCCAATACGCGCGAACAAGACTGTGGGCCGCAACGACCCATGCCCATGCGGCAGCGGAAAGAAGTTCAAGAACTGCTGCGGAAAGAATATATAAGAAGTTCCTAGGAAAACACAAACAACAGCATTATGTCACTTAGCAGAGAAAACCAGGAGAGAATACAGCAGGCCATTGAGAAGATGGCCGCGGGCTTTATCACTTCAGAAGAGACAAGAGTCACAGACTTCCGCATGCACGTGAACAGCGGCGAGCTTGCCATCCATGACGACGACGGCAACTGCCTTGCGCGCGTACATATTATAGAGTGGGAGAACGTGCACGACGAGGAAATCTTCGAGAAGGAACTGCGCGCCCTGCTAGGCAGAATGTACGAGGAACAGAAGTTCGACAGCCTTAACATCGTAAGGCCCTACTCCTTCGTGCTCACCGATGATGACGGGCAGGACATTGTAGACCTGCTAATCATTGACGACGACACGCTCATACTGAGCGAGAGCCTGCTCGAAGGCTTTGACGAGGAGATGAGCGAGTTCCTCAGGCACCTGCTCGAAGAATGACATATAGCCCATTACAGAATCATGCAGCAGCACGCCGGCGTGCTGCTGCATGATTCTGTAATGGCGGCAATGAGCCTAAGAAGGGGCGCAAGGGACTAAAGGACTAAAAGGGCTAGGCCAGGCCAACCACGGCAAAAAGCAAAAAGGCGTAGCCTACGGACTTGACTTCAATGAAGTTATGGATGATACGGATGTCTCAGACCGCATTTTTTGTAGAGAACAGAGTACAGGTCCCTTGCCTTTGAAACCTATTTGCCCTTTTGGCCCTTCCACTTCCTCCCCTCTTGCCTTCCTCCCCAAACACTAAAAAATATTAATAACAGCGCTTTTGGAACAAATTACTGTGAAAACTTTTTTGAGACAAAAAGTTTTCGCAGTATCTTTGCAAACGATATGAGACAGGTTAAGGCTAAAGAGGAACATACAAAAGAGGAAGTACACAGGCTCATTACCGAGAAGGCACTAGAGCTTTTCGCCGAGAAAGGCATAAAAGAGGTGAAGATGGACGACATAGCCTCCATCCTTTCAATATCGAAACGCACAATATATGAGCAGTTCGCCGACAAGGAGCAGCTGCTGCTCGAGGCCCTGAAGCTGCACAACAGGAGAATGCGCGACGCGGCAAAGGCCAAGATAAGGGAAGCGAAGCATGTGCTGGACATTATACTGGGCATATACTCGCTCTATTTCAAGAGCCTTAAGAAGATAAACATAAAGTTCTTCAAGGAACTGGAACGCTACCCCAACATATGCAAGCGCAATGACGAGAGGAACCACAAGAACGACCAGCAGTTCATTGCATGGATGGAGGTGGGGCGCGAGCAGGGCCTGTTCCGCAAGGACGCGAACTTTGAAATCCTGCTCTTCATAATAAGGCGTAACCTTGAGACAATTTTCACTGCCAACATGAAGGATGTACATAACGAGCTGAGCAATTATTCTCCCGAAGAACTGGGACGAATGCTCATTCTCTTTTACCTGAGAGGAATCTCCACCCCACGAGGCGAGGAAATTATTGAGCAGTACATTGCCAAGAGCGAGAACAGCCTGGCATAGGACATAGATACAACAGACACAATAAATCGGAAAAGAAACAACATAAAATATCTATTTATGAACCTGAAAATGAGACTAAGAACAGTGACGGCCGTGCTTGCGCTCTTTGCGGTGACAGCAAACGCGCAGGATGCAGCACCCACAATGCACCTTACACTCGACAAGGCTATTGAGCTTGCACTCAGCGAGAACCCTACGATGAAGGTTGCAGAGAAGGAGATTGAATTGAAAGAGGTTTCAAAGGCCGAGGCATGGCAGAACCTGCTGCCTCAGGTAACCCTTGACGGAGCCATTGTCTACAATGCCAAGGTTGCTTCAATGAAGATGAGCATGGGCGGGCAGACAATGGAGATAAAGATGGGAAAGGACGACTCTAACACATGGAACGCAGGCCTGCAGGTTGCAATCCCGCTCTACGCCCCGGGCGTATACAAGGCAATGAGCCTTACAAAGAGCGACATGGAGCTTGCAGTGGAGAAGAGCCGCGGCTCAAGGCTCGACCTTATAAACCAGGTGACAAAGGCATACTACCAGCTCATGCTCGCGCAGGACTCATACGAAGTGCTCAACGACAACTACAGGCTTGCCGAGGCGAACTTCAACATTGTTAACGCCATGTACGAGCAGGGACGCGTGAGCGAGTATGACAAGATTAGCGCCGAGGTACAGAAGAACAGCGCATGGCCGTCGGTAGTCAGCGGCAAGAACGGCGTGGAGCTGGCACAGCTGCAGCTTAAGGTGCTCATGGGCATTACTGCCGACGTGAAGTTTGTCATCAATGACAACCTCAAGAACTACGAAGGCGAGATGGCAAAGGCGGCAAATGCCGAGATTGACCTCAGCAGCAACTCATCGCTCAGGCAGATTGACCTTCAGGGCGAGCTCCTCCACAAGCAGCGCAAGATGCTGCAGACATCGTTCCAGCCTACACTTGCGCTCGTGGGCAACTACCAGTACCAGTCAATATCTAACACGAACTGGAACCTCAAGAACTACAACTGGAGCGACGCGGCAACAATAACGCTGTCGCTGAGTATCCCCATCTTCAAGGCCAACAATTTCACACAGCTCAAGAGCAACAGGATACAGCAGACACAGCTTGCCGAGACAAGGGTGAACACCGAGCGCATGCTCAGCATGCAGGCGCAGAGCTACATTGACAACATGACTGCAAGCGCAGAGCAGCTCCAGAGCAGCAAGAACGCAGTAGAGCTTGCCGAGAAGGGCCTCGAGATAAGCCAGAAGCGCTACGACGTGGGCCGAGGCACAATCCTTGAGCTCACTAACTCGCAGGTATCGCTCACAAACGTGAAACTCTCCTACAACAACACAATCTACGACTACCTTGTAGCAAAATCGGAATTGAACAAAGTATTGGGTAAAGAATAAAACAAGATATATCTATGAAAAAGAATCTGACATTCATTGTAATGGCCGCAGCAGCGCTGCTTTGCTCATGCGGCAGTTCTGAGACAGAGAAGGGCGCTGCCCAGCAGGCAGCCGTGCAGGAGGCCAGGCCAAAGGTAAGGCTGGCTACAGTAAGGACCGAGGAGGTAATGCAGAGCGAGACCTACACGACAACCGTGGAGGCCGAGGTAAAGAACAACATAATCCCCAATGCGCCGCTCCGCATTGAGAAGATTCTGGTTGAGGTTGGCGACTACGTGAAGAAAGGCCAGCAGCTTGTGAACCTTGACGCGAGCAGCCTCGACCAGCTTAAGCTGCAGGTAGAGAACCAGACAATCGACTTCAAGCGCGTTGAGGAGCTCTACAAGGTAGGCGGCGCCTCAAAGGCCGAGTATGACAACGCAAAGACACAGCTCGAAGTAAACAGGAAGAGCCTTGCCAACCGTTTGGAGAACACAGTGCTTGTGAGCCCTATTGACGGTGTCATAACCAAGCGCAACTATGACAACGGCGACATGTACGGCGGGCAGCCAATCCTTGTAGTCGAGCAGATTTCACCTGTAAAGATGAAGGTTAACGTGAGTGAGTCGCTCTACGCCGCAACAAACAAGGACCTTGATGTTAGGCTCAGCTTCGAGACATACGGCAACGAGGAGTTCAATGGCCGCATTGGCATAATCTACCCCACAATAAACGCGACAACCCACACGTTCCCCGTTGAGATAAAGCTCGACAACAAGGACACACGTGTTCGTCCAGGCATGTTCGGCAGGGCGACTATCAGTTTCGGCGCCAAGAACCGCGTTGTCGTACCCGACGTTGCTGTAATCAAGCAGGCAGGCAGCGGCGACTTCTATGTATACACCTATGCCGACGGCAAGGTAAAGAACAACAAGGTTGTCCTTGGCCAGCGAATGGGCGACCGCTACGAGCTCATCTCAGGCATTGAGAACGGCAGCCAGGTTGTAGTGGCAGGCCATGCGCACATCACCGACGGCACCGAGGTTGAGGTGGTTGAATAAGAGACCGTACACGGAACACGATTAAGAACAAGAAAAAGAGAAGTAATATGAGTATATATGAAAGTGCTGTAAAGAAACCAATCATGACGTCGCTATGCTTTATGGCGATTGCCCTCTTTGGTATCTTTTCATTCTCAAAGCTCCCCATCGACCTGATGCCGGACATTGAGACAAACACAATTATGGTGTTTACATATTACAATGGCGCGAGTGCCGAGGACATTGAGAACAACGTCTCACGCCCATTGGAGAACACGCTTAACTCTGTTGAGCACCTCAAGCACATTACATCGAACTCACGCGAGAACGTATCGGTAATCACCCTTGAGTTCGAGTTCGGATATGACATTGACGACCTCACCAACGATGTCCGCGACAAGCTGGACATGGTATCGTCGGCACTCCCCGATGACGCGAACAGCCCCATCATCTTCAAGTTCTCTACCGACATGATGCCCATCATGATGCTTTCGGTAAAGGCCGAGGAGAGCCAGGCCGCGCTGTACAAGATACTTGACGACAACGTGGTTAACCCGCTTGCACGTATCGACGGTGTGGGTACCGTATCAATCTCAGGCGCGCCTGAGCGCGAGATTAACGTGTACATGGACCCTGCCAAGATGGAGGCATACAACATCCCTGTTGAGTCGGTGAGCGCAGCCATCGGTGCCGAGAACCGCAACATACCTGGCGGTACATTCGACATTGGCAACAACACATACTCACTGCGTGTAGAGGGCGAGTTTGACGACCCTAGGGAGATGTACGACATTGTTGTGGGCAACTACAACGGCGTGAACATCTACCTCAAGGACATTGCTACGATACATGACGGCGTGCAGGAGCGCGCACAGGAGACATACACCGACGGCCAGCAGGGCGCGATGATTGTCATCCAGAAGCAGACCGGCGGCAACACCGTGGCCATTGCGAACGCAGTACGCGAGAAACTCCCCGAACTGCAGAAGCGCCTGCCATCGGACGTGAAGATTGACGTAATCGTTGACTCTTCGGAGAACATCCTCATGACCGTGGACACGCTCACAGGAACTATCCTGGACGCCCTTGTGTTCGTGGTGCTCGTGGTATTCATCTTCCTTGGACGCTGGAGGGCGACAATCATTGTCGCTATCACAATCCCGTTCTCGCTTATTGCCTCGTTCATATACCTGTTCGTGTCGGGCGGCTCAATTAACATGATTTCACTTTCATGCTTGAGTATCGCTATCGGTTCGGTAGTGGATGACGCCATCGTGGTGCTTGAGAACGTGACAACACACATTGAGCGCGGCTCGAGCCCGCAGAATGCGGCCATCCACGGTACAAACGAGGTGGGCGTCTCGGTTGTGGCCTCAACGCTGACAATGTTTGCCGTGTTCTTCCCGCTCACTATGGTTACAGGCATGGCCGGCGTGCTTTTCAAGCAGCTGGGATGGATGATGTGCGTCATCATGCTCATCTCGCTTGCAGCCTCGCTGACACTTACTCCTATGATGTGTGCCAAGATGCTCAAGCTGCAGAAGAAGCAGAGCAAGCTGTTCATTATCATCTACAAGCCAATACAGAAGGTGCTCGACGCCATTGACAACGGATACGCTGCAATCATCAACTGGGGCGTACGCCACCGCTGGACAGTCCTCATCTGCTGCTTTGCGCTATTTGGCGTGAGCCTCATGTGCGCAAAGGGCATAAAGAGCGAGTTCTTCCCCTCGAGCGACAGCGCGCGCGGAAGCGCAAAGATTGAGCTGCCAGTGGGCACACGAATCGAGACATCAAGGGAGATTGCCCTCACGCTCACAAAGACATGGCAGGAGCGATACGGCAAGGACCTGAGAGCATGCAACTTCACCGTGGGACAGGCAGGCGAGAACAACACCTTCGCTTCGCTCAGCGACAACGGAACGCACATCATAAGCTTCAACTTCTCGTTCGTGCCTTCGGACCAGCGTGAGATTACCATGGACCAGATTAGCGACCAGATGCGCGCCGACATGAGGATGTTCCCCGAGATTACGAAGTACAACATCAGCTCAGGACAGGGCGGAATGGGCGGCCAGAGCATGGCTACATTCGAGATATACGGATATGACTTTGCCGAGACCGACAGGCTGGCAAAGGAACTCGCGGACGAGCTGAGGAAGAACGAGCTTATTACCCAGGTGAACATCAGCCGCAGCGACTACCAGCCGCAGTACCGTGTAGAGTTCGACAGGGAGAAGCTTGCAATGCAAGGGCTCAACCTGAGCACTGCCGCTACATACATACGTAACCGCTACAATGGCGCAATGGCAACATACTACCGCGAGGACGGTGAGGAGTATGATGTTAAGGTGCGCTACACTCCAGAGTCACGCCAGAGCATTGAGGACATTGAGAACATCAAGCTCAACGGCAAGAACGGTCCTGTGAGCCTCAAGGAAGTGGGCAGGGTTGTAATGAATGACATGCCGCCTACAATCGAGCGTAAGGACCGCGAGCGTATTGTGACTGTCGACGCTGTTATGGCAGCAGGTGCGGCACTCAGCGACGGTGTGACCTACGGACAGGAGATTATAGACAACATGGAGATTCCTTCGGGCATTGCAATACAGGTTGCGGGCTCATATGAGGACCAGATGGAGTCGAACCGCGACCTTGGACAGCTTGCGATAATAATCCTTGTGCTGGTGTTCATTGTAATGGCCTCGCAGTTCGAGTCGCTCACCTACCCGTTCATCCTCATGTTCTCTGTGGTATTCGCATTGAGCGGCGTGCTGCTCGGCCTGTTCATCACAGGATCTAACCTGAACATCATGTCGCTGCTCGGCGGTATCATGCTCATCGGTATGGTTGTGAAGAACGGTATCGTGCTCATTGACTACATAATGCTGCTGCGCGAGCGTGGCCTGGGCATTATCCAGTCGTGTGTGGCAGCAGCGAAGAGCCGTCTCCGTCCCGTGCTCATGACAACATGTACCACCATCCTGGGTATGATACCTATGGCAATGAGCCAGGGTGTAGGTGCCGAGATGTGGCGCCCGCTGGGTGTTGCCGTAATCGGCGGTCTTACAGTATCTACCATCATGACCATGATCTACGTGCCTGCAATGTACTGTATCTTCGCTGCCAACGGCGTCAAGAACAAGCGCAGGAGGATAAGGAAGCAGCGCGAGCTCAACGCCTACTGGAAGGAGCACAAGCACGAGGAGCAGCTCAAGCATAAGGACAAGTAATAACAACAAACAGTTTCCCACGGGCATGCGCCCGTGGGAAACACAAACCTTTTACCGATGAAAAGCGTATTTATAACATTCGACATATCGCACAAGGAGGCAGTGATTGAGATACTTACACACAACAACTGCCGTGGTTTCTCTTTCTTCGACCACATGCAGGGACGCGGGAGCGTGAGCGGCGAGCCGCACTACGGCACCCACGCCTGGCCGTCAATGTGCGGCTCAATAATCACCATTGTCGAGGACAAGGCCGTGGACAACATCATGGCTGCCCTGAAGGCACTCGACGAGGAGACGCCGCAGCTGGGGCTCAGGGCCTTTGTGTGGAACATTGAGCAGGCCTACTAGGCAATCCAGATAAAACATAGCGTGAGTCCGATACAGGCCCAACCATATCGCGAGACTCACAATAGCATAGAATGGCGGTACGTGCACGCACGTACCGCCATTCTATGCTATTGCAGCCGTGTAGTCCTAGAACACCCTCAGGCTGTTGTCATTGGGGCGGCGTATGTGAAGTATACGGGCCATTTCGGCAGCAAGCACGCTCGAGGGCGTCATCTCCTCAACAGCCTTGGGCGCCGTTCCGCCGCCGTATATTATCATAGGGAACATTACCGGTGTGCGGAACACGGCATTTGTCTCGTAGGAGACATCGGAATAGACCTTCCATCCTGGCATCAGGCGCAGCCACACGTCGCCCGACCCCGAAGGGTTATAGCCGTTCTTCACATACTGCATCTCGGGACTGAGCATGCCGCCCAGGCGGTAAATTGTAAAGACATCCTCAATGCCGTCCATTGACTTGAGGAACTCCACCGTGTGGGATACCACGTCGAGCCTGTCGAGCTTCATGCTCTCTATCGCCTTGCGGTTAAGGTAGAGCTGGCCGCCGTATACACCCTCCACATAGTCGCCTTTACCGAACTGCGCGGTAAGGTATACGTTCAGGAGACCCTCTACCCTGTCCATATAGATTTTCCCCGACGGCAGGCGGTACTTGGCACCGTCGTCGTCGCTCTCAATCACATAGCCCGTAGAGGCCACGGAGACAACTACGTTGTCAAGGCCTATGAGCCTGTCGGCATAGTCAAGCAGCTCGGCAATGTTCCTGTCGAGACGGGCATAGATGTCCTGGACCTCAATGGGGCGCTCTTCCATGGGGTTGCCGTTATAGTTCCCGGCATAGTATGTAAGCGAGAGGCAGTCGGCAATATCATCCCTGCCGGCAAGCGTGTTGTCAAGGAAGGCCTTTGCCATCTCGTTGACCTCATCATTAATGCAGGCAGTCGTCTTGTAGGCGCGTATCTCGTTCAGCCCGTTGAAGGAATAGGAGAAGGCGTCGGGGGCCTCGTCGCCAAAGTTGTTGTACTCATCCGTGGGGAAGAGGGGGACCCACTTGCTTGAGCGGCCGCGTATTTCCTTGTTCTTGTCGGCGGCCCACTGCGGATAGAGGCCATAGTAGCTCGAGCTGCACCAGTAGCCTGTAGAGTTGTTCTTCCACAGCACATGGTCGGCCGCATGGCCGCCTGCAAGCACGGCAGCGTCCTCATCGGGCGCAATGGAGCAGATGATGGCCTTGCCGCGGGTGGCACGCTTCATCTCGTCGGTAACGGTGATGGCCTTGAGGCGCGAAGGGGACATGGGCGTATTGGTGTACACGCCCTGGTGCCTGTGGTCCTCAACGCAGTTCACTATGCGCAGCGAGGAGCGGTCGAGCCAGCGCTCGCCCACAATGCCGTTCACATAGGGGGCAGTTCCCGTAGAGAGCGCTGCCGCTGCCGACGCGCGGTCGATGTTCTCGAACTGGTAGTAGGCATTCTGGTACACCTTGCCGCCCGAGAGCAGACGCTTGAAGCCGCCCTCGCCGTAGAGGTTGCCGAACTCGTACAGGAAATCGGAGCGCAGCTGGTCGACAGTGATGTTTATGTACAGTCTCGGGGACTTTGCCGCCTGCTGGGCATGAGAGGCAAGCGTGCCGAGCAGGAATAATATCAGACAATATCCAATTCGCATATCCTATCTTTATAAATGTGGAACAATGAACGTACAAGTATTGCTGCGGCGCAGAAGTAGAGCGGCGAGGGGAAATGCTGCAGCCCTGCTATCCCCGCAAGCATGAACAGCACGGGGAATGCCGCCATTACCCATGCTATGCCAAGCGTCCTGTGCCTTCTTATGCGGTATACCAGCACCGGCATAATGGCAAGCGCCAGCGGGTTGAGAAGCAGTATCGCGTAGTTTGAGCCTACCGCCGGGTGCTCCGAGAAGAGTCCCATGAAGAGCAGCAGGCAGCCTGCCAGGCCCTGCAGCGTCATCAGGAGCACGTCGTAGCCCCAGAACGTCTTCTTCGCGCGAAGCTCGCACAGCTGCACAATAAAGGTGAAGAGAAGCAGCAGTAGCGCCGCATTGAACGGCGTGAAGTTACTGCGCGCCTTGGCCGGGCGGTTTTCCGGGGCAAGGATGTTTGTGGCCGCAACAGCAGGGACATGCTGCCCCGCTCTCTCGAGCGAAGCGCCTTCAAGGCTGTTCATGAAGTTCTCAGGGATAAACTGCAGCTCGCTGGGCGTGCACTGCCTGTCGGCACGGGAGCCCATGAGCAGGTCTATGCCGAACGCATACCATGGGTGCGATGATGTCTTTGAGTATATCGCCTCGCGGAATGTGGGCATTGCGCCGCCTGCTGCATACCTTATGGTGCACCCGTCGCCAAGGGCCTGGGCAATCTTGTCGCGTGCCTTAGTGGTGCAGTTAGCATAGAAATAGTTATACCGGTAAACACGGTTCTGCGGCCTGCAGTTATCGGCAAGGAGAGTGAAGAGCGCCCTTGCCTGCGGCGCCTCAAGGGCCAGGACCTGCTCGGTAACCTGCGAGCCTCGCTGCACGTACTCCTCAATAAAATTGCTGAACGGCACAGCACCGGCAAGGTAGTCGGTCTGCCCAAGGATGAAGCGCCATACGAAATTCGGCTCATCAAAGCTGAAATACCCATAGTTGAAGACTATGTCCTGCCCATCCTCCTCATTTACGTACCGCAGGGCCGTGTGCCCGAAAAGCGAATAGGCCTCATCGCCAGGCGAGCATGTAATGACACTGAAGCGCCCGTTCCCCATGGCCATTGCCGGCAGCAGGGAGAAGAACGCCAGCAGCATGAATAATATCCTTTTCACTAGATTATTGAATTATAGTATCTGCATGCAAAGATACAATTTCCAGTGTAAGCGGCAAACACATAGTGGCATAAAACAGCAAGGCGGGATACTGGCAGATGCAATGGGCCAGAGAGAACAATTAGCGGCACTTCTCTTTGCAGAAAAGGTATTTTGCAGTATCTTTGCAAAAAATTTCAGGCATAGGCTTTGAATCTGATTGCAGACATAGGGAACAACAGCACAAAATACTACCTCTTCAACGGAGAGCAGATAGTCCTCCATTCACGCAGAAGTAACGGGACGTACGATATACTAAGCGAATGGAACAGCTGCTACGGGATAGAGAAGGCGATTGTGTCATCGGTCATAGGGACAGACGCCAGGCTGGAGGAGGCATTCGCGGCCCTTGGATGCCCGGTGGTGTGGTTCAGCAGCCAGACGCCTCTGTTCCTGACAGTTGACTACAGCACGCCGCACACGCTGGGCAGCGACAGGCTTGCCGCTGCAGCAGGCGCATGGTGCGAGGCCCCGCAGCGCAACATGCTTGTCATTGACTGCGGCAGCGCAATTACAATAGACTTTGTAGACAAGGACGGGCACTATCGCGGAGGCAATATCTCGCCAGGAATAAAGATGCGCCTGCGCGCCCTGCATGACTACACGAGCCGCCTGCCGCTGGTCGACAAGGAGGGAGAGGTGCCCGCAATAGGGCATGATACCGCGACGGCCATAAGGAGCGGCGTTATAAGGGGCATATGCCATGAGATTGACGGGTACATTGACGAATTTAAAGGGAAATATGGCGATGTTTTGGTTTTTTTAACGGGCGGAGATGAAAAAACGTTGAAAAATTGCATAAAAAATCGCATATTTGCAGACAAATATCTAGTCGCGAAAGGACTGAACAGAATTTTACAAGACTACAGCAATAATGAATAAGAAGATACTTGCGCTTGCCGCGCTGCTTATGGCCGTTACCTGCTCATTCGCCGATAACGGCAGCAATTCGCCATACTCACGCTATGGAGTGGGACTGCTGTCGGACCAGAGCCTGGGCATAAACAGGCAGATGGGCGGCCTGGGATACGGGCTGCGCAGCCACAGGTACATAAACATACTGAACCCCGCGTCATTCTCGCAGGCCGACACGCTCACAATGCTCTTCGAGGCCGGTTTCTCACTGCAGAACGTGAACTTCAAGGAGAACGGCAAGAGGGTAAACGCAAGGAACGCCAGCTTCGACTACGTGGCAATACAGTTCAGGATATGCAAGAACCTGGGCATGTCGGCAGGTTTCCTTCCCTACTCCACTGTAGGATATTCGTTCAGCAGCACATCGAACAAGGGCGCTAACGAGGCAAGCACCGACACCTATAGCGGTTCGGGCGGAGTGTACCAGCCATACATTGGACTGGGCTGGCAGCCGGCGAAGTGGTTCTCGGCAGGCGTAATGGGGTCATACATCTATGGCGACATCACTCATGAGGTGGGGATAGACTTTGCCAACAGCACCGACCGGACACGCGCCTACAACGTGTCGCTCAAGAGCTATAAGGTAGACTTCGGCATGCAGTTTGCTGCCAACATGGGCAAGGAGCATGAGCTTGTGCTTGGCGCGACATACTCGCTTGGGCACGACCTTAACGCCAATGCCAAGATAACAGAGGTTACAGCAGACACCACTGTTACCAGGAAGGTGGACGGCGGTTTCAGGCTGCCGCATACATACGGCGCAGGCCTTGCCTACACATTCAACGGCGAATGGAAGATTGGCGCCGACTACACGCTGCAGCAGTGGAGCACGTCGTCGTTCTTCGGCATTGACAAGGGCGTTGACCGCAGCAAGGTGTCAGTGGGAGCAGAATACTCTCCAAGCGCGCTCTCAAGCAACATATTCAAGATGATGAGCTACAGGGCCGGTTTCTACTACGCGCAGCCATATACCGAGCTTAACGGCAAGAAGGGGTGCGAGGAGTACGGCGTGAGCGCAGGCATATCGCTACCGTTCCTAAACAATAACAACAGGAGCAGCCATGCTACGCTGCACCTCTCGGGGCAGTTCATACACATGGCGCCCAAGTCGGCAGGGATGATTGCCGAGAACTATTTCAGAATCAACCTTGGCATTACGTTCAATGAGAGCTGGTTCATGAAGCTGAAAGTGAGATAAGAATCAAATTAAAGAATATAAGTAAAGAATATGAACATGAAGAAACTATTTTTTGCGCTCCTTGTACTTGTAGCAGCAAGTGCAGGCGCACAGAACGGTATCACCAACGATTTCCGTTTCGGCCCCACTGAGGAGGACAGCCTAAGATGTGCTGAGACAATAACCATCGTAAACGTAAACTACAACAACAAGGACTACGCTACTGCATACGAGTCTTGGAAAGTGCTGTTCAACGAGTTCCCCGTTGCACGTGTTGACACATACAACAAAGGTATCAAGATTCTCAAGGAGCTCATAAAGAAGGAGAGCGACCCGGCAAAGAAGGAAGGCTACATAAATGAGCTTTTCAAGGTATATGACCAGCAGGTAAAGTACATCGACAAGCTGCAGGAAATCACAAAGACCCCGCTGCTGGCCGGAGCAATACTCGGCAACAAGGCAATGGACTATGCGAGATTCTACAAGAACGCGCCAGTGGATACTCTCTACAGCCTGTTCTCAAATGCAGTCGAGACAGGAAAAGGCAACTCGGAGTACTTTGTTACCGAGAACTTCATGAAGTACTCTGCAGCAAAGTACAAGCAGGACAAGAGCCACGGCGAACAGATTGTCGAGGACTACCTTGCTGCCTCGGTCTACATTGTGGAGGTTCTTGACATGTACCACGACAAGATTGAGCTGAGCAACAAGAGATATGCCGAGGAGGGCAACCCCAGAGACAGCACCAATGCAATCGGCTATAGCCAGAGGATTGACGCGTCACGCATATCAAAGAGCAACATCGACGCATACTTCATCAACAGCGGCGCAGCGTCTTGCGAGGACCTGAGCAAGATATATGGCCCGACACTTGAGGCAAACAAGGACAACATCGAGTACCTGAACAAGGTTATCTCCATCATGAGTATGCTGAAGTGTACAAACGAGGACACATACCTCACAGCTTCCGAGTACGCGCTCGCAATTGAGCCTACAGCCAAGGCGGCCATGGGTTGCGGCTACCGCTACTACAAGAAGGGCGAGATTGAGAAGGCGCTTGAGTTCTTTGACCAGGCCATTGAGCTGGAGACATCTATCACCACAAAGTCGGAGCTCTGCTACAAGGTGGGCGTTATCCAGTACAGCCTCAAGAACTACTCAAAGGCACGCGCTTATGCGAACAAGGCGCTCGGTTTCAACTCAAAGTACGGCCAGCCCCACATCCTCATCGCGCAGTGCTACGCAGCAACAACAAACTGGAGCGAGGACCCGCTCATGAACGCATGTACATACTATGCATGTCTTGACCGCCTTGACCGCGCAAAGGCAGTTGACCCCTCGGTAAAGAGAGAGGCCGACAAGTACATCGGCATTTACAGCAAGCACACGCCAAAGGTCGAGGACCTCTTCATGAGAGGTCTCGAGGCCGGCATGAGTGTAAAAATCGGCGGCTGGATTAATGAGAACGCAAGAATCCGCTAAATACCGTACAACACGCATAGGTACAACAATCGCTATAGCAGCGGTTGTTGTACCGCTTTTCATTATCTCGTGCACCAGCCCGCAAGGAGAGAGCGGCGCCATCGGCAACCGCGACTCGCTTGCGGTCATGAGCACCTACGGGGTAAACACCATAATAAGCGACTCGGGCCGCATAAGCTACAGGATAGAGGCCGAGGAGTGGCTTATATTCGACAGGCGCAGGCCGCCTTACTGGGCATTCGAGAAGGGTGTATACCTTGAGAAATTCGACGACAGCCTAAGGATTGAGGCAACCATCGAGTGCGACACGGCCTACTACTACAGCGACAAGAAGCTGTGGAAGCTCATTGGCAATGTCGACATCAGGAACCCCAAGGACGAGCGCTTCTTCACCAGCATAATGTACTGGGACCAGGAGAAGGAGGAGATATACTCCGACGCCTACATTAGGATTGAGCAGAAGGACCAGATGACCGAAGGCACAGGCTTCTCATCGAACCAGAACATGACACGCTGGGAAATAAAGAACACCAAAGGCATCTACGCAATCAAGGAAGAATAACGGAATGACAACAACTATTGTACTGCTAATTATTGTAATACTATTATCTGCGCTCTTCTCGGGCATGGAGATTGCATTCGTATCGTCGAACAAGCTGCTGCACGGCATTGACCGCAGCGAGCGCTCGCTGACATCCACTGTAATAAACAAGTTCTACGCAAACAGCAACAACTTCATTTCCACCATCCTTGTAGGCAATAACATCGTGCTGGTAATCTACAGTATACTAATGGCAAAGATACTCAACAGCACAATCCTTTCGGGCCTCACGGGCAACGAGTCGCTGCGCCTGCTGCTCGAGACAGTAATCTCCACAATCATAATAATCTTTACCGGAGAGTTCGTGCCCAAGGCGCTCTTCAGGATTGACCCCAACAGCTCGCTAAAGCGCTTTGCCCTGTTCATCTACCCGCTATACATAATCCTCTACCCGCTGTCAAAGTTCACCACCTTCTGCTCATGCATGTTACTGCGGCTGTTCAACGTGAGGATAAAGGACGAGGTCAGGGACACCACCTTCACAAAGACCGAGCTCAACAACCTCATACAGGCATCACTCGAGAATGCCGACGAGAAGGAGGAGATTGACAATGACGTAAGAATTTTCCAGAACGCGCTCGACTTCTCAAGCATAAAGGTCAGGGACTGCCTTGTCCCGCGCAACGAGATTGACGCCATTGAGCTCAGCACTCCGCTCGAGGAGCTCAAGTCAGTGTTCATCGAGTCGGGGCACTCCAAGGTAGTAGTCTTCAAGGAGAACATAGACAACATCATTGGCTACATACACTCCTCGGAACTGTTCCGCCTTGGCAAGAAGTGGCAGCAGCACATATGCAAGATGCCATACGTGCCCGAGACGCTCTCGGCCGAGAAGCTCATGCGCACGCTCATGCAGCAGAAGAAATCGCTGGCAGTAGTTGTGGACGAGTTCGGCGGCACGTCGGGCATTGTATCGCTCGAGGACCTGCTGGAGGAAATCATCGGCGAGATTGAGGACGAGCACGACAACCAGAACCTGGTGGCAAAGGCCGTTGGTGAGAACGAGTACCTGCTATCGGGAAGGATGGAGATTGAGCGCATTAACGAGATGTTCGGGCTTGACATCCCCGAGTCGGACGAATACCAGACACTCAGCGGGTACATACTCGCACGCCTGCAGCGCTTCCCCCAGCTTAACGAGAAGGTAAGCATTGACAGGTTCCGCATACAGGCCACAAAGCTCAGGAGCACCAAGATTGAGCTGGTGAGGCTCACCGCCAAGAGCAAGGCACACTAGGGACGCACGCCCTGGCAAATTTGCACAGGCAGCTGCATATACAGCGCAAAACAGGCAAGAAAGGCAAGAAAAATATGCCATCTTGCCTGTTTTGCGCTGTAACTTTTTGACTATTTATAATAAATAATCCAAAGCATTTTACTAACTTTGCGAAGTTTAATAATAGGCTACTTCTGTTTGGCAAAAAAACAAAACAAATAATATTATTTTATGGCAACATTACAAAAACTACGCAACATGGGCCCGCTCTTGGTTATCTTTGTGGGCCTTGCATTGTTTGCATTCATTGCAGGCGATGCTGTAAAGCTGTTCGACTCACACTCTATCGACACATCGGTGGGCACAGTAGGCGACCAGGAGATTGACGCAATGGAGTACCAGCAGGTATACAACGAGCTCGACTGCTTCTGCAAGGTATCCAATTACGAGCTTCCCGAGGAGAACCGCCAGGCAATCGTGTGGAACCTGATGTCAAGCAGCGCAGTCTATAACGACCTTGCTGCACAGGCAGGCATCACAATCACCCCAGAGGAGCTCAACCTTGTGCTCTCTAACGGCAAGAGCGAGTTCGTGAGCGGTTCAGTTCCTGCACAGAGCGCTTTCCGCGCTGGCGCAAGCTTCAACATGCAGTTCCTTGCCGAGCTTATCCAGATTTATGAGGAGCAGAGGCTGAGCGGCGAGATGGACCCCAACGTAGAGATATTCTTCAACGCATGGAAGTACATCGAGAGAGAGGTTGAGCTCGAGATGCTCCGTAACAAGGTGAACACAATCGCTTCGGAAGCGACAATCGCTAACCCTGCAGTTGCACAGAAGAACTTTGACTGCAACAGCAGCACATACACTCTCAACGTGGCATTCTATCCATTCAACAAGATGGACATTGACAACGTAGAGGTAACCGAGGAGGAGATTGCAGCAGCGCTTGCAAAGCACAAGGAGAACAACCCATACCTCTCTAACGAGCAGGAGACACGCGACATCAAGTACATCGTAAAGCAGGTCGTTCCAAGCGAGAAGGACCTTGCCGCTCTCAAGGCCGACATGACAAAGTATGCCGACACACTGAGAGGCGGTTATGACAAGTACCAGAAGCTCGCCCGTATCTCTCGCAGCATGGTTCCTTTCAACAGTTTCCTCTTGCCAAAGGCACTCCTCGACCCCACTATTGCAGCCGCAGTAGACACACTTGAGGCAAACGAGGTTCTCGGCCCCATTGACCAGACCATCGCAGTAGGCAGGAACGAGTTCATCAACACCTATGACGTGTACATGAACATCGAGAGGACCGCTATCCCTGACACAATCATGGTACGCGCTATCACTGTAAGCGAGATTGCCAAGGACGGCACAGCGGTTGACGTGAATGCTACAGCTGACAGTCTTGTAAACATCCTCAATAACGGCGCCGACTTCAAGGCAGTTGCAAGCAACTACCAGGTGTCATTCGACTCATTGGCAATAAGCACATCTAACGCTAATGAGGTATTCGGCCTTGTTGACGACATCGAGAGCCAGAAGGAAATCTACAACGCGCCTGTCGGCGAGTACCTTGCGACAGACATCAGCGTACAGGGCTTCAACGGCAAGATTGTGTTCCAGGTAATTGAGAAGAGCGGCAGCGTTGAGGCATTCAACACATTCGTAATCCGCCGCGAGAAGGTATTCAGCAGCGAGACATACAACGAAGAGTATGACAAATTCTGCAAGTTCGTAGGCAGCTGCAAGAACCTTGCAGAGCTTGAGGAGAAGACAGCCAGCGAGTCAAGCGCATACTGGGTACTCCCCGTGAAGAATGTGACAACAGGCTCAGGCATCATTGCTAACGTTCCAAAGACAGGCGACTTCATCGACTGGATTTTCAACGAGGACATCAAGCCCGGCCAGATATCAAGCATAAAGAAGTGCGGAAACGACGACACATTCATGGCAGTTGCGCTTGAGGCCATCAACGAGAAGGGCTACAAGTCAATGACAAGCGAGATTGCTCCAGGCTTTACAGTAAACGACTTTGCAAAGAGAACAGCGCAAAGCGACAAGGCTGCCGACAAGGCAATTGCCGAGATGCAGGGCAAGGGCTGCAACGAGCTCAAGAGCAACCCCAACATCTCTTCTTATACAATTGACAAGGTTGAGTTCGCAAAGCCCACTAACGTATCATCAACAATGCAGGACGAGGTTGCCATTGGCGCCGTTGCATCAAAGATGAACGTAGGCGAGACAAGCGCTCCATTCAAGGGCTCAAACGGTATCTACGTAATTGAGGTGACAGCAAAGAACGCCAAGGACGGCACATTCAACGCTACAGCCGAGAAGCAGCAGATTGAGGCATTGTACAACAAGAACTACACAATGCAGACTGTAGAGAACTCACTCAACAAGATATATCCAAAGGAGAACAGGGTGTACGTACACTTCTAATTCTGGGAAACCACTATAAATCAGGAGTCTGCCGCATTGCGCCAGACTCCTGATTTTGCATTAATTATATCTCCTGCGGGGACAAGTCCACAAATGTTGGCTCAGTAGAAATTTCGTGTGGACGAAATAACTCAACTAAATAAAACTGTTATTCCTTGGTTTGTTTTACCCTTAATCTGTTGTCGTTTATTCTTCTTGTTGTCGTTCTATCACATACTTTTCATGACTGAAAAGTACG
>JAZNUE010000079.1:0-98522 GCA_045592125.1 Bacteroidaceae bacterium | reverse complement strand
AAACATCTCATCCAATGCGCGGGCTGATTGCAACCAGTCCTTGTCATTCTATATTTGCTAAGTCATTGACTCGTTTTGCTTTTAGCCACCCGCGTGGCATAAACTTCGTCTATGCTTCACGCGACTAATGGCTGCAAAACTTGCCGATAACAAAACGTTGTTTTGTCATTTTTCGGGCAAAGCCCTCAACAACACGTCTGAGCGTAGCGAACCAACGGTCGCCGCCCGAAGGGGCCAAAGGCAAGAATCTCTTCGCAACATTCTGTTTACCCGCCTGAGCCATGCTGTTTTCCCTCATGCTCCGCCCTCACCGCTAAATTACTGCTTTTTTGCCTTGCACAGGTGCGTTGTAACTGTTTTTTGTATATCTTAGCTATGTTGAGATTAACAGTGCAACAATGGAAATACATCCCATAGCATACTACCATTCCTTGCTGCCTTCCAAGTTCGGGGTTCCGCGGCAGAGCGGCCTTGTACCAGAACTGAAAGGAAGGATTGTCTTTGTGCCTGAGTACAGGAATGCCGATGCCTTGCGTGGCATTGACGGGTTCGGTTACCTGTGGCTCCTGTGGGGATTCTCCCTGAACGGGAAGAAGAGTGGCGAATGGTCGCCGCTTGTCCGCCCTCCGCTTCTAGGAGGAAACGAGCATGTCGGGGTCTTTGCCACGCGCTCTCCGTTCCGGCCAAATCCGCTAGGCCTCTCCTCGGTGCGTCTCCTGGGGATAGATAACGGTGCCGATGGCCCGGTGCTTCTTGTTGCGGGGGCCGACCTTGCCGACGGTACTCCTGTATATGATATAAAGCCTTACGTCGCATACTGCGATTCCCACCCAGGTGCCCGCAGCGGCTTTGTCGACGCAAGGGAGTGGAAAGGCGTTGAGGTGGATTTCCCGTCCGCGCTGCGCTCTGCCTTTTCCGAAGAGGAACTGGCAGCCCTGATGGGCGTGCTCGGCCTTGACCCGCGCCCGCAGTATCATGATGACCCTGAGCGTGTGTATGGCATGCCGTTCGCAGGCTTCGATGTGCGGTTCAAGGTGACGCCCGATGGGGTGCTTAGGGTAGTGGACGTAGTGAGGCTGCACACGTTGTGAAAAATATCCAAGTAAGCTTGTTGTCTTTTGCTCATTTGTTGCTATCTTTGCAGCAAAGCTTATAGTGATATAGTGCCGTTTGCCGGCTTAAGTAATCAGACCTTTCATTAGGCGGTTCTTATGAGGCAGGCGGCGCTTTCTGTATATATACTTTCTTGCGCGTGTACGTGTACCTTAGTTATCCATGGCCAACGAGAAGCCCTGTTCTGCTTGCCGGGGTATTGTCACCTCTGGCCTGAGCGCCATTGTACATTGTACCTGAAAAAATGAAGGGAGCGCCCGGCGGGCGCTCCCTGTCAATTGTCGGGATTCTATGATTATGCCTCCTCAACTGCAGCCTGTGCCGCAGCCAAGCGTGCGATGGGCACGCGGAATGGAGAGCATGATACATAGTTCAGGCCTACTCTGTGGCAGAACTTGACAGACTCAGGCTCGCCGCCGTGCTCGCCGCAGATACCGCACTTGAGGTCTGGGTTAACTGAGCGGCCCTTGGCTGTAGCCATCTCAACGAGCTGGCCTACACCTGTCTGGTCAAGAACCTGGAATGGGTCGTTCTTCAGAATCTTCTTGCGCAGGTAGATTGGCAAGAATGAGTTGACGTCGTCACGAGAGTAACCGAATGTCATCTGTGTCAAGTCGTTTGTACCGAATGAGAAGAACTGTGCCTGCTGAGCAATCTGGTCGGCTGTGAGGGCTGCACGTGGAATCTCAATCATTGTACCGATTGTGTACTCTACGCGGTCGCCTTCAGCAGCGAACAATGCCTCTGCAGCCTCAACTATAGCGTTCTTCTGCTCCTCGAACTCGTTGATGATACCTACCAGAGGAACCATGATTTCAGGATAGATGATCTTGCCTTCCTTCTTCAGCTCAAGAGCAGCGCCTAGGATAGCTGTTGTCTGCATTCTTGTAATCTCGGGATATGTGTTGCCCAGGCGGCAGCCACGGTGACCCAGCATCGGGTTGAACTCCTCGAGAGACTTCACGCGGCGCTGTACGGCCTCAACTGTCTTGCCCATAGCCTCGGCAAGCATCTGCTGGCCCTTAGCATCGTGTGGCACGAACTCGTGGAGTGGCGGGTCGAGCAGGCGCACTGTCACGTGCAGGCCTTCCATTGCCTTGAAGATACCAACGAAGTCGGCCTTCTGGAATGGCAGCAGCTTGGCAAGAGCAACCTCGCGCTCCTTCTTTGTCTCGGCAAGAATCATCTCGCGCATTGCCTTAATCTTCTCGCCCTCGAAGAACATGTGCTCTGTACGGCAGAGACCGATACCGATGGCGCCGAAGTCGCGTGCAACCTGTGCGTCGTGTGGAGTATCGGCATTTGTGCGTACGCCCAGGCGTGCGTACTTGTCACAGATAGTCATGAGTTCTGCGAAGTCACCGCTGAGCTCAGGAGCCTTTGTCTCAACCTTGCCCTCGATAACCTGGCCAGTAGAACCGTTCAGTGAGATATAGTCGCCCTCGCTGAATGTGATACCGTCAACTGTGAGTGTGCGCTTCTTGTAGTCGATAACGAGTGTGCCGGCGCCTGATACGCAGCACTTGCCCATACCGCGTGCAACAACGGCAGCGTGTGATGTCATACCGCCGCGTGCTGTAAGGATACCCTGGGCTGCAGCCATACCTGCGAGGTCCTCGGGAGATGTCTCGATACGTACGAGAACTACCTTCTCGCCATCCTCGTTCCACTTCTCGGCGTCGTCAGCGAAGAATACGATACGGCCAGTAGCAGCACCTGGAGATGCGGGAAGGCCGTTAGCGATAACCTTGGCCTTTGCAAGGGCAGCAGTGTCGAATACCGGGTGCAGGAGCTCGTTGAGTTTCTCAGGCTCCATGCGCTTCAGGACAGTCTTGTCATCGATGACACCGTCGCGGTAGAAGTCCATGGCAATCTTTACCATCGCTGCGCCTGTGCGCTTGCCGTTGCGTGTCTGCAGGAACCAGAGCTTGCCTTCCTGTACAGTGAACTCCATATCCTGCATATCCTTGTAGTGGTCCTCAAGGCGTGTCTGGATAGCGTCGAGCTCCTTGTAGATTTCAGGCATGGCCTCTTCCATTGAAGGATACTTGCTAGCACGCTCCTCCTCGCTGATGTTCTGCAATGCAGCCCAGCGCTGAGAGCCTATCTTTGTAATCTGCTGTGGTGTGCGGATACCTGCAACAACGTCCTCGCCCTGTGCATTGATGAGGTACTCACCGTTGAAGAGGTTCTCGCCTGTAGCGGCGTCACGAGAGAAGCATACACCGGTAGCCGATGTGTCGCCCATGTTACCGAATACCATTGCCTGTACTGAAACGGCTGTTCCCCACTCATCGGGAATTTTCTCCATGCGGCGGTAAAGGATAGCGCGCTCGTTGTTCCAAGACTCGAACACAGCGCAAACAGCGCCCCAGAGCTGCTCGTAAGCGTCAGTCGGGAAGTCCTTGCCTGTCTGTGCCTTTACGGCAGCCTTGAACTTTGCAACAAGTTCCTTGAGAGCCGCAACGCTGAGGTCTTTGTCAAGAACCACGCCCTGCTCCTCCTTAACTTTCTCGATGATTGCCTCGAATGGGTCAATCTCCTCCTTGCTGGTTGGCTTCATGCCCAATACAACGTCACCGTACATCTGTACGAAACGGCGGTATGAGTCCCAAGCGAACTTCTCGTTGCCAGTCTTCTTTGCAAGACCCTCAACAACGATGTCGTTAAGGCCAAGGTTGAGGATTGTGTCCATCATACCAGGCATTGACGCGCGTGCACCTGAACGTACCGATACCAGCAATGGGTTAGCGGGGTCGCCGAATGTAGAGTTCATCAAAGTCTCGATGTTCTTCACTGCGGCCTGTACCTCTGCCTTGAGAAGCTCGATTACCCTCTCCTTGCCAAGGCTGTAGTACTCGCCGCAAACCTCGGTTGTGATGGTAAATCCTGGAGGAACGGGAATGCCGATAAGGTTCATCTCGGCCAGGTTAGCACCTTTACCTCCTAACAAGTTTCTCATTGACGCGTTACCTTCAGCAAGGCCATTGCCAAAGGTGTAGACTCTTTTGTCTGCCATAAATTCTTGAGTTTATTGTTTGTTGATAAATAAAAAATTGTTTTAACAGTCTCTGTAGCCGGGCACCTTTCTTTAGGCTGTCCAACTAATTTGCAAATATAACAAAAATGTTTGTAAACCGAAATCTTAGCACAAAAATATCTCGCGAATATTAGAAAAAAATAACTTCACTGGGTAAAAGTGTGAAATATCGGGATTTTCGGCGTATCTTCGCGTCTAATAGAGCGGGTAAGTGAAAAGTGAAAAGTGAAAAGTGAAAACGGAAAGGTGAAAGGTGAAAAGAAAACAGGAAATATATGGCAAGAAAAAAGAAAGAGTTTCCTTTGCTTGAGAGGATTAGGATAACAGGAGTAGCGGCCGAGGGAAAGGCGCTGGCGCGGGTGGATGACCTTGTCGTCTTTGTGCCCTTTGTGGTGCCAGGTGATGTGGTAGACCTGCAGGTGAGGCGCAAGAAGCATAGCTATGCCGAGGCCGAGGCTGTCAGGTTCCATGAGTATTCCGCAGAGCGCAGCGAGCCGTTCTGCAAGCATTATGGCGTTTGCGGCGGCTGCAAGTGGCAGTGCCTGGCCTATGAGCACCAGCTCAAGTACAAGCAGCAGCAGGTTGTCGATGCGCTCACACGCATTGGCAAGGTGGAGCTGCCGCCAGTTATGCCCATTCTCGGTTCGGAGTGTACGCGCGAGTACCGCAACAAGCTGGAGTTCACCTTCAGCGACAAGCGCTGGCTCACATGGGACGAGGTCTCGCAGAACGTGCAGTATGATAACATGAACGCGCTCGGTTTCCACATTCCCGGTGCGTTCGACAAGGTGCTCAATATACAGGAGTGCGCGCTTATGGGCGGCCTGAACAACCGCCTGCGCAACGGTATACGCGATTTTGCCAACAGGGAGGGCATTCCTTTCTACAACCTGCGCTCGCACTCGGGCGTGCTGCGCGGGATGATGCTTCGCGTCTCTACAACAGGCGAGGTCATGCTGCTCCTTCAGGCGAGGGTGGAGCGTGACGGCGATATGGCCGCTTTTGAAAAAGTCTTACAATACGTGGCGTCTGAGTTCCCCGAAGTCACGTCGCTTCTCTATGTGATAAACAACAAGTGCAACGACACGTTCGGCGATCTTGAGGTAGTCACGTACAAGGGCACCGATGTGATATATGAGGAGATGGAAGGCCTGCGTTTCAAGGTTGGCCCTAAGTCATTCTACCAGACAAACAGCGCCCAGGCATATAATCTTTACAAGGTCGCGCGCGAGTTCGCTGCGCTCACAGGCGAGGAGGTTGTCTATGACCTGTATACCGGAACCGGGACTATTGCAAATTTTGTCGCTGCCAAGGCGAAGAAGGTTGTTGGAGTGGAGTATGTCGAAGACGCCATAATCGACGCCCGTGTGAATGCAGGGCTGAACGGTTTCGATAACCTGACGTTCTTTGCAGGCGACATGAAGGATATCCTCACCCGTGACTTTATAGACGAGCATGGCCGCCCCGATGTGATAATTACCGACCCTCCACGTGCCGGAATGCATGAGGATGTAATTTCTACCATCCTTTTTGCAGCTCCCAAGAGGATTGTCTACGTGAGCTGCAACCCTGCTACCCAGGCCCGAGACCTGCAGCTGCTCGATGGCGGCTACAAGGTGACTGCGGTGCAGCCGGTCGACATGTTCCCTCACACCCATCATGTCGAGAATGTTGTACTGCTTGAGCGCAGGGATGGCAAATGATTTAAAACCAGGGTAATATGAAAAAGAATATAAAGACACTCCTTACATTCCGTGTCGCCCAGGACGCGGTGCTCATAGATTTTATAATGGAGAAGCTGCATGGTATCAGCCGTAACCGCGCAAAAGCATTAATCAGCAATAGGGTAGTCATTGTAGATAACGCAATTACCACTCATCCGCTTGCTGCCCTCAAGGCAGGCCAGGTGGTGCAGCTCGACCGCTCTAAGCGTAAGATGGCGTTCCATAGCAACGACCTTGATATTGTGTACGAGGACCCGTACCTGCTAGTGATTGACAAGCGCCCCGGTTTGCTCTCCATGAGCAACAATACGCGCCAGCAGACTGTACAGACAGTGCTGAACCGTTACCTTGAGAAAGGAGGCGGGCGCAATACCTCCCACCTTGTGCACCGTCTCGACCGTGACACATCGGGCCTTATGGTATATGCAAAGGATATCCAGACCCAGCAGTCCCTTGTTGACGGCTGGCAGCAGCTTGTGAGCGACCGCCGGTATGTCGCTATTGTTGAAGGCGAGCTTGAGAGCGGCCGTGGCAGAATCCAGTCATGGCTCACCGAGGATAAAAGGTTTATAACACATTCAAGTCCAGTTGATAATGGTGGCAAATTTGCTGTGACACATTATGAAGTCCTTGAATCGTCGAATGGCTATTCGCTGGTAGAATGTGAACTGGAGACAGGCCGTAAGAACCAGATTCGCGTGCACATGGCCGACCTTGGACACCCCGTTGTAGGTGACCACAAGTATGGCGCCACTGGCGACCCTATACGCCGTCTCGGCCTTCACGCCTACCTGCTCTGCTTCACCCATCCTGTGACAGGAAAGCATATGCGTTTTGAGACTCCAGTCCCTGCACTTTTTGAAAAGCTCCTTAATGGCAAGTAGGCTTCTTGTTCTGGTACCCCTTTTCCTGCTGTCTCTCATTGCCCCGCAATGTGCAGCAGCCCAGTTCATTCCCGGCGAAGAGAGTGAAGAGGCCGCCGCTGTGAGCTACCGCAAGGTAAAGAGCGATTCCTTGCAGATAAGGAAGAGCAAGCTCGGGCCCAAGTCAAAGAAAAAGGTAAAGAGTGCCGCTGCTGCCAAGAAAAAGGACAAGCCCTCTGCAGGCACAGTCAAGAAACAGTCCAGGTCCCGAGAACAGAAGATTGATTCCGTGGAGTACCAGGACGGGCCCTACCGTCTTGGCGACCGCATAATAATGCGCGGCGACAGCGGTGCCGATGTCAGGGCAGTTGCCCGTATACTGGTAAACAAGATTTACATGGACGAGGACAGTGTCATCTATCTTAAAAACGGTGATGTGCTATATGACGGCGAGCTCTACAGGTCGGTAAGGCGTTTCCAGCGCCTCAACGGCATGCACGACGACGGCATAATAGGCCCTACGCTCATAAAGGCCCTGCGCAAGAGAAAATAATATATGAGTATAGTGTTATAGAAATCGGCCCAAGGCCGTCCGCGTGGCGCGTTTTGCTCAAGGCCGCGGCCAATTGCATTGAGATTCTTCGCTTCGCTCAGAATGACAAGTACGCTTGTTTTGAGCTCCCACAGCTTCGCATGTGAGGAATCTCTAGGCTAGGCCATGCATAAAGAACTGAATAATATACTGATAAACCTCCTTATTATGTCACAACAACGCAAGATAGAGCTGCTTGCTCCTGCAAAGAACCTCGAGACAGGCATTGCTGCCATAAACCATGGCGCCGACGCGGTGTACATTGGCGCCGCTCAGTTCGGTGCGCGCCAGGCAGCAGGGAATTCGCTAGAGGATATTGCCCGCCTGGTTGAGTATGCCCACATTTATGGCGTCAAGGTATATGTAACGCTCAATACAATCATATATGACGAGGAGGTGCCCCATGTCGAAAGGCTTGTCGCGCAGCTGTATGATATTGGTGTTGATGCGCTTATTGTGCAGGATATGGGTATTGCAAGGATGAACATACCGCCCATTCCTCTGCATGCAAGCACGCAGATGGATAACCGCACCCCCGAAAAGGCCAGGTTCCTTGCCGGCATTGGTTTCCCGCGCATTGTCCTTGCACGCGAGCTCTCATTGTCCCAAATAGCTGAGATACACCATGCTGTTCCAGAAACAGAGCTCGAGGTCTTTGTGCATGGTGCCCTGTGTGTGAGCTACAGCGGCCAGTGCTACGCGTCGCAGCACTGTTTCGGGCGCAGCGCCAACCGTGGCGAGTGCGCGCAGTTCTGCCGCCTGCCGTTCGATATGGTTGATTCAGAAGGCACTGTGGCTGCCCGCGGCAAGCACCTTCTCTCGCTCAAGGACATGAACCGCAGCGCAATGCTTGAGGAAATGCTCGACGCAGGTGTCACATCGCTGAAGATTGAGGGCCGTCTAAAGGATATATCCTATGTAAAGAACATAACGGCATATTACCGGAGCGTCCTTGATGAAATCTTTGCGCGCCGCAAGGAGTATTCACGCTCATCATTCGGCAAGTGCGCGCCACAGTTCACGCCTTCGCCCGAGAAGAGCTTTAACCGTGGTTTTACCGACTATCTCCTCAAGAATGGGAAGGAGGGGATAACATCCTTTGAGACACCGAAGTCAAAGGGCGAATATATGGGGCGTGTTAAGTTTGTATCGCGCAATTTCTTTACATTCACCGGCAAAGACTTCAGCAATGGCGACGGCGCATGCTTTGTTTCGGCCGACGGCCGCCTGCGTGGCTTCCATATAAACAGGGTAGAGGGCAACCGCATATTCCCGCAGTCAATGCCGCCAGTAGAGAGCGGTGACGTGCTCTACCGCAACTATGACTGCGATTTCGAGCGCCAGTTGTCGCGTCCCGATGTGCAGCGCCGCCTCTCCCTTGAGCTGCTTTTCAAGGAGAATAAGGAGGGGTTTGTGCTTTGCGGAAAGGACGAGAGCGGTGTTGAATGTTCCGTGTCGGCCACCTTCGGCAAGCAGGAGGCACGCTCGCCGCAGCGCGAGAATATTGTCAGGCAGCTGGGCAAATGGGGGAATACTCCCTTTGAGGCCTCAGCGGTTGATGTTAAGCTTGAAAAAGAGTGGTTTGTTCCCTCTTCCTTGCTTTCCGATATGCGCAGGACACTGTGCGATGAGCTGCTCAGGGTACACCGTATACATTACGGGCGTGAGGATATGCGCCTTAAGGAGTGCAGCGTTCCGTTCGTTGCAGCAGCGCTCGACTACAAGGGCAATGTCGCCAACGGCTATGCTGCGGCCTTCTACAGGGCCCATGGGGTTGAGAGCATAGCCCCTGCGTTCGAGAAGGCACCGGTTGCTGGCGCAACAGTCATGTTCTGCAAGCACTGCATAAAGTTCAGTATGGGGTGGTGCACAAAGAGCGGTGCAAGGCACCAGTACAAGGAACCTTTCTACTTGGTCTCGGGCGACGGAAAGCGCTTCCGTCTTCTCTTCGACTGCAAGAACTGCCAGATGCAGGTAGTGGCTGAGTGAGCAGGGAAGTGAAAACGGAAAAGTGAAAGGTGAAGGCTCATGCTCAAGATGACAAGGCGTGCGGGGCAGCATAGATCTTTCGCTTGTGCTCAAGATGACAAGGCGTGCGGGGCAGCATAGATCTTTCGCTTTCGCTCAAGATGACAAGGCGTGCGGGTGAAGCACAGATCTTTCGCTTTCGCTCAAGATGACAAGGCGTGCGGGGCAGCATAGATCTTCGCTTTCGCTCATGATGACAAGGCGTGCGGGGCAGCAACTTATTTCAGGAACATATTATACGCCTTCTCGAATCCTATTGTCGTGTGCCTGTCATGCCCAGGGTATACGGTTGTCTCTTCGGGCAGGGTGAGCAGCCTTTCCCGTATGCTGGCGATGAACAGGGTGTGGTTGCTGTCGGGGAAATCGGTGCGTCCTATGCTGCCGTGGAAAAGCGTGTCGCCGCTAAAGAGAATCTTCTCCTCGGGCAAGTGGTAGCAGAGGCTGCCAGGCGAGTGCCCGGGTACGGCAATGGCTGCAATGCGGCTTGTGCCGAAAGTGATTTCGTCGCCGTCGTTAAGCACGCGTCCCAGTGCAGGGACCTCCTCATCGTACCGTATGCCGAACCTTGCGACTCTCTCCTTTATGCCCTCGGCCCATGGCCAGTCGGCGTCATTGGCCTCGGCCTTTATCCCGAATGTCTCTTCAACGAACGCGTTGCCGAACACATGGTCAAAGTGCAGGTGCGTGTTAAGGTAGTGCTTCAGCGAGAGCCCGTTGGCGGTGATGAACTCCTTTATCTCTTCTCTCTCCTTGGGGAACCATGCCCCGCAGTCAATGAGCACCGCCTCCTTGCTCTCGTCCCATAGAAGGTAGCAGTTTACCTGTATGGGGTTTACTACAAATGTCCTGAGTTCCATCTCCTGCTATATCTGAACGTAAACTACTTTCTTGTCCTTGAAGTATTCTTCGCTAAAATAGCTGCTGACGTCGATAATCTCGCGGCAGTTCCTGAATGCCTGTGTCTCGGCGCTCATGTCGCCGCCCTTAAGGCATATTATGCCGTTGGGGAGCGCGTTGGACTGCTCTTTGGAGATATTCTTGCGGCAGATTTTTACCAGGTCGGGCAGCTGCATTACCGCGCGGCTCACCACGAATGAGTACTTCTCCTTTATCTCTTCGGCGCGGCAGTGGCTTGTGCGCACGTTAGTGAGCCCAATGGCCGCTGCAATCTCACCTGCAACGCGCACCTTCTTGCCAATGCTGTCTACAAGGTGGAACTGCACCTCGGGGAACATTATGGCAAGCGGTATTCCCGGGAAACCGCCGCCGCAGCCCAAGTCCATGACAGTTGTCCCGGGCCTGAATGTTATGTACTTTGCAATGGCAAGCGAGTGCAGCACATGGTGCAGGTAAAGGTTCCCTATGTCCTTACGCGATATTACGTTTATTTTGCTGTTCCAGTCGCTGTAGAGGCCGTATAGCGCAGTAAACTGTTCCTTCTGCCTGTCGCTCAGGCCTGGGAAGTATTTGAGTATGGTCTCCATTATTTCAGTATATGTTTCAGTTCTTCGTATGTGACTTCGGCGTCAATCCTGCCGGCAGCATAGCTGGCAATCTCGTAGGGGTTGTATATGAATGTTATGCTACTGTCGCCCAGCACGGCGTTCTTTGAAACGAACAGCTGGCTGCTGTTGGGCTGCAGCCAGTCCAGCTCTGTAATGCCGTTGGCCTTGCAATAGCGCAGTATTCCCGCTGCTATGGCCTGCAGGAGCTCTTCCTCATATCCTTCCTTCATAATGTCGTCCATAGTGACCTCATGCCCGTCGGCCGGGTCGAACGTGTGCACTGCCGTGTAGTAGTAGCCATGTGCGCCGCCCTGGTACTCCTCATAGCTCAGGATGTAGTTCTCGTACCCCCTGTAGCCCTTCTTGCAGGCACCCTTTACGCTGTAGCTGTGATTGGGCCAGAAGGCATCCTCGTAGTTCTCCCTTATGTCAATATAGTCAGGGCGCAGTTCCAGGAACTCGTCGGCCAGGCGCTGCACCTGGGCGTCGCATGCCTCGTCCAGGCTGCCATGCTCTGTCCCTGATATTGCATAGGATATTGCGCTCACGGCCTTTGCCGTTGCTGCGCTGTTGCCAAGCACGATAGGCTCAAGTTCCATGCTGTAGTCGAGGACTGGCGAGTCTTGCATGTTGCTGTCAAGCGGTATCTTGCCGCTTATGCTGACTGGAACTCCCGCAGGCTGCTCAAGTAGAGCGGCAGTCTCGGGCGCTTCGCTGCTGACGCTGCTTTCCTTGCTTTCCTTGCCGTTGCCGCTGGTTTCCTTGCCGCTGCCGTTGCATGAGGCAAGCGCTGCTGCCAGCGCTATAATGAATAGTAATCCGCACTTTTTCATCTTTCGTGTGTTATTTATATTACCAGAGAACCAAAGGTAGTGCTTTTGGCAGTAAACAGCAAGAAAGTGCCCTGTTTTTTGCCGCTGCCTTAGGTGTTCTGTATTTGTTTAACCTAAATTCAGCTAGTTTATGAAAATGTGTGGTCTGATGGCCTTTGCCGGCGGCATGATTGCCGGAGGGCTGGTTGGCAGTGCTATTGCACTGATGTTCGCCCCAAAGAAGGGCGAGGAGTTGCGTAAGGATGTGATGGACAGGATTGCCGAGGCGAAGAGGCAGATGGCTGCCGGCGCTACGGTGTGCCATGAGGGACAGTGCAAGAGAGGCGATGTTGTTGAGTAGCGGTCCTGGCAAGAATGAGAGAAGAAATTGAGAATCTTTCGGAGGACGTGCAGGAGTACCTTGGCAGGCGCATGGACAACATAAAGATGAGGACAGTTGAGGAAGTGTCGGTAATAATGGGCGACATGCTTGCCTCAATGGTAATCTTCTTCATGCTCTTCACGGCATTCCTGTTCGTCCTTGCCGGCGCCGTAGCGGCGCTCACTATGGCGGTGGGGCTTGTTCTTGCGATGGTGCTTGCTGGTCTTGCAATTGCTGCTGCTGCGTTTGCGGTGTATGCCCTGCGCACCAGGATTTTCGTAAATACCCTGGTGAGGCACTTGTGCCGCCTGCTGTCGGTGAGGAAGGAGGTCGCCAATGGGTGACGGCAGTGCTTTTGTAACGTCGTTGCGGGAACTGCGGGAGCAGCGCCAGAGGAACAGCGCCCGCATTGCAGTGCTGCATAAAAGGATGTCGCGTCATGTGCAGGCCCTCAAGGACGAGCTCTCGCTGGCAGGCCTGCTTGCCGGCAGGCTGCGCGCCCTGCTTTCGGCGCTAGGCCTGTGGAAATAAGCGGGTTTTTGGGCAGTCTTGCCTGCTGTTTTGCACGATTTGCCGCACTTTTAGCAAGAATGTTGTTCTTTATTGCCGATTTTGTAACTTTGCAGAAAAGATTGCGCAATGAAGGACGTAGAACTCCTGGACCTAGACAAGGTCATCCCCGAGGCCCGTTTCCCGCTAAAGATGGAGAAGGTGACCCAGGTTATTGTTGCCAGCGGCGAAATATCCTGTATTGTTGATTTGTACTCCTATTCGCTAAAGGCGCCTGCTGTCGCCCTGTTCCTTCCGGGCCAGATAATTGAGTCAATTGAAACCAGTGAAGGCTTCAAGGGGTACGGCATGGCCATAACCAAGGAATTCACCGACTCGCTTAACCTGCCAGTGAGCTTCCAGGAGAAGCTCTTCCTCAATAACAACCACATCTACACATTGAACCAGGAAGGGCTCGAGGCCCTGACGGCATGCTACGCTCATGTAGCTAGCATAATGAAGCAGAACGGGCACCCTTACAAGGAAGAGGTTGTAAGGCACCTTTTCTCGGCATACTATTACGGGCTCGGATATTATATACACAATGCGCAGGCCCAGAAGACCCTGATGACAGGACAGCAGGAGATGTGCGAGAGGTTCATATCACTTGTGTCGGAGAACTTCAAGTGCCACCGCGGCATTGCTTTCTATGCCGACAGGCT
Organism: Bacteroidaceae bacterium; assembly: GCA_045592125.1. GTDB lineage: Bacteria > Bacteroidota > Bacteroidia > Bacteroidales > Bacteroidaceae > HGM04593. Next base: position 85,252 of record JAZNUE010000079.1, on the reverse strand, counting down.
GTGTGTGACCAAGAAGTACCTTTCGGCACTCCTTAAGCAGGAGACGGGCCTCACTGCGATGGAGTGGATTGAGAAGTATGTGGTGCTCTATGCCAAGGGCTGCCTCACGTCAACCTCTATGACAGTGCAGGAGATAAGCGACGAGCTCGATTTCCCCTCGCAGTCGGTCTTCGGCAAGTACTTCAAGAGGGTAGAGGGCATGTCGCCCAAGGCCTACCGCCGTTCGCAGGAGAAAGCGTGAGGGATTTACTCTTTGCAACCGGCAGTTTCTGCTATTATGTGCCCTGTGGTTTCTTCCAGCAGCCTTCCGCCTTCCCACTTTACTTTCATGAACGGGTGGCGCAGCGCAAGGTACTCCTCAATTATTGCCTTTGCGAAGGCCGCGGCCTCGTCGGCCGTCACCTTGCTTTTCCTGTACAGTACCCTTATGCCGGTCTTGTAATACTGTACGCACACATGGTTGGTCCCGCAGCCTATGAACAGCAGCGGGCGCTCCGGGCTGCGCCTGAATGGCGGCGGCGTTACCAGCGTGCCGCTGGTGAGGAACGGGTATCTGGCAAAGGCACGGCAGAGCCCGTACATCAGGCATGTGTGGTGTATCTCTTCTCCAGTCTTTATTGTAACTGTTCTCATCGCTTTCTCTTTTCTGCTTGCAAAGATATGCCGGGAGTGCAGCAGTTACAGGCCAGTAATGCCTGCGTCTTGTCATGTTTTGCCGTTTGTGCCATTTGTTCATAAAAAAGTTCCGGAATCCTTTGTTAGCCGTTACTGGCTGTGTATATTTGCAGTGAAGATAAAACTGTAAATTATGCCAACACTTCTTGTCTCGATATCCCTGCTCCTGTTGCTGCTGCTTGTTGCTGCAGCGCTCTGCTGTATGCGCCTTTATGGCAAGTGCTCGGCGCTTGAAAAGGAGAACTCAATGCTCGATACCCGCTGCATGCAGCTTGGCGATTCAGTGCGTGAGCGCGAGTGCGAGGCGCGCTCCCTGAAGGCAATGCGCGAGGAGCAGTTTGCCCACGCCGCAATGGTCGAGAGCGAGAACAGTGCTCTCAAGGAGCGTCTTGCAGCGCAGAAGGAGCAGTTCCAGGCGGCCCTGGACCAAATGCGCCACGAGTTCAGGAACATGGCTGCCGAGGCGCTGCAGAAGAATACCGAGCTGTTCGGGCGCCAGTCGCAGGAGAGGCTTGAGGCAATGCTCCTGCCGTTCGGCAAGGACCTCAGCCAGTTCCGCGAGAAGGTAGAGTCCTTTTATGGCGAGGAGAGCAGGCAGCGCTTCTCGCTGCAGGAGAATATCAAGAGCCTTGTTGAGGCTAACCGCCGCATAAGCGACGAGGCCCTCAACCTCACCCGTGCCATTTCAGGTACAAACAACAACAAGTTCCAGGGCGACTGGGGCGAGACCATCCTTGAGCAGATACTCGAGAACTCAGGCCTCATTGAGGGCGAGCAGTGGGAACTGCAGTCAACCTTGCGCGACGAGAGCGGGCGTGCTGCCCTGAACGAAGAGACGCGCCGCGCAATGAAGCCCGACGTGATTGTGCACTTTCCTGGCAAGCGCGACATAATAATAGACTCCAAGGTGTCGCTCAAGGCCTATATGGAATACCTTGCGGCCGATGACGAGGCAGTGCGTGCAATGCGCCTTAAGGAGCATGTGGCAAGCGTGCGCCGCCACATCGATGAGCTCGCGGCCAAGCATTACAGCAAGTACAGCAAGAACTCGCTCGACTATGTAATGCTCTTCATCCCCAACGAGCCATCCTACTTTGCGGCAATGGATGCCGACAGCGCCCTGTGGAACTATGCCTACAAGAAAGGCGTTGTGCTCATCTCCCCGTCGAACCTCATCTCAACGCTCTTTGTGGTGAACTCCCTGTGGACCCGCGAGCGCCAGCAGCGCGACGTGCAGCGCATTGTGGACACTGCGAACGCAATCTATGACAAGTTCGTAGGCTTCACCGACAACTTCGGCAAGATTGAGGCCGCCCTCGCCAAGGCCCAGGAGGCCTATGACGAGGCCTTCAGGCAGCTCAGGACCGGTAAGGGAAACATAAGCAAGCGCCTGGGCGAGCTAAAGGAGATGGGCCTGCTCACAACATCCAAGCAGCTCCCCGACAAGTTCGCCGGAGAAGAGTGAGGCGGGGTATGGACATTCACTCCACCTCCAGGAATCCCATTGCAAACGCGTCGGGGAATATGAATTTCTTCTCGCCCAGGGTGAATCTGACGTGGATGAACTTCTCGTTCTTGTCTATTCTCACCACCGTTCCGCGCCCGAATTTCTTGTGAACTACAGTGCTGTCAATGCCTATTGTCGCTAATTTGCCTTCAAGGCTGCCTGCCTGCTGCCCCTGGGGCAACGTGGCCGGGATGAGAAGCGCAGCGCCACAGCATAAAGGGCTAAGCCCACAAAATGGGGCTCATCTTTCCACTTTCCACTTTGCTTCCAGCTTTATAACTCCCTCCGAAATCTCACGATTTATTGTCCCTCGAGGGACAATAAAAAAAGTGTATGAGGAGTGACGGCTGGCCGTCACTCCTCATACATGCCTAATAATCAAGTTGGCTCTTTCTTTAAAGTTACTTTATTAATGTCTTCTTGGCGTCTATGATGTAAAGTCCCTTTGTCGGGGTGTCTATCTTTCGGCCTTGCAGGTCATAGATACCTTTCACCTTTCCGTTTTCACCTTTCACCTCTGTGATTCCTGTCTCAACCTGGACATCCGACTTCTCCAGCGTCCATACGCTTGCGCCCCAGGTGTAAGGCTTGGTGAGCAAGTAGCCCCAGGAGTCGGGGTTGGTGTACCATCCGTGCTCGCCGTCACCAGCTACAATGGCAATTCCCTTGCTGCCGGTGTCGGTGGTTGTCTCCTTAAGGGTCCATGCATATTCCTTGCCCACCTTGACGGTCTGGTCAACGGCGTTGCTGGCAATGTATGCTGCCTTGCCGTTGGCCTTGCTGTAGATGTATACCGTGCCGTCGCTGTTCTTTACTAGGCTCCATAAGAAACTGTCAGTGTTGCCTTTTGCCTTGGGTTCTACACGATTGTTGCTGTATGCGGCATACTTGTCGGTAAAATATGCGTTGCGTATGTAGTAGTAGGCACCGGCGTCAATGGTTTCTGCTATTGTTGTGCGTGGCATCATCATGAACTGCTGGTAGAGTGCAACGTATTCGTTGTACTGCTCTTCGGTTACCGCTCCCGATACTATTTCCATTGCAGGGCTGATAATCTTGTTCTGGAGGAAATCAAGGGCCTCCTCTGTGGGCTGCCCTACCTTGCCTGGCTTTGCTGTATACCCGATTATCATGCACTTGTTTATGAGGCCCGCAAGCTGACGGGCAAAGTCTCTCACCTCAATAAACTTCCATGTTCCGTTGTAGCAGAGTGCTGCCTCGTCCTTTGCATATACATCGCCCGACGGTTCCGCGCTCAGGCGCTTTACATTGCCTGTCATTGCTGCATTATAGCCGTTGACAGCCGATATTGTCACTGCGCCGGGAACGAATGTCACATCGCGTGAGGCTATGGTTGCCTTGTCAATCCTTACGGGAGTACCGGCGTCGCTCACCTTTACTACGCTGTTGTAGCTGTCCATCGTAAGCTGCTTGCCGCTGTAGAGGTTTCTCATTATATAGCCGCCGTCAACAGCCTCAAGCTTCCACAGTTCTTCGGGCTCGGTCTGCGGGGTGTAGTGGAAACGTATGCTTCCGTCCTTCTCGTACATTGTTGAGCCTGCATACTGGCGCTTGTAGTATGTCGAGGCCGAAACAATCTGGTAGGTCTTGCCTTCCTCGGGCTGCTTGATAGGGGCGTTCTTGAAGGCCTCAATGGCTGCCTTTAGCTCAGTAAGGTCGTCGCCTTCAATAGTATGAAACGCTGTGTTCAGCCTGTCGCGGTATTCTCCACTGGGGTAGCCTACGTCGCCTGTGCTGTTTTCAAGAAGTTCCTCGGCCTCCATAATAATCTTCTCCGCTTCGGTATACTCCTTGGGCTCAATGTAGTGCTTTGCGTATGTGTAGCCAAGAAGGTCCAGAATCTCGTCATGGCTCTGCAGGCGGCGGTAGAATCCGCTCCAGTTCTTCTTGCTGCTTGGCAGCCAGCCTGTCTCGGCAACAGCAATCATGCGTGGCAGCAGCTGGTACTCGAGTTCAATGTCGTCGTTGAGTGTCTCTGCCCAAAGGTTACACTGAACACCCATGCAGTACTCCTCGCGTCCGCTGAGTGAACCGGCAGGGTTAAGTGAGTATGCATCCTCCAATGTATTGGTGTTTGTATCGCTCCAACCGCCGTAGTAAGGTTCGTCAATGACAGTCTTGTCTGGGCCTACCTGCATGAAGTCGATATATACGTGTGAATATGGGGTTGCAATGCTCTTGAATCCTTTGTTGGCCGCCTCGGCTGTTTTTCCAAGACTGTTCCATGCCATAATCACAGGCTTTACCTTATTGTCGCTTGTCCAGTGTGCGAGCAGCTCGTCCCATACTACAATATCCTTTCCGTGTTTCTCCTTCAAGTATGTGCCAAGTTCCTCAACCAACCATGATTGGAGTTCGTGTACACCGGCAAGGCCCTCTTCCTGTACGCGTCGTAGACAGTCCTCGTTTGTCTGCCACTGGTCTGTGGGGCACTCATCACCGCCGATGTGTATGTAAGGGAATGGGAAAATCTTCGCCACATTGTCGAGTACGCATTTAAGGAAATCGATGGTCTCATCCTTTCCGATGTTAAGGACATCTTTGGATATACCGCCGTCAATGCGTACTGAGTACTCCTTTGTGGGGTCGCAACTTAGTTCGGGATAAGAAGTGACGGCTGCCACCATATGGCCGGGGAGGTCAATCTCGGGCATGATGTCGATATTGCGCTCTGCTGCGTATGCCACAATCTCGCGCAAATCATCCTGCGTGAAATACATCCCGCGACCATACTCTGTATCATCGAAGAACTTGCTGCCGTCGCCCGGGCTTGTGAATGAACCTGAACGCACAGCACCGACTTCGGTAAGCAATGGGTATTCCGGGATTTCAATGCGCCAGCCCTGGTCGTCGGTGAGGTGCCAGTGCAGGCGGTTCATCTTGTAAAGCGCCATGATGTCGAGCACCTTCTTCACTTCCTTCTTGTCGAAGAAGTGGCGCGCAACGTCCATCATGAATCCGCGGTGCCCGAACTGCGGCTGGTCGGCAATTGTAACGAAAGGAATCTCCCATTTTGCCTCGCTGCTCAGTTCCTCGCCGAAGAGCTCGCGCGGGAGCAGCTGCTTCAATGTCTGTATTGCATAGAAGAAACCGGCCTTTGCAGAGGCCTTTATCTCAACGCCGTTCCCGTTTACATTCATGGTGTATCCTTCGGCTGGCAGCGAAGCGTCAACAGCAAGCCATATTTCGCCTGCTGCGGCCTGGGCACCGCTCTCCTTTACGGCAAGCGTGGTGCCAGATGTCCTTGCAAGCATGCTGGCAAAGTCGCTGGCGTACTTCGCTGTCTCTTCGCTCGGGTACGTGATTGCATTAAGGGAAGATACTGCAAGGCGCCCTTCTCCGGCTGTCATCTCGGCGGGGTAGGGGATAACCGGGATGTTGCCCAGGTTCTCGAACACGGTGTACTCGACAAACTGCACAGGGTTGTTCTGGTCGCCCTTGTCCCAAAGGCCAACGCCGCGGTTCTCGCTCGGGCCGCCCCAAAGGTTCATTGAGATGCCTGTGTTGCCTTTTGGCTGAATCTCGTAGCCGCCGCTGTATGTGGCGTTGCCAGTGGCATTGATGAAGAACTTGCTCACGCCACTTGCGCTTGCTGCAGCCTTCACCATCTGGTTCTTTGCCGCTGAGCCTACATAAAGGGTATAGCCCTTCTTGTTAGTTAACGTGTAGCCGTTTGTGCCGTCGCCTGTGACTTTCCACATCTGGGCGTCGCTGCCTGTGGCAGTGGCAGTGGTAATCTCGGCTCCGGCGCTTTCTGCTGTCAGCGCATTGCCGCCGTTCATGAACTGGATGAGGTACCACTTGGCCTCATCGCCTGTGCTCGTTTCTGGAAATCCCTGCGCAACGGCACAGGCAATCCATGCCATAAGGCACGAAAATAGGAGTAACGTTCTTTTCATACTATAGCTATTAAATAGGTTAACCTTCAATTTTGCAAATGTAACGAAGTTTTTCTAATATATTATAATAAGATATCTAATTTTTATTGCGCTCTTTTTATTTGGCATATTATTGGACGGTATATCGGAGAAATCGCTATATTTGCCAATATACTAACCAATAACCAGTAATACTATGAAAATACCTTTTGCCGAATCATGGAGAATAAAGATGGTAGAGCCCATCCGCAAGAGCACACGCGAAGAGAGAGAACTGTGGATTAGGGAGGCCAATTACAACCTGTTCCAGCTTAAATCGGAGCAAGTATATATCGACTGCCTCACCGACTCGGGCACTGGCGCAATGAGCGACCGCCAGTGGGCCGCGCTCATGATGGGCGACGAGAGCTATGCCGGCTCGTCATCCTTCTTCCAGCTGAAGGATACAATCACACGCCTCACTGGCTTTGAGTATGTTATCCCCACACATCAGGGCCGCGCTGCCGAGAATGTGCTTTTCAGCCATCTTGTGAAGAACGGCGATATTGTGCCTGGCAACTCGCACTTCGACACCACAAAGGGCCACATCGAGAGCCGCAAGGCCACTGCGCTCGACTGCACTGTGGACGAGGCAAAGGATACACAGCTTGAGGTTCCTTTCAAGGGCAATGTCGACCCAAAGAAACTTGAGAAGGCGCTGGCCGAGCATGCCGACAGGATTCCTTTCATCATAATCACCATTACCAACAACACCGCAGGCGGGCAGCCCGTGTCAATGCAGAACCTGCGCGAGGTGCGTGCCATTGCCGACAAGTATGGCAAGCGTGTCATCTACGACTCGGCACGCTTTGTGGAGAACGCATACTTTATAAAGACACGCGAGGAGGGCTATGCCAACAAGACAATAAAGGAGATTGTAAGGGAAATATACTCGCTTGCCGACGGCATGACAATGAGCGCTAAGAAGGATGGTATAGTGAACATGGGCGGTTTCATTGCTACACGCCATGAGGACTGGTACGAGGGCGCAAAGAAGTACTGTATTCCTTTCGAGGGCTATCTCACATACGGCGGAATGAACGGCCGTGACATGGCTGCCTTGGCAGTGGGCCTTGACGAGAATACCGAGCTCGACAACATTGAGACCCGCATACGCCAGGTGCAGTACTTGGCTGCAAGGCTAGACGAATATGGCATTCCTTACCAGCGCCCTGTTGGCGGCCATGCGCTCTTTGTTGACGCCGACATGGTACTCTCGAACGTGCCTAAAGAGGAGTTCCCGGCACAGACACTTGCCATTGAGCTCTACCTTGAGGCCGGAGTGCGCGGCTGCGAGATTGGCTACATCCTTGCCGACAGGGACCCTGTAACCCGAGAGAACCGTTTCGGCGGCCTTGACCTGTTGCGCCTGTGCATTGCCCGCCGTGTATACACTAACAACCACATGGACGTGATTGCTGCTGCCCTGAAGAATGTATATGACCGCCGCGACACCATCCGCCACGGCGTGCGCATTGTATGGGAGACAGAACTCATGCGTCACTTTACCGTGAAGCTTGAAAGGATAGAGGATTGATGAGGACTGCTGGCAATAGGCAATATCTTGTCGTCCCGGACTTTATGTGAGGAATATCAAGCCAGGCCTTGTATTTTGCCAGTTCTTTCAAACCAAGAGGGAGTGTGTCAAAGTTGCATTTTGACACACTCCCTCCTTTTATGCGGCCTATTGCTGTATTGCCCTTAACTGCATAATAATGCCAGCGCCCGCGACGTTCACCGCAAAACTCTTTTTTTAACAAAAAATAATCCGTTTTTTTGGCGCTTTGCGGGAAATGGTTGTTATATTCGCGGTGTAACTGTAATAATGATGAACTATGAGATACTTGAAAGTTATTGCTTGTGGCCTGTCGTTGATGGCTGCGGTGTCGTGCGGGAATAGCGGGAAACCTGCCTGCTGTGAGAGTGCATGCAGCCCTGAGACTGCGGAATGTGCCGAGGATTGTGCCGGGAAGGCAGTAGAGTGCAAGGAGAATGCTGTGATTGAGAACATTATGTCGCGCCGCAGCATACGCAAGTACAGGAACGGGCCTGTTGCGCGAGAAGTAATGCAGGAGATTGCCTTGTGTGGCATTAATGCTCCCAACGGGCAGAACAAGCAGTCGTGGGAGGTGCGCATTGTGGATAATCCAGAGTTCCAGAACGAGATTAAGGCGGTGATGGCCGCTGCAGGCGGGGAGCGTGCTGCCGGCTGCTTCTACAATGCTCCTGTGTGGGTGTTCATTGCGCGCGACAAAGGATATGATTTCTCTACAATTGACTGCGGCCTGCTTGCCGAGAACATGATGCTCTCGGCCCATTCGCTTGGTGTGGGTTCGGTGTGCCTGGGAAGTCCGGTCCGGTTTATACTTACTAGTCCTGAGAAGGATAAAGTCCTCTCCAGACTGGGCTTCAGCGAGGGATATGAGCTGTGCCTTTGCATTGCATTCGGTTATCCCGACGAGGCGCCTAAGGCAAAGCCACGTGACATTAATAAGGTTAAGTTTGTGGAGTAGCAGCAGCGTGAATGGGTATTACAGGGACTTGTTTTTGATTTAAGCAATATATGAATATGAAAGTACTTCTTATAAACGGCAGCCCGCGCAAGGCGGGCAATACCTTCCGTGCCTTGACGGAGGTGGCGACGACGCTTGAGTCGTTGGGTGTTGAGACCGAGATTGTTCACATTGGACCTGTGGCAGTGCAGGGCTGCATTGCATGTTTCCGCTGCAAGGGGCTAGGGCGCTGTGTGTTCAATGATACCCCTTATGTTACCATACGCGAGAAGATTGAGAGTGCCGACGGTCTTGTAGTGGGCTCGCCAGTCTATTATGCTGGGCCTAACGGTTCATTGTGTGCGTTGCTCGACAGGCTTTTCTTCTCAAGCAAGCAGCACCTGCAGTATAAGCCAGCGGCGGCTGTGGCTGTATGCCGCAGGGGCGGTGCAAGCGCAACATTCGACCGCCTGAACAAATACTTCACTATAAGCAACATGCCTGTGGTGCCGTCGCAGTACTGGAACAGTGTGCATGGCCTTATGCCTGGCGACGCTGAGCAGGACGCCGAGGGGCTGCAGACTATGCGCACGCTTGCGCGCAATATGGTCTGGATGCTTAAGGCGCTTAACGCTCCTGGTGTTGAGAGGCCCGAACGAGAGGAACCAATATCGACAAGTTTTGTAAGATAAAGTGAATATGATATAAACTCAAGCACAAGCGAGGGGCGCCAATCGGCGCCCCTCGCTTGTGCTTGCATGAATCTCTTGTTTCACGATATCTTGAGTTTTTTGGGGCAGGGTTATCAGTTTATCTCCAGCTCATCGACAAAGATGAATGCTGGGTGGCCTACTGCCGGGTGCCATGCTGGCATGTCGCGGTCGGAGAGGGCCTTTACCTTTACATAGCATGCCTTTACGGGAGCGAACTCAGCCTTGTGCTCATAAATCCTGTTCTCGTCCTCGGCGGTGAGGTCGGGGTATGTCTGGCAGAATACATCGGTGAAGCTCTCGCCATCATCCGAAACCGATACTGTAATGCCCAGGACATCGAATACCCAGTCGCCCTTGTCTACGCTGGTGTTGAACTTGAGGCTGCTGATTTCTTCCTGCTGCTTGAGGTCGATGACTGCTTCAAGGTCGGTGAGGCAGAAGCCTAGCCAGCGGCCAGTGCGGTAGTTGGGGTTGCCTTTGAGTCCGTCGACAAGTGTCATGTCGCCCTTGAAGGTATAGTTCTTGTGAATGGGCTGCAGCAGCCTTATTGGTTTTGCCGTTGCCTTGCTGAAGGTGATTTCCTCGGTGAAGAGGCGTGTCTCGCCACGCTTGCCTATGCCCTTTGCCTTGAGTGTGCAGCTCTCGCTTATCTCGAGCACGCCTTCGCATTTTGCCGAGGCGGCCGTGGGCTCGCTGCCGTCGAGCGTGTAGTAGACGGGAATGCCGTCAAGGGTCTTGAGCGCTACAGTGACAACGCCTTTTTCAGTGTCAATGCCAAACTCCTCTTCAATGTCGAGTATGTGCTTTGCATAGTTGTACTGCTTCCTGTCGTAGAGGCGGAAGAGCTGGAGCAGGCGCTGCTTGAAACTGCCGAAGTCCTTGTTCTCGGGCCTGCACCACTGTACCTCGCAGAGGGCCGCCATGCGTGGCAGCTCCATGTACTCCACGTGGCTGTATGCGGGGACATACTCGCTCCAGAGGTTTGCCTGCACGCCGATGATATGCTTCTGTACATCGGCAGGGAGTGTGTCGTTGATTGGCTCGAAGGAGTATACCTTCTCAACCGGGACATAGCCGCCGATGGCAAGGGGCTCGTTATCGGTGTACTTTGTCTGGTAGTAGTCGAAGTACATGAATGTGGTGGGCGACATAATGCAGTCATGGCCCTGCCTTGCGGCCTCAATGCCGCCTTCCACGCCGCGCCATGAGTGGACTGTAGCGTTGGGAGCAAGGCCTCCCTCAAGAATCTCGTCCCAGCCAATAATCTGGCGTCCCTTGCTGTTGAGGAACTTCTCGGCATGGTTTATTACAAAGCTCTGCAGGTACATCTCGGCGCTGTGCTTGTCGTCGCCCTTTATCCCAAGGGCCTTTATGCGTGCCTGGCACTTGGGGCACTTCTCCCACTGTGTCTTGGGGCACTCGTCGCCGCCAATGTGTATGTACTCCGACGGGAACACCTCTATTACCTCGCTCAGCACGTCCTCAATGAACGAGAGTGTGGCGTCGTTGCCGGCACATAGCACGTTGTCCGATACGCCCCACATCTTCCACACCTCGTACGGGCCGCCTGTACAGCCATACTCGGGGTATGCGGCAAGGGCAGCCTGCATGTGGCCTGGCAGGTCAATTTCGGGGATTACTGTTATGTGGCGCTCTGCTGCGTAGGCTACAATCTCGCGGCATTCCTCCTGTGTGTAGAAGAACGGGCCGTAGTGCTTGCCGTCGTACTCGGGGCTGTTCCGCCCGATGACGGTCTCGTCGCGCTGCGCTGCAACGGTGGTGAGCCTGGGGTACTTCTTTATTTCAATGCGCCAGCCCTGGTCATCGGTGAGGTGCCAGTGGAAACGGTTGAGGTTGTGGAGTGCCAGCATGTCGATGAAGCGCTTGATTGAATCGGTTGTGAAGAAATGGCGCGACACATCGAGGTGGGCTCCGCGGTAAGAGAAGCGCGGGTAGTCGTTGATTGTCACTGCAGGCAGTAGAATTTCTCCGCCTTCGGTAACGGGGAGTGCCTTGCGCAGTGTCTGTATGCCGTAGAATACTCCTGCGGCGGTTGTGCCGGTAATGCTAACGCCCTTGCTGTCTGCTGTGAGCCTGTAGCCTTCGGCATTCTCGCTCTCAAGGCCTGTTGCAAGCGTTATTGCGCCCGCTGTCTCGCTGCTGGTGACGCTGAGCACGAGCCCTGTACTTTCCTTGATGTACTCTGCAAGCAGCTCGGCATTGCGTTTCATTGCCTCGTCGCCTGTGTATACAATGCTTGTGTTCTTGTTCAGGACAAAACCCTTCTCCTGTCCCATGGCAATTTCCTGTGGAAGGGGAACTACGTTGTAGCTGGCCGTTACTGCCTGCTCCTTGCAGGAGAAGAGGAGTGCGCTGAGCAGCAATAGCCCGAAAAATGTCTTTCTCATAGTTATGGCATGTTATGTTATGGTTGTTATTGTATTACTTTACTGTAACATCAAGCAGCTCCACATCGAAGCAGAGGGCCTCGTTGGGGCCTATGTCCTGGCCAACGCCCTTTTCCCCGTAGGCCAGGCCTGCGGGAATCCAGAGCGTTATGCGTCCGCCCTTGCCTATGAGCTTCATCCCCTCGGTCCAGCCCTTGATAACCTTGTCGAGCGGGAACTCTATGGGGTTGTCCTTGCCTGCCATTTCCGGCTGGCGGTTCTTAATCATCTCCTGGCGTTCCTTTGGCATGTCGTTCCAGCGGTTGCTGTCGAACACCTTGCCGTCCCTTGTGCGGCCGGTGTAGATTACCTTTACTATGTCGCTGTCCTTTGTGGCCTTGATATTGGCTTCGCCCGGTACCTCAATTCTGTAAAGGAGGCCCGTTGCTGTCTTCTTGACGCCTTTCTGCTTTGCTGTCCTTGCCAGCCACTCTTCCGACGCCTTCTTGTTCTCCAGCGGCACTACAATGGTGTAGTAGTGCTCCATGAACCTGTTGGCCTGCTCAAGGGTGAGCATTTCCTTGCCTTCCTTTACATCCTTTATGCCCTTGAGCACCGACTCCTTCTCAACAGGGTAGGGTGCCTTTTTCATTGAGTATGCAAAGTCGGCGCCAATGAGCGTTGACACTATTTTCCTCTCCTTGGCATTGAACACCTGCGCGGTGTCGCTCTTCATGGCTTCCATAACGCGCTGCTGCATTGCCTCGTTAAAGTATCCTTCGGCAATGCTGTTTATGTTCTCGGGGGTGATGGTGACGCCTTCGGCCTTTATGGACTTGTCTGTCGCGAACAGCTTGTCGAGAGTGGAGACGATAATGCTGTAGTCCAGCTTCATCTGCGGGACAATCTGCTCCTGTATCGTGTGGCCTATCTGCTGTCCTGTTATGTAGGAAAGCGTGTCGGTACCGGCCTTTGCTGGCGCCAGGGCGTTTGCCCCAATCGCAATCACTGCAAGAAGTGATGCTAGTAGTCTTTTTTTCATTTGAAGTATGTTTAATGTTTAACGTTAGTCTCTAATGCGGTCTGTTTTCGCGCCTTATCGCAAAGATAGCCATAAGCGAGCGAAATAATATCAAACTTGTTTGAATATTTCACAGCGAGCGCAATATATCTTCATGATTTATCATAAAGATAGCCATAAGCGAGCGAAATAATATCAAGTAAGCTTGATGTTTCTCGCTCGTTTTGACTATATTTGCGCTTCGCGCGAATATATACTGCACTCACTGTGAAAAACATTGAAACAAGTTTCATGTTTCTCGTTCGTTTGTGACTATATTTGCAGTGTTAATGATTAAATACATTTAAGATGAAACGTGACAGACATATTTTCCAGCTTATTGAGACGGAGTACCGCCGTCAGCTAAAAGGTATTGAGCTTATTGCGTCGGAGAACTTTGTGAGCAATGAGGTTATGCAGGCTATGGGCTCTGTGCTCACTAACAAGTATGCCGAGGGCTATCCTGGCAAGCGCTACTACGGCGGCTGCGAGGTGGTTGACATTGTTGAGGATATTGCGCGCGAGCGCCTGAAGGAACTCTATGACGCCGAATGGGTGAACGTGCAGCCTCACTCTGGCGCGCAGGCCAATGCAGCCGTGTTCCTTGCAGTGCTCAGTCCAGGCGATAAGTTCATGGGGCTTAACCTTGCCCATGGCGGACACCTTTCGCATGGTTCGGCGGTGAACACGTCGGGCCTCATATACACTCCCTGCGAGTATAACGTGAACGCCGAGACAGGCCGTGTCGACTATGACCAGATGGAGGAGGTTGCCCTTCGCGAGCGCCCCAAGATGATTATCGGCGGCGGTTCGGCCTATTCGCGTGAATGGGACTACAGGCGTATGCGTGAGATTGCCGACAAGGTGGGCGCAATACTGATGGTTGACATGGCGCACCCTGCCGGCCTCATTGCGGCAGGCCTGCTCGACAACCCTGTTAAGTATGCCCACATTGTGACTTCTACAACCCACAAGACTCTTCGCGGCCCGCGTGGCGGTGTTATAATACTTGGCAAGGACTTCCCCAATCCTTGGGGCAAGACTACCCCTAAGGGCGAGGTTAAGATGATGTCGCAGCTGCTTGACTCTGCCGTCTTCCCTGGCATACAGGGCGGTCCGCTGGAGCATGTTATTGCCGCCAAGGCCGTTGCCTTCGGCGAGGCGCTGCAGCCCGAGTTCAAGGAGTACCAGGCACAGGTGAAACTGAATGCGGCAGTCCTTGCGCAGGAACTTATGGACCGTGGATTCGGCATCGTATCGGGCGGAACAGACAACCACTCAATGCTGGTTGACCTGCGCGGCAAGTATCCCGGCCTCACCGGAAAGGTTGCCGAGAAGGCGCTTGTAGAGGCCGACATTACAGCAAACAAGAATATGGTGCCGTTCGACACGCGCAGCGCGTTCCAGACGTCGGGCATACGCCTTGGCACTCCTGCAATAACAACGCGCGGCGTGAAGGAGGATATGATGCCTTTCATTGCCGAGATGATTGAGACTGTGCTTAATGCTCCCGAGGACGAGAAGGTGATTGCTGCTGTGCGCCGCAAGGTGAACGAGACCATGGCGGAGTTCCCGCTGTTTGCGTACTGACAAGTAGCGGCCTGAACCTTTGGGCCAAAGAATATGCTAGCGGCCTGACACCCTTCAGAAGGGTGTCAGGCCGATTTGTACTCTGTTATTTGTACTCTGTTATTTGTACTCTGTTCTCTGTACTCTGTTATTTGTACTCTGCACTTAACTGGTTCAGAATATTACTCCAACTGAGAAACTGAGGATGTTGTCGCGGCGTTCTGTATTGAACTGCTTGTTTACTTTGGGTGCCTGTATGTATCTTGAGGCGTTGGTGAGGCCTATGTCGTATACAAAGTCAAAGAATACGTTGTATATTTTTACTCCAAGGCCAATCTCCCAGAAGTATGTTGTCTTCTCAAGGACTTCGTAGAGGTCGTCATAGGTGAAGTGCCTGAACTCCTGCCTGGCATGCGATGTGAAGGTAAACCTGGTCCTGGGGCCCGTGAAGACGCTCATTCCGTATTTCCCTTCCTTTATATATTCATATCCTATGAGCAGGGGAACCTGCAGGCAGTAGGTCTGGAGGTCGTACTGGGGGATGTTGGGGGTGACGCCGGCAATGTCGCTCTTGTGTGTATCGGTAAAGTCGAAGCTGTGGCGCGATATTCCGAACGCGGCGTCGGTCTGGATGTAGAGCCTGCCGTAGGAGAGACGGAAGAATGGCGCAATTGTGTAGCCAATCTTGTTGCTCTGTATGGTGCTCTCGTTGTACTCGTATCCGTCTATTGAGAACGAGGGGTCGTTGTATGTGATTGCCTGGAACCCGGCCTTGAGTCCGGCGTTTAGCCTCACTTTCCTGCTGCTCTCCTGGGCGGAAAGGCAGCTGGAGGCCAGCAGCAGTATGCATACAATGTAATTACGCATGATGTCCGGTTTCATATACCTAAACAGCCGGAGGCTATTTTTTCTTCTTCACGCTCCAGCCGAATTTGCCTATCAGGTCGCCCTGATGGTAATATTTGCCGTGGGTGTATACCAGAGGGTCGGCAGCGGCAAGGTTCCATTCCCCGGTCTCGGGGTTGAGGTATCGGTCATCGGCCTGCACGTTCACGACCTCGGCAAGGAACATGTCGTGCGACCCGAGCGGGATTACCTGCTTCACGCGGCACTCAATGCTGAGCGGCGACTCCATTATGATAGG
Organism: Bacteroidaceae bacterium; assembly: GCA_045592125.1. Taxonomy (GTDB): domain Bacteria; phylum Bacteroidota; class Bacteroidia; order Bacteroidales; family Bacteroidaceae; genus HGM04593. Next base: position 69,767 of record JAZNUE010000079.1, on the reverse strand, counting down.
CGCCTTCACGGCCTTCGAGGGGCCGTACGTGAGCCCAGTCTCCTTGGCCTTGTCAAATTCCTTGCCCGAACGCACGCCGCACCAGTCGGTTGCCTTTGCCATTGCCGCAGTGGTGAGGTTTATGACGAACTCGCCGCTCGCCTTAATGATGGGGTAGGAATGCCTCTCGGGGCGCACCGATATGTAGCACATGGCCGGGTTGGTGCATGTGGTGCCCACCCATGAGACGGTGAGCATGTTATACTCCTCGGGGGTGCTGCCGCACGAGATGAGCACGGCCGGCAACGGGTATATCATGGTGCCCGGTTTCCAGTCCAGTTTCATCTTACAGCAGTTGGGCGTCGTTTATGTTTATCTCCTTTTCGCAGTAGCGGCACTTGAAGGTGTGGCTGTCGCGGCTCGACACCGTGAAGTGTGTTGCCATGGGCTCGTTATTGGTAATGCAGTTGAGGTTGTTGCACTTGATTATGTCGTGCAGCTCGTCGGGCATTGCGAGCTCGCGCTTCTCCACTACCTTGTAGTCGCGTATTGTGTTGAGGACTACGTTGGGGGCAACCACGGAAATCTTGCTCACCTCGTCGTCGCTGAAGAAGCGGCCTGCTATCTTTATGAGGCCTTTCTTGCCCAGTTTCTTGCTCTCGAGGTTGTAGCCTATGGTGACGTTGTTGCTCATTGAGGGGATGTCCAGCAGGCTCACGACTGCAAAGAGCTTGTCGGCGGGGATGTGGTCTATTACGGTGCCGTTGCAGATTGCCGATACCTGCATGGCATGCTTGTTGTTGTCGTTCATGGTCCTTCGCTTTAGATTTTTATGTCAAGTACGTCGCAGATGAGTGCCTCGCGTACGTAAAGCCCGTTCTGCGCCTGCTGGAAATAGTAGGCCTTGGGGTTCTCGTCAACGTCGTGCGCAATCTCGTTCACGCGTGGCAGCGGGTGCAGTATGCGCAGGTTCTCCTTAGTGCCTGCCAGCATGGAGCTTGTCAGGCGGTAGCAGTTCTTCACCTTCTCGTATTCCATGAGGTCGCTGAAGCGCTCGCGCTGCACGCGGGTCATGTATATGATGTCGGCGCTGGCTATTACATCCTCGCTGAATTCTGTTGTCTCGGTGAACGGGATGTTGTTCTCGCGGCAGAATACGCGGTACTCCTCGGGCATGTGCAGCTCCTCGGGGGCAATGAAGTGGAACGTGGGCCTGAAGTGGCGCATGGCGTGAAGCAGCGAGTGCACTGTGCGCCCGTACTTGAGGTCGCCTACAAGGTGTATGTTAAGGCCTTCAAGGGTGCCTTGTGTCTTCTTTATTGAGTAGAGGTCGAGCATTGTCTGCGACGGGTGCTGGTTGGCGCCGTCGCCGGCATTGATGACGGGGACTGGCGACACTTCGCTGGCATAGCGTGCGGCGCCCTCAAGGCGGTGGCGCATTACAATTACGTCGGCATAGCTCGATACCATCATTATGGTGTCCTTGAGTGTCTCGCCCTTGCTGGCCGAGCTTGTGGCGGCGTCGCTGAAGCCTATTACGCGTGCGCCAAGGCGGTTGGCGGCAGTCTCGAAACTCAGCCTGGTCCTTGTAGAGGGCTCAAAAAAGAGTGAGCCTACAACCCTGCCGTCAAGAATCTTGCTGTTGGGGTTCTTTTCAAACTTCTCGGCTGTTTCCAGCAGTGAGAGAATCTTCTCGCGGGAGAGGTCGTTGATTGAAACAAAGCTCTTGCTTTTCATCTTTGTGGCTTTTACTTGATAATTTCTTGTAAAGATAGGTGAATTTGCGCGGTCTGGCAAAATCTTTCGGTTTATTTTTTCTTGAGAAGTGAATTAAGGGGAATGTCAAGGGAAATATGCGCCTTTGTTGCCCTCACTTATCCGTGGCTTTGAAAAATGAAAAAATATCCTAAAAAAGACCTGTAAAAATTTCAAGGACATAAATTCGGACAGTTTCTTAAACGGCTTCTTAAATATTTGTATTACTTTTGCAAGATTGAAAACCGACTTTGACTTTTATGCTTAGGAAAATTCTTATAGGGCTATGGACCGCATTTGCCTTAGGTCTTTTTGCTATATTCATCTATTTCTTCTCTGTAGCCAAGGGCTGGGTGGGCTATGTGCCCGACATGAGCGAGATTGCCGACCCTGAATACAAGTTCGCGTCACAGATATTCACCTCGGACGGTGTGCCCATTGGCACATGGTCGCTGAGCAAGGAGAACCGCGTGTTTGTGGAGTATGACTCAATATCGCCCGACCTCGTGCGCGCTCTCATTGCAACCGAGGACGTGCGCTTCAAGAGCCATTCGGGCATTGACGCCAAGTCGCTACTGCGAGCCATTGTAAAGACTGGCCTTATGGGGCAGTCGAACGCGGGCGGCGGCAGCACGATAACCCAGCAGCTGGCCAAGCTGCTCTACACCGAGGTGTCGGGCAGCACGCTCGGGCGTATTACGCAGAAGCCAATCGAGTGGGTAATCGCTGTGCAGCTTGAGCGCCTGTTCACTAAAGAGGAGATAATCAGCCTATACCTTAACAAGTACGACTTCGGCAACAATGCCGTGGGCATTAAGAGCGCAGCGAATGTATACTTCGGCAAGTCGCCTTCGGGCCTGTCGGTCGAGGAGTCGGCAACCCTGGTGGGCATGTGCAAGAACTCCTCGCTCTACAACCCGCGCCGCCGCAACGAGAAGACAAGGGAGAGGCGCAACGTGGTGCTCATGCAGATGGAGAAGGCCGGCTATCTCACTGCCGAGGAGAAGGATTCCCTCTCGGCGCTGCCGCTTGTGCTTGACTATCACCCGGCCGACCATAAGTCGGGCATGGCAACATACTTCCGCGAGTACCTGCGAATTTACATGAGCGCCAAGAAACCCGACAAGTCGAAGTATCGCGGCTGGCAGATGCAGAAGTACTACGAGGACTCGCTCAACTGGGAGCAGGACCCGCTCTATGGCTGGTGCAACAAGAATACAAGGCCCGACGGGAGCAACTACAGCATATATACCGACGGCCTTAAGGTGTATACAACAATTGACTCAAGAATGCAGAGGTATCTTGAGGAGGCGGTAGAGAAGCACATGGTAGGCTCGCTCCAGCCACGTTTCTTCAAGGCCAAGAAGGGCAAGAAGACGGCTCCTTTTACCGAGAACCTGAAGACAAGCGAGGTTGAGGAGATTATGAAGCGTGCCATGAAGCAGAGCGACCGCTACCGCACCATGAAAAAAAGCGGCTGCAGCGAGGAGGATATTGAAGAGGCCTTCAATACCCCGCGCGAGATGAAGGTGTTTACCTATGCGGGAATGAAGGATACCGTGATGACTCCGATGGACTCGCTCAAGTACAACAAGTTCTTCCTGCGCACCGGCGTGGTTTCAATGGACCCGCTGACAGGCGAGGTAAAGGCCTATGTGGGCGGTACCGACTATAACCAGTTCAAGTACGACATGGCTGGTGTGGGCCGCCGCCAGGTGGGCTCTACAATAAAGCCCTTCCTCTATTCGCTGGCAATGGAGCACGGTTTCTCGCCTTGCGACGAGACGCAGAATGTGCGCCAGACGATAATAACCGAGAGCGGCCAGCCATGGAGCCCAAGGAACTCGTCGAAACAGAGGATTGGCGAGACTGTGACGCTCAAGTGGGGACTGCAGACGTCGAACAACTGGATTTCGGCCTATCTCATGAGCAAGCTCAGCCCCTATTCGCTAAAGAAACTCATACATCAGTTCGGTCTCCTGAACAAGGATATACAGCCAGTCCCGTCGCTGTGCCTTGGCCCCTGCGAGGCGTCGGTGATTGAGATGGTGAGCGCATATACTGCGTTCGTGGGCAAGGGCATACGCACCGCGCCGCTCATGGTAACCCGCATTGAGGACAATGCAGGGAATGTAATCGCAACCTTCTCGGCCCGCAAGAACGAGGTAATAAGCGAGGAGAGCTCGTACAAGATGATTGAGATGCTGCGTGCCGTGATTAACGAGGGTACAGGTACACGTATACGCCGCGACCACAAGATACATGCCGACATGGGCGGAAAGACCGGTACAACCAACAATAACGCCGATGGCTGGTTCATGGGATTCACCCCTTCGCTTGTTACCGGCTGCTGGGTAGGCGGCGAGGAGCGTGACATACACTTCGACCGCATGGCCGACGGGCAGGGTGCATCAATGGCGCTGCCAATATGGGGGCTTTATATGAGTAAAGTGTATGCCGACAGGACCCTCCCTTATTCCCAGGAAGAGACGTTTGACGTGCCCGAGGATTTTGACCCCTGCGGAAGCATGCTTCCTAAGGCCGATGAGGCCGATGGCGAGGATGAGATGCCCGGGCCCGTAACCCCGCTCCAGGGCACAGAGGACGAAGAGGACGAGGACGACGGCTTTGCCGATTTCTTTAACTGATATTCAAGGAACCCCAGCCTTAAGAAGTATGCAGCCCCCAAGGATTTCTCCCGTAACCATTGATAACCTGGCATTGCCCCGCGAAGAGGTAATGCCTAACGGCGTGCGCCTCTACCGCCTTGGCGGCGTGCGCCAGGGCGTTGTGAGGCTCGATATCCTTTTCAGGGGAGGGTACGGCGTGCAGGACAAGCCTCTGCAGGCAATGTTCGTGAACCGCATGCTGCGCGAAGGCGCAGGCACCATGAGTGCCGATGACATATCGGCTGAGCTCGACTATTACGGGGCGTGGATTGATGTATATTCGTCGCAGGAGTGCAACCATCTTACGCTTTACACAATGTCCAGGCACCTGCCCCCGCTGGTAGGCCTTCTGGAGAAGATGATAAAGGAACCGCTTTTCCCGGCCTCAAGCCTTGAGGTGGTCAAGCGCAGCAACAAGTCGCATTTCCTTGTAAACAGCAATAAGGTTGATGTGGTGTCGCAGCGCTATTTCGAGAACTCGCTCTGGGGCGAGGGCAGCAGGTTTGCCTACATGGTGCAGCCTGGAGACTATGACGCCATTACGGCCGATGACTTGCGGCGTTATTACGCGAAGGTGTACAACAGCAGCAACTGCACAATCTTCCTGGCCGGTGACGCCGATGACGGGATGGTTGCGCTTATTGCCGAGAAGTTTGGCACGGGGCAGTGGGGCAGCGGCACCGCGCTTCCCCAGGCCGGCCTGCCATCGTTCAACACCCTCTACGGCACCCGCAGGGTGCCTGTCGAAGGCGCTCTGCAAGGGTCGGTGAAGATTGGCTTCATGCTTCCCGAGATGCCTGCGCAGGACTTGTACCGCTTCCGTTTCCTCTCGGTGCTGTTTGGCGGCTATTTCGGCAGCCGCCTCATGCAGAACGTGCGCGAGGAGAACGGCTATACCTATCACATCGACTCTGTTGTTGACGCCTATGGCAGGCGCAATGCCTTTGTAATTGGTTCCGAGACCGATAACGGATATGTTGCTCCCCTTATAAAGGAAGTCTATAATGAACTCTCGCGCCTGTGCAATGAACCTATTCCCGAGGCCGAGACTGAGCTCGTGCGCAACTACATATTGGGAGAACTGTGCCGCGAGTACGAGGACCGCTTCTCAAAGTCGGAATCGTTCATAAGCGCCTGGCTCTCGGGCATCCCGTTCGAGTCGGTCAACGGCTATATCGAGACTGTAAGGCGTGTCACATCGGCCCAGCTCCATGACATTGCCTGCCGTTACCTGGCAGGCCAGCCCATGATTGAGATTGTTGCCGGCGATTGTTGTGTGGAATAACATCGTGTTACAATTATCGCAGGAATCTCTTATTTCGCTATATTCTTGAGATTTCTCGTCGCTTCGCTCTGTAGGAAGCGCAGGTCGCCGCTTGGCCTTACGCGAAATAAAACTGAAATTGTGGGTGCATATCGGGGGTGTACATCTGGGCTGACGCAATTTTTTCATCAAAAAAACATTTCTGGATTGCTGTTTCTCAACTTTGTTATTATCTTTGTATCTGGTGCAGAGGGTGTGCTGGCCTTGCTGGCGCGTGTAAGGATTATTCCTCGTGCACACTTGTACATATGGTAAAGAAGACTATAGCAATACTTTTAATATCTCTCATGGCAGGGTTTCCTGCCCAGGCCCAGTCGCAGTCTCTGGCCGGTGCTCTCAAGGAAGGGTTCGCTCCTTTGTCGGCGCTTTTCCGCAAGGACAGTACTAAGATGAAGGGCAAGGTCCAGGCCTTGACCCTTAAGGACGGCACTGTGTATGTGGGCGAGATGAAGGGCAGGCGTCCCCACGGCAAGGGCAAGGCCATTTATACAAATGGCGATGTGTATGAAGGGAACTTCGTGAAGGGGCTGCGCAGCGGCCAGGGCGTGTACCGTTTCAAGAACGGGGAGCATTACGAGGGGGAGTTCAGTGAGGGCTACCTGCACGGGCAGGGGGTGTTCACCTTTGCCGACGGGCGCAAGTACAGCGGTGCATGGGAGAAGGATAACCTTTGCGGGTATGGCCGCATGGACTATCCTAACGGCGACGTGTATGTTGGCTCGTGGGCCGCTAATGAGCGCGACGGCTCGGGCAGCTACTTCTATGCCGACGGCAGCTCGTATGTGGGCGAGTGGAAGGATGACAGGCGCAACGGCATGGGTACCTTCCTGTGGCCCGACAATACGCGCTATCTTGGCACTTGGAGCAATGGCATGCGCTCGGGCCATGGGACCTATGTGGCTGCCGACAGCACTGAGTACAAGGGCGAGTGGCTCAATGACCTATATGAAGGGGCCGGCGTGCTGGCCTATGCAAACGGCGATGTGTATGAGGGTGCCTTCTCCAAGGGCGAATGGCACGGGCGCGGCAAGTACACATTTGCCGACGGCACATATTACGACGGGAACTTCAAGGACGGAGCGCGCAGCGGGCATGGCAGGATGCTCTTCCCTGGCGGTGCTGTATATGACGGCGAGTGGAAGGACGGCAAGCGCCATGGCAAGGGAAGCTACACATGGGGCAACGGCGATGTATATGAAGGCGAGTGGAAAGATGACAAGATGCATGGCACTGGAATACTGCGCCGTGCCAATGGCGTGAAGTACAAGGGCGGCTTTGCCAATGGACTGGAGCATGGCGCAGGTGTTGCCGAGGACAAGAACGGCCTGCGTTACGAGGGTACCTTTGAGGAGGGCATGCGCAACGGCAAGTTCACTGTCAAGGACAAGAGCGGCAAGGTGCTGCGCGAATGTGTGTATAACGCTGGCCATTCCGAAGAGGCTGAGGAGAGCAAGGAATAAAGGTATAGACAAGATACTGCTATGATACTTGATTCGTTGGATAACATTGCAATGTATGAGGCCGTGAACCCGTACTTTGCAAAGGCAATAGAATTTATCAGGGGCAACTGCCTGGATATGCTGCCGCTTGGCCGCAACGAGATTCTTGGAGACAAGGTATATGCCAATGTCTTTGAGGTGCAGCCCAAGAGCAAGGAGGAAGCGCGCATTGAGATTCATCGCCGTTACATTGATATCCAGGTTCCTGTTACTGGCAATGAGGTGATGGGGTATACCCCGCTTGAGGAACTCCCTGCTGTAGAGTTTGTGGAGAGCGACGACGCTGGCCTTTATCCTGCCGGCCTTGCTGCCAGGGACTATTTCAGTGTGAAGAGAGGGCAGTTCGTAGTCTTCTTTCCGCAGGATGGGCACGCGCCGGCAATTACCCCCGTGGCAGTGAAGAAGATTGTAATAAAGGTTGCTGTTGAATAACCGTAACCATGAGTGAAAAGAAAAACAATAACTAACCATAATACTTTAGAACCATGTTGAAACTCGTTGAACGCGACAGCTATCTGGCTCCTTATAATTTGAGTATAGAAGGACGCCATCGCTATTTTCTCAGCAGAGAAAAGGAGTTGACAAAGAACGGCAGGCAGACTCTGTCTGACTTTGCCACAGGTTATCTCTACTTTGGTCTGCACCGTACATCTACAGGTTGGGTGTTCCGTGAGTGGGCACCAAATGCAACCAAGATTGTGTTAATAGGTGACTTTTCGAACTGGGAGGAGCGTCCCGAGTATGAGCTCAAACCGCTGGCCGGCGGTGTGTGGGAGAGAAAAATGCCAAAGAAGGCGCTTGCCCACGGGCAGCACTACAAGATGAAGGTGTACTGGAAAGGCGGTTGCGGCGAGCGCATACCGGCTTGGGTGCGCAGGGTAGTGCAGGACGAGGCTACAAAGATATTCAGCGCACAGGTGTGGGCTCCCGAGCAGGAGTATGAGTTCAAGAACAAGAAGTTCACTCCAAAGCGCACACCGCTGCTCATATATGAGTGCCACATAGGCATGGCGCAGGAGGAGGAGAAGGTGGGCACTTACACCGAGTTCCGCGAGAAGGTGCTCCCGCGTATTGCTGCCGACGGATATAACTGCATACAGATAATGGCCATTCAGGAGCACCCCTATTACGGAAGCTTCGGCTATCATGTGTCGAGTTTCTTTGCTGCCTCTTCGCGCTTCGGTACTCCCGAAGAACTTAAGGAACTCATTGACGCGGCCCATGGCATGGGAATTGCCGTAATCATGGACCTTGTGCACTCTCATGCAGTGAAGAACGAGCTCGAGGGACTTGGCCTGCTAGACGGCGACCCGGCGCAGTACTTCTACGGTGACGGCAAGCGCATACACAGCGCATGGGACTCGCTCTGCTTCGACTATGGCAAGAACGAGGTTGTGCACTTCCTGCTCTCGAACTGCAAGTACTGGCTCGAGGAGTTCAAGTTCGACGGTTTCCGTTTCGACGGTGTAACATCAATGATATACTACAGCCATGGCCTTGGCGAGGCGTTCTGCAGCTATGCCGATTACTACAACCTGGGCCAGAACGGCGACGCCATCTGCTATCTCACGCTCGCCAACAGGCTCATCCATGAGGTGAACCCCAAGGCGATAACTATTGCGGAGGAGGTATCGGGCATGCCTGGCCTTGCCTCTCCAATTGAGGACGGCGGCTATGGCTTCGACTACCGCATGGCAATGAACATCCCCGACTTCTGGATTAAGATAATAAAGGAACGCAAGGACGAGGACTGGAAACCGTCGGAAATCTTCTGGGAACTCACTAACCGCCGCAAAGACGAGAAGACAATCTCCTATGCCGAGAGCCACGACCAGGCGCTGGTGGGCGACAAGACAATCATCTTCCGTCTCATCGACTCTGACATGTACTGGCATTTCAACCGCGGCGACGAGACCTACATGGTGTCACGCGGCATTGCCCTGCACAAGATGATTCGCCTGATGACAATCTCTACAATCAACGGCGGCTACCTTAACTTCATGGGTAACGAGTTCGGCCATCCCGAATGGATTGACTTCCCGCGCGAGGGTAACGGCTGGAGCCACAAGTATGCACGCCGCCAGTGGAGCCTGGTTGACAATCCCAACTATAACTATACGTTGCTGGGCGAGTTTGACAAGGCTATGATTGAACTCGTTGGTGATGTGCGCAACTTCCAGAACCGTCCGGTGCAGGAAATCTGGCATAACGATGGCGACCAGGTGCTGGCGTTCTCGCGCAAGGACCTCATCTTTGTGTTCAACTTCAGCCACAACCGCTCGTTCACCGACTACGGCCTGCTTGTGCCCGAAGGCTCATATTCTATTGTGCTGAATACCGACTCGGCACAGTTCGGCGGTAATGCCCTTGTCGACGAGACACAGACACACTTCACACAGTATGACAAGTTGCATGCGCGCCGCAAGAAGGGCTGGCTCTTGCTCTACCTGCCTGCACGCACTGCGCTTGTGCTCAAGAAGAATAAGGAGTAGCATATGAGGAATAAAGAGGAGAAACGTCTGCAAAGGGTTGTGGCATGCTTCTGTGCCACACTCTTTGCTGTGCTCTCTTTCTGCTTCATTGCCTTCTACCAGTCGCCGCTGCTTGAGGCGCTATACAGCCAGGTGGCAACAGGCAGGCTTGAATATAACGGCTATCTTGTGGCTGCCATTGCTGCACCGTTGCTCACTCTGCTGGCCGTGTGGCTGAACAGGCTGGCCAGGTTCAGGCGCGAATGGACTGCCATGGCCTATCTGCCCTCGGCGCTGCTGCTGGCGTTCCTCACCGATATTGACCGCACGATATATGTGGGCGGCTGGTCGGGCACAAAGTGGATTGTGGTGTTCGCTGTGGGGATGGCCATATACGCAGCATTGGCGTTTATCCTGCAACGCGTGCTCTTTGAGAAGATAAAGGACATTACAATGAGCACTAACAGGATAATATGGCGCAACCTTGTGCTTTTTGTAATTATGTTTCTTGTAGTTGGCACATTGTCTAACGGTGAGGAGAACTTCAAGCGTGAGGCTCTTGCCGCGGCCCGCCATAAGGATGGCGATGTCAAGGGTGCTCTTGGCGTGGGGTACAGGTCGCTTGACGCTTCGCGCGAGCTCACGGCGCTCCGTGCATATATCATGGCTAAGGAGAACCTGCTGGGCGAGCGTGCCTTTGAATATCCACAGCCCTATGGCGCCGAGGGATTGCTGCCCTTTGCCCTGCAGACATCCCCGTTGCTCCCCGATACGGTGTTCTCTATGCTAGGCGGAGCGCCTGAGGCTAAAGAGGAGGTGCTTGCTTACCTGCGCCGCCTTGCCTATGCCGACACGCTTGGCACTGTCGTGCGCGACTACTACCTAACGGCCCTGCTGCTCGAGAAGCAGGTGATTGAGTTTGGGGCGGAGCTTAAGAGCCTGTGCGGCACATATGCTCCCGACTCGTTGCCTAAGCACTACCGCGAGGCGCTGCTGCTGCTTTCGGAGTTCTCCGACGGGTATACGCTGGAACTTGAGAGCGACACGCTCTTTGAGCAGTTTGAGCAATTGCGCGGGATTGAGCGGGAGTATGACGACGCGCTCATGCGCAACAACTATGTGCGCCGTAAGTTCGGAAGGACCTACTGGTGGTATTTCCTCTATGGAGGATGATAACAGAGTACAGAGAACAGAGTACAGAGAACAGATGGCAGAGAACAGATGGCAGAGGACAGAGTGCGCTTCTTTCCACTTTCATTTTTCAACTCTCCGTTACTCTTCGCGCGCTCAACCGCATGGTCCCGAAAAAATCTTGAAATAGATAACAGAGTACAGAGAACAGAGAACAGGCCTGTTCTCTGTTCCCGTGCGGTGCAAGACTCTCCCTCTTAGAGGGAGTACCCAAGGGGGAGGGAGTTCGCAGGCTGCCGGGCCTTCTTAATCCTCGTCTTCCAGTTGGAAAATCTCTTCTACCTTGCAGCCGAAGATTCTTGCCATTTTTAGTGCCAGCACTGTCGATGGCACGAACTTGCCGCTCTCTATTGCGTTTACTGTCTGGCGGCTCACTCCTGCCGCCTCGGCAAGCTGCTGCTGTGTCATGCGCAGCCCGGCGCGGGCAACCTTAATCCTGTTATTCATCTTTTTCCTCCTTTTTCATCTGCCATATCCTCCAGCGGAATACGGCCATAAAGATAATGATAATTGTGAACATTCCGTACAGCATTACATTCAGGAAGTCCAGGCCGTACACCAGCAAGGAGGCTGCTATTATAAGTGCATAATGGATGTAGAGCGCTGTGAGCAATGAGCTTAGCCTTATGCTGCTTATCATTTCGTCCTCAACCTTCTCGCTTGAGCATGTCGCAAGTATGCCGCCTGTAATAATGCCTATTATTGCAATGTTGTTTACAACATAGGCCCAGTCGTCGAGCAGCGGCAGTATGCCGAAATTCTGCTGAAGGATAATTCCTGCTCCAAGCATTGCCGACAGGGTGAAGATAATCCATCCGGGTCTTTGGAAACTGTGTGGGAAAAGCATTGTTTTCATAATCGTTCTCTTTTTTTGTGAAGCGGCGGCTGTGGATTGTCCGTCTCTTCGGGTTAAACTAAACACTTCTAAATTGTGATCACGCAGCAAAAGTAAAGTATACTTTACAAATAGACAAGTAAAATTGACAAAATGTTTGCTTGCTGTATGAAAAATCTTTTTTACTCTTTGCTGCATGTTTGTTCTGCTTTTTTCCTAAATTTGCGTCTGAATATAATATTAAGGTGTTATGAGTGCTGATGACAGGCTTTTCACGCGCAGCTACATTTTCATGTGCCTGGCCAATTTCCTTACTGCGTTTTCATTTTTCCTGCTCGTGCCCACGCTGCCGTTCTATCTGGTAGAGAACTTTGGGCTCGAACCCGATATTGTGGGCCTTGTGCTGTCGTGCTATGTGGTGGCAGTGCTCTGTATACGGCCATTCGCAGGCTTTGTGGCCGATGTGCTTCCGCGAAAGAAGGTGTATGTGGTCTCGTATGCCCTGTTTGCCTTGGCTTTCGTTGGGTACCTGTTCGCCTTCGCCGATATTATAGTGTTCATAATCCTTAGGGTGCTGCATGGCTTTGCTTTCGGCGCGCTGAACACAACGGGAAATACACTTGTCATAGATATAATGCCTTCGTCGCGAAGGGGCGAGGGGCTCGGGTACTTCGGTGTCACAAATAACCTTGCCATGGCCTTCGGTCCAATGACTGGCCTGTTCATCATTGAGGGCGGCAACTATACTTTGCTGTTCCTTGCCGCGCTGCTAGTGGCCTGTGTGGGCCTGCTGTTCGCTGTGCTTGTGAAGGTAAGGTGGCGCCAGCCGCTAGAGAAAGTGGAAAAGGTGTTCTCAATCGACCGCTTTATACTGCTTGCAGGAATACCGGCCTCGGTCGCCTTCTTCATGCTTGCTATCCCTTATGGAATGACCTCTTCTTATATTGCCATTTATGCTTCGGAGGTTGGAATAACCAGCGGAGTGGGACTCTTCTTCACGGTGCAGGGGGCGGGCCTCATTGTGTCGCGCCTGCTGTCGGGCAAGCGAGTCGATAAGGGCTACATAACGCAGACAATCTCACGCGGCATAGTAATTGCGCTGGCCGGAGTTATTGGCGAGGCCTTGCTGGCGCTGGCCTGCGGGTACAGCATTGGGGTGGGGTATGTGCTTTATTTCCTTTCGGCATTCCTCGTTGGCTACGGCTTCGGCACGATATTCCCTGCGTTCAATACCTTGTTCATTAACATGGCGCCCCATTCACGCCGCGCAACGGCAAACGCTACATACCTCACGGGCTGGGATGTGGGCATAGGCGCGGGAATGTTGCTTGGCGGCACACTGTCGGTGAACGGCTATTCAGGCAGCTTTGCCTTCGGCGCTATACTTGTTTTTGCTGCATTTGTATATTTTGTGTATTTTGTTTCAAAGCACTTTATGCGCCACAGGCTGCGGTAGGCGCTATGCTATGATGATAATTATTATCAACCATTTAAATATTTATTCTATGAAAAGATTTGTTTTTAGAGGATTGGCATTGGCGATGTTGCTTGTCTCGGTAGTTTCCTGCAGTACTGATGACGGTTCATCAGGGCCTGTAGCAGTCCCTGACAGCGCAGTGTCGTTCTCTTACTCGTTGTCAAGCGGTGGCTCGTGGTTTGAAAATGATGATTCCTATGAGGCAACTTTAAACATCATGAACCTAAAGGCGTCGTCTGCTGTTAAAGTCAATAGCTTTAAGATGCTTATTGATGGAACTGTGGTTCAGGAGGTTGAATATGCTGATGTCATGAAATTCAAATGCCCGCTCTCTGGTCTTGCACATGGCTATCATGAAATAACATGGGACGTGAATGTCTCGGGAGATGATTATCTTGAAACAGATTTGCCGAAATGCAAGGCTGAGATATGCATATTTAATGAGAAACCGGCACTGAAGATAATCCCCTCGCTAAATCTTGATCTCTGGACGCTTTCTTCTAATGGAGAAGAATTTGCTATGTCTTATACTGCTGCTGTGAATGGTAATAAGATAACGTGCAATTGCAATGCAGACTGGATGTCATCAAACGGGGAAAGGCCTGAATTTCAGGCAACGGCAACTATGCGGCTTGAAATTGCGGATGATACTGTCGGGGATTTTGAGATTGCCTCAATAAAGTATCATTGGAATAACCTTGCTGCCGCCCCGGCAGATGAATATGTATTTACGGCAAAGAATCCTTTCTGGTTTGATGGATTCAGTGTATATCCGGAAATTTCCGTCAAAGGCGAGCATGAGGGAATTGATTTGACGAAGTCATATTTTATGGTTTACAATATTGTTTGCGGTAGCGTAGACTAAGTTATACTTGTCTGATGTATAATCAGGCCATGATACAGATTCTCATTCGTTGTTTATTTATGCCTGATTATAGAATATTTTTTAGTTTTTATAAATAAATTTTCGTCAACTGTTGCAAGTGGAAAAAATAATGAATACATTTGCAATACTCTCAAGACGAGAGTAATGATAGTATAGTTTTTTCTTAGTTGTTTAGTAAATGTTGGAAGTATCTCTTTGTGAAAAGGGGTACTTCTTTTTCTGCAAAAAAGAAGTACCCCTTTAGACGACAATTGCAGCAACAGGTCAAGTGTAGTGTGGCTGCTAAGTCACACCGCTTGGGTTGCGGGCAGCAAGTGGCGTCAAAAGGAACAGCACCGCGAAAAAAGAAGTCCCCCCCCCTCAGACGACACTTTCAGCGCTGTTCCCTTCAATTAAAGAAAAATTTCGTTATTTGCAAAAATTGTCCTTTTAAAATGCTAAAGATGTTAAATATAAATGCTACTTTTGTAAATTGCTAATTTCGGGTTGAATATGGAATGTGATAACCGGGAATTTTAGGCGAATTTTGCGTTGTTGAAAGTAATAAATAATAAATGATATATGGAAAATAAGATTCAGGAACTGACCGAGAAAATCTATGCCGAGGGCGTGGAGAAGGGTAACGTTGAGGCTGCGCGCATTGTCGAGGAGGCGAAGGCGCAGGCTGCCGGTATTGTCAAGAAGGCGCAGGCCGAGGCCGAGGCCTTGGTTGCTGCTGCAGAGAAGAAGGCTGCCGAACTGGGCGAGAACAGCCGTGCCGAGATTAGGCTCTACGGAGCGCAGGCCATTGGGGCGCTGAAGTCCGAGGCTGCTAACATTGTGACCGATTCAGTGGTTAAGGCTGCTGTAAAGGAGGCGCTTGCCGGCGACACCATAAAGGCGCTGCTTGTAAAGATTGCTGAGCGCTGGAGCGCTAACGAGCAGCTTGTTATCTCTACATCGGAGGCTGAGCAGCTGAAGGCCTATTTTGCAAAGAATGCCAAGGCGCTGCTCGACAAGGGCGTAGCGATTGAACAGGTGAACGGCAAGAAGGCGCAGTTCTCCATTGCTCCTGCCGACGGTTCGTACAAGGTTAATTTCGGTGAGGGCGAGTTCGAGGCTTTCTTCAAGGCCTTCCTCAGGCCCCAGATGGTTGAACTTCTATTTTCGTAATCAATGAGCAGCTATCATTGCCTTGTTGCGGGCCTGCCCGATGTCACATTCGACGGGACCAAGTGCCAGTACTCGGTGGAGCGTTTCAGGGAGGAGATATATCCCTCCTTGTCGGCCGGGGACGCCCGCGTGGTAGACCTCATACTCCTTGAGCGTGATAACGCGAACATGCTGTCGCTGCTGCGCCGTGGCGAGGAGGCCGTGCTGCAGCAGCCGGGCTGCTACAGCCGCGAGCAGCTGCTTGCCATTATTGACGCTGGCAGGTGCGGCGATGTCCCGGCAAAGGATATCCCTGCCTATCTGCCACGTTTCCTTGAGTACTATTTTGCTCATGAGGCCCAGGAGAATGTGGTGTGGGAGAATATCCTCAGTGCCTATTACTACGAATATGCCGTTTCCTGCCCAAACAGCCTTGCTGCCGGATGGTTCACGTTCAACCTTAACGTGAACAACATTCTTGTGGCCATGACTGCAAGGAAGTACAGGCTTGGGGTGGAGGAGTGCGTTGTGGGCAGCGGCGAGGTTGCCGAGGCACTGCGCACTTCGGGCGCACGTGACTTCGGGCTCACAGGAACGCTTGACTACATTGAGGATGTGCAGCGCCTTGGCGATAACAGCCGCCTGCAGGAGCGTGAGCACCAGCTCGACGAGATGCGCTGGCGCTGGCTCGACGATAACTCGGTGTTCTGCTATTTCTCGGTAGAGAGGCTCTTTGTGTTCCTGCAGAAGCTGGTAATTGTAGAGCGCTGGGCAAGGCTCGATGCCGAGAGCGGAATGGAGCGGTATAATGAGATGATTGCCGCCCTGAAGAAAGGGATGGACTGACTCCTCCTCCAGATAGTATAAGAAAATAAGTAATTAAATATAGATATGGCTACAAAAGGAAAAGTAACCGGTGTTATAGCGAACATGGTGCTGCTGGCCGTTGACGGTCCTGTGGCGCAGAACGAGATTTGCTATATAAAGACCGGCGGTGACCGCTTGATGGCAGAGGTCATCAAGGTAAACGGCGCCAGGGTGTATGTTCAGGTTTTTGAGAGCACACGCCGTTTGAGAATTGGCGAGGAGGCGGAATTTACAGGCCACATGCTTGAGGTCTCGCTTGCTCCGGGCATGCTGTCGAAGAACTACGACGGCCTGCAGAATGACCTTGACAAGATGGAGGGCGTGTTCCTCAAGCGCGGTGACTATACCAACCCGCTCGACGAGGATAAGGTCTGGCACTTTGAACCGCTGGTAAAGGCGGGTGACTCAGTGGCTGCAGCGGCATGGCTGGGCGCCGTTGAGGAGAACCACCAGAACCTGAAGATTATGGCCCCCTTCGGGATTGAGGGCACATGGACAGTGAAGTCTATTGCAGCAGAGGGCGACTACAGGATTACCGATACAATTGCCGTGATAGCAAACGCGCAGGGCGAGGAGATGACGCTGAACATGATTCAGAAGTGGCCCGTACGTGTGCCAATGACCGACTACAGGGAGAAACCGCGCCCATTCAAGATGCTTGAGACGGGTGTGCGCACGCTCGATACCCTTAACCCTATTGTTGAGGGCGGTACAGGCTTTATCCCCGGTCCTTTCGGCACAGGAAAGACCGTGCTCCAGCATGCGATATCAAAGCAGGCCGAGGCCGACATAGTGATTATAGCTGCCTGCGGCGAGCGCGCCAACGAGGTAGTGGAAATCTTCACCGAGTTCCCCGAGCTCATTGACCCGCATACAGGCCGCAAGCTCATGGAGCGTACAATCATCATTGCCAACACCTCGAACATGCCGGTTGCAGCGCGTGAGGCCTCGGTGTACACGGCAATGACAATTGCCGAGTACTACCGTGCAATGGGACTCAGGGTGCTGCTCATGGCCGACTCTACATCGCGCTGGGCCCAGGCGCTGCGCGAGATGTCGAACCGCATGGAGGAACTTCCTGGCCCCGACGCCTTCCCGATGGATATCTCATCTATCATCGCCAACTTCTACAGCCGTGCGGGATATGTGTACCTGAACAACGGCGAGGCCGGCTCAATCACCTTCATCGGTACTGTGTCGCCAGCCGGCGGTAACCTCAAGGAACCTGTGACCGAGAATACAAAGAAGGTTGCGCGCTGTTTCTATGCCCTTGAGCAGGACCGTGCCGACAAGAAGCGCTATCCGGCGGTGAACCCTATTGACTCGTACTCAAAGTATATTGAGTATCCCGAGTTTGCCGAATACATTAACCCGCTGCTTGGCGAAGGATGGCTGCCCATGGTCAACGAGGCGAAGACACGCCTGCTGCGCGGAAAGGAGATTGCTGAGCAGATAAACATCCTTGGCGATGACGGCGTGCCTGTAGACTATCATGTTACGTTCTGGAAGTCGGAGCTCATTGACTTTGTGGTACTGCAGCAGGATGCCTTTGACGAGGTGGACGCTGTTACCCCGCTCGAGCGCCAGCAGGAGATTCTGCGGCTGGTTACAGGCATGTGCCGCGCCGAGTACAGCTTTGAGGATTTCCAGGAGGTTTCTACATTCTTCAAGAGAGTCATCAACATTTGCAAGCAGATGAACTACTCGCAGTTCAAGAGCGAGCAGTATAACAGGTTCAGCGCCGAGCTTGAGGCGTTGCTTGCGACAAAACAGGTTTCTAACGAATAACGCTTATAGAATATGGCTACAGAAGCATTCCAGAAGATATATACAAAGATTACCTCGATAACCAAGGCCACATGCTCGCTCAAGGCGACAGGCGTTGGCTACGACGAGCTTGCAACGGTTAACGGCAAGCTGGCCCAGGTTGTGAAGATTATGGGCGACGAGGTTACGCTGCAGGTATTTGAGGGTACTGGCGGCATACCTACAAATGCCGAGGTGGTGTTCCTTGGCAAGGCACCTACGCTCAAGGTCAGCGAGCAGCTTGCAGGCCGTTTCTTCAACGCCTATGGCGACCCCATAGACGGCGGCCCGGCAGTTGACGGCCAGGAGGTTGAGATTGGCGGCCCGTCGGTTAACCCCGTGCGCCGCAAGCAGCCGTCGGAACTCATTGCTACAGGTATTGCGGGCATTGACCTTAACAACACGCTTGTGACAGGCCAGAAGATTCCATTCTTCGCCGACCCCGACCAGCCCTACAACCAGGTTATGGCCAACGTTGCCATGCGTGCCGAGACCGACAAGATTATCCTTGGCGGCATGGGCATGACGAATGACGACTACCTCTACTTCAAGAACCTCTTTACCAACGCCGGCGCGCTTGACCGAATAATCTCGTTCATGAACACCACGGAGGACCCTGCTGTGGAGCGTCTGCTCATTCCCGACATGGCGCTTACGGCTGCCGAGTACTTTGCCGTGGAGAAGAACGAGAAGGTGCTCGTGCTGCTTACCGACATGACAATGTATGCCGACGCGCTGTCAATCGTGTCGAACCGTATGGACCAGATTCCTTCAAAGGACTCAATGCCGGGCTCGCTCTATTCCGACCTTGCGAAAATCTACGAGAAGGCAGTGCAGTTCCCCTCGGGCGGCTCAATCACCATCATCGCGGTGACAACCCTTTCGGGCGGCGACATCACTCACGCTGTGCCCGATAACACAGGCTACATCACCGAGGGCCAGCTGTTCCTGCGCCGCGACAGCGATATCGGCAAGGTAATCGTCGACCCGTTCCGTTCGCTCTCGCGCCTCAAGCAGCTCGTTGCCGGAAAGAAGACCCGCAAGGACCACCCGCAGGTAATGAATGCGGCCGTGCGCCTCTATGCCGACGCTGCGAACGCGAAGACAAAGCTGGAGAACGGTTTCGACCTCTCGGACTACGATACACGTACGCTCTCCTTTGCCAAGGAGTATTCCGACAAGCTGCTGGCCATTGACGTGAACCTGAACACTACCGAGATGCTCGATGTTACATGGGGGCTCTTCTCCAAGTATTTCCAGCCCGAGGAGGTTAACATACGTAAGGAGTTCGTGGATGCGCATTGGGTAAATAATTAAGTGATAAAAGCAAAATGATTGCGTTTCAATATAACAAGACATCGCTACAGCACCTTGAGAAGCAGCTCAAGATGCGTGTGCGCACCTTGCCTATCATAAAGAACAAGGAGAGCGCGCTGCGCATTGAGGTGAAGAGATGCAA
Organism: Bacteroidaceae bacterium; assembly: GCA_045592125.1. Taxonomy (GTDB): domain Bacteria; phylum Bacteroidota; class Bacteroidia; order Bacteroidales; family Bacteroidaceae; genus HGM04593. The sequence continues at coordinate 50,418 of JAZNUE010000079.1, read as the reverse complement.
GGACGAGATGCGGGCGCATGACGAAGCGTATGCGGCACAGCTGGAGCAGTACCGTGCCCTGTTTGCCCTGTGGAACGAGTTTGACGCTTCGCTTGTGAAGACAGGCGAGCTTAACATCGTTCAGCGCAAGGTGGCAGGCGTGCGTGTCCCGGTGCTTGAGAATGCGAGCTTCACAGTTGCCCCCTACAGCCTTTTTGCGTCGCCCAAGTGGTTTGCCGACGGTATTGAGCTGCTTAAGGAGATGGCAATGACTGCCATACGCCGCGAGCTGCTCAACCGCAAGCTGGTACTGCTTGAGGATGCGCGCAAGAAGACTACGCAGAAGGTGAACCTTTTCGAGAAGGTGCAGATTCCTGGCTACGAGGACGCTATACGCAAGATTAAACGTTACATGGAGGACGAGGAGAACCTGTCGAAGTCTTCGCAGAAGATTCTCAAGTCCTTGCTTGAACAGAGAGAGGAGGTGACGGCATGATTACGAAAATGAACAAGCTTACACTCCTTGTGTACCATAAGGAGTATGTCTCATTCCTGCAGCGCCTGCGCCAGGTGGGGGTAATGCATGTTGTCGAGAAGAACAGCGGCACAGCCCAGGACCCTGAACTGGAGAAGCAGCTGGCACTGGCAGCCAGGTATGCGCGTGCTATAAAGAAGTTTGAGGCGCTTGCCAAGGAGGGGCATGCTGCTGCCGGAAATACATCGGAGGCTGCCGCCATCCTTGAGAAGGCCGATACGCTTGCTGCAGAGATTGAACGCCGCAAGGCCGAGCTGCAGGTGATAGAAAAGGATATTGCCTTGCTTGAGCCCTGGGGCGAGTTCCGCCACAGCCAGATTGAGCGCCTTGCCCATGCCGGCTATGAGGTGCGTTTCTATGTGACTGGCGCAAGGAGCTACAATAGCGAGTGGGAGCAGCTCTACAATGCAATGGTTGTGGAGCAGGTGCAGTCACGCGTATATTTTGTCACTGTGACCCACAGTGGGGTGGAACCTGAGCTCGATGCCGAGCAGGCGAAATTGCCTAGCGCGTCGCTCTCGTCGCTCATTGCCGAGCGCGGGCAGGCCCTTGGGCACATTACGCAGCACGAGCAGGAACTGGCTGCTCTTGCGAAGGAGAAACTGAATACCCTGCGCGCGGCAAGCGAGGAACTGCAGCATGAGATTGAGTTCGCGAAGGTTGTGCTCGACGGCGAGAAGGTGACGGGCGACAAGCTCCTGCTGCTCGAGGGCTGGGTGCCCGAGAAGTCAAAGGGCGCGCTTGCCGATATGCTCAACGAGGAGAGCGTGTTCTACGAGATACGCGAGCCTATGCCTGGCGATGATGTACCCGTAAGGCTCAACAATAACAGGCTCTTCCGCCTGTTCGAGCCCATATGCGAGCTGTATATGCTTCCAAAGTATAACGAGCTCGACCTTACCCCGTTCTTTGCTCCGTTCTACATGATTTTCTTTGGCCTTTGCCTTGGAGACATGGGCTACGGGCTTTTCATCACATTGGTCTCGGCAGTGCTGCTGGCAGTGATGAGGAAGAATGGCGGCTCGTTCCTGGGCTATCTGCGCCTGGCGCTGACATTGGGTATCTCAACCATTCTCTGCGGCTCGCTTACTGGTACATTCTTCGGCTTCAATATCTACAGCTGGGGAGTGCCTCTGTTCGACTGGTGGCGCGATAACGTGTCATTCTCGGCCATGAACCCCGAAACGGGGAAGATGAATGACCCTAATGACAGCCTGTTTACTCTATCCCTAATACTTGGAGGTATACAGATTTGCTATGCGATGGTAATAAAGATTGTGAACACCACAATACAGCTTGGCTTCAAGTATGCTGTTGCCACGTTGGGCTGGCTGCTTGTGATAATAGGCGCGGTGCTTGCAATGTTCGTGCCTTCAATGCCAATGCCTGTGGTATATGCAATATGCGGCGTGGGTGCTGCTGGCGCCCTGCTGTATAACTCGCCGGGCAAGAATGTGTTCCTGAACATTGGCCTTGGACTTTGGGATGCGTATAACATGGCAACCGGCCTGCTGGGCGACATGCTCTCGTATATCCGCCTGTTTGCCCTTGGTCTCTCGGGCGGTGTGCTTGCGATGGTGTTCAACAACATTGCGGTGCAGATGAGCCCCGATGTCCCGGTGCTTGGCCCCATTGTCATGGTAATAATATTCCTCTTCGGCCATGCGCTGAACCTCTTCATGAATGCGCTCGGTGCGTTTGTGCACCCGCTGCGACTCACGTTCGTGGAGTTCTTCAAGAATGCCGGCTATGAGGGCGGAGGTACTGCCTATAAGCCCTTCAAATGACAAGGCCTGCCGTCATTCTGGGCATAGCGAGGAATCTATGGAGCGCTGGTCCTGGACTATAATTAATGATAAAAACAAAAAATAATAATAACTTAAAACTAAAGAATTATGATTTCAGCTAATTTGTTGCTCGCCTACATTGGCGTTGCATTGATGATTGCACTTGCGGGTATCGGCAGTGCTTATGGTGTGACAATCGCAGGTAACGCTGCCATTGGTGCCTACAAGAAGAATACTTCGGCTTTCGGTACATACATCATGCTTACGGCTCTTCCTGGTACACAGGGCCTTTACGGTTTCGCCGGCTACTTCCTTGTGTCGGGCCTGCTTACTCCTGAGATTACAGCCATCCAGGCTGCTGCCGTTCTGGGTTCAGGCATAGCACTCGGTCTCGTTGGCCTTTTCTCGGCTATCCGTCAGGGCCAGGTCTGTGCAAACGGTATCGTTTCAATTGGCCAGGGCGTTAAAGCTACAGGTATCACACTTACTTTGGCCGTGTTCCCCGAGCTCTATGCGATTGTTGCCCTTGCTGCAACATTCATGATTGGCGGCGCGGTAGCATAATTGCCGCTCTTATAACAGAAAGCAATCCCTCAGGCCTTATCACTGGCCTGAGGGATTGCTTTGTTATTCTGCATGGTTTCATGTCTTTTCTTTTGTGATTTTTATATATTTTTATTTTATTTTTCGAAAAGTGTTGCTAATTTTGCAAAATATGGTTAATCGTGCTAGGTTCGGATTGCCAGCAAAACGAATAAGAAGAGTAAAATTATTAAAATTATAAGAGTAGATTATAGGTCTTGCTATGAAGAAGAGGATAATACTATTGCTTGTTTCTTGCGGTTTTTTCCTGCCGTTAGGGTTTCTTGTCTCATGCGGTGAAACCGAGAAGGAGATTAGGCAGCGTGAGGTTATTGATTCTTTGGAGAATGCGAATTTCCAGTTGCGTATGGACCATGATGATCTCCAGCGCTATCTTGCTGTTATTGCCGATGGCTTTGACAGCCTTGCGATTGAGGAAGGCGAACTGCTTGCCAAGGATGTCCTTGAGGGCAACACGGTTAATCGCCAGCGTATAAAGCAGAACCTTGACCATGTGCAGGAACTTCTTGACCGTCATCGCGACCGCATTGACCAGCTTGAGCAGCAGCTTAACAGCAGCAATGCCAATGCCAGCAACCTGCGCACCATAATATCTACATTGCGCAAGCAGCTCGACGCGAAGGAGCAGGAGCTTGTCCAGCTCAGGGCCGATCTTGAAGGGAACAAGAAGGACATTGCTATACTAAAGAAACGCATTGCGCGCATGGACGAGGAGCAGAAGGAACAGGCACAGGTTATCCAGGAGCAGGCACTGGCAATCCAGGAGCAGCAGCGCCAGATGGGTGCCGGCTACATCAAGATAGCCAGCAAGAAAGAACTGAAGAAACTAGGCCTGCTTTCAGGCGGTTTCCTAAAGAAGTCGAAGGTCGACTATTCGCAGATGGATGTCACGCTTTTCCAGGAGGTAAGCCTTGACTCAGTCTCATCCTTCTCCTTGCCCAAGAAGTACAAGGTCCTCACCCCAGTGCCCGCAGGCAGCTATAGTGTGGTTCCTGATGCTTCTGGCGGCAACACCTTTACAATACTTGACCCAGCCAAGTTCTGGAGCGTATCCAAGTTCCTTATCATTCAAGCTAACTAATAATACAAATAATACTATATGAACGAGCATGTTGCTAATAGCCTGATAGCCAATTCCGGGCTGCACTTCAAAACCGTTGAATTGGATATTAACCCTGAAGAGCCGCTAATGCTGAAAAGCGGCAGGGCCCTGAAGTACACGTTCCTGGAAACTATTGATTTCCTCAATGACTGCAGGGTGAGATTTGACATCTGTACCTGCAAGGACTCAAAGTATGTCCCGCTCAACAGCCTCGTGAGCAACTCGCTGGTGCTGGAGGCCCCTAACGGCATGGCCGAACTGGACGAGTGCGGAGTGCTGCAGATGAAAAAGGATGCAGTGCTGGGTGTCATTGAACATTATGAGACAGGGTCCGATGTACTGACAAGCGTGAATTCGCTTACATCTTACCGAATAAAGCATGGCCATGAGGTTAGGCCGGCATTTGAGCTCCTGCTCGACAAGTGGCTGCCTATGCCTATGTATGAGCTCGGTGTCACAGGCCAGAGCGCAAACTACCCCAACGGATGGTGCAGGGTGCTCATCAGTGCCATTGGTGAAAGGAAAAAGAACGGTACCCAGCGCTACCGCTTTGTATGGGCCTTTGACACCCAGCTGGCCGAAGGGGTAGAGGATGGCATACTGCGCCCCTCGTTCCTTGGCGGTAGCGGCAACAGCAAGGTCTTTACCCTATGCAACCGTACCGACTCCCTGCTGGGCGGGTTCCTTGATATCCCCGATGGGCGTAACGACTCCCCGATAAGCGACTATCTTGTTTCCCTGCTTGGCATAGACCTCAGGGAGGACATGCCGCACAAGTACAAGTTCCTGGGATATTATATATACCTTATCAATTACCTGCGCCTGTCGGGCGCGGCGCCAGAGGTGACGCTTTATAATAATGCCGCTAAGGCTATTCCTGTCGACATGTCTATTGATGTGGGCAACAGCCGTACTTGCGCAGTCCTCTTTGAGCAGGGCGACTTCACAAAGTCGCGCATGCTCCGTTTCCGCGACCTCTCAGAACCATGGCGCTCGCACAACGACGCGTTCGATATGCGCCTTGTATTCCGCCGTGCCGATTTCGGTGGCGACCTCACTCTGAGCAAGGACCTCTTCCAGTGGCATTCGCTGGTGCGAGTGGGCGAGGAAGCAAAGCGTCTCATATACCATTCACTTGAAAATAACGGCGAGAGCGAGCGCACTACAAACTACTCCTCTCCCAAGCGCTATCTATGGGATGGCAAGCCATTCGAGAACCGATGGGAGCTTATGGTAGTCAAGGGTGACCCGACAAACCTTACCCAGAACCCTAATATATTCAAGGAGGGCTTCACCGACTACTTTGCCGATGACGGAACATATCTGGGCCAGCCCAAGGAGATAGACCTGTTTAATCTCGGGCAGGAAAACCAGTGCCATTTCAGCCGTCGCTCACTGATGACTTTTGTCATGATTGAGGTCCTCAACCAGGCGCTCAGCTATATCAATTCAAGCGAGTTCCGTTTCATACACGGACAGATTGACTGCCGCCGATATATCCGCAACATCATTGTCACATGTCCTACGTCAATGCCGCTGCAGGAACAGTATGTGCTCCGCAAGGCCGCCAAGGATGCTGCCGACCTGATGGTGAAGACTATACAGGACCTTCCGGCCATGACAATTACACCCGCTCCAGAACTGCTGTTGCCAACAGATGATATCGAGGCCCAGGAGAGCAGGGGGTGGCTCTATGACGAGGCTTTCGCTAACCAGCTTGTATACCTTTACGCCGAGCTCACCGAGAGGTACGGAGGCCGAATTGACCACTTCTTCAAGCTTAAGGGCCACAAGCGCGCTGCGATGGAAGAGATGGGCTTTGACGGCAAGGTGCTCACCATCGGCACCATAGACATAGGTGCCGGCACTACCGATGTCATGATTACCTCTTTCGGGCGTAGCGGAGTGGGGCAGCTCACTCCTGTGCCGCTTTTCTATGACAGTTTCTACACGGCAGGAGATGATATACTGCACAACCTGGTGCGCGACGTTATCCTTGAAGGGCCCGAGACTGGGCTTCCCGCGCAAGGCAGCATAACAAGCGCCCTGTCGGCACGTATAAAGAAGATGACTCCCGACGAGCTGCTGACGATTCCGCGCATACGCGATACAAAGAACTACCTCGACCTGGTAGACTCTATCCGTCATGCAATAAGCGAGGAGGAAGAGATGCAGCTCAAGAATCATCTCATTCACGAGCTCATGCACCATTTCTTTGCCGAGAACTCTGCAAACCAGACCGACAAGGACAAGCGCTGCCGTGTCGACTTCTGTACCCAGGTAAGCCATCCAATGTCGCAGTTCTTCCTCGAGCTTGTGAAGCTTGGCCGTCCTGCAAGGATGTATTCGTTCGACGATATATTCCCCAATGAAGTCCCGGCATCATACCTGCTTGAGCATTTCGAGTACCATTTCGGCTTCAGCTTCAAGGAACTCACCTGGCACTACAATCCCGAGCGCATTGGAGCAATCATTGCCGACACTATGGAACCGCTCATGAAGGCGCTCTCTGTTGTGCTGTATGCACATCACTGCGATATCCTTGTGCTTTCAGGCCGTCCAACCAGCCTCAAGCCGCTCACCGACCTCTTCCTGCGCTTCTTGCCAATCGACCCGGCCCGCCTGGTACTCCTGAACAAGTATCATGTCGGACGCTGGTTCCCGCTGGCAACCGAGGAAGGATACTTCAAGGAGAAGCAGAAGGCTGTCGTGGCCGTAGGCGCCGAAGTAGGATATCTGGCAAGTACCGTTGGTTTCAGAGGCCTTGTGCTTGACTTCTCAGTCATGTCCAAGAGGATGAAGTCGACAGCGCGCTACATGGGCTACTTCGACAAGGACCTGCAGGAGGTGCGTTCTCCTTTCCTTACTCCAGAGAACAGTACTGCTACCCTAAAGGGTGTTTCGGTATTCCCGTGCTTCATAGGCTGCAAGCAGTTCGATTCTCCCAAGTATCCGGCCAGGCCGATATACGCAATATACAACAGCGGCCATGCGTCCCAGCTCAATATCATGCTCCAGCGCAACTATTTCGAGGACAGGGAGACTGTCACGCTGGAGGATGTGACCGACATGCAGGGCGATACTGTGTCTAATGCAGTGGAGCTGCGCCTGCAGACACTTGGCGACGACGGCTGCTTCTGGATGGACAAGGGCGCATTCACTCTTAGAATCCAGGAAATCAAGTAACAATAATTTACAACCTAATTCATAAAGTTTGCTATGGGTGCTAACACACAGTCATTAATAGAAAACATAAACAAGGACCTTCAGTGGCTTAAGAGATATTACCCCGAAGACTATACACAGCGCTTCCTTCAGCTTGTTGAGGAGCGCCGCAAGCTGCGCAAGATAGCAGAGACAGAGAAAGACAACCCGGCCATTGCTGCATACGGTATAAGCCAGGTGGGAAAGTCCTACCTAATGAGCAACATGCTGCAGCGTGTCGTTGTCCGTGACGGCGTTAATGTAGTCGTGCCTTTTGAGGTAGAGGCCGGTGGTCAGAAGTACAACTTCATTGACCAGATAAACCCTATTGTCAAGGACACCGAGGCTACAGGTGTCGTGACCCGTTTCTCGTCATTTAAGAAGGAGCCTTCGCGCTACAGCAAGGAGCACCCGGTACTCATGCGCTGCCTGTCGGTTGCCGACATGACACTGGTCCTGTGCGACAGCTACTTCAACGACATCGTTGACTCGTCTACCGACAGCCGTAACGAGATTGACGAGTATGCCGACAGCATTTACCTCAAGTATAAGGACAGCGAGCCGCGTCCTATGTCCCCTCTGACGGCCGACGATATCCTTGAGATGAAGTACTATTTCGGGAAATATATCACTAAGGCACAGGAAATCAACAAGTCAAATATCTTTGACAAGATAGCCCTTATTATAGACCGTGTGCCGGTCGACGACTACGTAGAGCTCTTCTCTTATTTCTGGGGCAAGGAGTCCAACATAACAAGGTTCTACAAGCGTCTCATAAAGACTCTGTCGGTGCTGGAATACTACAGGGACATATACCTTGATATTGATGCCGTGCTGAATGCAGGCGGAAACGAGAATACCATAATGAGCGTGGAGTGCCTTAACGGTATCAGGGACGACGGTAACAAGAATGTATGCAACGCATACCTGAAGCGTACCGACGGTTCTTTCATCGAGAAACCGGCAATATCAAAGAGCGAGCTCTCGGCCCTCTGTTCCGAGGTTGTCTACATAATAACCCCCGAATTCCAGAAAATCGAGACCTCATACAGCTTCGATTACATGGCACAGGAAGTCGTTGCCCAGTTGCCGTCAGGCGGCAAGGTCAATGAGAATATACTTGAGAACACCGACCTTCTCGACTTTCCTGGAGCCAGGTCAAGGCTGCAGCTGCAGCAGGCCATGCTGCAAGAGGACAAGTCGTTCACCAAGGCGCTTCTCCGCGGCAAGGTCGCATACCTGTTCAACAAGTACTCCGAGTCACGTGCCCTTAACATCCTGCTCTATTGCCACGACAACCGCCAGAACGATGTCACATCGCTCTATATCACCCTTAACGAGTGGGTGGAACAGTATATTGGAAAGACCCACGAGGAGCGTGCGCGCACAATTCAGCTGGCCGACGGAATCTCTCCCCTGTTCTATGTCGCTACAAAGTTCAATATTGACATGGCCGAGGACCAGAACCCTTCTGCAAACACGCGTACAGCAATTAACGGACGCTGGCTGGCGCGTTTCAGGAAAGTGCTCTACACCGAGTGCTTCAATGCCGACGGCATTGACTGGGTAAGGAACTGGACCGAGAAAGGCTCATTCTTCCAGAACAGCTACCTGCTGCGCGACTATAAGTATTCAGGCCTCAAAGGCTCAAAGCTCTTCTCCGGTTTCAGGGAGACAGGGCGCGAGGATGGCCTGCTGGTTGAGAAGGAGTACCTGCAGCTTCTCCGCGAATCCTTCTGCGAGAGCGAGGACGCTGCCCTCTTCTTCAAGAACAGGGCCCTCGCCTGGGACGTTGCAGCGACAATGAACAACGACGGTGCGCTGTACATCATCCAGAACCTCTCCAAGGCAGCAAAGGCCATGGCGAAGGTGCGCGACAGCCAGTTTGCCGATATCTATGCCAATAGCCTCATGCGTATACTTAACATAATGAAGGAGTACTATGTATCGGATGACACATCGGAGCTCCTGGCCGAGAACATACGCAAGGCCTATCGCATATTCTCCGAACTGGAACTTACCTGCCAGAAGGACCCGTCATACTTTGGCAACATGCTCCAGGCCCTGCAGTTCACTGAGACCCAGTGCTATACCGAGGTACACCGCCTTCTTCCAAAGCTTACATCAGCTGTCAATGACGAGAAGATAGACTATGAGCTTATAAGGAAGCGCTGCGGGAACTTCGAGGGCTGCAACAGCGAGGCCGAGATGTGGGACAGGTTCATAACGGCATATGGATACCTTACACGCCAGGAGGCGGCAGAGTCCTTGCAGTCGCGCGGCATTGATACCGAGCGCCTGTTCCAGGGTGCGCGTATCAAGAGGCGTAATTCCTCGATTATTGCCGATACCCTGCTCCGCATATGGATAGGAAACATTACCAGTGTAGGATTCATGAATGACCTTGCCGGTGAAGGCAAGCTCGACAACTATGTCCTCTCGAACCTCGTGGCATGTATCCAGAGGTCGGCCGAGAACCAGAGGCTGCTTGAGCGCATTGAGGAGGAGATTGCCGAGTACACCGACATCCTTAAGGTCTCAAGCATAAACGAGGACCTTGTAGCCGATATGATTGCTACAAAAATATGTGATTTTGTACTTGACTTCGGTTTCCAGTACCAGACAGGCGAGCAGGTGCATATGCTCAAGAGGGTGGCGGCAGAGCATAGGCTGCCGTGCTTCAAGGCAATATCACAGGAGAGGAAAGAGGAGTATGAGGAGGATGAGATGACCTCTCTTCTTAACAGCATACTCAAGTCGTCCAGCCTGTTTACTCCTGCATACGAGTCCAACTATAACTGCTGGCTCGAGTACATGTTCATTGCGTTCATCTCGAACATCAATGTGCCCGACTATAACAAGGAGGCGAATGACGCCCTCAAGCTCCTGCTTGAAGAACTTAAGAAATAAGAGACAGCCTGAATTCATAGAAACAATTATGTACAGAGGCCCAGCCGTTTCTTCCGCGGTTACTGCAAGATGGGGAAAAGGCCGCTTCTGGCAGCTATCAGAATAGTTATGAGTAGTCAAGAAAACAATTCTAGCCCGCGTACTCCATTCTGGATGCCCTGGGGTAACTGGGGATGCCTGTGGAGAAGTATAGTATTTATGCTTGGCATGATTCTGGTCTCATTCCTGCTGGCCATAATCATGCGAGGCTGCGATGAGGACTCCGGCCTTCCGTCCCCGGATACTCCTGGTGCTCCGTCCAATCCGTTTGCTCCGTTCAACCCGTTTGGCGGCGGCAGCGGCGACCCTGTCCAGGACGACCCTTACAGGGACTTGCCTGAGGACCTTCGCGAGACATTGCCTGTAAAGGATTGGATAGACAGCATTCCAGGCATAGAGGAACTGCCAGCGCCAAAGGATAACTATATACCGCCCGTTGACAGTACAAGAGTAGTTGTCAACCCCGAGGACTCTACCTCCCAGATAGTATGCGACCAGCTTACGGTATTCTTCAATTCTGCCGACCTCAAGAAGGATATGGGCGACTTTGCCCAGAAGTTCAAGGAGCTTTATCCCGATGCCGGGTACGAGGTGCTCTACTACAACCCGGTTGCGGGCACCATGCTTCTTGGTGTGCCCGAGGAGCGCTTGCAGCAGGTTGCCGACGAGCTGCCGCAGAAGATTACAGGAATTGACTTCCGTGTCGCTACCAATGAGATAATGGAGCAGAGTTCCGTGCCTGGCGACCCTGGATTCTCCAAACCGCAGTACAGTGACTATTTCAGGCTCATACAGGCATATGAGGCATGGGAGGTTACAAAGGGCTCTCCCGATGTCAAGGTGGCCATTGTGGACAGTTACTTCGACCTGACAAACCCAGAGATAGGGCAGCGTCATGTCGACAGGATACATATACCTTCAAAGACCAACAATGTGCTTCCCCCGGCACAGGCGCCTACGCCTGCCGACCTTACAGCCTACTGCCACGGCTCGCACGTCGCAGGCATTGCCATTGGTGCGCAGGACAACAGCCTTGGATGTTCAGGCATTGCGCCTGAGTGTACATGGATTCCTGTCTCTCTTGGCAACCAGCTTACCTCGTTCAACATAATGGAGGGTATCCTTTATGCCGTCTACAAGGGAGCCGATGTCGTGAACTTCTCTATCGGCCGCAATTTCCATCCCTCGGCAAAGGCCATGCCGCTTGAGGACCAGGTAAAGCAGGCCGTAGGTACCGATAATCTCGGAAAGGAACTTTGGGAATATATAATTAAGATTGCCAATGACCACAAGTGTGTCCTCTGCACGTCGGCCGGAAACAGCACCATCCTTATGGGGCTCGACCCCAAGAACCGCAGCAATGGCATGATTAAGGTCGAGGCAGTTGACAACCAGGGGCAGATGGCCGGTTTCAGCAACTTCGGCCTGGTTCCTGAGGCCGGTCTCAACTACAGTACAGTGGCTGCTCCCGGCGTTAACCTCTGGAGTGTATCCGACAAGCGCTGTGCGCCTCTCTGGAAACAGCAGGGCTATGTGGTGTCGCAGAAAGAGGGCTTTCAGGAGATGAGCGGAACATCAATGGCAGCGCCTGTCGTTGCCGGTGCTGTGGCCCTTCTCAAGAGCAAGAACAAGGAACTCACCACAGAGCAGGTCATCAATATCCTGAAGATGACATCCAAGCAGACTGACAAGGAGCACCGCATAGGTCCCACAATCCAGATTCGCGCTGCGCTCGATGCTACAGGCGGCGAACTGGTTAACTTTGACGACCTTATGAAGAACCATGACCTGCTTGTGGGCAAGTGGAAGAGTACAAATGAACTTTATATAACAGTTGCGGATACTAAAAAGGATGACATATGGACCTACTTCATATTCTCTACTCCTAACAGCGGTGTCATTGAGCACCATTCAATAAATCTCAAGCGCGTGTACAGGGCCAACCTGAGCGTAGTGTGGGGCAGCAGCTCAATAACCTTGATACAGGACGGGGAGGCCGTTACCTCAACAGGCGAGGCGCTTGTCAAGGACGAGTTCGTGTGCACATCGAACCAGGACCGCATGCTTGAGGCAGCATGCTGGCGCAATGGTAAAGAGGAATACAAGTTCGAGCTCCAGAAAGTAAACTAAAATAACTATATATTATGTCAGACACATCAAAACAAAAGAAAGGCAGCGTCACTGCTGCAAACTTTATTGCGCTGGCCGGATTGGCCGGTATTGGAGTCATAACATTCTTCGGCCAGCTCTTCAAGTCTCAGGACGGTGCTCCAGGCGGGGCAATAATAACGGCCGTGGCCCTTGTTGCTGCGCTTACTTTCCTGCTTGTGTTCAGCATTAAGGCGAAGAGTGCCAAGGATAATCTCGACAAATGGATTTACGCCGAGATTGCATGCGTAGTGGTTTACGTTGCAGTTGCCCTGCTTTTTGCTTCTCCGTTCCAGCGCTTCTTCTATGTAATGACCGAGAAGGAAAACCTTAAGGCAATGGCTGTTAAGGAAGTAGAGGCCATTGACAGTCTGTACAGCAAGTATGAGCGCCAGCAGGAGAACTTCATGCAGAATGCAGTAGAGCAGATTCGTAACTACTACGACTCAAGCAAGAGGGACAATGAACTCTCGTCTACTCTTAGCGATGCAGGTATAAAGAACAAGAAAGAGATTGCCTCTTGGGAAAAGAAGGCATCCAAGATTATGGAATTGCCGAAGGACAAGCAGCTTGCCGAGATAAAGTCCAGGATTGAGGTGTGGAACCTCATGAGCCTTACTGCCCTTGCTGCCGAGCTAGAGCAGAAGGGCAAGAGCGCGTGGACCGACGTCAAGAACCATATCCGGAATGCCGTAGAGAACCACAAGCTCATCCCTGTGATTGGAGGTACTATGAACAACTATTTCTTCGACGGGTATGCCGAGTTTGACCTTGGCAGTGCGCCTGAGCCCAAGTTTGCCGAGACTCTCCGTTCATCCAATGGCAACACGGCCACAGGGTGGATAGTGTATGTTGTGCTCAACCTTATGGTGCTCTTCAACTATCTTGTAACTAACCGCAGCCGTCACGTTGGTCCATCTAAGCACAAGACTCTTGGAACAGAACTATAGCTCATGTTGCTATAGGAAACTTTATTGGAATTAAGAATAACTTTGAGAAATATGCCAGCAACAAGTCCGTCACACGAAGAAAAGTCACTTGCCTGTGAATGGGAGCATGTAAAGCGTTCGCGTGATATCTTTATGGTTAACGATTACCGCGACAATCATCCAGACAGTGTCTTCAGGCTTGAGATAGATAGTCTCTACAACGAATTGCGCGATGAAGTGCTTGCCGACATGAAGAAGAACCCTACTGAGTACAGCAAGGACGATGTTGACAGGTTTATGGCAGCAGACATTTTCACGCTCAATGACTTCTTTGACAATGAACTCATGACTGAAGAGAGTTGGGAAAACCTCAATAAAGACCTTTATTTGCCCTGCTTTCATGACTGCCTTAACGAGAATAGTGCCGCAGAAGTGCCAGAGGGATGTACTGATGTCTATTTCTTCGGCATGCCTGGATGTGGCAAGACAAGCCTGCTTATGGGACTTTCCGGTGCCTGCAACAGTGTCCTTGCCTTTAGATATGGAGAACCTGGCGGTGACTACATATTGGCATTGCAGCAGTACCTTCTTGCTGGCGTAACGCCTGCCTGGACACCAGTCTCGTGTGCAGTAGCCAATGGGGTGCTAAGAGAAAGTGGCGGAAGAAGGAACAATACCAGCCATCCGATAAACCTTGTAGAGATGTCGGGTGAGGAGTTTGCCCTCAGGATTGCCGATTTCAAGGAGGTTACACTGGCAAATATGGGTACAGGTGCCACCAACCTTCTTAAGAACAGCAACCGTAAGGTGTTCTTCATTATTATTGACCCTACAAGGCTCAGAGTGAAGGTAAACAACTGTGTTGAGGTAAAGGATGCTTCAGGTGTTGTTACAGGATATGAGATAAGGAGAAAATGCGTTTCCCAGCTCGATATCATGAACAAGCTTGTGGGCCTGTTCTGCCTGCCCGAGAATGCCGAGATAATGAAACGGGTAGACGCAATACACTTTGTTGTGACCAAGGCCGACACTCTTGGCGAGACCGAAAGCGAGCGCAGGGAACGTGCCAAGGAACTGCTGCTTGCCACATATCGTGGTCCAGTTAAGGCGCTCAAGAACTTCTGCCGCCATACAAAGCGCATTGACCGCTCCACAGGCTATGTGCCGCAGGTATTCACGTTCTCTTTAGGGCGTTTCTACGCAGGCAATGTGTTCAGTTATGTTCAGGACGATTCTTGCACGATAGCAGACGCCTTGCTCAAGGTAGTAAAAGACAGCAAGAGAAAATGGTGGCAAAGACTCTTTAGCATTTGAGAAAAGAAATATGATTATTAATTTAAACACAAAATAACAAAGATATGGCAACATTGAATGGTCAGAAGCAACAGTTGCTTAACCAGGTTAAGAATTCACCTAATATAGGAGTTCAGACAATTGTTGAACTTATAAAAAAGTATGACGACCTTTGCGTAGAGGATTTCAAGGACATTCTGCCCGATATGCTTTATAACGACCTCAAGGAGGCAGGACGCGACCCCAGAGAGGTTGCGATGTGGCAGCAGATAAAGATTGCGCCCCAGAATACTCCAGAGGAGGTCCAGGGACTCCAGAGGCTGCTTGTGCAGTACCAGTCCCAGTTTCCTAATGCTCCTATGTGTTCCGAGGCCAGCAGCATGTCGGCTGCCTTGCAGCAGCGATTGCAGACCCTGCTTGCAGAACAGGCAAGACAGGCCGCAGCACAGCGCGAGGAGAATGACTGGCTGCTCCTTGAGAAGGGCAATTATAATGCCTTGCATATATATAAGCAGAAGTATCCTAACAGTGTCCATATGGATGAACTTGATGACTTAATGTGGTCTAACACCACTATAGTTGTCTCATTGCACAACCTTAACCGTTATCTTGCCGACTGGCCTTCAGGCAAGCATGCCGCCGAAGCACGCCAGGCGTTGGGCGAGATTGCACAATGGGAGGAGGTAAAGCGTTCGCGTGATATCTTTAAGGTTGACGATTACCGCGACAATCATCCGAACAGTGTCTTCAAGCTTGAGATTGATAACCTTTACTACGAATTACGTGATGAGGTGCTTGCCGACATGAAGAAGAACCCTACTGAGTACAGCAAGGACGATGTTAAAAGGTTTATGGCAGCAGCCATTTTCACGCTCTATGACTTCTTTGACAATGAACTCATGACCGACGAGAGCTGGCAAGTGCTCTGTGCGGGTCGTGAGGAGTATCCGGAGATTGCTGATTTCCAGACAGAGGACCCAGGCCTCAGGGCACCGGAGAACTGTACTGATATATATCTTCTCGGTACTCCTGGTACTGGAAAGACCTGCTTGCTCATGGGGCTTGCTGGCGCCGATGGCAGCGGTTACTCGCTTAACATGAAGGTGCAGGGTGGTGCATATGCTTCGGCATTGCAGCAGTATGTACGTGCCGGCATTACCCCAGGCCGTACATTCGGCAAGTTTGTTACAGTAATTAATGGTGAAGTGAACGAGAACGGAAAAAGAGGAAACATTACCAGCCATCCCATAAACCTTGTAGAGATGTCGGGTGAGGAATTTGCACTCAGGATTGCCGATTCCAAGGAGGTTACACTGGCAAATATGGGTACAGGTGCCACCAACCTTCTTAAGAACAGCAACCGTAAGGTGTTCTTCATTATTATTGACCCTACAAGGCTCAGAGTGAAGGTAGACTACCGTGTTGAGGTAAAGGATGCTTCAGGTGTTGTTACAGGATATGAGATAAGGCAAAAATACGTTTCCCAGCTCGATATCATGAACAAGTTCGTGGGCCTGTTCAAACTGAACGAGAATGCCGAGATAATGAAACGGGTAGACGCAATACACTTTGTTGTGACCAAGGCCGACACTCTTGGCGAGACCGATAGCGAACGCAGGGAACGTGCCAAGGAACTGCTGCTTACCACATATCGTGGTCCAGTTGAGGCGCTCAAGAACTTCTGCCGCCAGACAAAGCGCATTAACTACTCAACAGATTACAGGCCGCATGTCTTTACATTCTCTCTTGGAAACTTCTATCTTGGCGATGTGTTCAACTTCAACGATTCCGAGACATTGCAGATTGTAGACTCAATCCGTGCCATAACAGTTGGAGAGACCGAAGAGACATGGTGGCAGAAAGTAAAGAAAGTCTTTAACTCATAAATTGATAATTTTTATATGGATAGCAATCAGATATCATTATATATTGGCGGTACCAAACAGCGCCAGGCAGGTTTTGCCGACCTTGTTATTTGTGGTGTGTTCCCGAGTGTGGAGTTCAACAACATGGACCATGTGACACTGATTTCGGAGAAACCAGTACTTATTCTTAAACATACCCGTGATTACATTCTCTATCAGCTGGTTGACCGTAAGGTGAAGTCTTTCAATGCCGACGCTAACGGTGTGCTCAGCATTGCTGTGGCAATTCCTGCCAGCATGCAGTTTGCTGCCGGCCGCAGTCCTTATACGTTGCTCAAGCAGGTATATGACACGTTCCGTACCAGTTTTATGACCCCTTATAGCGACGGGCGCGACAGTTTCCTGGATGTTGCTATTGAAAAGAACATTTTCCAGCAGATTATCGACCAGTACTCGCTCGAACCCAGGAGAACCCGTCTGGTGGAGACTGCAGGCTCTCTCACTGGTATGCTTGCGGTTCCTCAGGAGAAAATGGAGGATTTCTTCCGCGATACACAGTATCCTGAGTTCAGTGAATTCAAGGAAATCGAGGTTGGCACAATGTGCCAGTCATCGCCGCAGCTTGAGCAGCTTGAGATACCGCGTCCTGCAAGCTACGATGTGTATGTGAATGAAATGCTCAAGATAAAAGGGCTGTACAAGCAGCACGAGTCTTGTACCGTGTGCGATACAGGGTGCGAGACAATCGTATTTACTCTGGCTGAGCTTGAGGCTGCCCCAGGCTTTACCATTACAGCAGGGAAGTCCGAGGCAAGGCTCGACAAGGCAAGCGGAAAGATTTTTTGCCGTCTGGCTAAAAAAGAGATTCTCTACAAGTGCCGCGTTACTTTCCATGGAAGTGACACTGCCAAGAAGCAGGTCCAGGATGCGGTTGAGAGTGGCGAGATAAGGATTTATGAGAAAAAGGCCGGTTTCGATATTATGAAGTACAGGCTCGAGGGCTTTAATTTTGAGATTTCGTCCGAAGTGCTCAAAAGCTATGTCTTTGAACTTGACAAACCCTCGCACAACGGCATGCGCCTTTCAATACTCACCCAAAGGAACCCCGATAACCAGACAATTGACATTTTAGTTAAAGCTGAGGAACCCGAGCCAGTAGTTATCCCCGCAAACCGTGGCGGCGTTCATGGCAAGTCAAAGAATGGAAGAAACGGGGACCCTGTACATAATGCAGCAAAGAACCAGTCCAGGTCCGAAGTGGAGGAGCTTAAGCGCTCATACGCCTTGCGCGAAGAGGAACTTAACAAGGAGTGGGAGAAGCGCCTGAGCAAGTCAAGGACAGTCTCGCTGCTCATTGGATTTGTATCGGCACTGCTCCTGTGTGCATTGGCTGGAGGTTTCTATTACCTCTTCCTGTATGAAGAACCAGCGAAACCTGTGAATTATAGTAGTAGTGAAAAGGAACGAATTTTTAAGGAAGTTCTAGAAGACAAGCTTAGTAGTTACGTTGATGATTTCATTGAAACACCAGAGGCAGAGAAGATTGCTGTGAAATACAATGAAAGAAAACGACAGGATTCTCAAGGGACAGAAGATGAAGGTGATGGAGTGAGTAACACTGCTCCTGCTGGAGAAGTTGTTAGTGGTGGGCTTAGTAAATCTGAAAAACTAAGAGACGAAGTAGAACAGAATGATAAAGAAAAATTAGCGAAGGAAGAGACTGCACGGAAGGCGAAGGAAGAGGCTGAAAGAAAGGCTGCAAAGGAAAAGGCCGCTGCCGCAAAGGAAAAGGCCCGTGCCGAGATTCTTGAGCTTGTAAAGAAAAAGGACTACGAAGCCTGCGAGAAGCATCCAGGATGGAAAACGTACTTGACTAAAGAAGAAAGGTGGGATGTTGAAAAGGTGCTAAAACCAGGTGCAAAATACAAGAATAGAGTAATAAGGAATACTGTTATTGACTATGTAAACGACAAAGTATTTAATGGCGGGGAAATAACCTGGGAACTTTTGAAGCATGTGAGAAGGGTTGGTGTACAGAAAATAGAATCTAATTCTAGAACTAATCTTCCTTTAATGGAAGGTGTTAATTAGCGCATAACCTAAATGCATAATTACTATGCGTACGTTAAAACTGATATTCTTATTTATATTAATAGCGGGCAATATTGTATTGCTGTTTAATTTGGGCAGCAAGCAATATGGTCCCGAACCTGCTGCTATGCTTTCTCCTGCCGAGAAGGATAAAATCTTTGAGGAAGTTATTGGCAAGAAAATTGCCGATGAGGAATTCTTCGAAACTCATCTGGCAAAAGTGATTGCCCAGATATACAATGAGAAGCATAAGCAAGAACCAGTACTCTCGCCTTCATGCCCCGACAAGGCGGTAGAGGAAGTCCTGGCGAAGGAAGAGGCGAAGGAAGAGGATGCAAAACCAGAAATCCCGGACAAGGATGCAGAAAAATTAGCGAAAGAAGAGGCTGTATGGAAGGCGAAGGAAGAGGCTGCACGGAAGGATGCAGAAAAATTAGCGAAAGAAGAGGCTGTATGGAAGGCGAAGGAAGAGGCTGCACGGAAGGCGAAGGAAGAGGCTGCACGGAAGGCTGCAGAAAAAGCGAAGGAAGAGGCTGCACGGAAGGCTACAGAAAAGAATGCAAAGGAAGAGGCCGCCAAGAAAAAGTCTACTGGTGCAAAGGAAAAGGCCCGTGCCGAGATTCTTGAGCTTGTAAAGAAAAAGGACTACCAAGCCTGCGAGAAGCATCCAGGATGGAAAAAATACCTTAGCGATAGAGAGAGGTGGGATGTTGAATTGGTGCTAAAACCAGGTGCAAAATACAAGAGTCGAGTAATAAGGAATACTGTTATTGAGTATGTAAACAGCAAAGTATTTAATGGCGAGGAAATAACCTGGGAACTCTTGAAGCAGACAAAGGAAGGTATAACTAAAATTGAATCTAATTATAGATTAGGTCTTCATTTAATGGAAGGTGTAAGATAGCGCACAACCTAAATACTGAATTATTATGCGTACGTTAAAACTGATACTTGTATTTATATTATTAGTAGGCAATATTGTGCTGCTGCTTAATATTGGCAATATATTTGGCAGCAAGCAGCATAGTCATGAGCTGAGCGAAGAGGAGAAGGAGGCGCTCTATAATGAGATGGCTGCAAAGAAGTCGGCTGATGAAGATGCCGAAGCAGTTGTGCCCGTTCCTGATGAGCCAGTTGCTGAAAGTAAAAGGCTGCCGGCCGAAGCCCAGGCCCGCAACGAGATTCTTGAGCTTGTAAAGAAAAAGGACCTTGCCGCCTGCAGGGCGCATGATGGCTGGAAAAAATATCTGGCCAAAGATGAACGCTATGACGTTGAGGCCGTGCTAAACCTTAACCAGTACTCAGCAAAGGCAAGGCCGCTCGTAAGTAATTACATAGGCAACGAGGTTGACTTTGCGGCACTCACTTGGGATAGGCTAGCAGATATTAGGAACAGTCTCAGGAGAATTGCAATGAATGCCGAGAGTGCGTCCGAAGCAAAACCAGTTTCCGCCCCGGTTCCTGTGCAGCAACCCAAGGAGGAACAGGCAGAACATTCCAAGGTGCTGAGCGAAGATGAAGCGGCCGCGGCAATGCGCGACGCCCTAAAGAAGTATGTAAAGGACGCAAAGCCGCAGGACACAAAGAAAAGCCCGAGACCGGGCACGAATGAAGTGGGGCTTGAGCAACTGAAGAAGGCTGCCGAAAGAAAGGCCGCAGCGCATAAATAAAAAGTTTTTAAGAGATAACGGAAAGATACGACAAACTTATTAAATCTAACAAGTATGAGAATAGTGAAATTATTGCTTGCCTTTGTGGCAATTGCAGGCGGTATACTGCTGGCCCTTAACTGGAACAGCATTACAAGTTGGGGACCTTTTGGTGACGAGGGCGACGGCGGTGAGGATAAGATAGACATTAGCGAAGAGTGTAACAAGATACGCCTGGCGTGGGAGCGTTGCGATGGCTGGGATGAAGAGGTGTACGCGACATTGCGTTCCGACATTGACCAGAGCAAGAGCATGGGGCTTTTTTCCCGCACAGGATATAACACTGTCAACAACTGCCTAAGGGAGAATGCTGTAAACAAGGCATGCAGCGGATACCACAGCGCGCTGGGGAACAGCGCCTCGTTCAGTCACGACAAGGTTGCCAAGTGCTATAAGGGTGTGCAGCGCGTGAAGGAACTTGAGCAGCTGGACAATGACGAGCCGCGTATAAAGGAGGCAATGGCACTGCACAGCTATTACAGCGAAGTGAAGAGGTTCACCAGCAGCAGCCATCGGATAAAACCTGATTTCAATACCGAGACTACTGAATGGAAATCGTTCGCCTCAATAAAGCAGGGTGTCCTTAACAAGGGAAACCGGTTGCTGAAGGACCCTTTGTATGCAAAGGTAAGCCATATTCCAGGTTTTGCAAATGGGCTCTCCCAGGAGCACCTGCGGAGTGTAACCGAGAGATGGCGTCCAGATTTCTATTCAGCGCTCAGTTCACAGATTATTGCTCACTTCTCGTCGCTTGAGCCTACTGTCGACAGGGTGAACCTGCTGAACCAGATATACACTAACTTCGTGAACCAGGAAGAGGAGAACGGAGTGCAGGACCTTGCCGATTTTGTTGTCGGCTACGTGGTCCCCGAGGAGGAAGAGATTGAAAGCGATAGTATTTACTAGTAGATAAACCCTTGACAGGTATTAAGAATATGAAAAAGATTGCATTATATTGCCTTGCTGGATTGCTAGCAGCAACTCCTGTGTTCTCGCAGAATGCAGATGATGAACTTGAAAAGCTTAGGAAGAAACTGGCTGCAGTGGAACTTGAGCGTGACAACCTTCAGCTAGATGTTGACAAGCTGAAAAGTGACCTTGAGGGAAAGACATCGGATTACAATGACTTGAAGTCGACATATATTAAGACGAAGACTGCATATGACGACTTGAAGTCTGCTACCGACAAGTCAAAAGTTGATAACCTGCAGAAGGATTTTGATGAGCAGAAAAAGGAACTGGATGAACTGAAAGGAAAGTATAAAGACCTTGAGACTGAAAACAGGAATCTAAAAAAATTACAGAAGAATCTGGTCCCAAAAGATTCTGTAAAGGCGCTTAAAAGTAGGATTAATAATCTAAATAGAGAAAAAGAGAAACTAGAAAATAACAACAATAATCTCCAGAAGGAAGCAGGCAAGGTTGATGGGCTTGAAAAGAGAATAGAGTTGCTTAAAAAAGATACTCTGACTAAGGCAACCCGTATAAATGTGCTCATTGCCGATTGCAATAAGGCCAAAGAGGCAGTTAATGGACTTGAACAGGAACTAGGCGCCCTTAATGCTTTCAAGGTTAAGTGGCTAAAGGACCTGGCTGCAAATGTGGACAATGAATGGCTTAGCAAGAAATATTCTCAAGTGGATATGGCCAGGCTTGAGGATGCCTATGCGCAATACGAAGAGTTTGGAAAGAATGACAAGGAGGTTGCTGCTGCAAGGGACAAGATGACGCCATTTGTCGAGAAATGCCGTCTGTTTGCCAAGGGTACAGCTGCCATAAACTCGCCTTATGATAAAGTTCTGGTTGATTCTATTGTTCCTGGAGTGCTGAGAATGCGCGACGCAGAACAGGACCAGGCAAATAAGGACGACCTTATTGCCTTAGCACGCCAGTTGGGCGACTATAAACAGATTGTCGGGGCGTTCCAGGACCTTAAGAAGGATATTGACAATGTTATTGCAAAGCGTCCCGGCGATAAGCACAAGGTTGTTTATCCCATGGTAAAGGCCGTGATTAGTAACTATACAGATGATGAAACTATTGACGCTATCCAGGATATCCCGTACCTTAAGCAGCAGTATGAGAAATACACCGAGGCGCTTAAGGAGGATTGCACGAAAGAGTACACACTTGAACTGATAAAGAACTAATACCTGTGCGGGTGCTGTTATACTGGCGGTTCCTAGGCCTGCAAGGCCGGGTATATAACTATCAGACGATATGAAGCATATTATTTTATATTGCCTTGCTGGATTGCTGGCAGCAACTCCTGTGTTCTCGCAAAGTAAGGAAGAACTGCTGGAACTCAAGAAGGAACTGAATGTCGTGAGACTTGAGCGTGACAACCTTCAGCTAGATGTTGATAAGCTGAAAAGTGACCTTGAGGGAAAGACATCGGAGTATAATGACTTGAAGTCAACATATGATAAGACGAGGGCTGCATATGAGAACTTGAAGTCTGCTACCGACAAGTCAAAAGCTGATAACCTGCAGAAGAATTTTGATGAGCAGAAAAAGAGACTGTTTGAACTGGAAGAAAAGTGTAAAGACCTTGAGAATGAAAACAGGAATCTAAAAAAATTACAGAAGAATCTGGTCCCGAAAGATTCTGTAAAGGCGCTTCAGATGAGGATTCATGCCCTTTCAAAAGAAAAAGCGATTCTTAGCAAAGAGTATAAGGTGGAACTGGTTGATTCTATACATGCCTTGCAGGAGATGTGTATGGATTTGCAGAAGAGGCTAGAGAAGGAACGTCGCATGGGTATGGAGATGAAGAAGCAGCTTGAGAGACTGAAAAAGAATGAGGCAGTGCTGTCGAAACACCTGAAGATTGTAACTGACAGCCTCAACAGCATCCGCAGGGAGAGGCCTGATGACATGCCTGCCGGTGCCGAGGATGATGAGGGATATATTGCTGGGGTAATAGCCGAGAGCGAGGCTGCTGTCGCCTCTCCTTATGACGATACGCAGGTTGCAGGCCTGTATGCCAAGGTGAGTCATCTTGATGGTGCAGTGCAGGACAATGTAATGGGTAGCAGGCTGGCTCTCCTGAAACGCCAGCTAGGCAATTACAGGCAGGCAGTTGGAATGTTTCACGACCTGAAAAAGGATGTTGACGATGTTATTGCAAAGCGTGCGGGGCAAAAGCACAAGGTTGTTTATCCCATGGTAAAGTCCGTGATTAAAAACTATGAAGAGGATGGGGCTATTGCCGATATACAGAATATCCCGTACCTTAAGCAGCAGTATGAGAAATACACCGAGGCGCTTGAGGCGGATTGCACGAAAGAGTACACGCTGGAACTTATAAAGAACTAATAATAAACTAAATTATAGCAGGATGAATGTCAAGATAAAAGAATCGGGTGTCTATTGCCCGTTTGGCGATGACTATGAACTGACTTATGCCGCCCTTAAGAAACAGCTGGCCAATGAGGATGAGCAGCTGTTCACGGAACGCACCTCGGGGCACGGATACTTGCAATGGGACCTGCCTGGCAGCGGGTGGAGCTCATTGAGCGATGCCGACCCTCTGCTGGAACAGGAAGTGAGGGCGGAGTACCGCCGCCGCCAGCAGCTGGTGCTCAACAGGTTCGGCAACAACCAGGTTATGGCCAGGAAGGTTATGGCTGTGCCCGATGACAGTTATGTCTATTACAAGGTAGACGAGTCCAAGAAAATACATATTAAGCTTACTGCATGGGGATACAGCTATCCCGAGCGCATTGTTACCGACGCTACGACAGGTGTGGTTGCGGCTCCCGAGGAGAAAGAGCATGTGCTTATACGCCTTGAGTATGCCGGGAGACCAATGTCTGGCAAGAAGTTTCTGCTGAACAGGGTGCTCGAGAGGGTGACAGGCCCCGATGGCGTGTATGACATTGGCGACCTGCCTGTTGGCTACCAGTTCGATATTGAGGCCGACTGCCAGCACAGGCACATTACCGTGACAAAAGGGAACGGCGAGATATGCATTGACATGACTGAGTATGTAACAGTTGAGGTGAGCGTGCTAAGGGACGGGCTGCCGTATGACGGCGCCAGCGCAGCGGTGGCCTACATGGGACAGCAGCCAGTACTTGCTTTCGCAGGCGGGGTTGCCAGTGTGCGCATGCCACTCTCGCTAAGCGGCGAGATGTGCATTGTGACAGTTGATGGAGAGACACAGCAGCGTCCGCTGGCAGGCGGAGTGGAGAAGTTTGAGTTCCGCCTGCAGAGCCCTGTAGTTCCTGAGCCTCCTGTGGTTCCTGAGCCTCCTGTGGTTCCTGAACCTCCAGTGGCTCCTGAGCCTCCAGTGTATCCCGAGCCTCCTGTTCCTGGTCTGAAATCAGAACCAGAGTTTCCAGAAGAGGAGTCAAAGGATGGTCCGGAGGAGGTGAAAGATAAGGAACCGGAGTACCGCGGAAGCAAATGGGGATGCCTGTTAACGGGATTGCTTGCCTTGCTGATTGCTGTATTGCTGTATTTCACGTTCTTCATGTGCCTGGGAGCACTTATGCCATCATGATAACAGGCCTGTGCTCTCTTTAATACAAACTGCTCAAATACTATGATACTATGAATGAATCAGGACTATTTCTGTATGTCTATCTGTTTTTTATAAATGTGCTGGCCTTTGGCCTATACGCCATTGACAAGCGCCGTGCAGTATATGCCAAGTGGCGCATACCCGAGGCCGTGCTGCTTGGACTGGCTGTGATTGGCGGTGCATATGGTGCTGGCGCAGCAATGCTGCTGTTCAGGCACAAGACACAGCACCTTGCATTCCAGATAACTGTACCGGTGAGCTTTGCCTTGTGGATGGCATTGCTGGTTTTCCTGTGCGTGTGAGACTGTAACGGGGACTTGCACGGGATTTTGTAGAAAATAAATGACTTAAGGATATGAATGTAAAGCTTAAGGTTAGCGAAGTCGAACATCTGCTCGACAAGAAACTCTCGGAAGAGATGGTGTATAGGCTCTTGAAACCTTTGGCCGACAATGCCGGGCTTATGTTCTCGGAGGTTGTGCCAGGGGCCGGATATCTGCAATGGGACCTGCCTGGGACAGGCTGGGTGTCGTTTGCCGATGCCGACGAGACGCAGAAGGCTGCAGTTGCACAGGTATACCAGCAGCGCAAGGCGGCAATGCGTTCGGCAATGAACGGCTCGCCAATTGAACACGCTGTGTTCACCGTCCCGTCGGAAAAGTTTATCTTTTTCAGGCCTAAAGGAACGGATTGGGACATTGCTGTAACTGCATGGGGATACAAGTACCCTAACAAGGCCGGCGGCGGTGAGCTGGATACATGGATTACCAAGGCTGCGCTACAGGATGTGAAGATTGCCTTTATGTGGGATGGCTACGCTATTCCTGGTTTTTCTTTTAAGCTGAACGGCCTGCACCGCAATACGGACGGGAACGGGTGGCTCGAGATGGACGGCAAGCTTCCTGTTGGCTCGTCGTACCGCATAGAACCGCATACAGGCGGCGAATATATGCTTACTGTAGTGGAAGGACAGGCCGAATATGTCTATGACCTGACGCAATACGTGCGTGTAGGCATAAGGGTGCTGATGGATGATGTCCCGATGAACGCCTGTACCTGTGAGGTCTCCTGCAATGGCGTGCATAGCGTGACAACCGACCAGCAAGGAATGGCGTCGCTTACAATACCTATGGCGTGTGATGCTGCTGGAGTGCTTATGCCTCAGCAGGCGGATTGCGTGGTCTCGTGCATGGGCGAGGTGCAGCAGCAGTCTCCTGGTGACGGGAATACAGTCCTGGAATTTGTGTTCAGCCTCAAGAGCGAGACTGAGGAACCGGAACCTCCTGTCCCGCCCGCGCCAGAACCAGAACCTGAACCCGAACCTGAACCTGAACCAGAAGAACCGCAGGAGGTGTATATACTGCTGCAGGACTACGGCGGTTTCCCGTTGCCCGACCTCGACTTTACGCTAAAGACAAAGAAAAAGGGGGATGTGCAGCTGAGGACTGACAGCCAGGGTGTGTGTGTGGTGCCAAAGGAGTGGTTTACGCACAAGGAGAAGATTAAGGTGAAGTTCAGGATTTCTCCTGAATACCAGGAAAAGCATGACCTGCACGACGAGAAGTCAAAGAAAAATAAGTGACCGACAGAGTGCATAATATAGCCCGGCCTGTGCCGGCAAGTAAATTTTTTGTTCTATTCTTAAACAGCTTCTTGCTATGAGCGAACCTAAACATGTAATAAATGTAGATACAGGTATAAGGTATAAGGATGAGTATAACCAGTATACCTTTAAGCTGCACCACAAGCGTAACTGGTGGTGGTTGCTGCTGCTTTTGCTGCCGTTCCTGCTTTTTATAAAATGCAGCAAGGACATAACTGTAACATGTACCGACGCCGAAGGCGGCTACCCTATTGAGAACCAGGAGGTAACGATAGACTACACGGCGCATTTCCTTTATAACAACGGCATGTTCCTGAATAATGTGCCTGTAAATATTACGCAGGAAACCGACTCGGCCGGAAAGACGACATTCAAGGACCTGCCATGCAGCGTGTTCAGCTATGTGTTCTACTGCCTGCAGAAGGCGACATTTACAACTGGCGGCGAATGTTACGCGCCGCTCGATGCTGACAGGAATTTCCATTATACATGGAATGTGGACCTTGATATGGGGCCGCTGCGCAAGGACCTGTATGTAAGACTGCTTGACAGGGTAACCAAGGACGTGCTGCCCGACGGCAAGCTCGTATACAGGTACATTGACAATGGCAAAGAGAGGATTGATTCAGCGCAGGCCGATGCTGCCGGAGTTGTGAGACTGCCCAATATGCGCTTCTGTGCAACAATAGAGGAAATGACCGGAAGCTGCTACGGATATAAGGACGAGACGAGGAAGGACGTGCCTAACCAGGTCCTTGAGAATCCTTCGGACAGCACAGCGCTCCTGCTCACTCCTGTCATGAAAAGCTTTACATTCTTTGTAAAGAACAAGGTGAGCAAGCAACCGGTACCAGGCGCGCTTTGTACGGTGTCGCTTACACATCCGGGCAGCAGCAAGCGCGTGACAAGGAAAAAGGTGACTACCAGTATCGACGGAAAGGGTATTGCAGTGTATGACAGCGCTTTCGTACTGTCGGTAATCGATATTCATGCCACGAAGGCCAACTACTACGACGGCGTGCTTGAGGGCGGGCCATGGACTGTGGAGAATTTCATAAAGCAGGATGACAATACGCGCACAGTGTGGCTTGAGCCAAAGCCCTATGTGCAGGAATTCATAAATATTGACAGTATTAACGGCGCTCCGATACCTGGCGTTGAGAATGTGATAAGGATTACAAGTCCTGACGGCAAGGTGAAGGAGGTGAAGGAGATTAGTAACCGCAATGGAGTGTTCCCGGTGAGCGCAACCGAGGATGACCGCATTGAGATTATATCGAAGAAGAACAATGAGTATATCCCAAAGCGTGTTTCTATACCTAAGTTCAAGGATGTCAAGGACAAGAAGATAAGAATGCAGCCCGAAATGGGCAAGATACAGTTCCGTACAGTGGAGGAGGAGACGGGCAGCCTGTTGCCTGGCTGCCGCTTGAATGTAACAGGCTCGATAAGCGGGCATATGCAGCCGACGAACAGCGGCAATGGCGTGTTCACGGTTAACATGCGCAAGGCCGAGACCTTGAGCATTGTGGCCTCTAAAGGCAATTATCCGCCTAACACTACAAAGGTGCGGAATGCAAGGTACAGCGAACTGGCAAGCTCGCCTCAGCCGAGAAGGGATATTCCGCTGAAGACTATTCCTCCTTGTGGCGGCGGAAAGAACGTGCCTAAGGCCGGCAGCGGTCCACGCCATGAGGCTACATACGGTATGGGCCAGATGAGCGGCTCAAGCTCAATTTGGGTTGATTTCTATGGCGAGGCCGATTATCTCACTGTATATGACGGCACGCAGGCACAGGGCACTCCAATAGTTCCCAGGCAGATTATACAGAACAAGATGACTATCCCCTTCAACTTTACCCAGGGAGCGGTGACTGTTGTCATTGAATCGTCAAACACCTCTTCTTGGGAGTATGTGGTGAACTGTCCCGACTAGCATCTATCCTATGTGCAGCAGGCCCCAGGGGCCTGCTGCTGTTATTATGCCTAGACAGACTTGTCATGTTGAGTGAAGCGAAACATCTCAATCATTGCATTAGTTCTGCCAATAGTTGTATTGCTGTAATGTACAAATGCTGGATGTAATTTTCATAATTCAGAAAAAAATACTAATTTTGTGGCGGAATAGAGAGAGGGGAAACTCCTTCTCCCTATTTGTTGTTATATGATAAGGTATTTCAGGAGTGAATGCCTTGATTTTTTTGAGTACTATTTAAACATGAAAAAGAATTTATTGCTTCCCGACTATCTGTTCGAGATTAGCTGGGAGGTCTGTAACAAGGTCGGCGGCATATACACAGTGGTGTCAACAAAGGCCCGTACAATATCTGAGATAGAGAACCTTACGGCAATATACATTGGCCCCGACCTCTGGAAGGAGAAGGAGAATCCGCTATTTACCGAGGACAAGCGCCTGTGGAGCGCATGGCGCAAGAGCGTGTGCAGCGACAAGCTGGCAGTGCGCTGCGGTTACTGGGAGATTCCCGGCCGCCCCAAGGTGGTGCTTGTGGACTACACGGGCTACATGGATGACAAGGACGCTATCTATGGCGAGATGTGGAACGACTTCGGGCTGGATTCCCTGCATGGCTACGGCGACTATGACGACTCAATGATTTTCGGCTATGCTGTAGGCAAGGTTATCGAGAGCTTCTACCATGCAAACATAAAGAAGGGCAGCAATGTGGCTGTCCAGGCTCATGAGTGGCAGAGCGGCGGTGCAGCGCTCTACGTGAAGAAGCACCTGCCTGCTGTGGGCTCAATATTCACAACCCATGCCACAAGCATAGGACGCTCTATTGCCTCTAACGGCAAGCCTCTCTATGACTATTTCGAGGGCTATAATGGCGACCAGATGGCTGCAGAGCTTAACGTGCAGTCGAAGCAGTCGGTAGAGAAGGTGACGGCAGCAAACATTGATTGCTTTACAACAGTGAGCGAGCTCACTGCACGCGAATGCAAGCAGCTGCTTGAGCGTGAGTGTGACGTGATTCTTGAGAATGGCTTCGAGAAGGACTTTGTCCCTGCAGGCAAGGCCTTTGCCGCAAAGAGGAAGGTTGCGCGCGATGTGCGCCTGAGGGTGGCAAGAGCGCTAACCGGAGACTCAATCTCGGACGATGCAATAATAATTAACCTTGGCGGCCGCATGGAAATGCGCAACAAGGGTATCGATATGTTCCTTGAGAGTATGGCACGCCTGAATGCCTGCGGAGAGCTAGAGCGCGACGTGGTTGCGTTCGTTGACGTTCCAGCATGGTCGGGCAGTGCGCGCGAGGACCTTGTAAAGCGCCTGAGGTCTGGCAAGGACTCGTGGGAGACTCCGCTGCCTAACCCTTACATAACACACGAGCTGAACAACTTCTACGATGACGCCATCGCATGCTCAATCCGTAACCTGCGGATAGACAACCGCAGCGGAAAGAACCGTGTGAAGGTGATATATGTGCCCTGCTACCTCAAGGGCAACGACGGCGTGTTCAATATGGAGTACTACGATGTGCTGATAGGCAATGACCTGAGCGTTTACCCGTCGTACTACGAGCCATGGGGCTACACTCCGCTGGAGAGCGCGGCGTTCCACATTCCTACAATCACTACAAACCTTGCTGGCTTTGGCCTTTGGGTGAACTCGGTGCTTGGCCGCGAAGGCGAGATTGCCGACGGAGTGAAGGTAATATGCAGGAATGACAGCAACTATTCTGCTGCGGCCGAGGAAATTACAAAAACAATTTGTATCTTTGCAAAACTTTCTGAAAAGGAGGTACTTGACTGCCGCAAGAAGGTTGCAAGACTGGCCGGAAAGGCTCAGTGGAAGCACTTTATAAGCAAATATCTCAAGGCGTACGATTTTGCGCTCACGGCAGCAGCCGGCAGAAAGTGAAGATGACGATATTGGGCTGACAAGAATAATCACACCACAATTGTCATATCGAGTGTACGCGAGATATCTCAATCGTTCTTATCTTGAGATTCCTCACTGCGTTCCGGAATGACAAAACAACGTTTTGTTATCGACGAGTTTTGCTGCGAAAAGCAAAACGAGTCAATGACCTTTTTTTGTTATCGACAAGTTTTGCAGCAACAGGTCAAACGTAGCATAGCCGCAGGTTATGCCGTTTGGGTTGCGAAAAGCAAAACGAGTCAATGACCTTTTTTGTTATCGACGAGTTTTGCAGCCATTAGTCGCGTGAAGCATAGACGAAGTTTATGCCACGCGGGTGGCTAAAAGCAAAACGAGTCAATGACAGTGCAAATATTGAATGACATTGATTTCAGGGCCAACTGATATATTGTTATAAAATAAATAAGGAAATATTCATTTAATTATAAATTATGATAGCAATTAGTAACACAAACCAACCAGCTTGGAAAACTGTTAATGTTAAATCTTACATTCCCGAGTCTCTGAAGAACCTCGAGGAATTGTCACGTAACCTGTGGTGGGTATGGAACGAGGAGGCTAAGGAACTCTTCTCTATGCTCGACGCAGACCTCTACAAGGCTTGTGGCGGCAACCCCGTTCTTCTCCTTGAGAAGCTGGGCGTTGAGAAACTTGACGAGCTTTCTAAGGACAAGGCTGTCCTTGACAAGCTTGCTGACGTTTACGCGGACTTCCGCAAATATATGGACGTTAAGCCCAACGCAGAGCGCCCCTCAGTAGCTTACTTCTGTATGGAGTATGGCCTTACAAGCGTTCTCAAAATCTATTCTGGCGGTCTCGGTATCCTTGCAGGTGACTACCTGAAGGAGGCTTCAGACTCTAACGTAGACATGTGTGCAGTAGGTTTCCTCTACCGCTACGGCTACTTCAGCCAGTCACTTTCCATGGATGGCTCACAGATTGCCAACTATGACGCACAGAACTTCAACCAGCTCCCTATTGAGCGCGTATACGAGGAGGACGGCGTAACTCCGCTCGTAATCCACGTTCCTTATATCGACTACTATGTTCACGCAAACGTGTGGAGGGTAAATGTAGGCCGTGTGCCTCTCTACCTGCTCGACACCGACTTTGACATGAACAGCGAGTTCGACAGGCCTATCACTCACAAGCTCTACGGCGGCGACTGGGAGAACCGTCTGAAGCAGGAGATCCTGCTCGGTATCGGCGGTATGATTGCCCTTGAGAAGATGGGTATCAAGAAGGAAATCTATCACTGCAACGAGGGTCACGCGGCACTCTGCAACCTCTATCGCCTTACACAGTACATCAAGACCGGCTATACCTATGAGGAGGCCCTTGAGATTGTACGTGCAAGCAGCCTTTACACTGTACACACTCCTGTTCCTGCAGGCCACGACTACTTCGACGAGGCTCTCTTCGGCAAGTACATGAGAGGCTACGCCAGCCAGCTGAACATTACATGGGACGACCTCATGAACCTTGGCCGCATTAACGCCGGTGACAAGAACGAGCGTTTCTGCATGTCTACATTCGCTTGCAACACTTGCCAGGAAATCAACGGTGTGAGCCGTCTCCACGGCAAGGTGTCAAAGTCTATGTTCGCTGGAATCTGGAAGGGCTACTACCCATCGGAGAACCATGTGGGCTATGTGACAAACGGTGTTCACTATCCTACATGGGTTGCGCCTGAGTGGGATGCTCTCTACCGCGCTAACTTCGACCCAAGCTTCATCTACGACCAGTCGAACGAGGATATCTGGCACGCAATCGACAAGATTTCAAACGAGACAATCTGGAACACTCGCGTAGCCCGCAAGAAGATGCTTATCAACTACATCAAGAAGGCGTTCAGCGAGGATTGGCTCAAGAACCAGGGCGACCCAATGCGTATTGTTGATGTTGTGAAGAAGATTAACCCCGATGCTCTTGTTATCGGTTTCGCACGCCGCTTTGCTACCTACAAGCGTGCTCACCTTCTCTTCACCGACCTCGACCGTCTTGCTAAGCTGCTCAACAACCCCGAGCGTCCAATCCAGTTCCTCTTCGCAGGTAAGGCTCACCCGCACGATGGCGCAGGCCAGGGCCTCATCAAGAAGATTATCGAGGTTTCTCGCCGTCCTGAGTTCGTTGGCAAGATTATCTTCCTCGAGAACTATGATATGGACCTCGCTAAGCTGCTGGTATCAGGTGTTGATATCTGGATGAACACCCCGACACGTCCTCTTGAGGCTTCAGGTACATCGGGCGAGAAGGCCCTCATGAACGGTGTCCTCAACTTCTCAGTCCTTGACGGATGGTGGTGCGAGGGCTACAAGCCAGGCGCAGGATGGGCACTCAAGGAGGAGCGCACATACCAGAACCAGGAGTTCCAGGACCAGCTCGACGCCGCTACAATCTACACTCTCCTCGAGAACGAGATTCTGCCTATGTACTACAACCGTAACGGCAAGGCATACTCTGACGAGTGGGTAGGGTGTATCAAGCGCTCAATCGCCGAGATTGCTCCTCACTTCACAATGAAGCGCCAGCTCGACGACTACTACAGCAAGTTCTACTGCAAGCAGGCCGAGCGTTATCACCGACTCATCGCTAACGACTCAAAGGTTGTCCGCGAGCTTGCAAAGTGGAAGGAAGAGGTTGCTGCAAAGTGGAATGCTATTGAGGTTCTCTCAGTAGAGGGCGATACAAACTTCCTCAACGGCGCAATGTCTGCAGCCGACAAGTACAACGTTTCCGTAAAGGTAGACGAGAAGGGCCTTGACAATGCTGTCGCTATTGAGCTGGTAGTGCTTGCTCCCGATTCTAAGGGCAACGACCAGATATTCATGACATATCCTCTCGAGGTTGTTAAGCGCGAGGGCAACGTGTTTACATTCGGCGCTGAGATTGCACCTACAAACGCAGGTGAGTTCAAGATTGCGTTCCGCATGTATCCTAGCCACGAGGAACTTCCTCACCGTATGGACTTCGCATACGTTAAGTGGTTTGCTTAATACGTGTATGAACATATTATCAAAGGCGCGCTCGCACGAGCGCGCCTTTTTTGTTTGCTAAAATGTTTGGTGTTTAATGTGTAATGTTGAATGTATAACGTTTAATGCCGTAGGGGCGAACCGGTGTGTTCGCCCTTAAAAAAACATGCTACAATCATTGGAATTACAATGATTGTAGTTGAATTTGCGTCACAATAATCTAAAAAGCAATGATTGTGGGTTTACACGTGGCGTTAGATAAAGGTTCTCATTTACACAAAATATTGGACACTGCCTTTTCTCATTTACACAATACTTTGGATACTGCCGCTGTTTAATCTCTTTTCCCTGGCAATTTATCAATAAATGCCTCCTTGACCATGGCATATGCTCGCTGAGGGTCAAACTTATCGGCACCTGCACGAAGAAGTATATCTGTGTCATCAAGAAATTCAGGGTCTTGAAGCTTTTGTTCCATATTCTGCACAAACTGCTTATAGGTCGGGGCTTTTTCTACCACAAAATCCATATACTTGCTGTAGCATTCAAGCGTTTTTTCGATATTAATGTTTCCATGATCCAACGCTATTTGCATATCGAAAAGGTCACGTCCTTTCTTGCGTTGATATAAAGCTCTAAGTTTCGTACCCATCAATTCATCAAGAGTATAGGTCGTTATTTCACATTTACCGCTGAACCACTTGTTGTTTACCTCGAACGGAACTTTGTGAAATCCCATTACGCTGAAATGCTCCTTACAGTTTATCTCTACCTTTAAGCGTATAGGTTGCACCGGAGGTATTTCAGACACCATTCGGAACAGCATGGTATTGTTATGTCTCTTAGGCTTGATTACCTTATCTGGCATCCAACTCAACACTTCGCCCAA
This sequence comes from Bacteroidaceae bacterium, assembly GCA_045592125.1. Classification (GTDB taxonomy): domain Bacteria; phylum Bacteroidota; class Bacteroidia; order Bacteroidales; family Bacteroidaceae; genus HGM04593. The sequence goes on along the minus strand of JAZNUE010000079.1, from coordinate 16,328 downwards.
TCGGAATAAGATAGGCTTGATTGGACCAGGATTTATCTGCACCAAATCAATATCCTCGCTATATCTGATTTGAGGCGAAAGGTATAACTTATGTAGGGCGGTTCCGCCTCTGAAGGCCAATTGCTCATTCAGAAAATCATCGCTAAATATATCTACCAATGCACGGCTAATTATCAAATCTTGCTCAATCATCGCAAAATCAGTCCATGGAACAAACTCATTCCATGCCATTATGGAAGCTCTATCTATCATAATTCATCAATTTCAATGTCAATATTCATGTTTACTCTCCAGCGGTTACTCTCTGTATCATCCAATGCAGGATGCTCAGAACTCATAAGTACGGCATTAAAATAACCATTCCGCTTTTTTATTAGGTCGTATAATTGGTCTGCCTTACCTTGCTCGAATAAAACAAACTCCAACAAGTACCCAAACCGTTGCATTGCCGTCGTTGTGGTATATGGAAGAACCCCTTCCATTTTTGATATATCAATCGCATCCACTAATTCAGCAAGAACGGTGGCAGCCCTTTGATAACCTCCAATATTTGATGCAAACTGAACAATATCTACCGCTGTCAACTCTGCCGATGAATAGTTTATTCGCCCCATTTCTGCGTTCCGGCTTTCAATCAGTTCATTTGGTATCTGCTGACGGTAATTCCAATGCAAAAGTGAGTGTTTATTTGAGGTCCTTGGTCTTGGTCCTGTAGTTACAATCTGAGTCATCATTGCTCTCTGATGAGAAGCGCCATATATGACTGCTGCAGAAAGTAATCCCACATAGTAAGGCTTGCCAAGATACTCCATCAGTTCATTGATGTAATAAGTCGGTGGCACAACTCCCTTTAACTTATATTGGGTAGGGATGATTACATAAAAACCTTTATATACGTTTTGAATCTTCTTAGACAATGTAAGTCTGTTGATATCTGTTTTCAGCGTCTTTTCAGAACGTTCTGCAAACACGCAACGGATTTGTTGAAAAGAGAATGTGGTAATTCCTCTTTGTTCTTGCTCCTTTATCCAATCATTTAGACTCATATTCGGTTTATTTGTTGCAAAGGTAAACAAATAACGCTTACCTTTGCAACTTTTTTAATGAATTGTATCGTCTAAGTGCACCTGCGTACTTGTCATCCTATATTTGTACTGTCATTGACTCGTTTTGCTTTTTTGCAACCCAAACGGCATAACCTGCGGCTATGCTGCGTTTGACCTGTTGCTGCAAAACTCGTCGATAACAAAAAAGGTCATTGGCTCGTTCATTCTTTAGCGGCCCGCACGGCATGAGTTTAACCCATGCTGCGTGCGACCAACCGCTAATGAACTTGCCGATAACAAAACTAAAGTTTTGTCATTCTATATTTGTACTGTCATTGACTCGTTTTGCTTTTTGCAACCCAAACGGCATAACCTACGGCTATGCTGCGTTTGACCTGTTGCTGCAAAACTCGTCGATAACAAAACGTGTTTTGTTATTCTGACGACCGTTTGTGACAATCATTGCGGTAAACCGCGAAGATAGACTTTGGGGCGGCAAGCCGCACTCCTTTGGAGAGCTAAAGCTCACGTCGTCGCAAGCAACGCTTATTTCGCGTTGCCACTGTGAAAAATATTGAAACAAGTTTCATATTTCTTGCTCGTTTGTGACAATCATTTTTTAATTTTGTGCCAAACAAGTTATGTGTTATGAGTGACAAGGACAAAATCTATTCTCCCGAGGAGGAGAAACTGAATATAATTTCGCACGCCGTGGGTATTGCGGGTGCAGTGGCTGTGGGTGCTTATTTCATGTATATGGTAATTGCCAAGGGGGGTGACGCCTGGAGCATAGCGAGCATGGCGCTTTATATCTTTGGCATGCTGGGGTCGTTTGTATGCTCTACCGCCTATCATTCTTCAAGGCCAGGTACAAAGGTGCGCGGTGTGCTGCGCAAGCTTGACCATGCTGCAATCTACTGGTACATAGCCGGGTGCTATTCGCCTATAACCCTCATTGCAATGCGCGATGTGGGTTACTGGGGGTGGGGTATCTTCATCTTCTGCTGGATATGTGCCATTGTGGGTACAGTTGTCACGGTGAACACAATGAAGAAGCACAACCGCATTGAGACGCTGTGCTATGTTCTCATGGGCCTTACAATAGTTGTGGCAATGCAGCAGTTCTACAATGCAGTGCCGCTGGCGGTGTTCCTGTGGGTGGTTGGCGAAGGCGTGGCATATATAATAGGCGCGGTGCTCTACAGCCTGCATAAGGTGAAGTATATACATGCGGTGTTCCACCTGTTTGTGCTTATAGGCACGTTGTGCCACATGATGGCAGTGTGGAAGATACTTGCAATAATGTAATCTATGGTTGCAGGGCGACGGCCTTGCGTAGCAAAAGAAGGTACTTATGATTAAGGTATACAACAGATATCCGATACACAACACGTTTGGCATTAAGGCAACAGCGGAGCGCCTTGTGGAGTTCTCAAGCGCGGAGGCTCTTATTGGTTTTCTTGAAGAGGGCTTTTCTGGCAAGTCTCTTGTTATAGGCGGTGGCAGCAACCTGCTATTTGCCGCTGATTTCACGGGCACTCTCTTCCATTCAAGGATAATGGGGATTGAGGTGCTTGACGAGAGCGAGAACGATGTGCTTGTGCGTGTTGGCAGCGGTGTCAACTGGGATGAGCTTGTTGCCCACTGTGTGGAGCATGGCTGGCATGGACTCGAGAACCTCTCGCTCATTCCCGGCGAGGTGGGTGCAAGTGCCGTGCAGAACGTGGGCGCGTATGGGGTAGAGGCCGGCGGCCTCATAGTAAAGGTAGAGGCAGTACGGATTGACGGCGCCACTCCTTGTGCGTTTACAAATGCCGATTGCGAGTTTGCCTACCGCCATAGCATATTCAAGGCTGCCGAAAAAGACAAGTGTATTATAACGCATGTTACATTCCGATTCAGGAAACATGCCGAGTTCAGGCTCTCTTATGGAAATCTCAAGGAGAAGGTAGAGGAACTTGGCGGCGCTACGCTTGAGAATGTGCGCCGTGCGGTGTGCGAGATACGCCGTGCCAAGCTCCCCGACCCGGCAGAGACCGGCAGCGCTGGCAGTTTCTTCATGAACCCGGTTGTTCCTGCTGCTGTGGCGTCAGGCCTTAAGGAACTGTACCCCGCCATGCCGCAGTACCCGCTGCCTTGCGGCGATGTAAAGCTGTCTGCCGGCTGGATGATTGAGCAGTGCGGCTGGAAGGAGACACCGCATGAGCATGTGGGTGTCTACCGCCACCAGGCGCTTGTTGTCATTAACCGTGGCGGCGCTACTGGAGGGGATGTGCTCTGCTTTGCAGCGGCAGTGGTTGCCTCGGTAAAGGAGAAGTTCGGCGTTGGGCTGAACATGGAGGTGAACGTAATAGAGTAGGGCAATGAGAATTACTTTCTTAGGAACGGGAACATCAACCGGAGTGCCTGAAATAGGGTGCAAGTGCGAGGTGTGTACCTCGTCCGACCCGCGCGACAGGCGCCTGCGCTGCTCGGCACTTGTTGAAGAGGGCGATACAACTATACTCATTGATTGCGGGCCCGACTTCAGGCAGCAGATGCTCAATGCCGATGTAAAGAAAATTGACGCCCTGCTCATGACTCACAAGCATTTCGACCACCTTGTGGGGATAGATGACCTGCGTCCGTATACGCGTGACCGTGAGCTCCCCATATATGCCGACCGCGAGACCGAAATGCAGATTCGTTCATTCTTCCCATACTGTTTCGGCAGGGTAAAATACCCTGGCGTGGCCAACATAGGGATTTGCCCGGTGGACCACAAAGTGCCGTTTATGGTGGGGGATGTGGAGGTAACCCCCCTGCGTGTGTTCCATGGCATGCTGCCCATTACAGCCTATCGCATAGGCCAGCTGGCATATATAACCGACATGAGCTATATTGAGCCAGGCGAACTGGATAGGCTTAAGGGCATTGACACTCTTGTAATTAATGCGCTGCGCTATTCAAAACCGCATAAGAGTCACCAGACAGTACTTGAGGCACTGCAAATTGTGGACTATCTGAAACCGCGCAGAACATACTTCACCCACATGATGCACCACATTGGCCTGCATGCCAAGATTGAGAAGTGCCTGCCGGCTGGGGTACACCTGGCCTATGACGGGTTAGTGCTGGAAGTGCATTAGGCCATTATATACTCGCTTCACTTATAATCCTGTTCCTCCTGTTGCTTGTGCTGCCTGTTACTCTTGTCGGTAGCGGGTGGTTATAGCATGTCCACACCAGTATGGCGGTGGCCATTACACGGTCATCGTGGTTGCCCTCAATTGCTCCCATCTCCTTGCCGTTCTCCTTGAATTCGTAAAGGTCGAGCTCGTATGTGGTCTCCAGGCACCGTTCAATGTACAGGCTGTCGCGTAGCGCCTTTATGAGGAAGTTTATGACCATAGGCTTTGTCGAGCTGTTGGTGTGGAAACCCCAGCGCCGCGGGCGTCCTTGCCTTATCTCGGTCTGCGATGTGCGGCAGTAGAGGTTGCTGTAGTGTCCGGCAATCTCGTTGAGTATATACTCGAAGTTGTTGCCCTCGGTACCTTCTGTCTCAAGCGTGTTGGCCTCAATCACCAGCAGCGCGTTCCCGTATGCGCGTGCAATCTCAACGGCTTTCCATGCCAGCCTGTCGTGCTCTATGTGCCCATGCCAGCATGCTGCAATCTCGGGCACGCCGCCGTCGGCCATTGCAATCCTGTCGGCGACAACAATGCACGAGTAGTCGGCCTTGCTCCCGGTACCGCCCACGTCCACAGTTACAATGTACCTGTCGCGCAGCAGGTTCTCCTCGTCGGGCATTAGCCACACGCTCAGGCAGTTGCCCTCCTTTTCCCCTGCCTGGGCGGCAACAAGCTCGCATTTGCCCTTTGTTCCGCTCTCTCCCTCTTTGTAGACAATGTCGCCGACAAACAGGGGCGGCACGCAGTTCTTGCGCATGCTGTCCACATACGGAATCTTGAATACCCTGCGCCCTGTGCTCTGGAATGCCTCCTCGGGAGTAGACGGGAACTCACTGAAGAGGCGCCATTCATCGGGCATCTCGCGTCTCTTGCTGCGGTACCATGCTATTGCCTCAAGCGTGGCGCCCAGCGAGAAGAGGTGCTGCTCATATTCGTTCATGCTTTCAACGAACCCAGGATACTCGTCCTGCGCCAGCGGGGTGCTGTAAAGGTCAATGGCGAACCATGGGATGAATACTGGGGTGAAGTTGTTTCGCTCTCCCACGGCGTCAATCCATGTGCGGTGAAAGAAGTTGCCCACTCCCTTGGCCGTTGACTCTATTACTTTCATGGTGTAGGGCCCGCTTGATATTGAACCGAAGATTGACTGCACAAGGTCCTCGGGCTTGCGTCCCTGCGTGGCCTTCCACAGTCCAACCTCGGTGAGATGGGCCATGCTTATGTCCTCGCTCCTTAGCGAGTCGGGCCTCTGTGCCGACCCAAGCGAGTAGCGGCTGTTGCTCCAGCTTATTACACGCGTCTTCTGCGCCCCCTGGTAGGGCGCTGTGGTCACGCGCCTGCCGCCTGTTGCCCATGCCGGGTAGCGGTCTATTACCTTTGCAAGCATGCCTGCAACAATGGACGACTGCTTCTCTATGTCGCCGCAGATGACACTGTTCCAGTTGCGCTTGTGCACCAGCTGAATCCACAGCATGTAGAGCTGTGTGAGGGTGCTGCCTCCCCACTGCCTGGCCTTGAGCAGTATTATGTCTATAGGCCTTTCCTGCATGCGCAGGCTCTCGAGCGCCTTAAGGTACATGCGCTGCGGGCGGTTGAGCGTGAAGGGGGTATCGCGTCCCTTGCCCTTGTCGGCAATAGTTGTCATGGTGCGTGCCCAGTACTCAAAGTCATGCTTTATACGTGTGAGGCAGAACTCCAGCCACAGGCGTATTATGGTGCGGTCATTTGCTTCCTTGCCCATGACCCCGGTAATGTACCCCTCGGCCCCCAGTTCAGCCAGCTGCGCTATCTTCTCGTCCTTGAGCATGGCGGCAGGGAGGTTTATCCTCTCAATCGGGAACCCCTCAAACCGTGTCCATTGCCGCTCTACCGATACTGAACCTTCGCCTGTAACGGGATTGTAGGCGGCCGAGATCTCTCCCAGCCGCCTTATGTTCTCCTTTATTATATCCTCCTTCTTCATCGTTATATGCCTGCAAGGTCCGTAGGGCGCCTGCGCACCTTGCGGATGTTATAGAACTTCGCGAACAGCTGCTGCACATTGCTGTAGAGCGAGCTTCGCAGCGCCATGCTCACCTGTGCCATCTGCGGCTGGCGCAGGTGCAGCCATTTCATGATGATTTCGTTCGCAAGATAGTCGCCTATTGCCTGCTTCAGCATTGGCAGCAGGTGCGCGCGGCTGTTGCCAATGCTCTCGAACTCAAAGGATATATAATCCTCCTGCACCTCGCATGCAACATAAGGGAAACGAAGAGCAACAGCAGTAACCAGCCCGTTAGCTGCCTCGGCGGCAAGCATAAGGAGCAGTTCCTTGTCATCTTTGCTGCTTTGTATGGTGTCGGCGTCCGCGTCCTTGCGCTTTGCCGGTTCTCCCATGTAAAAGTTCTTTAGGTCAATCTGCTGCTGCAGTTCGTTCCACCTGATTAGTATAGTGTTCTTCATAGCCTGTTCCTCATAGTTCAATTACGTTGTCATCTTCGCTGCAGCCTTTTACGGGACGGCAGCGCACGCATAGCTGTTCCCGCAGGCGCGCAAGGCAGCTCTGTGCCTTTGCCGCAAGGGCGCTTGCCTCGTCGGGCTTTACCGCCATCATCCAGCACTGCATGCTGCGTGCCGCGGCGAATGGCTCAATGCACCTCTTCAGCGCGCCGCCAAGGCCTTCCGGACAGTTGTGAGGCTGTGCAAAGGAAATGCTTATCAGCCTGCCCGAATCATCCTCTCCGCTGCTGCGCCTCACAGTGCATGGCGTCAGGTAACGGCTAATTATGCCTGCGGCCTCGTCTATGCTGTCGCTGATGAATCCCTCCAGTATCCTCTGCTCGTCGCCAGTGGCCCCAATCATCTCCGTAAACCGTTCAGGCAGTCCCGCCTTGGCCCGCGCCAGTGCCATGTATCCGCTCTCGGTGAATATCCGCCTGGCGATGTCGCTTTCGCAAATAGTAATGACAACCTCTCTCATTCTCTTTTTTCGGCAAAGATATACGCCGCCCGCAGCAGCAAGGTTGCTGTGTTGACACAACTGGAGAGAAGTTGAAAAGAAGAGGAAACGAATGTTGCCATCTTAATAGTCTTTTTCGTGTAGTTGAAGCTAAAATATTAGAGCAAGTTCATATTTCTCGCCTGTTTGTTGCTATCTTTGCACCGCAGTTCGAACTGCGGTGCAAAGATTTTTTATGAAAGATATTCAGGACATAGCGATAGCGGAATACGATTATCCGCTGCCCGACGAGAGGATTGCGAGATATCCGCTTGCGGAGCGTGATACGTCAAGGCTGCTGCTTTATAGTAAAGGTGAGGTGAGCGAGGATGTTTTCTCTAACCTTCCCAAGTATATTCCTCAAGGGGCGTTGATGGTGTTCAATAATACCAAGGTTATCCAGGCGCGCCTGCGTTTCCGCAAGGAGACCGGGGCGCTCATTGAGGTGTTCTGCCTTGAACCGGAGCAGCCCTGCGACTACCAGCAGATTTTCCTTGAGACACGCGAGTGTGTGTGGCAATGCCTTGTGGGCAACTCCAACCGCTGGAAGGGCGGAGTGCTTTCGCAGACGGTGAATGTCGGGGGCAGGGATATCACCCTGTCGGTTGAGCGTGTCGGCAGTGCTGCCGCAGTGAACCATGTGCGCTTTACATGGGACGGCGGCGTCTCGTTTGCCGAACTGCTTGAGACCGCGGGCGAGCTGCCTATCCCTCCCTATCTGAACCGTGCGACCGAGGCGAGCGACACGCATACCTACCAGACTGTGTATTCAAAGGTGAAGGGGTCGGTTGCGGCGCCTACTGCCGGGCTGCACTTTACGCCGGCTGTTCTTGAGGCGCTCTCGGCAGCCGGTGTGCAGCGCGAGGAGGTTACCTTGCATGTGGGTGCAGGCACCTTTAAGCCTGTTAAGAGCGAGCTCATTGCCGGGCACGAGATGCATGAGGAGTATATCGAGGTGAGCAAGGAACTGCTTGAAAGGCTCATTGCAAACGGCGGCAATGCGGTTGCCGTGGGCACCACGTCGGTGCGTACGCTGGAGAGCCTCTATTTCCTTGGCGAGATGGTGGCCGAGAATCCCGATATCACGGCCGACGGGCTGCATGTGGGCCAGTGGATCCCTTATAGCCGTGAGCACACCATTAGCAGTGTTGAGGCGCTTGAGGCGCTTGTCGCCTGGCTTGGGCGCAACGGCCTTGCCTGCGTGCACTCGCACACCCAGATAATGATTGCCCCGGGGTACACATTCCGCATTGTAAAGGCAATAGTGACAAATTTCCACCAGCCCAAGAGCACGCTCCTGCTGCTAGTGTCGGCCTTTGTGGACGGCAACTGGCGCAGGATATATGACTATGCTCTTGCCAATGGTTTCCGTTTCCTCAGTTATGGCGACAGCTCGCTGCTAATTCCATAGTCCAATGATTACTGTAGTTGACAATATAGCCTACCTGCTCGACAGCGCCAAGAGAAGCGCTACTGTCACCAGGAACATAGTCCCTTATTCAGGGACAGTAGTAATCCCTGCAGCGATTGAGGCGGGCGGGGTAGAGTATAAGGTTGCCGATATCCTTGATGAGGCGTTCATGGACTGCATTGCCTTGCGCTCGGTTGTGCTGGGCGAGAATGTCGATTCTGTGGGCATAAGCGCTTTTGAGGGCTGTACAATGCTGTCGTCGGTGACATTCAACAGCGCGCTGCATGTGATTGGCATGCAGGCCTTCAGGGGGTGCACATCGCTTTCCGAGGCGGTCCTGCCACCCGATGTAATTGTTATTGGGCGGCAGGCCTTTGCCGGCTGCACCTCGCTGGCCAAGGTGTTCCTGCCCGACAACCTTGTCAATATTGAGCCGTCGCTCTTTGACGGCTGCAAGGCACTTGAGAGAATTTCTGTAGGCAGCCTTGTAGACAGTATAGGCGAGTATGCCTTCTGCGGCTGCTCGTCACTGGTCCAGGTATCTTTGCCCGATGGCCTTCTCTCCATTGACGGGTGGGCGTTCCGCGACTGCTCCTCGCTGCGCTCGGTTGAGCTGCCGGCAAGCGTGGCAGCGGTGAAGAAGGGCGCTTTCTGGGGCTGCTCGTCGCTTGAGGAGCTTGTGCTTCCCAAGGCGGTGAACATGCTCGACCAGGGAGTCCTGGCCAACTGCACTTCGCTCCAGCGTGTTACGTTGCACGACGGTGTGCTGAGCATTGGCTATGGCGCTTTCTACAACTGCTCGGCCATTGAGTGCATAACCCTGCCGGCGACCGTTGTGAATGTGGGCGACCAGGCTTTCCGCAGCTGCAAGGCGCTAAGGCAGCTGCGCGTGATGTGCGACGCTGCTCCAATGTGCTCGGGGGATATCGCCGATGACGATGTCTATGCACGCACCCTGCTGCTTGTGCCTGCCGGCAAGGTCGCTGAGTACGGGTTCGCGCGCGTGTGGGAGCGCTTCGGCAACGTTGAGGAGATTGCCTGATTGCTGAAATGCGGGGGAGCAGTAGACACAATGACCAAGAAGCAGCAGAATGTACTGTTTCTAAAAATAACTTGCCGATATGTCTGTAATTGGCCGGAATGGTTCAATAATTTCCAAGTCGGTATTAATTATAGCATAGGCCACTTCATCATTTTTTACTTGGATGGGTGTGTATCCATCGGCATAATATCCATCATTAGGCCGAAGCACCCAGGAGATGGCGCATATCCCATTCTTGAATCCATAGCAGGTTTTCAGGTCAATAATGATTATTGCCTTTATTCTTGCAGTAGATACAGCCTCCTTGCTGTACTTCTCTGTAATGGAATCATAGTCTATTTCATTGTCATCGGCCAATACCTGCTTGATAAGATGTCCTGTCTGGGCCGAGAACTTGCGGATTCTGCATGTTCTTGTATTGGCAATATATAGCTCAGAGTAACGTCCTCTGAATTCGGCCATACCATCTCCAATCATTATACCTGGACGATTCTCCAGTTCGGGATATCCTATCACAAAGACATTGCCGCTTCTTGTCTCGAAGCTAATAGAACCTGTGCTCATATTACAATTCAATCTTCTTTTTGGGTAACAACATCAAAGTTACACTTTTTCTTGTCAGCGAGATGTGCTCTTTGCGTTTTTTTTAATGGCTTGTAAGGCTTTTCAAGGCTTTTCAAGGCACTTTTCAATGCTTACTGCTTTTCCGTGTTTTTCTGCGATATAAATTATGTACTTTTCGTTTTTTATCCCTATCTTCGCGTTTCAAGAATATAATGCTGTTTTATGAAGATAGGCGATAAGGTCCGTTTTATATATGAGAAAGGCGGCGGGGTGGTTACAGGCTTCCGCGGCAAGGATATTGTGCTTGTTGAGGATGCCGACGGCTTTGAAATCCCCATGAACGTGCGCGAGTGTGTAGCGGTGGAGACAAATGAATACAACTTTGAGAAGAAGACCGCTGCGCAAAAGGCGAAGGACGAGGAGGTGAAGAGGCGCTCTGAGCCTGTCAAGGCCAAGGCCCTCCCTGAGGAAGACGAGCCCTTTGAGCCAATTGTATCCTATCGTCCCATGGAACGTCCCGAGGGCGAGCGCCTTAATGTGATGCTGGCATTCCTGCCAATGGACGCGAAGTCGCTGGGCAACTCACGCTTTGAGGCATACCTCATAAACGACAGTAACTACATGCTCTGCTTTACCTATCTGTCGGCCTCGGGCCGCAGCTGGACAGTGCGTGCCAACGGCGTGCTTGAGCCAAATTCCAAGATGTTCCTCGAGGAGTTCGGGCGCGAAGAACTCAACGACATTGGGCGTGTGTGCGTCCAGCTTCTCCCGTTCAAGGATAAGAAACCCTTTGCGCTTAAGCCTGCGATGAACATAGAGCGCCGCATTGATACTGTGAAGTTCTACAAGCTCCACCTGTTCCGCGAGAATCCATTCTTTGACGAAGGCGCGCTCCTGTACGAGCTTGTTGTGGACGACAGGCCCACAAAGGAAATCTTTGCCGACGCCGAGGAGATACAGAAGGCTATCCTTGAGAAGAAGAGAGATGACGGGCCGCAGAGGCAGGCGCCGCGTCCCAGGATAGCCAAGGGCAGCGACATCCTGGAAGTTGACCTGCACATTGACGAGCTGGTTGAGACAACTGCCGGCATGAGCAGTCTTGACATGCTCAATTACCAGCTCGACGTGGTGCGCAGGACAATGGACGAGAACCTTAGGTACAAGGGCAAGAAGATTGTATTCATACACGGGAAGGGCGAAGGCGTGCTGCGCAATGCAATATCCCAGGAAATACGCCGCAAGTACCCGCGCTGTCTCTCGCAGGACGCCTCGTTCCAGAAGTATGGCTTCGGCGCCACAATGGTGATAATAAAATAAAAACTATATAATTATGAGTGAATTCAAGAATAACATGTTGCAGCGCTTCCTTAAGTATGTGACATTTGATACAGAGTCGTGCGACAGCGCGACAACAGTTCCCACAACCGAGGGGCAGTTCGTGTTTGCGCGCTTCCTGGAGCAGGAGCTCAAGGCTATGGGCCTGAGCGAGGTTGTGCTCGATGACAAGGGCTATCTCTATGCAACTCTCCCTGCCAATACAGATAAGGACCTGCCAGTAGTCGGTTTCATTGCCCACCTCGACACGAGCCCCGACATGAGCGGCAAGGATGTCAGGCCAAACGTTATAGGCTATCAGGGCGGCAATATCGTGCTCTCGGCCAAGGATGACATTGTGCTGCGTGTTTCCGATTTCCCCGAAGTGCAGGCCTATGCAGGCCATGAGCTTGTTGTTACCGACGGCCACACGCTGCTGGGCGCCGATGACAAGGCAGGCGTTGCCGAAATCATAACAGCAGTAGAGTACCTTCAGGCCCACCCCGAGATTGAGCATGGCAAGATACGCATTGCCTTCAACCCCGATGAGGAGATAGGCCGTGGCGCACACAGCTTCAATGTTCCTCTCTTCGGCTGCGACTGGGCATACACGGTTGACGGCAGTACCGAGGGCGAGCTTGAGTTCGAGAACTTCAACGCAGGCAGCGCGCTCTTCACAATACAGGGCCGTAACGTGCACCCGGGATATGCCAAGGGCAAGATGCTAAACGCGCTGCGTGTGGCAACCGACATTGTCTCTACAATACCGGCAATGGAATCGCCCGAATGTACCGAGGGATATCAGGGCTTCTATCACCTGATGGGAATAAACGGCGGCGTAGACCATGCCGAGGTATCATACATAATCCGCGACCACAATGGCGATATTTTCGCCAAGCGAATGGCGTTCATGCGCACAGTTGAGAAGGCAATGTGCGAGAAGTACGGCAATGGTGTTGTCTCTCTTGAGCTCAAGGAGCAGTACCGTAACATGCGCGAGCAGGTCGAGCCCAAGATGCATATAATTGAACTGGCCAAGGCCGCTATGCAGAAGGCCGGCGTGGTGCCCAACGTAAAGCCCATACGTGGCGGTACCGATGGCGCACAGCTCTCGTTCATGGGCCTCCCATGTCCTAACCTGTTTGCCGGCGGCGTCAATTTCCACAGCCGCTATGAGTTCGTCTCGGTACAGGTGATGGAGAAGGCCATGATGACCGTGGTGAATATTGCAGCAGGCGTTAAGGACCTTGCAAAATGAAGTGAATAGAAAGCATATAGCGGAAGCGTCCTGAGCTTGGCTCAGGACGCTTCCGCTATATGAAGGCTTACGGCAGTATGCTTCTCAGGTTCCAGTAGAAGATTAGCGTGGGCAAGTACCTTGATAATCCACTCCTTTTTAGAAGCTGAGTCACTGTTTTAGCTAAAAAAAAATAATCCCCTTTGTATCGCTTAAAATTCCATTTTTAACGTTTGCAAAAAAGGAACCAATTTAACTATTTTTGCAAGAGAAGGAAAAGTACAGAGAACAGACCGTTGCCTATAACTTGGACTGAGCCTACAGAGTACAGGACTAAAAAAGAGGTAAGAACAGACAATTAATAAAAAACAAATGCTAAACGGGATAACATACAGCATAAGTGCATGGGCGGCTCCACCTGCCGCTTGTGGCAGGTGTTTTATAACTGCCTGTAGCACAGCGTGTTACCTCCTCGCTAAATTCGAGACAAAAATATAAGATATAGCGTGTTATCGTGCGGCACAGAAACGTGTCCTGCGGTAGCGCGCTTTTTTTAGATAACAGAGTACAGAGAACAGAGTACAGAGTACAGAGTACAGAGAACAGAGAACAGAGAACAGAGTACAGAGTACAGATAACAGAGCAAAAGCCGTCAGGCTGGGGCGTCGCCACTTTAGCAGTCCTTAGTAGCCCTTAATGCTCCATAGTAGCTTTTAATAAATGAAAAACAATAACTAGCCAATGAAACAGAAAAAACCGAAAAAAGAATTTTACACACCGCCTGTAATGACGCTGGTGGAGATTGAGACTTCCCAGATATTGGCAGGTTCCTTTACAGGTAATGCACCGGATAGCGACGATAGCGAGTTCGGTGGCGCTCCTGAACGTCGCGGGCAATGGGGCAATTTATGGAAATAAATCGCACTATCAACAACACGAGCAGTGATAGGTCGCACGAAGAATGGATGAAATTCATTCCGTGCGGGTCACGTTCAGCAAGTGTTGTTAATTGGGGCAATTTATGGCAATAAATCGCACTATCAACAACACGAGTAGTGATAGGTCGCACGAAGAATGGATGAAATTCATTCCGTGCGGGTCACGTTCAGCAAGTGTTGTTAACTTGGGGCGACCTTTGGGAAACTGAAAACTGAAAGGTAAAAACTGAAAACGCCATTTTGGCTGATATGTTATCCGCCGGGTATGAGTCTCAGGGAAGCAAAAAGATAACCGCGTATCTGTCATCCCGACAGAGCGTGAGCGACGAGGGATCTCAAACCCGCGCGAACCGAGATTTTTCACTGCGTTCAAAATGACAAAACAACGTTTTGTTATCGACGAGTTTTGCAGCAACAGGTCGAACGTAGCATAGCCGCAGGTTATGCCGTTTGGGTTGCGAAAAGCAAAACGAGTCAATGACCTTTTTTGTTATCGACGAGTTTTGCAGCAACAGGTCAAACGTAGCATAGCCGCAGGTTATGCCGTTTGGGTTGCGAAAAGCAAAACGAGTCAATGACAGTGCAAATATAGAATGACAAGACAGTAGATAACCGCGTATCTGTCATCCTGAGCAAAGCGAAGGATCTCAAATCCGCACGAACCGAGATACTTCACTCCATTACACTCCGTTCAGTATGACAACATTCGCGACAAACTATAAATAATAAAAAACAATAAACAACAGTAAATATGAGAATAACCAAAAAAGCAAATAAGAGCAGAATAACATCTGTACTCTGTACTCTGTTATCTGTACTCTTATTCACCGCTTGCCAGCAAGACGATATCGTGCCCGACACACCCACTGCTCCTACCGAGGGCTATCACCTGACCTTTGACGGAGGTGTGGGCATTGAGACTGGTACCCGTGCTGTCTGGAATGACGATAATGGTTCGGGCAACCTGATTTTCCAGTGGGACTATACTCCTGAGGGTACAGAGGATTATGAGATGGTGATGGCAATTGTGGGAGGTGAACTTGTCAAGAGCATTGAAGGGAACTACCACACCTACGCCAGCATCCATAGGCTCAGTGAACACTCCGACGATGCTCACTGGGCAACATTCAAGACCATAGAGACGTACCCATATGATATAACTGGCGGTAAGTATGAGGGCTTTGATGTCCTTGCTGTCGCTCCTATCTGCGAAGCGAACGGTGCTTCAATTGTGAGTCATGACATTATCTTCGATGCCACAATGCTAATGCCTGCTACATTTACACAGGTTGCCGATCAAGTGCCCGACTTCCTGCGCAACTATATGTATATGTATGCCTACGAAATGATTGACGACAATAGGGCTACGCTCCGGTTCAAGCATATCCCTGCCACCTTCCGCTTCATCATTACCAACAAGCGGCCAACGGAGGCAACCATCAAGAGTGTTCAGGTGTCGCAGACAGATGCGGCATTGCCTGTAGCCTCCAAGTGGGTAAGTATCGATTTTCAAGGAAATCTTTCTTTCAGTCGAAGCACTCATGCCGCGATTTCAACGCAGTTGGGTGAAAATGGTACCACTGTGCAGAAAGATGCCAAGTACACAGCGTATGCACTTGCCTTGCCACTTGCCGACAATAATGCCTTCGAGGACAAGAAAATCCAATTCACCATCGAGGCATTGAGCCCGGACAACGAACACCTTTCTTTCGAACTGGATGCAGACAAATTGGCCGCTGCCAATCCGGGCAATGTGTACAACTGGGTCGGCGGCAAGTCCTACACCATCCGTATGAGCCTGAACGATGTGCTTACCTTTGAAGGCATCACCGTGGACGACTGGAACGAGCAAGAGATAGTGGGCGGCGAGGCTGTCGAGTGGGTGAACGGCTTCAGCGAGACCGGCGAATATGAGCCTGCACAAAAGAATGCCAGCGGCTACTACGAGATAGCGAACGGCGGCAACCTCTTCTGGTTTGCCAACCACATCAACACCGTGGACAGAACGGCAAGCGCGGTTCTCACGGCAGATATCGACCTTGAAGGCAGACCGTGGACCCCTATCGGCTCCACAGGCGAGGCGAACAATAACTTCCGCGGAGTCTTTGACGGACAGAACTACACCATACGAGGGCTGAATGTTGAAGGTGGCAGACCCGGCCTCGGCTTCTTCGGTGAGGTCAGGACAGGTACTGTCAAGAATTTCACCATATACGGTGAGGTGGTAGTAAATACCGAAGTCGATTACGTCGGCGGTGTCATAGGTTCAATTTGCGGTCTGAACGGTGAAAACGACCTTGAGCGCAACGGTGCCGTCATTCAGAACATCACCTCATACGTCAACCTTACCGCAAAGGTACACGGTCCCGGCATGATAGGCGGTTTCGTGGGCTATGCCAACCACCAGAGCCTTATTGAAAAATGCTCTTGGTACGGTACCTTTGATGCCGGCGAGTACCGTGTTGATTCGGGTGCCGGTGGATTTATCGGCAAGATTCAGGAGAACTCAAGTGAAGTGACCATCCGCAACTGCGCGGCATACGGAACCATCAAGACGAACTACGCAAAGAACAGTTTCAATAACACTCCAACCATTTATATGGGCGGATTCCTGAGTTTCTCCAACACG
>JAZNUE010000078.1:0-33535 GCA_045592125.1 Bacteroidaceae bacterium | reverse complement strand
AAAAGCAAAACGAGTCAATGACCTTTTTTGTTATCGACGAGTTTTGCAGCAACAGGTCAAACGCAGCATAGCCGCAGGTTATGCCGTTTGGGTTGCGAAAAGCAAAACGAGTCAATGACAGTGCAAATATAGAATGACAGGCACTATGACAAACACGCTAAATCCCAATATAACTTGTCTTACCGAATTCAAGCCAACAACTTATTTCCACATTTTTTCCCGAAAATCATCTCCTATTTAAATGAATTAACCTACTTTTACGGAACTTAATCTGAACTGTACATAACATTATAAACAAAACATCATGGATTACAGAGTTCTATTCTGGTTTGTGCCTGCTGCGTCGTTGCTGGCACTGGCCTTTGCCTGGTACTTCTACAGGCAGATGAAGAAAGAGAGTGAGGGTACCGAACGCATGGCCTACATTGCTGAGGCGGTTCGCAAAGGTGCAATGGCCTACCTTAAGCAGCAGTACAAGATTGTGATAATTGTATTCGTGGCCCTTGCTGTTGTATTTGCCATTATGGCCTATGTATTCAAAATACAGAACGAATGGGTGCCTTTCGCGTTCCTTACTGGCGGACTGTTCAGCGGTCTCTCGGGATTCCTTGGCATGAAGACTGCCACATACGCATCGGCACGTACTGCTAATGCTGCACGCTCCTCAATGAACAGCGGACTACGCATGGCATTCCGTAGCGGCGCAGTCATGGGTCTTGTAGTGGTGGGCCTGGGCCTGCTCGATATCTCGGTATGGTATCTTATTCTCGACAGTTTTATTCCTGCCGACATTAATGACACCGGCATGAAACTATGTATAATAACAACCACAATGCTTACATTCGGTATGGGTGCTTCGACACAGGCACTTTTCGCACGTGTGGGCGGCGGCATATATACCAAGGCTGCCGATGTGGGTGCCGACCTTGTAGGAAAGACAGAATATAACATCCCCGAGGATGACCCGCGTAACCCTGCTACCATTGCCGACAATGTGGGCGACAATGTGGGCGACGTAGCCGGCATGGGTGCCGACCTGTACGAGAGCTATTGCGGTTCAATCCTCTCATCGGCCGCGCTTGGCGCTGCTGCATTCGCTGCCGACGGTTCGGCAATGCAGACAAAGGCGGTATTTGCCCCCATGCTCATTGCCGCTGTGGGTATAGTACTTTCCATAATAGGTATATTCTCGGTGCGCACAAAGGAGAATGCCGATATAAAGAGCCTTATTGGCGCGCTGTCACGCGGAACGAACCTATCCTCGCTGCTTATAGTTGCCGCCACATTTGCGATATTGTACCTGCTTGGCATTGAAAACTGGGTTGGTTTGTCATTGGCTGTTGTAGTGGGCCTTCTTGTGGGTATTGTAATAGGACGTTCTACGGAATATTATACTTCGCAGTCATATGCTCCCACACGCAAGGTGTCCGAGGCCGGCAAGACCGGCCCTGCAACCGTAATAATCTCGGGAATGGGACTGGGCATGCTCTCGACAGCAATTCCGGTACTTGCCGTGGTGGTGGGAATAATACTATCCTACTTGCTTGCGACTGGCTTTGAGCTTGGCAGCGAGAATGTCTCTCTTGGCCTGTACGGCATTGCCATTGCGTCGGTGGGCATGCTCTCTACCCTTGGCATAACACTGGCAACCGACGCCTATGGGCCTATTGCCGACAACGCTGGCGGCAATGCCGAGATGAGCGGCCTTGAGCCCGAGGTGCGCCGACGCACCGACGCACTTGACTCGCTGGGCAACACTACAGCCGCAACAGGCAAGGGATTTGCAATAGGGTCGGCAGCGCTCACAGCGCTTGCACTGCTCGCGTCGTACATTGAGGAGATTAGGATTGCGCTTGAGCGCACTACCCCCGATGTGCTCATCAACGGCAAGCCCCTGATGAGCGCAAATATTGTGGACTTCATGCACCACTACGATGTTACACTGATGAACCCAATGGTGCTGTGCGGCATATTTGTGGGCGCAATGATGGCATTCCTTTTCTGCGGCCTGACAATGAATGCCGTGGGCCGCGCTGCACAGAAGATGGTGGCCGAGGTGCGCCGCCAGTTCAGCGAGATTAAAGGCATAATTGAGGGAAAGACCGAGCCCGACTACTCACGCTGTGTAGAGATATCGACACGCGGCGCACAGCAGGAGATGGTGCTTCCTTCACTGCTAGCCATTGCGGCACCAATTATCACTGGTGTGGTGCTTGGCGTGCCGGGTGTGATTGGCCTGCTCATTGGCAGCCTCTCATCGGGATTCCTGCTGGCAGTATTCCTGGCCAATGCAGGCGGTGCCTGGGATAATGCAAAGAAATATGTCGAGGAGGGCAACTTCGGCGGCAAGGGCAGCGACACGCACAAGGCTACTGTTGTTGGCGACACTGTAGGCGACCCATGCAAGGACACATCGGGCCCCAGTCTCAACATCCTCATAAAGCTCATGAGCATGGTTGCCATTGTAATGGCAGGCCTCACTCTTTCTTTCAGCCTTATAGGATAAGTAATGCGGAAAGCTGAAAGCGGAAAACCGCGTGGGCAACGGCAAGGCTGCATTATAAATGGATATCAAAATATTATAAAATAAGCAGGCTTCCTGACAAACCTATAGTGAGTGTATCAAAAAAAGATTTGATACACTCACATTCTTATAAAAAAAGAGTACCTTTGAGACCGACATAAATAGAAAAGAGCCATGCTCCCCACAGAAACACGAAACGAGATTATAGGATTACTTAAACGAGAGGTTGTACCCGCAATGGGCTGCACTGAGCCTGTTGCAGTGTCGCTATGCACAGCAAAGGCAGTGGAGATTCTTGGATGTGTACCGCAGCATATTGGCGTGAGGCTCAGTCCCAATGTGCTTAAGAATGCAATGGGAGTAGGAATCCCAGGCACAGGCATGGTGGGCCTGCCCATTGCCATTGCCCTTGGCGCACTGGTAGGGCGCAGCGAGTATGGCCTGGAGGTGCTCAAGGACACTACCCCTCAGGCCGTGGAGCAAGGCAAGCGCATGATTGAGGAGAAGCGCATAGACGTATCCCTTAAGGAGGGCGCATGCGACGTGCTGCACATTGAGGTTGAGGCAACAGCCGGCAACGAGAGGGCCGTGGCAATAATATCGGGCAGCCACACAGGCTTCGTGTTCCTGCAGCATAACGGCGAGGTGCTCCTGGACAACAGCAAGGCAAAGGGCACTGCAAGCGAGAACGCTGCAAGCGTAGTGCTCTCCATGCGCAAGGTGTGGGAGCTTGCAACGGAATCCCCGGTAGAGGAGCTATCATTTATCCTTGAGGCACGCCGGCTGAACAAGAACGTTGCCGAGGAGTCGCTAAAAGGCGAGTGGGGACATTGCCTTGGCCGCACAATAAGCGGCAATGCCCGCAAGACAGTGTTTGGCGACACGGTATTCACAAGGATGGTATCCTACACCTCGGCCGCATGCGATGCCCGCATGGGCGGTGCACAGATTCCTGTAATGAGCAATTCGGGCAGCGGGAACCAGGGCATTGCCTCTACACTGCCGGTTGTAGTGTATGCCGAGGAGACAAAGGCAAGCGAAGAAAGCCTTATCCGTGCCCTGGTGCTGAGCCACCTCACTGTAATATACATCAAGCAGAGCCTGGGACGCCTCTCCGCCCTGTGCGGATGTGTTGTTGCCTCCACAGGCTCAAGCTGCGGCATTACATACCTCATGGGCGGAGGATACGACGAAGTGGCAATGGCCGTGAAGAACATGGTGGCAAACCTCACCGGCGTCATCTGCGACGGCGCCAAGCCAAGCTGCGCGCTAAAGCTCGCAAGCGCGGTATCCACAGCGCTCTTCTCATCAGTAATGGCAATGGAGCACCACTGCGTAACCTCGCTCGAGGGCATTGTAGACGATGACGTTGACAAGTCGATAAGGAACCTTACATCAATCGGTTCACAAGGCATGCAGCAGACCGACAAGATGATTCTCTCAATAATGACGAGCAAGTAACCTCTTCTTGACACTCAAGACCAGCGGCACCCGGGTGCCGCTGGTCTTATTATATAACTGGCTCGCAGTCTTTTCGCAACCCAGTCATTATCTAAGCCTCGTTTTTACCTTTCAGCTCTCATCCTTAGCGTATCTCCACTTCCACCTTGGCCGGGAACACGCGCTCCGGGTCGAAGTACTCGGCGCAGCTCTCTACCATCGCCCCAAGCGTAGGCCTTACCTTGCCATTAAAAGCCTCCTTGCCGTTCACCACCACCTTTACAGGCTGCGACAGGTCAAAGAGCTCTTCATTAAGGAACAGCGTTACGCTGCCCTTTGTGGCCGCTGAATACTCTTTAGAGAAGAACATAGGTATGTTATAGATGGAGCGGGTTGTGGTGTAGCTTACATTCCTTACATTAAGCTCAATGCAGTTACCCTCGATATTCACCTCGTAACAGGTACGCTCCTCGTCGCTGTTGCGCGAGGGCTCGTTCACCTTCAGGTTGTAGAAGCCTGTTCGGTGACGGCCATACATATCGTAGTCCTCCCAATAGAAATATGCAGGATGAGGATTACGGCTGAAATTCTTGAGCCATGGAGTTGTTGCCTCGTAGTTTATTGCGTGCCCCATGCCCGGGACAAGCTCAATAAAGTGGCTATAAAGCCCTGGATGCTCCTTGCGCAGGCTGTCTATTGTAACAGCCGCATTGTACGTCATGGCATTGCGGGCAAACCCATAGTCCAGCTCGCCTGTGCGCAGCGAGAAGGCAATATTGGCAAGGTTCTCCATAGGAGCATTCTTCAGCGGCTCGCCGCCTGCCATTGGGCCTGCACCGGCAAGATAGTCGGCATAGAACGACGCAAGGCGCTGGCTCCCGTAGCCACCCTCGGATATTCCATAGAAATATACCCTGTTAGGGTCAATGCCCTCCTCAAGGAATGCAAGCCTCAGGAGTTTCTCCCATGCCCACTGCTTGCTCTGTATGGCCCAGCGGTAGAGCTCGCCGTAACCGTTGGGGATTTGCGGGATAAAATGCAGCGACGGCGAGTCGGCATAGCTGTGGCAGAGCCTGAAACCGGTCTCCCACTCGCTCTGCTTGTCACCCGAACCGTGCATGTAAAGGAAGAGCGGATAGCCCGCACCTGGCCGCTCGCCCTTCTTTATAAAATAATAGGGCATAAGCGCGCTGGGTTCAAGTTCCTCGGGCAAGCGCCAGTAGCCGGTGTCGCGCGGCTCATCGATAGTATATGGCGAGATAAGCTTCTCCTCGCTATAGCCATTCACCGCCTCACGCCAGCAGTCCCACACCGCAGCACGCGTTGCGGCAATACCGTCAAGCGCAATGGCATTGCCGTTGCTGTAGCTGCACTCAGTACCCTGCAGCACTTGCGTAAAATACTCCTTGACTTTCCTTGCCTGACGCCTTGACAGGCCGTCCTTTCCTGCGCAGGCATACCCTGCAAGCACATATAGCGCAACCAGCGCTGTAATAAAAAACCTTTTCATCCTAAGAAACTGTTTATTTTGCATGACGAAATTACTTCTATATTGCCACACTGGCAACTTTGTAAAGGAATATTCTGCCATATGCAAAGAGGGCGACCCGGGTCGTCCTCCTGCAATAATACACTTTGATACGGAAGTATATCCGGACTGCTACTTCACAAGCACTTTCTTCACCAAAACGTTGCCGCTCTCATCCTCGGCCACAACAGCATAAATCCCGCTATTGGCCTGTACTGTCGCTGCAGGGCCGCTGTATATGGTGTGTCCGTCCATGGCAAGTACCCGCACCGTCACTGCGCCGTAAACGGCAATGCGGCCATCGCTGGCAGAGATTGTGACTGCAGCCGCCTCGCGCACATCGTCAACAGCTGTAGCGTCGGCCACCCAGAAGTATCCGTTGCCAGGGTATGCGACCGTGTTGTGCGAGAGCACGCCAATCTTGTTCTTTCCGCTGTCATAGCAATTGACATTAAGCCTGTACTGCCTCAAAGGCGTCTTGCTGTTGCAGGTACATGGAACAACAACCTCCGAAGCGACTCCCTTCTTTAACGAGACTGGAATATAGTCACTGCTTACAAAGGTTGACAGCCCTACCTTGTTAGAGACCTTGATATAGCCGTCATAGTCGCCTTCGGCGCAAATGAGTTCCATAACCACATTGAACTCGCTGCCCTGCCTTACTGCCTCGCCGCCATTAATGCTGTACCTTGCATTAGCATAGGGAAGCACCACGCTGCCCGCAGTAATAATAAAGTAGCACAAAGGCGCCGACTGCCTTATCCTTTTCCACTGGCCATTCTTTCTCTCGCACATGAAGACAATGTAGTTTTCCGGCCTCAATACAGGGAAATAGTCTACCGCCTTATACTGGATTACGGTATCTGCGTCCTGCTCCAGTCCAATAATCTCCCAAGTCATGAGCATATGCTTCTCTCCAGTCGATACATCCTCGGCAAACAGGGCCAGTGTACCGCTGTACGCGTCATCTGTAGACGCAATATTCTTCACTGTGGCCGAAACCTGCAGTTCCTCGCCCCATGCAAGCGAGACTGCGCTTATAGCCGTAAGCGACGGTACTGCACCGTCGGGCAGCGCCTCCACTACAAAACTGCTGCTCTTGCCTTCAATGTCAACAAGCTGCGACTTGTCTACCTCCATAGAATAGTTATAATACTCGTTCCTCATGTTGTACTTGAAGGATATGAAGTACTCGCCATCGCCAGGAATTGTAGAGCCGGAGTCGAATGTTGCAAAAATCTCCTCATCATCATGCACCTGTATCAATACCGCATCGTCGCTCAGCACTGTGCTCTCGCACCCTCCGCCGGGCAGCACCTTGTTAAGCACTGGAGCAATGAGCACAGTAGCGCTGCGGCCGTTGTTGCTCCTGAACTTGGCATCAAGGGCAATCCTGTCCCCTTTGGCTGAGGGAGTAGCATGAAAGGCTGTCTCTGTTACTTCAATTTCGGGAAGTATCTTGCTTACCCTCACCTTGGTGTCACCAACCTCGAGCCTCAGGCCGTTCTCTGCGCCACGCACACTGTAAAGGTTATCATCGGCATCGCCATAATACATGCTCAACGTATATGTTCCCGCCTCAAGATAGTTCTGGTTTGACGGGTCACTGCTTATCGGCAATGTAAGATAGTATCCCAGAATGCCATTGAACTCCATTGCATCGACATCGGTAATCCTTAACGCGCTCACCAGCTCGCCATCCTTCTCAAAGCCGACAACCATTGAAAGGTCTATGCTTGAATGTGAGAAATTCAGCAATCCCGCTGCAATCCTTATATTCGCATTCCCGCCCACAAAGCTTACAGTCTGCTCCAGTAGCGTTTTTGGCGCCCCTGCATTCAGGTTGGCATTGGCATCCACAACATCCATAAGGTACACGCTGGGAACACCCTCTGCGTCGGGTTCGTTGCTGCGCGGACGTATATTGGCAACCAGTGTCTGCCCAACGTTGTAACGGCCGTCGCCACCGCCTATGCCAGTGCCCAATGGCGACATGTATGTCATGTCGAAATATCCGTTATACTGACCGTCCCATCCCCAATCGATGTGGAGCATATTCTCCTCGTCTATTCCGTCGCAGACGAAAGCATGGCCCGAACCATAGGACTGGCTCATGCCGGTATACAGCAGCGGCTGGCGTGCCTCAAGGTTCTCGCGTATTATTGAGATATACTCATCATTGGTATACTCGCTTCGCCTCACAATTGCCACATCGGGAGAATAGTCAAATATATTCACCAGGGCATAAGAGACATACTTTTCAGAGCTTCCGGTACCTTCAAGCGCATAGCTGCTGCCTATGGCCTTGCCCACGTCTACCATGAGCTGCGCAACAGCCCTGGCTTGCGCCGACACATATCCGCCACGGTAGTGCTCGAGCATGTATGACCATTGATAGGTGTGAGAGGTAAGCGCGACTGTCTCATCCACGTTTGTTATATTATTGTGCCATACAATATCACACGTAGCCTTCTCGGGCCATTCGTGGAACTTCATAATCTGCGCCATTGCTGTCGCGGTACAGCCGGTAGGAGTCCTCTGGCCGCCAACTGTAGGGCAAAGGTTGTTATAGGGAATACCCTGGTTCCAGCTGGTCTTGAGCATTGGCTCTATCCTTGTCCCGCCTGCCGCAGCCTTCGGGGCGGGCTCTATCACGCCTGCGCGCACGTCATCTACATAGGCGCTGTACTCGCTTAGCCAGTCTGCAAGCGCGGGAGGCATCTCGCCAGCACCTGCACCAGCCGAGTAGCCGACAATTGGCGAAAGGCGGTCCTCGCCCGATACAATTACAAAGCCATCCTCGTTCTCCGAAGCGAAGATATAGTACTGGGCGCCGGCACCTGCGGCCCCGTTCCTGCCTGCGCTCCTTGAAGCGCCTGAAAGACGGAGCGAGGCCTTGCTTGCGCTAGGCACGCTTTTCCAGAACGAGCTTGCTATCTCAAGGGCCCTGTCTGGGTCTACGGGGGCCGCAAACAAGGTTGCCGAAATGAAAAGCAACAATGCAAGAAGTGTAGTCTTTTTCTTCATATACGTTGTTTTTGGAATGTTAATGCGCAAAAATAGGACAAAAAGCCTGTTATTGCAAAATATTCATAACAAAAACACAAGGAACGCACATTCGGCGAAATCCCAAACCGGGCACGGGCTTCAGGAACAGTTGCGAGATAGCAGATACTGCCATTACCTTAAATTAACTAAAACGCATAGGAGAAGGCGGCAGTTTAGCAACATGTTGTTATTCCTCAAGAATCCATTTTGCCCTATTTTTGCAAGTGCTTTGCGCTTGAGCATGAACAATAAAATTTACAATAAAATATGAAAAGACTATTATTTGCTTTATTTATCACAATCCTGGGCATGCCCGCCCTTCTTGCCTCGACAGCAGGCGACGTAAAGGAAGGCAACATGATTATGGGGCATGTCATTGTAGATGTCACCGAGGAGAACATCCCTTTCGCGTCAATATACATAGTTGAGACAGGCGACGGGACTATGAGCAACGAGGACGGGCAGTTCGAGTTCCGCAACCTGCCTGCGGGCAAATACTCCCTGCGTGTCTCGGCCGTAGGCTACACGACAGTAACCAAGGAAGTTACCGTGAGCAAGGAGTTCACATCCGTTGTTCACTTCAAGCTAAAGGTCGAGGATGTTGTCATGGAAGAACTGGTAGTATCGGCCAACCGCAACGTCATAAGCCGCAGGGACGCGCCCGTAGTTGTGTCGGTAGCCTCAATGGAACTTTTCGACGCGGTAAACTCGCTCGACCTCGCCAAGAGCCTCAACTACATCACTGGACTCCGCGTAGAGAACAACTGCCAGAACTGCGGATTCCCGCAGGTGCGCATAAACGGTCTTGAGGGCCCTTACTCACAGGTACTCATTAACAGCCGCCCTGTGGTGAGCGCGCTGAGCGGAGTCTATGGTCTTGAGCAGATTCCTGTGAACATGATTGAGCGCGTCGAGGTTGTGCGCGGCGGCGGGTCGGCACTATTCGGCGCCAACGCAGTAGGCGGCACTGTCAACATAATCACCAAGGACCCCACAAGCAACTCTTTCTCGATAACTAGCAACCTAGCATGCTACGGCGGCAAGAGCTGGGAGCAGAGCATGGGAGCAAATGCCTCGCTGGTGTCAAAGGACAACACCTATGGCATTGCACTCTACGAGAACTATCGTAACCGCAACCCCTATGACCACGACGGCGACGGATTCTCCGAACTGGGCAAAATCAACATAAACACATTCGGCCTGCGTGCTTTCTACCGTCCCACATACACAAGCCGTCTGAGCCTTGAGTACCACACCACTAACGAGCTGCGTCGCGGAGGCAACAAATTCGGCCTGCAGCCTCACGAAAGCGACATAACCGAGCAGACAGAGCATGTAATCAACAGCGGCGGCGTAACATATGACAAAGGCTGGATGGGCTACAAGCACAGGCTGTCGGTGTTCGCGTCGGTACAGCACATTGACCGCAACAGCTACTACGGCGCACAGCGCGACCCCAACGCATACGGCAAGACCGATGACCTTACCTGGATTGCCGGTGCCACATACACAGGACAGATGAACAACTGCCTTTTTGCTCCCGCTGTCTTTACGGGAGGTCTCGAGTACCAGGAGAACAGGCTTCACGATATAATGACCGGCTATAACCGCGACATGCAGCAGAATGTGCGCATTGCCAGCGCCTTTGCCCAGAACGAGTGGGACATCAGGCTCTTCTCGCTGCTCGTGGGACTGCGCATGGACAAGCACAACCTTATAAAGAACCCCATCGTGAGCCCGCGCGTGAACCTTCTCTTCAAGCCAAGCAAGGATTTCCAGGCACGCCTTACATACTCTACGGGATTCCGCGCGCCGCAGGCATATGACGAGGACCTGCATGTAACGGCAGTAGGCGGTGAGGGCGTACAGATACAGCTCGCCGAGAACCTCAAGGAGGAGCGCTCAAACAGCTTCAGCGGTTCGGTAGACTGGACAACCAAGCTTGGGCACTGGCAGGCAAACATTCTGCTTGAAGGTTTTTATACCGACCTTAACAATGTATTCATTCTGGAGGACATAGGTACAAATGCCGATGGCCATGCAATGAAGGAGCGCCGTAACGGCAACGGCGCACGAGTATATGGAGCGAACATAGACGCTAAAATCGCACACGGCAAGGACATATCACTTCAACTCGGTTTTACTGCACAGCAGAGCCGTTACAAGAGCGCCGAAGCATGGACCGAGGCCGATGGTACTCCACTAACCACAAAACGCATGATGCGTACCCCCGACTATTACGGATACTTCACCCTCACGTCGGCACCGCTCAAGCGCCTCGGCCTGTCGCTCACTGGCACATACACAGGTTCAATGATTGTACCGCACTATGCAGGATACATAGAGAATGACCGTATGGAGACAACACCCGATTTCTTCGACCTCAACTTCAAGGCCGCATATACATTCATCCTGCACGACCACATAAACCTTGAACTGAACGCAGGCGTGCATAACATCCTCAACAGTTTCCAGAAGGACCTTGACAAGGGCGAATTCCGCGACTCGGGCTACTTCTACGGCCCGACACAGCCACGCACATTCTTCGTTGGAGTAAAGATTGCGCAATAAATGGTTCAGTAGAATTTTACTGGAGGGGCTGTGTCATAACCTTGACACAGCCCCTTTAGAATGAATATGTTATCTTTCCGTTTATGCAGCAAAAAGATTTGGGATATTAAAATGTTTGCGCGTGCGACTTTAGGGATTCTTCACTGCCTGTCATAGCACAGTAAACGAATTTCCTTTGCGCTCACTTAACCGCAATTTTCAACGGTGCGGCCAGACAGGCAAGCCAAGAAAAGAAAGAAAAAGGCATAAAAAAACGGCCCCTCTGTTGAGGAACCGCTCATCATCTTCTTTGGCCGAGGATTACTTGTTAGCCTTCTTGGCTGCCTTCTTAGCTTCCTTAACAGCCTTCTTCTCGGCCTTCAGCCTTGCCTTCTCAGCTTTTTTAGCAGCCTTCTCGCTCAAAGCAGCCTTGCCGGGAGCAGCCTTGGAACCAGCAGCCTTAGGACCGGCAGCCTTGGGACCTGCAACATCTTTCGCACCCATTTCACCAGCGGCTTTTGGACCAGCAGCCTTTACTGCAGCCTTAGGACCGGCAGCATCAGCTGCGCCTTTTGCTCCAGCTGCCTTAGGACCGGCGCCCCTTACAGCAGCCTTAGGACCGGCAACATTCTTCGCACCTTTCTCACCGGCACCTTTTACAGCCTCTTTAACAGCAGCCTTAGGACCCGCTTCTCTAACAGCCTCCTTCTTGGCACCCTTTACGGCTTCTTTCTTAGCACCTTTTACCGCTTCCTTTACCGCCTCTTTCTTTGCAGCAGCCTCACCGTTGTTTGCAACCTGAGCGTTAGCTGTAAAGCCAAGGGCCAGGAACAACATCATTACAAAAAGTTTTACTTTCATTGTTTAGAAAATTTTATGTTAAAAAATGTTTCTCTCAAAACGAGGCGCAAAATTACTCATTTTTCCTAACTATGCAAAATTTTAAAACAAAAATTGCTCAAAAAAAGTTCAAAAAAGACTATTTATTCTGTTAATGTTCAATAAGAACGGCGCTTTTATGTATTATTTATTGTTCATAGTTCCCTCCCCGTGCGGTTCACTTTATTATTACCAGGGCGCAATAACAGGAGTAAATAATGGCAACAAAGAAGAGTCGCGCCGCTCTTTGTTCCGCCTAGGACGACAAGCGCAAGTCACTTGCCATCGCCCTCCTTCTCTTCAAGGAAGGTCTCCACGAACTTGTCCTCAATCTTCTTATAGGTCCCCACAACAGCGTCCTCTACCGCCTGGTATCCTTTTACTACGCCATCTTCAATCTTCTTGTAGGCATCTACAGCCTTTTTCTCAATTCCCGTTGTCTTCATTCTGTACTGTTTCATATTATATATTTCCATATTATATATAAGATAAGGGCAGCGCTCTGCAACAGCCGCCTTATTCCATCGGTGCAAAGGTAGCGCACTCCCCTTTAACACTCTTTCCTGTTTTCCTCACGAATTGGCATGTTTTGCGCTTTTCGTACTATGCACGCCATCTTGGACGGCATATTACTGGCGAATATTGGCAAATGCCAGCACATAAAGCATACATTTTCATAGAAACCAGAGGCCTATTATCTGAAAAATCACTATCTTCGCAATAAATAACGTAGGCACATACTCTTATATGGCAATAATAAAACCCTTCCGCGGGCTGCGCCCGCCAAGAAATCTTGTAGAGCAGGTCCAGTGCAGGCCATACGACGTGCTGGACTCGGACGAGGCACGCATTGAGGCCGGTGACAACGAGATGTCGCTGTACCACATTACGCGCCCCGAGATTGATTTCCCGGCGGGAACAGACGAGCACTCGCCCCAGGTGTACAGCAGGGCCGTGAGCAACTTCGGGAAATTCCAGGAGAACGGCTGGCTGGTGCAGGACGAGAAGGAGATGTACTATATCTATGCACTGACCATGAACGGCAAGACCCAGACCGGCCTTGTCGTGTGCACCCACGTTGATGACTACATAGAAGGCGTTATAAAGAAACACGAGCTTACCCGCAAGGACAAGGAAGAGGACCGCATGAGGCACGTGCGCATAAACAATGCAAACATAGAGCCTGTGTACCTAGCATACCCCGACAGTCCTCGCCTTAGCGTCATTGTAGAGAAATACACCGCCTTGCAGCCCGAATACGACTTCATATCCATGCCAGGCAACGTGCGCAACCGCATGTGGCTGGTCCATGACAGCGAGGACATTGCCAGCATTACAGAGGAGTTCGGCAGCATGCCGGCCCTGTACATTGCCGACGGGCACCACCGCTCCGCTGCCGCTGCGCTAGTTGGCAAGGAAAAGGGCCAGAGCAATCCCCGCCACTGCGGCAACGAGGAGTATAACTACTTCATGGCAGTATGCTTCCCCGCCAGCGAGCTCACCATAATGGACTACAACCGCGTAGTAACCGACCTTAACGGCCTTAGCGAGGAGGAATTCATTGCAGCGCTAGGGGAAAGCTTCACCGTTGAGCATAAAGGCGAGGAACCATACAGGCCAGCGGCGCTGCACAACTTCTCGCTCTACATAGGCGGACAGTGGTACAGCCTCACTGCAAGGCCAGGGACATATGACGCCGCCGACCCCATCGGAGTGCTCGATGTCACAATATCATCCGGCATAATACTCGACGGCATTCTTGGCATAAAGGACCTGCGCACCAGCAAGCGCATTGACTTCGTAGGCGGCATACGCGGACTCGAGGAACTCAAGCGCCGTGTCGACAGCGGCGAGATGAAGGCCGCGCTGGCGCTCTACCCTGTATCCATGAAGCAGCTGGTTGACATTGCCGACAGCGGCAGCATAATGCCGCCCAAGACAACATGGTTCGAGCCCAAGCTGCGCTCGGGACTGGTAATACACAAGCTCTCCTGATTCACTATGAAAGCCATTGGAGAAAAGGAACTCAAGGATATTCAGCTAGACATCCTATGCGACGTAGCGGCCTTCTGCGAAAAGAACGGGCTGCGATATTTCCTTGCATACGGAACCCTGCTTGGCGCAGTGCGCCACAAAGGCTACATTCCATGGGACGACGACATAGACATACACATGCCGCGCCCCGACTATGAGCGCCTCCTGCAGACATACCGCAGCGACAGCAACATCGCCGTCTCCCACGAGAGCAATCCCGCATACCGCGTTGCCTTCGCAAAGGTATACCGCAAGGGAACCACGGTAAAGGAGTTTCACTTCAAGCAGGATGTATTCGGCGTCTACATCGACATATTCCCCCTCGATGGCTTCATAAGCAAGGAACAGGCCCGAAAGTGCGGCGAGCTGCGCCGCTACATGCATGTGAAGAACTCCGTCTTCCTGCCGCAGATGACAATCCTGCGCCGCCTGCGCCTTGCAGTAACCAAGCTCATCCTGCTGCCATTCGGGCTCCACTCAATGCTCCGCAGAATCAGGCGCATTGCAACCCTCCGCGACTATGAAGGCAGTAGCATGGTCTTCAGTTCCTATTGCCGCTATGCCGAGAGGGAAATCTTCGGCCGAGATATCTTCGACAGTTTCACAACCGTCAGTTTCGAGGGCCTCAAGTTCCGCGCCCCGCTCGACTGCGACACCTACCTGCGCACCCTCTACGGCGACTACATGACCCTGCCGCCAGCCAGCAAGCAGGTCTCGCACCACAACTCGCAGGCCTACTGGAAGTAGCCCAAGGCCTCTTCACACGCAAATTATTTGTACATCATATAAAAAAGCATTACTTTTACAGCAGTGCAGCAACGCTGCGCCCGCCAAACAGACACAAAATCTAATCGTTTACAGACATATGCAAGCAATAATACTGGCAGCCGGAATGGGCAAGCGACTCGGAGAGTTCACAAAAGACAATACCAAATGCATGGTAAAGATGAACGGCGAATGTATAATTGACCGCCTTTTGAAACAGCTCTCGCGCCTTAGTCTCGAGCGTGTAGTAATTGTCATTGGCTACGAGGGCGCCAAGCTCATTGAGCACATTGGCGACAGGTACAGCGATTGCCTCAGGATAGAGTATGTCGAGAACAGCATATACGACAAGACAAACAACATATACTCCCTTGCCCTGGCAAAGGAGCAGATGCAGGAGGACGACACGCTGCTCATAGAGTCGGACCTTGTCTTTGATGACTCCATGCTTGAGCTGCTGGTAAGCAATCCGCAGCCCAACCTTGCCCTGGTAGCAAAGTACGAGAGCTGGATGGACGGCACAGTAGTGTGCATTGACGACGAGAACAACATCGTGAACTTCGTGCCAAAGGCCGCATTCAGCTTTGACGACGTGCACAAATACTACAAGACAATAAACATCTACAAGTTCTCCAAGGAGTTCAGCCGCACCAAGTACGTTCCTTTCCTCGACGCCTACACAAAGGCAGTGGGCAACAACGAGTACTACGAGAACGTGCTTCGCGTGATAACATTCCTCGACAGCCGCGAGCTCAAGGCCCTGCCAGTGAGCAACGAGAAATGGTACGAGATTGACGACAAGCAGGACCTTGACATTGCCGAGGCGCTCTTTGCCGAGGAGAAGGACATTCTCAAGAAGTACTACGGCCGCTTCGGAGGCTACTGGCGCTTCCCAAAGATGCTCGACTACTGCTACCTTGTCAACCCCTATTTTGCAGCCTCAAGGATTGTAGACGAGATGAAGGCAAACTTCCACACCCTTATACAGGAATACCCCTCGGGCCTCAAGGTAAACACCCTGCTCGCGAGCAAGTGCTGGGGCATAAAGGAGGACTACATAGTCCCCGGGAACGGTGCTGCCGAGCTCATAAAGGCGCTCATGGAGCTGCTGCCAGGCAAGCTGGGAATAGTGCGCCCCACCTTTGAGGAGTACCCCAACCGCCGCGACAAGGATTCGCTGGTAACCTTTATCCCGCAGGACAGCGACTACCGCTACACGGCAAGCGACCTCATGGAATTCTTCGGCAAGAACCATGCCGACAGCATACTTCTCATCAACCCCGACAACCCCTCGGGCAACTTCATTCCCCTTGCCGACGTTTGCACGCTCGCTGCATGGTGCGAGGAGCGCGGAATACGCCTCATCGTCGACGAGAGCTTTGTTGACTTCAGCAACGGCTGGAGAGAGAACACCCTGCTGCGCAACGCCACGCTCGAGCAATACCCGCACATGCTCGTAATGAAGTCAATAAGCAAGAGCTACGGCGTTCCCGGAATACGCCTTGGAATACTCTGCTCTGCCGACAGCGGCATAATATCGCAGATAAAGAAGATGGTGAGCATATGGAACATAAACTCCTTCTGCGAGTTCTTCATGCAAATATTCACCAAGTACGAGGGCGACTACTTCCGTGCATGCGACAGGTTCATCGAGGAGCGCGACAGCTTTGAGAAGCAGCTGCGCACAATAGGCTACCTGCGCGTAATGCCCTCACAGGCAAACTACTTCCTTGTTGAGGTTCTGCCGCCCTACACGGCCAACGGCCTTGTGCTGCGCATGCTCAAGGAGCACAACATCCTGCTGCGCGACTGCTCGGGCAAGAGCGGTTTCGACGGCAAGCAGTACATGCGCATAGCGGTACGCGGGCACAATGACAACATGCGCCTCATCCAGGCACTGAAGAGCATTGGGGCCTGATTCACCCCAGACGCCGCATATCACTCAAGCACTATAAGGAATGTCACACGCCCGTCACTGTTATGCGACAGGGTGAGAGTGCCGCCGTGCAGGCGTATAATCTGTTTTGAGACAGCAAGGCCAATGCCTGAACCGTCACGCTTGGTAGTGAAGAAAGGAGTGAATATGTCCGCTGCCACATCGGCAGGGATAGCGCCGCCGCTGTTGCTCACCTCAATGCAGACTTTCTCGTCATGGGCAATATAAGAGCGAATCTCAATCCACTGCTCGCCGCCACAGGCCACGCATGCCTCAACCGCATTCTTCACAAGGTTCACGACAACCTGCAGCAGCTGCCCCCTGTCGGCATATATCATGGTGTCGGCAGGGTCTACAGCAATTGAGAGCCTCACCTTCCCGTGCGCGGTGAGAGCACACGCCTCGTTAAGCAGGTCGAGCAGATATAGCGGTGACTTCTCGGGAGGCGGTATGCGAGTTACCGAGCGGAACGAGTCAACAAACTGCAGCAGCCTGTCACTAGTGCTGTGTATTGTCTCAAGCCCCTGCTGCAGCACCTCGGCATTATCCCTGTTGTGAAGCAGGGTGCTGCTTATTGATGTCACAGGGGCAAGGGAGTTCATTATCTCGTGCGTGAGTATACGTGTCAGTTTCTCCCATGCAAGCCCTTCATGCGTATCGAGCTCGCTGTCAATGTTCTCAATCGAGACCACCCGCAGCATGTGCCCCTCGTGCTGCATTGCCGAGCAGCTTAGCAGCAGGTTCACGTCACCCGTCTCGGCCGTAATGCACACACCCTTCTGCTCCATTGGAGCAATGGCAAGAAGAGTGTCGGCAAGGTCGGGCGATATCGGGCGCAGCCTGTCGGCATGGCTCAGCATGGGCACGCCAAGCAGCGTCATGGCCTTGCTGTTGTACTGCTTTACCGTACCGTTCTCAAGCAAGATGAGGATACCTATGTTCGCACATTCTATTACTGTCTCAAAATACTTCTCCTTTTCTGCTGCCTTTACCTTGGCCTCGTCAAGCACATCCTTTATCCTGTTAAGCGAGTAGTTCACAACAGCGTGCCCGGTGCGGAACGGGTTGTCGACGAGACGGAACGAGAAGTCGTTGTTGCGCACTGCACTGAAGATGAAGTCAAGATTCTTGACAATACTGCGGTATACACCCGCAAGCCTCCATGCAAGAAACAGCACAAGCACGCCTGCGGGGAAAAGGAATCCATGGTATCCGCGCGCTGCAATCCACCCGAAAAGCACGCTCGCTGCCACCAGGAGGGCAACGAGCAGCAACGGGGCAGAAAGCGGCAGCCTGCGTCTTCTCATAGCCCGTAACGTTTAATCTTGTTATACAGTGTCTGGCGCGTTATGCCCAGTCTCTGAGCAACCAGAGATAGATTGCCGCCGCACGACTCTATGGCCTCGGCAATAGCGGCGCGCTCCAGGTCCTCAAGCGTTGTGGCAGCGCTCCGCACCTGGCCTTGCGGGACATGAAGCTGCAGGTGCCCGGGCAGTATCTCGCCGCCGTCGCACATTATTACCGCTTTCTCCATTATATTCTGCAGTTCACGGATATTGCCCTCAAAGGTGTGTGCCGTGAGCCTGGCGGCAGCCTCCTGTGATATGCCCATAGGCTCCTTGCCATACTTCTCGCAATAGTGCTTGAGGAAAATCCCTGCTAGCGGAACAATATCCACTGCACGTCTCCTCAGTGGCGGCAAGTTAATGTGAATGGTGTTTATGCGATAGAGAAGGTCCTGGCGGAACTCCCCCTTCTCGGACATTGCAAAAAGGTCGCGGTTGGTTGCCGCTACCAGACGTATATCTATCGCCTGGGGAACATTGCCGCCAACAGGGGTAACCATGCGGTTCTGCAGCGCAACAAGCATCTTTGCCTGCAGGTGAAGCGGCAGGTTGCCAATCTCGTCCATAAAGAACGTTGAGCCGTTTGCTGCCGCCATCTTGCCGTCACGGTCGCTGTAGGCGTCGGTGAAAGCGCCTTTCTTGTGCCCGAAGAGCTCGCTCTCGAAAAGCGGTTCAGGTATTGCGCCCATGTCAAGGGATACCATCTCCTTGCCGCAGCGTGGCGAGAGGCGGTGTATCTCACGGGCAAGCAGTTCCTTTCCTGTCCCGTTCTCGCCAGTAATGAGGACATTGGCCTCGGTTGCAGCCACACGCTCTACCAAGGCACGTATATGCTCCATCTCGGCGCTCGCGCCCCAGAACATAGGGACCTCCTTGCGCACCGGTTTTGTGCCTTTCTTGCCCTTCTCCTTGGAACTGTCCAATGCGTTCATTAGCGTCTCAACGAGTTTATCGTTGTTCCAAGGCTTCACCACAAAGTCGAACGCACCATGCTTCATGGCCTTTACGGCAAGATCGATATCGGCATATGCGGTAAAGAGCACTACCCTCAATTGCGGAAACTTTGCCTTGGCCTCCTTTAGCCAGAATATACCCTCATTGCCCGTGTTTATTCCAGCATTGAAGTTCATGTCAAGCAATAGCACATCGGGCTGTTCTGCCGCTATTGTCGCAAGCAGCGTCGTTGGCGAAGAGAGTGTCACCACCTTCGCAAAATAACCTTCGGCGAGCAGTTTAACCGCCGACAGAATATTTCTGTTGTCATCGACTATAAGTAATGTTCCTCTCTTTGCCATAGCGCGAAGTTAATAATATTAATCAGAAACAACAATACTTGTTATTCTTTGAAACTGTTTTAAATTTATTTTGAACTCTCCGCTATGTCATCCTAACACAGCGGAGGTCCTTACTCATTACGCATTTAACATTAATTCGACCTTACCACATCGGCGGGGTTCTCCGTCGCAGCCTTCCACGAGCGCAATGTAACCAGCAATGCAGTCAACAGCATCACAACAGCAAACACTGCAAGCGGCAGCCACAATGACAGTTCAATGCGGTTGATGAATCCCTGGAGCCAGTTGCTTGCAATAACCCACGCCACCGGCGCAGCCACAGCAAAGCAAACTGCCACTATTAGCAGATAACGGCGGTTGAACATTGTCACCACACTGCCCGATGACGCACCATAGACCTTGCGCACGGCAATCTCACTGCGGCGGTGCTGTGTCTCGAAGAGCACAATGCCGAACACACCCATCAACGATATTACAACGGCAATGAGCGCAAAGAGAGAAATCATTACAGTCTGCTTCTTGGTATCACCATAGACCTTTGCAATGGCGTCGTTCACAAATTCAATCTTGGGTTCACTGCTGTTGGGCTCAATATTCCCGGCTACCTGTCTTATATCATTGCACACAGCCTCAACATCAACATTCTTGTTCAAACGCACATAATATGTACCGTTGACGTAATTGTGATTACCGAGAAGCAAAGTGTTCCCGTTAGGGCTATTGGCACCCATAAGATTTATATGCGGTATTATACCTATAATGTCCATACCGCTCCACTTGTCCCCGACACCAAGACCTGTGGCCTTGGCAGTATAATCGGTTATCAGATAGCCGTTCCTCTCTTTCGTTATTCCTTCCCCTGCAATCAACGGGATACCGAACACATCGGTAAAGTTATACCTGACGAACCATATACTCATCTCTACATCTACATCATCTATCGTACGGACCTGGCACGAGTGACTGTTTCCAAAAAGCGGATTAACTGATGATGTTACAGCAGCAATGCCGGGAATCTTCTCGAGTTCCTCTATAAAGAGTCCTTCCTTAGCCGAAAGGTCATAACAGTTTACCTCAAGGATATTCTCACGCTCTATGCCCACATTGTAGCGAATCATGTGGCTGTACTGCAATGAGAACACAAGTGCAAGCACCATGAGCACCATTGACACTATGAACTGCAACGACACAAGACCCGAACGCAATACACGCCCCGCCTTTGATGAAGCAAAGCCGCCCTTTACAGCCAGCGAGGCATTGAACCCTGTAATGTAGAATGCCGGGTACACTGCCGCAACGACCGCTATCCCCACTGCGATAGCAAGCACGACAACGAGCGTCGCTATATTCTCCCCAACAGACAGCGGGCAACTTATGTATTCGCTAATAAAGCCTCCGTCAAGAAACGATACAATGTAGAGCGCTATAGCCAATGCTATAAGAACCAGGCCCACTGCCTCAAAGAAGAAGTTCATGCGCAATGTCCCCTGTCCGGCACCGAACACCTTGCAGATGTTTACAGTGCGTATGCGCACAGGCACAAGGGCCATAAAGAAGTTTATAAAGTTTATGAACGCCACAAGCACAATCACAAGGGCAATGGCAAGCAGAGTCATTGTTGTACCCCAAGAGCCGTTAGGATACATCTCGAACTCCGTTGTAAAGTAGAACTCATCCATTGGAATGAGCTTGACTGGCATGTTGAAACGCTCTGCCCTCTCCTCCTCGGTCATGTTAAGTTCTTCGCCTGTCGCTGCCACATATTCGGCAAGACGCTTCTCGTTGAACTCAAGGAATTTCTTGCTCCACAGTTCTACATATTCTTTGGGGTCGGCACCTTCATGCAGTTTTACAAATACCGAATAGTTCCAATTGCTGTTATCCATACCTTGCTCACGGTTGTCGTTACGGAATATGTGACGCCCGCCAAGAATTGTATTGGCAGCAAAATCCTCAAATATACCCACGACCGTAAGCGGAGTTTCCGGTTTAAGACTGCCCGTTTCGGTATATATCACATCACCTACACTAACGCCCATGACCTTTGCCGCACTCTCCGACACCACAGCAGCATTCATGCGTTTGAAATCATCGGCACTGCCCACAAGCAACTTAAAAGAGAACACATCCAATATCGGAGCATTGCAACACGATACAAAATAGTCATATTTTTTAGCCTCTCCATCACCATCGGACCACACAGCATGGTCACTTATCTTCAAAGAGGCAATGGCCTCCACTGTAGGCAACGCCTCGGCAGTCTCATAAGAGACCGGATTCGGCACATTCTCGCCCCAGCCTCCAAAGAATTCATAATAGGGCGAAAGCATATACACCCGCTCATTGTCCTTTATTGACTTGTTGAAAGTAAAGGAACTGTACACCTGTGCCATTATAATGTAGAAGGCAGCAAAGGCCAATGCCAAGCCTGCTATGTTAAGCACCGAGGCTACCTTAAAGCGCTTGAGTGTGGTTATAAAATTCTTTATTGCTATTTTCATAATCTTAGTGTTTTTAGTTTTGAGATTTCTCGCATACACTCGAATGACAAAACAACGTTTTGTTATCGACGAGTTTTGCAGCAACAGGTCAAACGCAGCATAGCCGCAGGTTATGCCGTTTGGGTTGCGAAAAGCAAAACGAGTCAATGACAGTTACTCAATTATTCCTTTTTATCATCTCCACAGGGTTCTCGTTTGCGGCACGCCACGAGAGCAACAGCTGCACCGCATACACAAAAGCAACCACCGCCAAAGCACCTGCAATATATATCCATACGGGCACACTGCAACGCATTTGCGCAAGTGTGGAGAGCCACTCCTCATTCAGCCGCACCGCAATGGCAACACCACACACTACAGCCGGGAGCACAATCCACAGCAGCCTTGCTCCAAGAACTACCAGAACCTCGCTTGTCGACGCTCCGCACACCTTGCGCACGGCAATCTCCTTGCGGCGGCGCGCCATTTCGCCCTGCAGGTAACCGCTCAGGCCAATGAATGCAATGAGCAGCACAACAGAAGCCACTACAGCCATTCCGTTGCGCATGCGCTTTACAGGAGCAAACGTTATATCTATCCACTCGCTGTAAGGGATAATCTTGTATTTGTATGTACCCTCATAGATTGATGATATCGCCTCATCAAGCGCCTTGACATTCCCACTGTTGATTTCATCAAGCAGAATGTTGTAGAGTACCACTACCCTGTATTCAGGAGCCAGGTCGCTCAAGTAAGGTACCGTATGCAGCAAAATAGGCAGTGCCACACCCCTGCTCATCATGCGGTAGTCGGCAACGACACCCACAATCTCAAAAGGCACCATTGAACTGTCGTATATGATTTTGCCTATGGGAGAGTCTTTCCACCCGCGCATCTCGACATACGTCTCGTTTACAATGACTTTGTCCGCGCCGTCGGCCGGCAGGAAGTTACGTCCCTGCACAATCCTCATCTGCATTGACGGTATATAATTCTCATCGACTATATCCCAACGGCACGAAAAGAGCAAGTTACCCTCTTCATCCACGCATGGCATTCCCGAATATCCCGACAAGGGCGATGAAGATGACATTCCTGCATTCTCTACAAAAGGCAAACTGCGCAATTTGTCGGCTATTACCCCGGCATTCTTAATCTCAGTAGAGAGTTCAAGCGCCATGAGCCTGTCGAACTTGTAGCCATAATCGGAATTCATGATGTAAGACACCTGTCTGTTGCTTACCATGAGAAATATCACCACAGCAACAGCCATTGTCACTTGCAGGAAGAGCAGTGACTTTTTCCACCACGCCCTGTTGTCCCCGCCACGGCGGAAAGCATAGTCTATGCTCACTGCCGAGAATATCACAGCCGGCACAATACCTGCTACCGCAAAAGCCAACAGACACACGACAAGAGGTATCCATATACGCTCCGGTGCAAAGAGGTCGATTATCCTGTACCCGAAGAGGTCGAATATTTGGCTGTGCAGGCTTGTTATAAGAATGACGGCAACAGCCACAGAAACAAGCAGTATGAGGAACGTCTCGGCGAGCAGCATGCTGAATACCGTCCCGCGCGAAGCACCGTTACACTTCATTGTCGCTATTGTACGGCTACGCTCTGCAAGCGAGGATATTGTCAACAGCACATAGTTGAGGCACGCTACAATGAGAGCCACCAAGGCTATTGCCGAATATATCATCTGCATCTGCATTACATCACTCTCTACATAGATTGTAGATGTGAGCGGTACAAAACAGTATGTAATCTGCCACTCCTTGCAATGTTCCTCAATGCCATGCTTTCTTATAAATTCAGGCATTGCAGCCTCAACTTCGGCAATATCGGCACCCTCGCATAGTTTTATAAACGTCGTATAGCTGTCCTGACCGGTCCATATCTCATCATCCTCATCATACGGCAAGTGCTCAAGTATATCAAAGTCGCCTATCGACTGGTTCACACGCGGAGTTTCAAATACACCGGCAACGACGTCCAGTCCCAACTTCTTGCCAAGCGGGTCCTCATCGCCGAACATCTTTTTGGCAAGACGCTCCGAAATCATTATCTCGCCGGAGGCTTTACCCTCACTGCTCAGTATTCGGTGAGGGTCGCCACTGATAACCCCAAAGTCAAGGACATCGAAAAGAGTGCTATTGGCCTGTAATGCTGTAGCCTCCATAAGATTGTCTGTAGTGCCAAATATCTTTTGCACCTCAATGAAGTGTACAGCAGCCTCAACCTGGGGTATATCAGCGACAAGGTTCGGAGCAAGCGGCTTAACCAGTTTATGTGCCATTCCGCCAATCTTCGGCGATTGTTCCCACACCTGGAACACCCTCTCTTTGTTGGGAAAGAATTTATTGAAAGAGAAGTTAAGCCCCACGTATGAGAATACAAGAAGCGCTACAGCCACACCCAATGACAAGGAGAGAACCCTTGCCAAAGTGTTGCCACGTCTTTTCAACAGGTAACGGAATGAATAACTCAGTGTTTGCATAAAAAGCGGTTTAAATTCAGTTCAATTGTTTGGGATGTCTCGCATGCGCCATCATCCTTTTTTAAGATCCTTCCCTACGGTCAGGATGACAGGTACGCGCAGTTTACTAAACGTAAATGAGCACCGCAGGAACGAGCGTAACGCAGTATTTGCCCGGTACAATGGTTTTCTTACAGTTTGTTTGCCACATCAGTAACTATCTGTCCATCGAACAGGCAGATAGTACGCGATGCATACTGCGCGTCGTGCTGGGAGTGTGTAACCATGATGATGGTTGTACCTTCGCGGTTGAGTTCCTGAAGAAGGTGCATTACCTCCTGACCGTTCTTTGAGTCGAGGTTTCCGGTAGGCTCATCGGCAAGGACAAGCTTGGGGTTGGATATTACGGCACGGGCAATTGCCACACGCTGCTGCTGACCACCGGAGAGCTGCTGCGGGAAGTGCCCCGCACGGTGCGAGATATTCATGCGCTCAAGAATCTCGTTGACACGCTGCTTGCGTTCAGAGGCCTTCACGCCCATATATACAAGCGGAAGCTCGACATTCTCGAATACTGTCATCTCATCGATGAGGTTGAATGACTGGAACACAAAGCCGAGATTGCCTTTACGGAACTGTGTACGCTCCTTCTCGCGCAGGTTGCCAACCTCCTTGTCAAGCAAGGTGTATGTTCCACCCGTGGGGTTATCGAGCAGTCCCAAGATGTTGAGCAACGTTGACTTTCCGCAACCAGAGGGGCCCATAACAGCCACGAACTCACCCTCCTTCACTTCAAAAGAAACACCGTTAAGAGCAATGGTCTCAATCTCTTCTGTAAAGAAACTCTTCTTCAAATTTTCTACTTTAAGCATAATCGTATTTTTTTAGTTATTAATGTTAATTGTCTTATCTTTTGAGATATTTCGCTTCGCTCAATATGACAAAATGCAATATATATGCAATTCCGACCGAAGGAAAGAATCTCGTTCTTTTATTTACCGCGAAATAGCATTGACAGGATTCTCATTCGCTGCACTCCACGAGCGGAGAGAAACGGTAACGATAGTAATCAACAGGATTACTCCCACTGCCAAAGCATATACCCACCACGACATTGGAGTGCGATAGACATACAGCTGCATCCAGTTGTCGATTATACAATAACTCACAGGTATTGCCACTGCCGAACAGAGAACCACGATATAGAGGTATTTGCGGTTGAAGAAAGCAAGTATCTCACTCACTGTTGCTCCATGAACTCGACGGATGCCTATCTCGCGGCGACGATACTGTGCTTCGAACAGTGCCAGACCGAATACTCCGATAATTGAAATAATAATCGACAAGAACGAGAATAGCGTAACAAGTGTCGAAAGTTTATCCTCCTTCTGGTAAATAAATTCAATCTCATCATCAAAGAATCTTACATTAATATTCTCCT
The DNA here is from genome assembly GCA_045592125.1 of Bacteroidaceae bacterium. GTDB lineage: Bacteria > Bacteroidota > Bacteroidia > Bacteroidales > Bacteroidaceae > HGM04593. The sequence goes on along the minus strand of JAZNUE010000078.1, from coordinate 7,787 downwards.
GCACAACATCGGGAGAAAAACCAACAATCGTTTGGTGTATATACTCTCTTACTTGCGCAATATCGGCACCCGCAACAGTACGTATATATGCCCTGCGAGGCAAGTCCCAACCATACTGGCCAAAGACAACAAAAACATACGGTTTAATGGTGTTTTGGGCTGATTGGAAATCAAAATCCTCACAAATACCGACTACTTGTGTCTGCATGTTGCTGATATGACCTTGTATTTTACTCTCAGGAGAAAGATTCATGTCTTTAGCAGCCTTCTCGTTGAATATCATTGCACCTGTCATCACCTCATTATCAGAAGAGAGAAAGTCACGGCCTTCGACAATGTCAATCCCCATTACCTGCAAGAAGTTCCAAGATACCGGATATACTCTGAAAGTGACATGTTGTCCATCTTCGGTCTTGCGCGACCACTCCCTACTACCGCCAGAAATAAACTCTCCCTGTCCCCAAGCAACATCTCTAATTTGAGGATTCTGTCTGAGTTTATCCTCCAAAGCATTGCGCTTTGTATAGTCCATTGTGATACCATCCTCTTTTGTCCAGCCATAAGTCGCTTCGTATGGTATTTCTACTGTCAAGATGTTCTCTTTGTCAAAACCCATATCACGCGTAAGCATATATTGATGCTGACGGTAGATAAAAAACGAGCAAATAATCAATGTAATGGAGATGAAATATTGCACTCCTACAAGCGTATAGCGCAAGATACGACCTGATTTTGATGCAGAGAAATCACCTTTGACAACAAATGCAGGCGAGAATCCGGTAATATACCACGCAGGGTATAACGAAACCACTGCACCGAAGAGAATTACACCCAAAGCAATTGCACCTGCCAACGACCAATTCTCGTTGATGGCAACCGAAGTCGAGATATACTCTTTAAGTGGTGTATCAGCAAACAGTGCCACAATGCCTGCTGCAACAATGAGTGATACAAGAATCAGCCCAATTGTCTCAAACAGGAAATTAAGACGCAGTTTTGCTATTGGCGCACCGAAAATCTTGTAATTGTTTACGGCACGGATTCTACTCGGAATCAAAGCAAAGAAGAAGTTTACAAAGTTGATAAACGAGATAACCAGAATCAATACAGCAATTGCAATGAGTGTATATGTTGTCGTACGACTGCCTGATATTCCAATATTATGGGTATCCTCTGCAAAAAAGAGTTCGTTGATAGGCATTAAGCGCGGTTTGATACGCGAAATCTGAACCTCTGCCTCATGCTCACTCAGTCCTCTCTTTTGACAATCGTCAATAACATACTGATACATTTTCGCCTCGGCATCCTCGCGCGAAGCACCTTCTCTCAACAGTACATAGTATGGAGTACCCCAATTACCCTCTTCTTCAGGTTTTGCCTTTGCCATATAGCAAAAACCATCAGACATGGCAATTGTAGACGGGCGTGGAAAGTCTTTATATATACCTACAACCGTAAAAAGCAATTCACTGTCGGCATTCCGGCCATAATGCAACTTATCTCCCACTGAGATATTACATCCATTGGCAATACTCTCTGTGATGATAATGTCATACTCGGTATGGAATGATGACGTACCGCCGGCAATAAACTCAAAAGGAAAAACCTCCAGTACCTCAGGTTCTGCAGCTCCAAATTTGATGACAAAATTCTCAATTGAACCATTACGCTTTACAGATACATCTCCAGAGTAGTACATTGCATTCTGTAACTCATAAATTGAGCCACCCGCCTCAACCTCAGGACAAACGGCACACATTCCATCCGGTGTCTGACGGTTCCAACTGAAATCCCAACTGCCGTCACCTATCCACGAAGGATGCTCCAAACGATATATACGCTCCGAGTTCTTGATAACACGGTTATACGACAGGTCGAACTTTACCTGCACTGCGATAAGATATACCGCAGCAAAGGCCACCGCCATACCAAGTATATTCAGTGCAGAAGAAGTGATATACCTTTTCAGCAAGATTATGAAGTTCCTTAAATACATAATAGTCTTTTTATCATTTGTTTATTGCTTCGACAGGATTGTCATTAGCGGCCTTGTATGAACAGGCAGTGACGGTAAGCACTGTTATGAGGGCAACCAATGCTATGGCAAGCAGATATACCCACAGGGCAAAAGGCGCCTGATAGACAAACTGCTCTGTCCAGTACTTGATTATCACAAAACCGAGAAGCACGGCAACTACAGAACATATTGCAAGCACTTTAAGATATTTGCCGTTGAACATTGCCAGTATGCTGCTCACCGCTGCGCCATGTACACGACGTATTCCTATCTCGCGGCGGCGGTACTGTGTCTCAAAGTGTACAAGGCCGAAGACTCCTATTATCGAAATCAATATCGAAAGTACCGTGAAAAGGATGATAAGTGAAGCCAGTTTGCTTTCCTTCTTGTAATTGCTCTCAAGTTCGGAGTCGAAGAATGAGATATCGTAACTGTCGGCCGGCACGTCGGGCGCATACTCTGCAATTGTCTTGGCTATGAACTCACGCACAGCAGCAACATCTGCTCCCGGTGTTGTACGTACATACATTTTATTCATCACACGCCAAGGATACTTGCCGAAGATGTAGAACGCGAAAGGCTCAATGTTGTACTGCATGGGACGGAAGTTGAAATCCTTGCATATACCTACCACCTCGGTACCTGAACGGTGACCCGAAATGACATCGCCCACCTTCAGGCCAAGCTTGTGTGCGGCGTCCTCGTTGAATATATACGCACCGTTTGCATTGCGTTCATCGCTGCTGAGGAAATCGCGGCCATCGACTATGTCAATCCCCATAAACCGTAGGAAGTCCCACGAAACAGGATATACCTGGAAATATATGCTCTGGTCGTTGAAACCGCGCCCCCACTGCATTCTCGATAGCTGGATGAATGAACCGTCGGCAAAAGTGACATCCTCTATCTCGGGGTTCTTCATCAGGCTCCCGGCAAAGGCGTCGCGCCTGCCGTAAGACAATCCATTCTCCTGGTCATAGGACTCGAATACCGTTTCGCCCGGCAGATGGTTTACCACAAGAAGATTGTTCTTGTTGAAGCCCATGTCATGTGTGAGCATGTAATCATACTGCCTGTAGATTGAAAGCGAACAGATGACAAGCGTTATCGAAATGGTATACTGCACGGCCACAAGCGTGTAGCGCAAACGCCTGCCCGGCGCCGTGGCCTGAAAACCTCCCATTACCATAGCCGGCGAGAAACGGGTAATGTACCATGCAGGGTATATGCTCACGATTATTCCTGTAACGAGAGCGACAGCAGCGACTGCCACTGCAACACCTGCATTGTCGCCGAATGCTATTGAGGTTGATATGTGCTCGGTAAGCGGTGTCTCCATGAACATGCCTACAATAACCGCTGCACCGCAGAGAGCTACAAGCACAAGGCCCACTGTCTCAAATACAAAGTTCAGGCGCAGGGTGAAGGATGATGCTCCGAACACCTTACATGTGTTTATTGTCTTTATGCGCACAGGAATGAGTGCAAAGAAGAAATTGACGAAGTTTATGAGCGCAATGGCCATTATAAGTACTGCAATGGCAAGGAGCGTATATGTTGTGGCCTTATTGCCGGTTGCGTGCGCAGAACCGCTGACATCGTTTGAGAAATATAGTTCTGTGAGCGGGTTAAGACGTGGATTGACACGTCTGAGGAATTCGGCAATATCCTCTTCACTTACGTTCTGGGCTCTTAGCGATTCAACAACATTGTTCCTCAGTTTATCGCAGACATTATCGGGCGACACCCCATCACCCAACACCAAATAATAGGGGTTGTTCCAGTTGTTAGGGTTGTCATCCTCCTGCGGGAACATTCCTCCCCAACCGTCGCACTCATCAAGAATGCTGGGCGAGGGCGTGTCCTTGCATATTGCAATGACCGTTGCTGTATTCTCCTCGCTTGCCTCGCGGCCATAGCATATCACATCACCGGCCGAGATGTTGAATTTCCTTGCCGCAGATTCCTTCAGTACCAATGTGGAATGGTCGAGGAAATTGTCAAGCGAGCCCTCAATTATCTCAAGCCCGAAGATATCAAGTCCTTCACGCTCCGCCTCGCACAAGTCGAAATAGAGATACTCTATTCCCTTGTCGCTCTTCCGTGAGTAATCGGAATTGATGTTGTAATGCCCTGTTGGCCATATTGTAGCACTTTTCTCTATTTCGGGTACACCATTGCACAGGTCATCGGGCAACTGGCGAGCCCACGTGGTGCTCCAGTATCCCTCTTCGGCCCAGTGGGGATATTCAAGGCGGTATATGTTCCTTGCATTGGGAATGGCCTTGTTGTATGAGAGGTCATAGTTTACCTGCACCATTATGATGTAGACCGCCGCAAAGGCAACCGCCATACCCAGTATGTTAAGCAATGAAGAGGTCGTGTACCTTTTCAAAAGCATTATAAAGTTCTTGAGATACATAGTAATTTTTTAATTGTTCTGTTTTGGTTAGTTTAAAATAAGCACTTCGTTGTCACCGAAATTGTCGTATGATGATGTTATCACCTTTTCGCCGGGTGCAAGGCCATCGAGAATCTCATAATACCTTGGGTTCTGACGTCCTATGCGTATATCGCGGCGGTAGGCCTTCTCGCCTGTCTCATCCACAACATATATCCAACGCCCGCCTGTCTTCTGGAAGAACGCCCCTCGCGGGATGTAGACAGCCTCGACAGGCTGCCCCAACTGAAGATTGAGATTATATGTCTGACCGGTGCGTATGTTGTCGGGAAGTTCGCCACCGAACGTAAGGTCCACTTTGAACTTTCCGTCACGCACCTCGGGATAGACCTTTCTCAAAAGCATATCGTAACTGTTATCCTGACGCATGAACGAGGCTGTGAGGCCTGTAACCACACGGTCGATATAATGCTCATCGACCATTGCCGTAACCTTATATGCCGAGAGGTCGTTTATCTGACCTATGGCACTGCCTTGTGAGAGTGTCTGTCCAAGAACGACATTGAGCATACCCACCTCGCCGTCAATAGGAGCCTTTACCTTGAGGTTATCCACTCGCTCGCGTATAAGCTGCATATTGAGTTGCATTGAGCGAAGGTTCTCATCAAGCTGCGCTACCTGCACGGTGCGGTAGAGAGAGTCCTGTTTCTGTCGCTCGCGCACCAGGGAACGCCTGCTGAGTGCAAGTTCATAGTCCTCCTTCGACTGCAGGTAGACCTCGCGGGCAACAAGTTCCTCATTGAGGAGTTCCTTGTTCTGCTCGTATGCCCGCTGCTTGCGGGTAACTTCAAGGTCCAGCATGAGCATCTCCTGACGGAGCGAAAGACGTTCCTGTTCCATTGAGATAAGTGTATTGCGCAGAATGTTCTGCTTCTCGGCAAGGTCGGCCTCGGACTGCAGAATCTGCATTGACAGTTGCTTGTTCGACATCTCAAGGATTACATCCCCGGCTTTCACCGTCGTTCCCTCCTCGGCAACAACACGTTCCACCACACCGCTCTCGAGCGGCGAGAGCTGCATGGTTGTCATTGGCTGCACAGTCCCGCTCAGGCTCACATAATCGTTGAACTCGCCCTCCTCGACGTTTGATACAGTAACTGTTGCCGTGTTCACACGCAGCGTTGTCGTGTTCTCCTTAAAAAGCAACCATACTATGAGCACAACAATAAGTACTCCGAACAGATAAGGCAGACTCTTCTTGCTGAAAACAGCACGCCAACCGGTTTTCTTCTCTAATTTTATATCCATAGCAGTTTAGAAGTTGTTTAAATTTCTAATAAAAGTTTTTCTTATATCAGAAGCTGTTATTTCGTTGTTTTTTATATTCAAAAATGTCTGTTTCCACCTTTTCCGCGGTTACATAACCCGCTATGTGCCCTTTAAAAAGGAGCAAACATCCTATTTTTGCTCTATAAAAAACTAAACGATATAAATTTAAACAGCTTCTTATATTTTATTCGTTTCTTACAATTACAAATGGTATTCCGCTATAATAGTCAACCATACGTTTCTCAATCATATATTGCAGTTGTGAACGCAGACGGTCGGACTTTGCCTGCAGCAGTGTTGTCGCAGCACTTTGCAACTCAATGGCCGTTACAAGACCTTTCTCAAATTTAGCGGCAATGCCGTCATATGCCAATTGCGAGGCCTCAACTTTCTTCACAGCCTGATTGTAGAGTTTACCGTACCCATCCATCCTGCGGCATGCCTGCACAACCTCACTTTCAACAGAGTTGCGCACTGCGGCAAGTTCAAGTTCGGCATTGCGCAAAGCATTGCGTGATGAACGCACCGACGCATTGCGCCCAAGATTGGAGAATATTGGCAAGGACATTGAGACACCGACATATTCGCCGCTGTTGTTCCAGAACTGCGATGAAAAAGAGGGATATGCCTGCCTGTTGTCAAAATTTGTATAGTAATTTGTGTTTATTCCCGCCGAAAGGCTTATTGTGGGGAACCATGCAGCCTTTGCACGTGCATAGTTCAGTCTTGATTCCTTTACTGCAAGTTCCGAAGAGAGAACCTGGACATTGCTTTCAAGAGCATGCTCGACAATATCCAGCATTGGCTGTCCCTGCTGGAGAACAGCAGGCCACTTCTCCTCGACAACCTCAAGCGGAGCGGCCTGAGGATAGTTCATCGCCTCACGCAATGCAATCCATGCCATTGCAAGGTTATTCTGCTGCTCGGCAAGCAGGTAGTCATAATTGGCCTCCTGTGCAGCGACCTCGGCAACCTCGGCAGCGCTCTTGCGCCCCAGCTCATGGAGTTTCTGTGCCTGGCGCAGGGTCTTCCGCGAAGCGTCCAGGTGCTCCTCGGCAATATTTACCGCACCTTTATAATAGACTACATCGGAGTAGGCCCTCATCACCTCCATTGCCACCCTGTCGCGCGCTATCTGCAAGTCACTGTAACCGCGCTCACGTGCTACCTTTGCCGCACGGATGGCATTCACATAACGCAATCCGGCAAAGATTGGCATTGAAGCCGAGAGACTATAGGAATTGCCGAATGTGGAGACTGTTGTATAGCTGTTTGTCTCGGGGTCAATTGAACGCCCGAAATTTGTAGAAGCCGACACACCTGCCGAAACCGACGGGAACAATGCGGCAACAGACTGCTTGTAGTTCATCTTGGCATTATCAAGTACATTCTCCTGCTTGCCCACCGAAATTGAGTGCTCCACTGCATACTGCATGCACTCATCCATTGTCATTACCTGCGCAGGTGCGGCATTCGACAGAATGCAACCTGCTGCGATTATAAGAAATATTTTTTTCATACTTTGTAGCTGTTTCTGCAAGATTACATGCCAAAAGCGTGCCAAAGTAATTAAATCATTATCATACAATAAATTAAACAAAATCGCAACCACTGCGTTTTGTCAAATTTTTAGACAGGTGATGTAAAATCATTGGACAACAGGAAGGATTGCCTATCATAAACAACTAACGAAAATGGTAAAAGCACTATACAAGAGAAAGAATGGATGAATCAAAAACATTGTACATAAACAGGTCACAAAGCAGCAAAACTTTGTGACCTGTTTATGTACATACATTAATACTACTCACCTTTGTACATGTTCCGGTACTCCTGTTGAGAGAACTCGACATTTACCCGTTTTTCAAGAATCATCAAGGCCGTATCTGGCCAATAAGCCTTGTCATCATCGAGAATAAAACGCATTACCGTATCGCTGAGCAATTCAAACGTAACATCGTTATATTTGTCCCAACTGTCAAAACCATAAAAATCGGATATGCCTTCACATATTTTACTCTTTACAACATTCCCCTCCGG
>JAZNUE010000077.1:0-25733 GCA_045592125.1 Bacteroidaceae bacterium | reverse complement strand
GCTGTAAAGGTTGCTTTGATTGCTGTAGCGAACAAACTATTGAAACAGATTTTCGCCATTGTGAAGAATAATTGCGCGTATAGCGAATTTTATGCTTGATTTATTTGGAATTTAACACAGTTCATCCTGAGCGTAGCGAAGGATCTAATGGGTGTCGGCCGAGATGTTTCGCTTTGCTCAACATGACAAGAACCCTGTCATGTTGAGCCTAAAAGAAATTGGAGGCCCAGGAAAGAGACCTCCAATTATCTTTATTATAAGAACTCCAGCAGTTCCTTACTTGCTCAGCTGCTCATGCATTGCGGCAGCGGCACGGCGGCCGTCACCCATAGCAAGAATAACCGTTGCACCGCCACGTACAATATCTCCGCCGGCATAAATGAACGGAATTGATGACTGCATGTTCTCATTTACCGCAATAGTATTCTTGCGGCCGAGCTCAAGGCCCTCGACCGATGTAGGCACGAGCGGATTAGGAGCGACACCTACCGAGACAACAGCCATGTCAATGTCTATTGTCTCTATTGCGCCCTCAACAGGCACTGGCGAACGGCGGCCCGACGCGTCAGGCTCGCCAAGTTCCATCCTTTGCAGGACAATCTGCTTCACGCAGCCCTTCTCATCGGCAATATACTCGATAGGATTATGCAGCGTGAGGAACTCGACACCCTCCTCCTTGGCATGCTTAACCTCTTCAAGTCGCGCAGGCATCTCGGCCTCGCTGCGGCGATATATAATCATCGCCCTCTCAGCGCCCAGACGGAGCGCTGTGCGCACAGAGTCCATTGCCGTGTTTCCGCCACCGATTACAGCCACACGCTTACCGATGTGCATTGGAGTATCGGTCTCAGGATTAGAGGCATCCATAAGGTTAACGCGGGTAAGATACTCGTTTGACGAGAGTATATTGATTGAGTTCTCTCCTGGAATATTCATGAAGTTAGGCAATCCGGCACCCGAAGCCACGAACACTCCCTGGTAGCCTTCGTCCTGCAGCTGGGCAATAGATATTGTCTTGCCCACAACGCAGTCCTTTACAAACTCAACTCCCATTGCACGCAAGTTCTCAATCTCATGCTCAACAATTGAGTTCGGCAGGCGGAATTCAGGGATACCGTACTTGAGCACGCCGCCAATCTCGTGGAGCGCCTCGAACACTGTCACTGAATAGCCCAGCTTTGCCATGTCGCCAGCGAAAGAAAGGCCAGCAGGACCTGAGCCCACAACAGCCACCTTCTTGCCGTTCGAAGGAGCAGCCTGCAGCGCAGGCATCTCGCCGCTCTCGCGGGCGTAATCGGCAGCAAAGCGCTCAAGCGCACCAATTGCAACGGCCTTATGGCCCATCTTCAGGTGAACACACTGGCTCTCGCACTGCTTCTCCTGAGGACATACACGGCCGCAGACTGCAGGCAGCGAGCTAGTCATCTTGAGCACCTGGGCAGCCTTCACAAACTCGCCGCGCTCAATATTCTTTATGAACGAAGGAATCTTAATGCTTACAGGACAGCCCTCCATACATGCAGGCTTGGGGCAGTCGAGGCAGCGCTGTGCCTCAACAAGCGCCATCTCCTTGGTAAAGCCGGTATTCACCTCCTCGCGCAGCCTGGTCGCACGGTAAGCAGGCTCAAGCTCAGGCATTGGGCAGCGCTCTATCGCTGTGCGCTCCTTTGGTTTCATCTTGTTACGCAGTTCGACACGCCATGCAGCATCGCGGTTCGTGAGGTCATCGCACTCGCTTGCACACTCAGCGGTCTCCAGTTTCTCAAGCTCATGTGCCTCCTCGGCCTTGAACGAGCCAAGACGCTGCATCATGCCGTCAAAATCGACCTGATGCCCGTCGAACTCCGGACCGTCTACGCACACGAACTTAGTCTTCCCGCCCACAGTCACACGGCAGGCACCGCACATGCCGGTACCGTCTACCATGATTGTGTTAAGAGAAACCACTGTAGGTATCTCATACTGCTTTGTGAGCCTGCACACGAACTTCATCATTATTGCAGGACCAATAGCCACGCAATGGTCTACCTTCTCGCGCTTGATTACACGCTCGATACCCTCGGTAACAAGGCCCTTGTCGCCATAGGAACCGTCATCGGTCATTATGATGACCTCGTCGGAAACCTCGCGCACCTCCTTCTCAAGGATAATGAGGTCCTTTGAGCGGCCTGCAAGCACCGAGATGACACGGTTACCCGCTTTCTTTAGCGCCGCAGCAATCGGAAGCATAGGCGCGACGCCTACACCGCCGCCGGCACACACCACTGTACCGAAATTCTCAATGTGAGTTGCCTGGCCAAGCGGACCAACGACATCGGTAATATAATCGCCTTCGTTAAGGTCGCATACGCGGCTTGAGCTGAGGCCCACCTTCTGGATAACCAGAGTTATGAGCCCCTTTTCGGGGTCGGCATGGGCAATTGTGAGCGGAATACGCTCTCCCTTCTCTCCCACGCGGAGAATCACGAAGTTACCGGCCCTGTATGCCTTAGCGATAAGCGGGGCCTCAACACGCAGACGGAAAACCTTTTCCGAAAACTGCTCTTTTGAAACTATCTTGAACATAATTTACTTACCAAATTCCACAATTTCCATATAAAGTCCAATAAAAAGCGGGGTAACAAGGCCTGCGGCAAAGGCGGAAACCGGAGTTTACTGAGCGTAAATGAGGATTTACGCCTTACCGCGTAACGCAGCAGATGTCTTTTTAGAAAACTTTATTTTAGTCTATGATTTCAAAACCACAATAAGGTACCAACGCCGCAGGTATGCGTATACCCTCGGGTGTCTGGTTATTCTCAAGGAGTGCAGCGACTATACGCGGGAGAGCAAGCGCCGAACCGTTGAGAGTGTGGCACAGCTCGGTCTTTTTCTCGGCAGTGCGGTAACGGCACTTCAGGCGGTTGGCCTGATAGCTGTCGAAGTTAGAGACTGACGAAACCTCGAGCCAGCGCTGCTGGGCCTCAGAATATACCTCAAAGTCGAAGCAGAGTGCAGCAGTAAAGCTCATGTCGCCGCCGCATAGACGGAGAATGCGGTAAGGGAGCTCAAGTTTCTTGAGCAGGCCCTCTACATGCTCAAGCATCTCCTTGTGCGATTCCTTGCTATGCTCGGGAGTGTCAATGCGCACAATCTCGACCTTTGAGAACTCGTGCAGGCGGTTAAGGCCGCGCACATCCTTGCCATAAGAGCCTGCCTCGCGGCGGAAACACTGTGTATATGCGCAGTTCTTGATGGGGAGCTGCTTCTCGTCAAGGATAACATCGCGGTAGATGTTTGTCACAGGAACCTCGGCCGTAGGAATAAGATAGAGGTCGTCAAGGTCGCAGTGGTACATCTGCCCCTCCTTATCGGGAAGCTGGCCCGTGCCATAGCCCGAGGCTGCATTCACAACAGTAGGAGGCATAATCTCAACATAGCCGGCCTTGCGTGCCTCGTCGAGGAAGAAGTTGATGAGCGCGCGCTGCAGCTGTGCACCCTTGCCCTTGTAGACAGGAAACCCGGCACCAGTAATCTTCACGCCAAGGTCAAAGTCAATGAGGTCATACTTCTTCGCGAGTTCCCAGTGGGGAAGCGCATTCTCGGGGAGAACAGTCTCTGTTCCGCCAGTCTTCTCAACAACGTTGTCCTCGGCAGCAACACCTTCGGGAACCTCGTCGTAAGGGATGTTAGGTATTGTATACAGCACCTGCTGCAGTTCTTCGGCCGCAGCGTCCATCCTTGCCTGCAGCTCCGCAGCCTTTGCCTTGAGCACGGCAACCTCTGCCTTGACAGCATTAGCCTCGTCAACAGCCTGCGACTTCATGAGCTGGCCAATCCTTGCGGCAAGCTGCTTGTTCTGCGCAAGCACATTGTCAAGTTCCTGCTGTGCAGCACGGCGCGCCCTGTCAAGTTCCAGCACCTTGTCTATAGTCTCCTTCGCATTCTTGAAATGTTTCTTCTCCAGGCCTTTCAGCACCTTACCGGTCTCCTGGGCAATCTGTTTAAGTGTTAGCATAATATCTTTGTTTTTTAGTTGATATCCCAATATGTCATTGCCGCAAGGCAATAATTACAAAAGTACAACTTTTTTTTATTTTTTAACAGCATAATGGCAAAAATATTAGAGCCTCAAAAACAAAAAGGCAACCCTCAGAGGAGAGTTGCCTTATAGACTGTTTGACAAGAATTATTAGTTCTCGGCAAACGGAGTAACAGAAACGTAGCTCTTGTCGTTCTTGCCACGCTTGAAAGTTACAATGCCGTCAACCAATGCGTATAGAGTGTGGTCGCTGCCCATGCCGATGTTAGCGCCTGGGTTGTGAACTGTACCACGCTGACGTACGATGATATTACCGGCTTTACATGCCTGGCCGCCCCAGATCTTAACACCAAGTCTCTGGCTTGCTGACTCACGGCCGTTCTTTGAACTACCAACACCTTTCTTATGTGCCATAATACCTAAACTTTAAAGATTAACCGATAATTTCCTTTACTACTAACTCTGTGAACTGCTGACGGTGACCGTTAAGCTTGCGATAGCCTTTGCGGCGACGCTTGTGGAAAACAAGCACCTTGTCACCCTTAACCAATGTAGGGTCGATTGTGCGTGTAGTAACGATGTTCTGGCCGTCCTTAGACTTGCGGACAATCTTCATCTCACGGACATTGCCGATATAGCAAACAACCTTAGCACCTTCTACTGTAGGAGCGCCTACAGTTACAGCACCTTCCTTATCCAACAGCAACACGCGGTCAAACTCCACTGTTGTGTCATTCTGAGCACCCTTGATGTGGTGCACGAACAGCCTCTTGCCAGCCTCGGCCTTGAACTGCTGTCCGTTAATCTCAACAATTGCGTACATTTAATTTTTCGCTTTTATTGTGAATTCCGCGAGGTGCGTCCTCTTCGTGAGCACGTCTTCTCCAACCCCTACGGACTAAATCGGGTGCAAAGATAGGCAATATTTTCTATCCAGCGAAACTTTTAGGCAAATATTTTCCGCGAATATTTTCCGCCGGAAAGCGCCACTTTCTTTGCTTGCGTGCGTTGCGCGGCCGCAAGTCCTCTCCCAAGAGAGAACATGCGGCCGTGCGAGGGCGCATACGCCCTGGGTTACTTGTGCGAGAGATACCTTTCGGCCTCCATTGCCGCACGGCAGCCGCTGGCCGCGGCATTGATTGCCTGACGGTAGTGAGGGTCGGCAACGTCACCGGCAACAAACACGCCAGGGACAATGGTCTTCACGCCGCTTGCGTCGGCCGGGACAAAATAGCCGGTCTCGTCGGTCTTGAGATACTTCTTGAAGACATCGCTGTTGGGCTTATGGCCAATAGCCAGGAAGAAACCGTCAATTGCGATATCGTAGCGCTTTTCGTCGGCCTCGCCCTTGCGGTACACGACATGTGCGCCCTCTACTCCATCCTCGCCGAAAAGGCCTTCGGTATTATGCTCAAAAAGAACCTCAATCTTGGGATTGGCAAGTGTGCGGTCCTGCATTGCCTTTGAGGCACGCAGATATGGCTTGCGTACAATAAGGTACACCTTGGCTGCCAGCGACGCCAGGTAGTTGGCCTCTTCGCAGGCAGTGTCACCGCCACCTACGACGGCAACCACCTTCTTGCGGTAGAAGAAACCGTCACATGTAGCGCATGCGCTCACGCCCATACCCTGATACTTGATTTCATCGGGCAGGCCCAGATACTTGGCAGCAGCGCCAGTCGCTACAATAACAGTTTCCGCCTCAATGACCTTGCCGTCATCAAGAGTAACCTTGTAGGGTACCTGCTCAAAATCAACATCGGTAACGCTGCCCGAACGGATATCCGCACCCACATTGATTGCCTGCTGGCGCATGTTGTCCATGAGCTCAGGACCGGTTATACCTTGAGGGAAACCCGGGAAGTTCTCAATCACAGTTGTCTGTGTCAGCTGGCCGCCAGGCTGCATGCCCTCAATGAGCACTGGAGAAAGGTTAGCACGCGAAGCGTAAATGGCCGCTGTGTAGCCAGCAGGGCCAGAGCCTATAATCAAACACTTTGTCTTGTCCATAATATTATTGTTTTTTGGTTTTATCTCATATCAATCACCTCTGCCGTTGGGAACTCCTTTACTGGACAGCGGTAAGTATCCTTTGCGAACTTGCATTTGGGGGTATAGTTCTCAAGCTGCACCTCGGCATGCCCCTGCCCGGGCATATATACGAACATGCCCACAAGGCGCGATGTTCCTGGCTCAACAACCAGCTCAACCTTGTTCACCTCGGCCTCGACATCCTGGGCAGTCATTGTAACAAGGCACACGCCCGATGGGCCCTTGCCCAATTCAAGCGTGTAGTTCTCGCGATACATCTCCATTATATATAAGGGAGAGAGGTTCTGCGCCTCGTCGGAACCCGCGTCGGTTATATACACTTCATCAATATCGGCCATATAGCTCCACTGGGTAGCGCCGTCGCACCACACTTTCATGTTCTCCATGTCCAGCGAGTAGCGCTCGTTATCGAGCTTGAGGATACCTTTGTCACTATACACAGGCACCTCTTCCTCGTCATACAGGGCATATGTATAGTCCAGCTGCAGCGCAGCGTCGGCCTTCATGCCGGCCACAACCTTGTCAAGGAGGGCTGCGGCGTCATTCTGCGCAAAGGCAAAGAGCGGGAGAAGCAATGACAGAAGCAAAAAATTCTTTCTCATAGCTGCATAGGTTTAATGTAAGGCTACAGCAGGCTCTTGAGGCGAAACTCAAGGTCGGCCTCATCGGCACATAGCACCTGACGCGGCTTGCTGCCTTCCTGTTCGCCAACAATGCCTGTCTGGCACAACTGGTCCATGATTCGGCCGGCACGGTTGAAGCCTACATTGAACTTGCGCTGTATGAGCGATGTAGAGCCATGCTGGGCAAGCACAACGGCACGTGCGGCCTCGGCAAACAGCGGATCGAGCTTGTCGGAAGAGATTTCGCCACGCATGCCGCCGCCCTCGCCGCCGAAGTCGGCGGCCTCATCGGGCTCGGGAAGTATATACGCCTGCAGATATCCCTGCTGCTTGGCAATGTGGGCGCACACTCGCTCCACCTCCTCGGTCTCTACCAGCGCGCACTGCACACGCACAGGGTCATTGCCTGCAAGGAAGAGCATGTCGCCCCTGCCCTGCAGCTGGTTGGCGCCCGAACGGTCGAGTATTGTACGCGAGTCAATCGCCGAGATTACGCGGAACGCCATGCGGGCCGGGAAGTTAGCCTTGATTGTGCCGGTAATGATGTTGGTTGTAGGACGCTGTGTAGCAATAATCATGTGAATGCCCACGGCGCGCGCCTTCTGTGCAATACGCGCAATTGGCTGCTCAACCTCGCGGCCTGCAGTCATCATCAGGTCGCCATACTCGTCAATTATCACGACAATGTACGGCATAAAGCGGTGCCCCTTTGTAGGAAGCAGTTCCTTGTTCAGGAATTTCTTGTTATACTCCTTTACCGAGCGCACCGACGCCATCTGCAGCAGCCTGTAGCGGTTATCCATCTCTACACAAAGCGACTTTAGCGTGCGCACCACCTTGTTCACGTCTGTGATGATAGGCTCATCCTCGCCTTCGAGCTTGGCAAGGAAGTGCTTCTCAAGGACACCGTAAAGGCTAAGCTCTACCATCTTAGGGTCTACCATCACGAACTTGAGGTAGGCCGGGTGCATCTTGTACAGCAATGAGGTGATGATAGCATTAAGGCCGACCGACTTACCCATACCAGTGGCACCGGCAACGAGCAGGTGAGGCATCTTGGCCATGTCCACCATATACACCTCGTTAGATATTGTCTTTCCAAGGGCAAGCGGCAGCTCCATGTCGGTCTCCTTGTACTTGCGGCTGTTGAGCAGCGAGGCCATAGGCACAATCTGCTTGTGCGCATTTGGCACCTCAATGCCGATGGTTCCCTTGCCCGGGATTGGAGCGATGATACGTATACATAGCGCCGAAAGGCTCATTGCGATATCATCCTCAAGATTACGTATCTTGGAAATCCTGACGCCTGGCGCGGGGGTAATCTCGTAGAGCGTGATGGTGGGGCCAACAGTTGCCTTTATCGAGCTTATGTCAATACCGAAGTTCTTGAGCACCTCAACAATCTTGTTTGCATTGGCAGCCTGCTCATTGCGGTCAATTGCCTGCGCCGTCTGCTCATACTCCTCAAGAAGGTCAAGCGTAGGGGGCTTATAGTAGCTGAGCTCGTCCTTGGGATTAATAGGGCGATGCATGTCGCCGCCCATGTCATCGTCGCCATCGGCCTTCTCTACCTCCATAGGAAGCGGAGCATTGTCCTGTCCTGCAGTCCCTGCAACCTTATTGCTGAGCGCGTCGAACTTCCTAGCGACGTCATCGTCATCATCCCCGGCATTCTCCTCTATGTCCAGCTCAATCGTGAGGCCGCCATCTTCACCGTTGCCAGCAGAACCGTCATCCTCCTCGTCTTCATTGTCGGCCGCCTCATCATCTTCTTCATCATCCTCTTCATCATCTTCATCGGGCCAGTCATAATCATCCTCCTCTTCAGCAGCATCCTCGGGTTCACCGGCCTGGGCAGCCTCTTCGCCCCCGCCATTCCTGCTGAGTTTCTTCTCAAGCTTCTCCTGGAGCCAGGGTATAGTATTCCTTGTCACATATATCATATAGAAGAGGAGCGTTACCGCAAGCAGCAGCACCACGCCCACAGAGCCAAGGAACTGCTCGATGAACGAGGTAACGGCATATCCATGCCCGCCGCCAGGAGAGACGTGCCAGGAATCAGGCCCCTCGCCAAACAGGAACGAGAAGAGCACAGAGAACCAGAGGACCGGGACAGAGAGCAGTACTGTCCACCGCCTGCACCTTATCTCGCACACATGCAGGAGCGATACCGCCCACACGATAAGCAGCGGGAAAAGCAGTATGGACGCAAGGCCAAAGCAGCCGTTGACAAGATACTCGGCAAGCACTGCACCGCCTATGCCCGTACTGTTTGACGCCTTGGCCGCATGCCCCGAAGAGAGCGCCTCAAGGACATTCTGGTCGTCGCCTCCCGACGAGAAGAACGAGACATAGGAGAAGCAGAAGAACACGGCAAATGCCAGCAGCAGCGCACCGGCAATAAAGTGGACACGCGTATCGCCTGCAAAGGCCTTCACCTTCGCCCAAAACTCCTTAAGCCTCATAAACCGCCCCTTCTTTGCCGCAGCGTTCCTGTTCTTGCCATTCTTTGCCATAATTATCTTGCCGTATCTATACAAATACCTGATTTAAAACAGATTGTAGACTATACATTATTTAAAAGGGCATAGTCCACAAATTTACAAACGCGAAGATAGTAAAAAAAAGGATACCACAGGCTCGCTGCTACGCTATTTTTTTGTAACTTCGCGGCAAATTAGGAAAACCAAGAGACAAACCGGAATGGACACAGGGGAAGACATAGTTTTTTCGCGCAACACGGTTGAATTCGTGACCGTCGCTGCCGAGTATTGCGCCTACCTTGAGCGCTGCAACGAGCACACACAGAAGGAATTCACAGGCACTCTGCTAAAGCTGCTGCCGCTACTCTACATCAAGGCACAGATGCTTCCCGAAGGGGAGAGGATTGGCGAGGACGGGCTGGAGGACTTTGTCACCGAGGACAGCTACGAGGTAATGCGAATGACAATCAGCGACCTCATGGCCGGCAAGGACAGCTACCTCGACGTCTTTGTAGAGGAGATGAAATACAGCGACACGCCTGTAACGAAGAGCATATCGGAAGACCTTGCCGACATATACCAGGACATAAAGAACTTCGTGTGCCTGTTCAGGCTGGGCATAAACGAGACAATGCACGACGCCATTGTAGAGTGCAGCGAGCACTTCCGCGAGTACTGGGGACAGACACTGGTGAACACCCTGCGCGCCCTTCACGAGGTAAGGTACAACACATTTGGCGAAGAGGAGGAAGAGGAGGAATAATGAGCGTCTACCGTGCAAACATAGAGAAGAGCGAGATTGCCGGAATGCCTACAGCGGTATTCAGCGGCAGGATAATCACCATTGACACCGTCGATGACACCGACAAGGCAGTGAAGGCCCTGTCGGCCGAGAGGCTCATAGGCATTGACACCGAGACACGCCCTTCCTTCAGGAAAGGAGTGCAGCACGAGGTGGCGCTAATACAGCTCTCCACAGCCGATACATGCTTTCTCATAAGGCTCAACCGCACTGGCATGCCCGACTCCCTGGTATCACTGCTCGAGAACAGCGCCATAACCAAGGTGGGCCTTTCGCTGCACGACGACTACCAGATGCTGTGCCGCCGCCGCAAGTTCAAGGCAGGCGGGTTCCTCGACCTGCAGCAGCACGTCACAAGGTTCGGCATTGAGGAGAAGAGCCTGCAGAAAATCTTCGCTATTGTGTTCGGGGAGCGCATATCAAAGAGCCAGCAGCTCACCAACTGGGAGAACGACGTCCTCACCGACAAGCAGAAGCTCTACGCCGCCACCGACGCATGGGCATGCCTTGAGATATACAAAAGACTGGAAAGAAACAACAACTAGATATAAATGGAAAAGGCCGTAATACTCAAGCGAGGGAAAGAAGAGTCATTGCAACGCTTCCACCCTTGGATATTCTCAGGCGCAATACAGCGCATTGAAGGGCAGCCCGAGGAGGGTGACATTGTTACCGTATACACCAATGACCGCAAGTTCATTGCACGCGGGCATGTGCAGGTGGGCAGCATTGCAGTGCGAGTGCTCACATTCAAGGACGAGCCCATTGGCCAGCAGTTCTGGAACAGCAGGGTCGCAACGGCATACGACCTGCGCGAGCGCACAGGCATCTCCTCACGCGAGGACAACAGCACCTACCGCCTTATACATGGCGAGGGCGACAACCTGCCCGGCCTCATAGTGGACATCTACGGCGACACGGCAGTAATGCAGGCCCACAGCGTAGGCATGCACGTGAACCGCATGCAGATAGCCGACGCGCTGAAAGAGGTGCTTGGCGACAAGATAAAGAACATCTACTACAAGTCGGACACCACCCTCCCCTACAAGGCCGACATAAACAAGGACAACGGCTACATAATGGGCGGCAACGCAAGCAACATATCAACAGAGTACGGCCTGAAGTTCCACATCGACTGGCTGCGCGGACAGAAGACTGGATTCTTCGTGGACCAGCGCGAGAACCGCGCCTTGCTCGAGAGATATGCCAAAGGGCGCAAGGTGCTCAACATGTTCTGCTACACAGGCGGTTTCTCCATATACGCACTGCGGGGCGGCGCCAAGACTGTACACTCGGTAGACAGCTCGGCAAAGGCCATTGACCTGACAAACGCAAATGCCAGGCTAAACTTCCCCGGCGACACACGCCACACCGCATATGCCGAGGACGCGTTCGACTTCCTTGACCGCATGGGCAACAACTACAACCTCATAATCCTTGACCCGCCAGCATTCGCCAAGCACCGCGACAGCCTGCGCAACGCGCTCATAGGCTATCGTCGCCTCAACGCCAAGGCAATAGAGAAGATTCAGCCAGGAGGCATCCTCTTCACATTCTCATGCTCACAGGTAGTGAGCAAGGAAAATTTCCGCACAGCAGTGTTCACCGCAGCAGCAATGGCAAAGCGCAACGTGCGCATACTGCACCAGCTGACACAGCCCGCCGACCACCCTGTGAGCATTTACCACCCCGAAGGCGAGTACCTCAAGGGACTGGTGCTATACGTAGAATAGGCAGTAAATAAGTATCTCCACATATAGAGGATTCAATTGATTATTTATACTTCCTCTTTTATCTATCAGTAATAATATTCAACCATATAATATGAGTGTAGTTAACGCAAAATGCCCAAACTGTGGCGCTTCTATTCAGCTAGACAACGGCAGAAGTGAAGGATTCTGTTCATATTGCGGCAGCAAGGTAAAAGTAGAAGAGGCCCAGAAGCTAATTATTCAAGGCACGGTAAAGCTTGACACCTCAGATGAACTTGCAAACCTTTACCAGATTGCAAGAAGAGCAAAAGATGCTAATAACTGCGAAAATGCTTACAGGTATTACGACATGATACTTATTAAAGACCCAGACAGCTGGGAGGCCACATTCTATGTGACTTATTATCAAGCAATGCAGTGCACAATTGAAAATATAAGCTCAGCAGCCTATTCCATCTGCAACTGCGAAGAGCAGGTACTGGACTTAATAAAGACTAACGTAGAAAAAGAAAGGCAAAGAAATATACTTCAGGAAATCTATGAGCAGCTGGCGTCTATATCATCAATGTTCTTTAATGCCGCAAAAGACTATTACGAAAGCATAGATACTGAAATCCAAAATGATTATTTGCAAGAATACATTAATAATGCCTCGGCCTCTGCTGATGTCATGTACTCGTTAGGCAACTTAGTCATTTCAAAATTTGGAAATGAATATGGCAGCATCGCTTCCCTTGCCTGGAAAGACGCTATAGAAATTCATAAAGACTATGTCAAGTATCTGCAAGATCAAGATGGCAATATAAAATTCATAGATGAATACGTTCAAAAGATACAGGAACTCGATTCTACATATCAGAAACCCGAAGTAGAAACTAGCGGAGGCTGTTATGTCGCTACCGCAATTTATGGTTCATATGATTGTCCCGAAGTATGGGTTCTTCGTCGTTTTCGTGACAACACGTTAGACAATTATCTTATAGGCAGGTGGTTCATCAAGGTATATTATGCAATCAGTCCAGCATTGGTAAGATGGTTTGGAGAGACGTCTATCTTTAAATGCGTTCTCACTCCAGTCCTTGACAGATTTGTCTCATATCTAAGAAGGCTAGGGACGAGTGATGAGCCGTACAACGACAAGTATTAACAAGCCTGAAGGCGCTGTGTCAAGGCCTTGACACAGCGCCTTCAGGCTTGTAAGCAGTATCACCCGCCCTAATTTTATACAGGACCGATGACATGCTACTCAATCCGTAATCACTAGCCTGCTTTCTTTGTGACTGAATTTGCAATTATTAGCACTACAGCCTCAAAGAGTACTGTCAATGCCATTGCAATTAAAGACACATTCCCTTCTATCTGTGATGAGACAAAGAACCCACAGATAAACATAACAAGAGATATTGAAGAGAATATGAACGACAATGATATACGGAACGCATCCTTCAGGCTTATCCGCCAGACAAGCAGCAGCAGTACAGTATGAATAATTATAGTAGCACTGAATTCGCATTTATACTACAAGTGCATGAGATTCTTCGCTACGCCGAAAAGCAGTTCACCTGCTTCATCTGCAACGATAAGCTGGAGTCCTGGAAAACTCTCGGCGGCCTTTGTCCCTGAGGCGTGTCCGCGTGCGTGTCATTTCGACAGAGCGCAGCGACGAGGGATCTCTAGACTCGCGTACTTGTTCCGGGCACACCTTTCTCCTTTCACCCTTTAACTGTGCGAGTACAGCAAACCACAGTTATTGCGCCAAGAAAAGAACGGTTTTGCTTTCATTTGAGCCAGGCACGTGCTATATTTGTAATTTCCAAAAGAGAGTACAGCCATGTTTATTGCAGAAAAATGCCTTGCCTCAACTGACGCCGACATTCCAGTGCAGGCAACAGTCTATGCGCTTATAGACAGTTCAAGGAAGCTTGTGATAGAGTACACGCTTAAAGATGACAGGGATTCAGGCATGGACTACGCCCATGAGGCCCATGTAAGCGCAAGCGACACACGCGGGATGGCCATGCGCCTGAACGTAAAGGTAGAGGACTTGCCTGGCAGGATACACCAGGAGTGCGGAATATCCTTCGAAAGCACCCCGTCACATGCCGAAAGCATCTTCCAGCAAGCACTTGAGTTTATACTTGACTGCGGCGTAGGCTACGAGTTGAGAGAGAAATGATTAACTAGAATCATATATTCAATTAAATTAGCTTATTGACCAATAACCAATGGAACCCACACAATTGAACGGACACAATAAGGCGGAGTACCCGCCAATGCATAACGGAGAGTTTGAGGCATCACCAATTGTAATATACACGAGCGAGGATAATGTTATATCGCTTGATGTAAAGTTGGAGAACGAAACTGTGTGGCTTTCGCAAAGCCAAATAGCATTGCTGTTTGACACAGATAGAACATCTATACTGCGTCATATAAACAACGTGTACAAAATTGGAGAATTGGAAAGAGAATCAACCTGTGCAAAAATTGCACAAGTTCGAAAAGAGGGAAAACGACATGTTACACGTGAGATACCATACTATAACCTTGACATGATAATATCTGTTGGTTATAGAGTCAACTCCATCAGAGGCACACAGTTCCGCATTTGGGCAAACAGAGTACTGAAAGACTATATTGTAAAAGGATATGCCATAAACGACAAGATAAGGATAGAGCATTACAACGAACTCAAAGATGTTGTCCGCTTGCTTGCACACACAGTCCATTCTATATTTGCTAAGTCATTGGCTCGTTTTGCTTTTAGCCACCCGCGTGGCATAAACTTCGTCTATGCTTCACGCGACTAATGGCTGCAAAACTTGCCGATAACAAAACGTTGTTTTGTCATTCTGACGACTTATAAGGAGGAAGAATCTCCAAACAAACATCAAAGAGATACTTACAAACAAAATCACAAACTCAGAAAGAGATTCTTCACATATGTTCAGACGTGTTGTTGAGGGCTTGCCCCGAAAAATGACAATAAATATGAGCATGTCATTCTATATTTGCAGTGTCATTGACTCGTTTTGGTTTTCGCAACCCAAACGGCATAACCTACGGCTATGCTACGTTTGACCTGTTGCTGCAAAACACGTCGATAACAAAACGTTGTTTTGTCATTCTGACAAAGCGAAGCGACGGAAGAATCTCATAACAAACCTTGATGAGATCTTTCACTTCGTTCAAGATGACAGGTCCTTGTATAATAATACCAATCAATTATTCTATGGAAATTAACCAGCCAGCAGCAAAGTTTCAGGACATGTCAATCGCGCCAATGCACACCGTGGAGCACATTCTTAACCAGACAATGGTGCGCATGTTCGGGTGCGAGCGAAGCCGTAACGCCCACATTGAGCGCAAGAAGAGCAAGTGCGACTATACCCTGCCCTGCGCACCCACGGAGGAGCATATTGCTGAGATTGAGGAGCGTGTGAACGCAGTCATTGCCCAGCACATGCCCGTGACCATTGAATTTGTGTCGCGCGACAACGTTCCCGCCGGCGTTGACCTTGGCAAGTTGCCTGCCGACGCAAGTGACACGCTGCGCATTGTACGCGTGGGCGATTATGACACTTGCGCATGCATTGGGGCACATGTGGAGAATACAAGCGAGATTGGAACGTTCCGCATTATAAGCCACTCGTTCGAGAACGGCACGCTACGCCTGCGCTTCAAACTCGCATAAAAAAGCCTGTCGGCCGCCAACGGCAAAAACCTAAAAACCAGCCGCCGACAATTGGGGGAACAGCACTGTTATTTTTCAGTAATTTTGATTATCTTTGCACACAGGCAACAAGGAGCACCAATGTTCAGAAAAAGACAAACGATAATCATATCTAAGGCTGGCAACACTCTTGATGAGATGTGCCACGACATTCTAAAGCAGGCCGGCGGAGAAGGCCTGCTAAAGATTGCCTTTTTCTGCAATGCAGCGAATGACAGCGAGTACCTTCAGGTGCTCGGCATTCTGCGTTCAACCGTTGAGAGTTTTTTCGTTACCGAAAGGCCGCTTGTAAGTTACATTGCACAAAAGCCTGGAGGTTCCACCCTTGCAGCCGAAGCACTCTACCTTGATGACACAACTGCAAGCATTGAGCGCTACGGCCGTTACACACTGCTCACGCGTGGCGAGTGCAAGGAAATCATCACCGAAGGCATTGTACCAAGCGACATATCGACAAGCGCCTTTGAACAATCGACGGAAATTTTCTCCACTATCGGCGGCATATTGCAAAAGAACGGTTTCCAGCCCAGCGATATATACCGCCAGTGGAACTACATACAGCACATAACCGCGGGCTTTGACGGCGGGCAGAACTATCAGGAGTTCAACGACGCACGCTCTATTTTCTATGCCGGCAGCGACTGGAGCAACGGTTACCCCGCAGCAACCGGCATTGGTACAAGCGCCGGCGGAATAATGGTGGAACTGTGCGCCATAAAAGGCTACAGCGGCCCGAACAAGCCCATTGACAATCCGTTGCAGGTTGCTGCGCACAATTATTCGCAGAATGTGCTCGACGGCAAGATAGTAAAAGCACTGCAGGAGCGCACAACGCCCAAGTTCGAGCGCGCACGCTTGCTTGGCAACGACATTTTCATTTCGGGCACCGCAGCCATAAAGGGCGAACACAGCAACCTGAGCAACGACGCCGTTGAACAGGCCACCGAGACAATGGAAATAATGGACAGGCTTGTATCGGAAGAAAATATCCCTGTACCCAACAACGGTTCAGCATACCAAGTCCTGCGTATATATGTGAAAAGGGAACAGGATATTGACGCTGTTGCCAATTACATGGAACAGCACTACCCTGCCGTTCCCAAGCACTATCTTGTTGCGGACATTTGCCGCCCCGAACTGCTCATTGAGATTGAAGGCACTGCGCACATATGAGCAGTCTCTCAAATAGACATAACAACAAACACATACATTTTATGAAATTCAAAAAGACCATTCTGATGACAATTTTATCAATGGCCATGTGCGGTTGCTCCACACAGCAGCCGCAGGAGCAGGGAAACCCTTTCTTCAGCGAGTTCAGCACACCTCACGGCATTGCACCGTTCAGTGAGATAACAATCGACCACTACCGCGAGGGCATGCTCAAGGGTATGGAGGAGCAGAAAACCGAGATTGAGGCAATAATCAATGACAGCAATGCACCTACGTTCGAGAACACAATCGTTGCGCTTGACCAGAGCGGCAAGCTGCTGCGCAAGGTACGCGGTACATTCAGCCCGCTGTCGAGCAGCAACTCGAATGATGCGTTCAGGGCGCTGCAGAAGGAAATGTCACCTCTTTCGTCGGCACACAATGACGACATTTACCTTAACGAAAGACTCTTTGCACGGGTAAAGAGTGTGTACGATTCAAGGGAAACGCTCACCCTCACCCCCGAGCAGGCAAAGGTTCTTGAGAACATATACGACCGCTTTGTAAACAGCGGTGCCGAACTCAGCGAGGAGGGCAAGGCACGCCTGCGCGAGCTCAACAAGGAGATTTCAATGCTGCAGCTGGAGTTCTCTCAGAACCTGCTGCACGAGACCAACAACACCTTTGTGGTGGCCGAGAGCCTTGACGAGCTGAAAGGCCTGCCGCAGGCAAACATAGACGCTGCTGCAAAGATGGCTGCTGAGAACGGCCAGTCAGGCAAATGGATGTTTAACATGCAGCGTCCCAGCTGCAATCCCGTGCTTCAGTACTGCGAGAACCGCGAGCTGCGCCGCAAGGTATATGAGGCATACTACAACCGCGGCAACCAGGGCAACGAGCACGACAACAAGGATATTTGTGCAAGGATTGTAGCGCTGCGCCTTGAAAAGGCCAAGCTCATGGGATATGAGAACTATGCACAGATGGCACTCAAGGACCGCATGGCAAGCACTCCCGAAGCAGTGTACAGCCTGCTCATGCAGGTATGGGAACCGGCTGTTGCAAAGGCCAAGGAGGAAATAGATGACATCCGTGCCGAGATACGCAAAGAGGGCAACAGTTTTGAGCCCGAGGGTTGGGACTACATGTACTACCTGGACAAGGCAAAGAAGGCAAAGTACTCGGTTGACGAGGAGGAGATACGTGCATACCTTGAAATAAACAACGTAATGCAGGGAATCTTCTACGTTGCAAACAAGCTCTACGGCCTAACTTTCAAGGAAGTTACAGCAGAGGTGCCCTCATACGAGCCCACAGCAAAGGCCTATGAGGTCATTGACCGCGACGGCAGGCTGCTAGCAATCTTCTACAGCGACAACTTCCCGCGCGAAAGCAAGCGTGCCGGCGCATGGTGCACATCGTTCCGCCCGCAAAGCTACAAGGACGGCGAGCGCATTATCCCCATTGTAGTGAACAGCTGCAACATGACACTGCCTAACAACGAGGGTTTTGCGCTGCAGAGCATTGACAACGTGGAGACAATGTTCCACGAGTTCGGCCATGCGCTCCACAACTTCATGCGCGACGTACAGTACAGCAGCGCAAGCGGCGTTGAGCGCGACTTCGTTGAGCTGCCGTCGCAGATAAACGAGCACTGGGCTTTCCATCCCGAGGTGCTTGCAGTCTATGCAAAGCACTACAGGACCGGCGAGACAATCCCAATGGAGCTTGTGGAGAAGATACAGGAGAGCGCAAAGTATGGCCAGGGATTTGCTACCGTGGAATACATTGCAGCGTCGCTTAGCGACATGGACCTTCACGTGCTCACCGAGATACCCGAGAACCTGAATGTAATGGAATTCGAGGCTGCAGGACTGGCAAAGCGCGGTATACCTTCGCAGATTCTGCCACGCTACCGCATGACAAACTTCAGCCACACAATGGGCGGCGGCTACACAGCCGGCTACTACAGCTACATGTGGGCCGAGGTACTCGACGCCGACGCCTTTGAGGCCTTTGCCGAGACAGGCGACATCTTCAATCAGGAGATTGCAGCAAAGTTCCGCAACCACGTGCTCACCCCAGGCGGCATTGAGGACGGAATGACAATGTACAGGAAGTTCCGCGGCCGCGAGCCAAAGATTGACGCGCTGCTGCGCAACAGAGGATTCTGACTAATATAACGTGAATTCGATATATATTCAACCAAATTGCGAATATTTCATCCCGACAGAGCAAGAATCTCTTATTTCGCGGAACAGCCACAATGGAGCTGTTCCGCTTAATTTATGCTAAAACTCCACTGCCCCGCGAACCAACCTGCTGCCGCCGGCATTATATAGTCAAGAGCGGCCGCTGCGGGCAGGCACTCAATAAGTCACTCTAGCGAGAGACTGCGGTCCGGTCAACACCTGCATCACATTGGGACCGTTATTGCCCAGGCACCGTGGCGCCGCTCGTTTTTAGAATAATGTATAACTGCTAAAAAAGAAAAGAGTATGGGTATGCCAATGAAACATGGAGGCCAGCACTGGATTCCGAGTATCTTCAACGATTTTTTCAACAACGAGATTCTCGTGCGCAACAGCGCTACAGCCCCTGCAATCAACGTGTTCGAGACCGACAAGGAGTTCAAGGTAGAGGTTGCCGCCGCCGGGATGTGCAAGGACGATTTCAGAATCAGCATTGACAATGACAACGACCTCACCATCACAATGGAAAAGAACTGCAACTGCGGTTGCGACAGCAAGGAGAAGGAGAACGCAGGAAAGGGCTGCAGCACAGAGAAGGGCTGTGACACCAAGGATGAGAAGGAGGAGTGCAAGGGACGCTACATACGCAGAGAGTTCTCATACACCAAGTTCCAGCAGACACTCATTATGCCCGACAATGCCGACACATCAAAGATTCAGGCAAAGGTGAAGCATGGCGTGCTGTGTATCCACATTCCAAAGAAGGCAAGTGCTCCCGAGCATAACACAGCAAGGACAATCGCTATTGAATAACATAATATATATAAGGAGTGTTGCCCACAACAGGCAACACTCCTTATATATATTATGTTATTTGATATAAACTCAGCCAAATCACGTATTTGTCATCTGGAGCGAACCAACGGCCGACGCCCGAAGGGGCTAAAGTCAATATGAGAGAGACCGCATTACTCATAAAGGAAGAACTGCGGACGGCCATAGAGGCGGAAATCCTTTATACAGCCGGGCAATTTTACATCACGCATGCATATTCGGAATCCCTTCACTGTGCGAATGTTGCCAAGGTCAACAATAACCTGGTGAGGCAACGGTTTGACATCCTTCTTCCATGCACAGTGCCAGTATGTTGACTCGTCGCCGTCAATCATCTCCTCGGCAACACCCTCGCCAAGCGCCTCGGTGTTGGTGTGCACAATCTCCCACTTCTTCTTGTCAATGGGATTGCCGTTCTCATCGAGCAGCTCAATCTCGCAAATGCATGAGTTCTTGCCATCGTAGGTGCTCTGGATATCAATGCAGAGGTGACGCAATGTCTTCATGCCGTCAAACGTGAACTCCTGCCAGCCGCTCTTTTTCTCCACAGTTCCCTTGAATATTCCGTCGAACTCGTCGAGAACCGGAACACGGTTATACTTGCGTGAAGTCTTGAAGGCATTCTTGTCGGGACCAAGCACATTGAGGATAGGCTTGTCAAGGCCGCGCAGCGAACGCTTGCCAGTCGCCTCCATCTCAAACACAACAATCTCGTTCTCGCCCTCCTTCATCCAAGGAGCAGGCAGGTACATTGTCTGCTGAGGGCCAATGCCCCAGAACTTGCCCAGCGAGCGGCCGTTTACCCAGACAGCACCCTTGCCCCAGCCAGTCATGTCAATGAATGTGTCGCCAACCTTGTCAACGGTAAATGTACCGCGGTAGAAGCCAGGCAGGTTGCCCTCGTAGCGCAGCCTTGGGAACACAAGCCTGCCAACCTCGGCACGGTGCAGCGGAAGCGAGGTGATTGTCCACCCCTTGAGTTCCTCGCCAGCAAGGGTAACACCCTTTGTTATACCCTTGAGATTGTTGACTAGGTCCTTTCCGTAGTTCACGCGGCCACCGTTCTCAACAAGGATTTCAAGCACTGAATTGGGTTCTGCAACCTCAATCTCAATAGAGTTCTGGTGGAAGCGGCGGTCAATGCTGCCCACCACATTGCCGTTAAGCACAACAACGGCATAGTCGCGCAGCTCGTCAATCACAAGCTTGCCCTTGACAGGCGCCGGCACAGTTGTCTCATAATGTATGTAGCCATAGTCCTGGTTCATATCCTCCATTGTGAGGGTGTTCTCCGACTCTACCCTCTCGCCATAGGCGGCAGAGAGAGGCGCCCACTCGGTGAGCTCAACCTCGGCGAATGTAGTCGTCGGGTTGTCGGCTGGGACTGGAGGGAGTGTCACGCCCTCGGGAAGGTTCTTCTGTATAACCTCGCGGAAAGCATAGTACTTGGGATAGGCATTGCCGTACTCGCCAAGCGGGGCATCGTAGTCATAGCTTGTAGGCTGCGGTTCATAGGAACCGTTATTTGTGTTGGCGCCGTTCGTGTAGGCAAAGTTTGTTCCGCCATGGAACATATAAATGCTCACCGAGACGTCGTGGCTCAGCATCCAGTCGAGCTGCTCGGCAGGGCGCTGGTAGTCGACTGCTGAATGAGGAAGGCCCCACACGTCAAACCATGCAGGATAGAACTCGGCAACAAAATACGGGCCGCCTGGATAGAAACGGTCGATTGAGGCCATGATGTCATCGCCTACTGCGCCGTTAACGGTTGGCAGAATGCCTGGGATGTAGCCGTTAGGCATCTGGCCCGAACCGTCGCAAGTCATCAGCGGGACGTTAAAGCCGGCATTCTTTATCATCTCGGCAACCTTGCCAAGGTACACCTTGTCATTACTGTACGAACCGTACTCGTTCTCAACCTGCACCATGATTATGTTGCCGCCGTTAGTCACGGTGTGAGGCGCCAGTTCCTTGCCAAGGGCATTAAGATAACGTTCGCAGGCAGCAAGGAATGCGGGGTTGTCACTGCGCCACTTCATTGTGCTGTCCTTCTGCAGCCAATAGGGATAGCCGCCGAAATCAAACTCGGCACACACATATGGGCCCGGGCGCAGGAGCACAAAGAGGCCCTCCTCGGCTGCAATCTCCACAAAGCGCGCGATATCGGCCTGTCCCTCGAAGTTGAACTCGCCAGGTTGAGGCTCATGCACTGCCCAGAACACATAGGCCGAGATTGTGTTAAGGCCCATGGCCTTTGCGCGCTGCATGCGGTCGCGCCAGTACTCTACAGGTATACGAGGATAGTGCATCTCGCCGCAGATGAGCTGCACCTTCTCGCCGTCGTAAAGGAACTTGCCGTCCTTTACCTCAAACGTGTGCTTTTCCTTGCAGCAGGAAGAGAGTCCCACCATAAGGGCAAGCGCCAGAAACATTAAGGATTTTCTCATAACGTACATTTATGGTTAGTTATATTATACAAGGTATAATTTTTATAAAGGTAACGAAATTTTCATTAATGCCAGCAATAAGGGAACAAAAAAAGAGGGTTCCGTAAAAGGAACCCTCATAAATGTCAGCCAGTGACTGATTAAGCGTTAACTGTTGCCATGTGAGCAATGAGGTCGAGAACCTTGTTAGAGTAACCAATCTCATTGTCATACCAAGAAACAACCTTAACGAATGTGTCTGTCAAAGCGATACCTGCCTTAGCGTCGAAGATAGATGTACGTGTGTCACCCAGGAAGTCTGAAGAAACAACTGCATCCTCTGTGTAGCCAAGAACACCCTTAAGCTCGCCCTCAGCTGCCTCCTTCATAGCTGCGCAAATCTCAGCGTATGTAGCGGGCTTAGCCAGGTTAACAGTAAGGTCAACAACTGAAACGTCCAGAGTAGGAACGCGCATTGACATACCTGTGAGCTTGCCGTTGAGAGCAGGGATAACCTTACCTACAGCCTTAGCAGCACCTGTAGAAGAAGGGATGATGTTGCCTGCTGCAGCGCGGCCGCCTCTCCAGTCTTTCAAAGAAGGACCGTCAACAGTCTTCTGTGTAGCTGTTGTAGAGTGAACAGTAGTCATAAGGCCGTCTGTGATACCCCACTTGTCGTTCAGCACCTTAGCGATAGGAGCAAGACAGTTAGTTGTACAAGAAGCGTTAGAAACGAACTGTGTACCCTTAACATAAGTCTTCTCGTTAACACCGCAAACGAACATTGGAGTGTCGTCCTTTGAAGGAGCAGACATTACAACATACTTAGCGCCAGCCTCGATGTGAGCCTGAGCCTTGTCCTTAGAAAGGA
Organism: Bacteroidaceae bacterium; assembly: GCA_045592125.1. Taxonomy (GTDB): domain Bacteria; phylum Bacteroidota; class Bacteroidia; order Bacteroidales; family Bacteroidaceae; genus HGM04593. The sequence goes on along the minus strand of JAZNUE010000077.1, from coordinate 2,832 downwards.
AGAGACCTGTTGACTCAACAACATACTCAGCACCAACCTCGTCCCACTTCAGGTCAGCAGGGTTGCGCTCTGCAGTTACGCGGATAGCCTTGCCGTTAACGATAAGCTTGCTGTTCTCAACGTCAGCCTCGATAGTGCCATCGAAGATACCGTGCATTGTGTCATACTTGAGCATGTAAGCCAAGTAGTCAACTGGGCAAAGGTCATTGATACCTACAATCTCGATGTCGTTTCTTGTCTGAGCGGCACGGAAAACGAAACGGCCGATACGGCCAAAACCGTTAATACCTACTTTTGTCATAATTACTTATTGGTTTAAAAAAGGATTAAAAAAATCTTTTATTCTTATTCTCTGGTTCATCCACAGTTGCAATATTCAGCGGCACGGCATGAGGCAAGCAGCAGCGCCACAGCCAGCAGCACAAGTACCATTCTTGTCTTTTTCATACTTCGCCTTCTAAACATCAATGCAAATTTAACAAAATGTTTTCACATACAAAGCAATTCATCATTTAAAAATAAAAAAAAAGCGAAATATCGCCGCGGCACAGCGTCTCAGGCAGCCAAAAGGAGAAAAATACACCCGGCACATGCATGTTTGCCAGGAAAATATAAACATTTTTCATATTTTTTTCATACCTTTGCATGTGACAATGACGCACACATTAATCTAAAACAACTTAATACTATGGGATTCCTTAAAGATTTCAAGGCCTTCGCAATGAAAGGCAATGTAGTTGACATGGCAGTCGGTGTTATCATCGGCGGCGCATTCGGCAAGATCGTGACATCTGTTGTAAACGATATCATCATGCCTCCTATCGGCCTGCTGGTTGGCGGCGTTGATTTCAAGGACCTCAAGCTTGTTCTCCAGAACGGCAAGGAAGAGGTTCTCAACGAGGCCGGAGAGGTAATTTCGCCCGCTGTTGCCGAGGTTACGCTCAACTATGGCAACTTCCTGCAGCAGACATTCGATTTCCTCATCATCGCATTCTCAATCTTCTGCATCATCAGGCTCATCGCCAAGCTCGGCGAAGTGACCAAGAAGGAAGAGGCCGAGGCGGCAGCCGCAGCTCCAGCGCCCGCTCCAGCACCAGCTCCAGAGCCAAGCGCTGAGGAGAAGCTCCTCACCGAGATTCGCGACCTGCTCAAGGACAAGAAATAATAGCGCACGCACATGAGAGTGAGACCCGCGGGTCCCGCTCTCTTTTTTTACACACACCAGCCAACAGGCAGCAATAGAGTTTCTTTCATTTTCTGCAGCAACATTAACACCCATGCGCTTGTAAGGAAAAAGAAAAAGCACTATTTTCGCGTCATAAAACAAGAAACCATTAATTCATAAGAATATGAAACAAGACATGATTGTAATCCTGGACCTCGGCAGTCACGAGAACACCGTGCTTGCAAGAGCCATCCGCGCCCTTGGCGTCTACAGCGAGATTTACCCGCACGACATCACAGCTGACGAGCTCAAGGCGCTCCCTAACGTTAAAGGCATAATCATCAACGGCGGCCCCAACAACGTAATCGACGGCGTTGCCATTGACGTTAACCACGATATCTACAGCGCAGGTTTCCCAGTAATGGCAGCAGGCCATGACAAGGCACTATGCGACCTGAAGATTGCCCAGATTGGCAACGACGTAGAGACTGTAAAAGAGGCCGTAAAGGAGTTCGTGCTCGGCACCTGCAAGGCCGAGAAGAACTGGAACATGACCAATTTCGTCAACGACCAGGTTGAGCTCATCCGCCGCCAGGTTGGCGACCGCAAGGTACTGCTTGCCCTTTCAGGCGGCGTCGACAGCTCGGTTGTAGCAGCGCTCCTCCTCAAGGCAATTGGCAACAACCTTGTGTGCGTGCACGTTAACCACGGCCTCATGCGCAAGGGCGAGAGCGAGGCAGTTGTAGATGTATTCAGCAAGCAGCTGTGCGCGAACCTTGTATACGTTGACGCAACCGACCGCTTCCTTGGCAAGCTCGAAGGCGTCGCCGACCCCGAGGAAAAGCGCAAGATTATAGGCGGCGAGTTCATCCGCGTGTTCGAGGAAGAGGCACGCAAACTCGACGGCATAGACTTCCTTGGCCAGGGCACCATCTACCCCGACATAGTCGAGAGCGGCACCAAGACAGCCAAGATGGTAAAGAGCCACCACAACGTAGGCGGCCTGCCCGAAGACCTCCAGTTCGAGCTGGTAGAGCCAATACGCCAGCTCTTCAAGGACGAGGTACGTGCCTGCGGCCTTGAGCTGGGCCTGCCATACGACATGGTATACCGCCAGCCATTCCCAGGCCCCGGCCTGGGCGTACGCTGCCTTGGAGCCATCACGCGCGACCGTCTTGAGGCATTGCGCGAGGCAGACGCCATCCTGCGCGAGGAGTTCAAGATTGCCGGCCTTGACAAGACAGTGTGGCAGTACTTCACCGTAGTGCCCGACTTCAAGTCAGTGGGCGTACGCAACAACGCACGCTCATACGACTGGCCCGTCATCATCCGCGCCGTCAACACAGTAGACGCCATGACAGCCACAATCGAGCAGATAGAGTGGCCAATCCTCCTGAAGATAACCGACCGCATCCTGGCCGAAGTGCCCAACGTCAACCGCGTATGCTACGACATGTCACCCAAGCCAAGCGCCACAATTGAGTGGGAGTAACGAAAAAATGGAACCTCAACGGTTCCATTTTTTCGTTACTCCCTCCGAGGGTTTCAATGAGTAATAGTCGCACGTAGCACAGCTGAAAGTTGTGCCGTGCGGGATACGATTGCCGCAGGCAACATTGAAACCCTCAATGGGATGGCCCCGAAGGGGACAAATGCTTTACAATAAG
>JAZNUE010000076.1:0-62989 GCA_045592125.1 Bacteroidaceae bacterium | reverse complement strand
TTTCATTGTTGTATTGTTTTATGAATTATATCTATTTGAATTTATCAGTTCTGTGTCATTCATTATTTGCAATGTCATTGGCTCGTTTTGCTTTTCGCAACCCAAACGGCATAACCTGCGGCTATGCTGCGTTTGACCTGTGCTGCAAAACTCGTCGATAACAAAAAAGGTCATTGACTCGTTTTGCTTTTCGCAGCAAAACTCGTCGAAAACAAAACGTTGTCTTGTCATTCCGCTGCGCAGTGAGGAATCTCAAGCCTGCCCTGTCAAAATGAGCTTTTTCTGCTGCCTGAAGAAGTAATGAATAGTTTTTAACATGTTCGTCTTTAAATATAAGGCAAAATGAGTATCTTTACAGAATAATTCGTAGAATACCCCTAAAGGGACACACATATATACCATGTACAGGCCTACACAAGAAGAACTTTGCAAGATACTTGACACCCCGATATTCCACAAGATTACCGAGACTGCCGACGCGCTTGGCATGGAATGCTATGTAGTCGGCGGCTTTGTGCGCGACATATTCCTTGAGCGCCCGTCGACCGACATAGACGTGGTTGTCGTTGGCAAGGGCATAGAGATGGCGCGTGCCTTCAGCAAGAAACTGGGAAAGGGCGCACACCTTTCGGTCTATGCCAACTACGGCACAGCGCAGGTGAAGTTCGGCGAGCACGAGATTGAGTTCGTGGGAGCACGCAAGGAGAGCTACAGCCGCGGTTCGCGCAACCCCATTGTTGAAGACGGCACGCTTGAGGATGACCAGAACCGCCGCGACTTCACGATAAACGCAATGGCAATATGCCTCAACAGCGAGAGGCTGGGCGAGCTTGTAGACCCGTTCGACGGGATGCTCGACCTTGAGGACCGCATAATAAGCACCCCGCTTGAGCCAGGAATAACATTCAGCGACGATCCTCTGCGCATGATGCGCTGCATACGCTTTGCCACGCAGCTCAGCTTCTACATCGAAGAGGAGACCTTCCAGGCGCTATGTGACAACAAGGAGAGAATAAGGATTATCTCGCGTGAGAGGATAAATGACGAGCTTAACAAGATACTGCTATCGCCCACACCGTCAAAAGGCTTTATAGAACTCGACCGGTGCGGCCTGCTTGAAATAATCTTCCCGCAGCTTACAGCAATGCAGGGAGTGGAGACCCGTAACGGATACAGCCACAAGGAGATGTTCTACCACACGCTTGAGGTGCTTGACAACATTGCAAGGAAGACCGACAGCCTGTGGCTGCGCTGGGCAGCACTGCTCCATGACATAGGCAAGCCAAAGACAAAGCGCTGGGACCCAGTGATGAAATGGACATTCCACAACCACAATATCGTTGGCGAGAAGATGACGCTCAAGCTGTTCCACGACTACAAGATGCCGCAGAACGAGAAGATGAAGTATGTGGCCAAGCTGGTTTCGCTGCACATGCGCCCCATTGCCATTGCCGATGACGAGGTTACCGACTCGGCAGTGCGCCGCCTGCTCTTTGACGCCGGCGACGACATAGACGACCTGATGACACTGTGCGAGGCCGACATAACATCAAAGAACGAGGTACGCAAGAAGCAGTTCCTCAACAACTTCCAGATAGTGAGGCAGAAGCTTAAGGACATTGAGGAGAAAGACCGCATACGCAACTTCCAGCCGCCTGTAGACGGAGAAGAGATAATGAAGATGTTCGGCCTGCCTCCTTGCGCCGAAGTGGGCCGCCTGAAGAGCGCTGTAAAGGACGCCATACTCGACGGCATAATACCCAACGAGCACGACGCTGCAAGGGAGTTCATAATTGAGCGTGCTGCCAAAATGGGGCTTGAGCTGGCCGAAGGCAGCAACAAATGATTATAGCACACAACCACAATAGCACAAACTTATTATTGCAGGCATTATGCCCTGCAGCTAATTTTGCAGAAAAAAGATGAAGAAGATACTGTCTATCCTTGTATTCATGGCAACAGCGGCCACAGCCCAGGAAATATCCTACGGCGAGTACATGCAGAAGGTAATGGAAGGCAACATTGCCCTCACCGCCAGGAAGCTTGACATTGAGATTGCCGAGGCACAGGCAAAGGGCTCCGAGGTTTTCAACGACCCTACAATCGGCGTTACATACAGCAACAGCGAGGACTGGAGCAAAGGGCTGGGCCAGGGCATAGAGGTTGAGCTGGGACGCACCTTTACCTTTGGCGTGCGCAAGAACCGCATGCAGATGGCCGATAGCGAGCGCAGGCTCGCGGTAGCGCTCTTCGAGGAATATATGCGCAACTTCCGTGCCGACGCCACACTTGCCTACCTTGAGCACCTGAGAGCAGGCATGCTGCTTGCTGAGGCCAAAGAGATACATGCCGACCTTGAAGAGATTGCCAGCAATGACAGCCTGCGTTTCCTGCACGGCGACATTGCCGAGAGCGGATGGCTGGAGAGCCGCATGGCAATGGGCATAGCACGGAACGCCATGCTTGAGGCAGAGGCCGTGCTGGGCAACAGCGCCATAAAGCTTGGATACTACATGGGCAGCCTTGACGGTGCCGAGGCGCTCAGGGGCAGCGGCACGCTTGAGATAAGCGAGCAGGCAGCGCCAATAGAGAGCTACATAGGCAACGCGCTTGAGCACCGTGCCGACATAGCCGTAGCCCTGGGGCGTGCCGATGTGGCCGAGGCACTGCAGAAGTTCAACAAGGCGCAGCGCCGGCCCGAGCTGAACGCAGTACTTGGCGCGGCATATAATTTTGCCGACCCCAATTTCACGACCATAAAGGCCGGCATATCTGTTCCGCTCAAGTTCTCAAGCCTGAACAAGGGGGCACGCATTGCCGACGAGATACTCACCCGCCAGGCAAACATAGACGTTGAGGAGGCACGCATGGCCGTAAAGGCCGACGTAATGCAAGCATACAACAGCTTCCGCTATGCAGCAAGACAGGCCGAGACATTCTCGGGCAAGATGCTGGACGACATGCGCGCTGTTGTAGAAGGCAAGAAGAAGGCGTATGAGCTTGGAGAAATCCCGTTCATTGACTACCTGGTAGTTGAGCGCGACGAGAGCGAGATGCGCCGCCAGTATGTCGAGGCGCTCTTCGGCAAGGCCGCAGCATGGGTAGAGCTGCAGCGCGCGACAGGCTTCAGCCTCGAGTTCGGCCCAATGCCGGCCGAGGAATGAAAGCGACTTGCAAGGATATATGAAAAAAGGAACCGGCCCGGTTCCTTTTTTCATATATCCTTGCTTTCGCCTTCAATATAATGTTTCCTCTCGATTGTCTTCCCGTCAAAGACCACATAGGCGAATGTGCCTATCCAGTCGCCAAGGAAAATGCAGCGGGAGGAGTCGCCCAGCATCAGGTCCTCGTCAATATGACGGTGCCCAAAGATGAAGCAGTCGACTTCGGGGTGCGTCTGCAGGTACTTCCTGGCATATATGAAACAGTCCTCGCTATCTGCTCCAAGGAATGGCGTGTCACCCTTTACCTTGTGCTTGAGCATGCTGTGGCGCGCCCAGCTGTGCCCCATCCACAGGCTCCAGCGAGGATGGACCATGGAGAACATCCACTGCAGGAAACGGTTGTGGAACACAGAGCGCAGAAGACGGAACCCCCTCTCGGTTGAGAACTCGTCGCCATGGGCCAGGAAGAACTCCTTATCGTGCAGCTCTACAAGGCAAGGCTCGCGGTGGATAATCATGCCGCACTCCTTCTCAAAATAGTCGAGGCACCAGATGTCATGGTTGCCAGTGAAGAAGTGCACCTCTACCCCCCTGTCGGTGAGTTCGGCAACCTTGCCCAGGAAGCGTGTGAATCCCTTGGGGACAGCATACCTGTATTCGTACCAGAAGTCGAACATGTCGCCCAGCATATACACTGCAGCCGCCTCGTCCTTTATCTTGTCGAGGAAAGAGACAAGACGGCGTTCATGCGTGCGGCTGTGCTCAATGGCCCAGGAACCCAGGTGTGCGTCGGAAATGAAATAGACTTTCTTCATGGCATGAGACTTAGTGTGTGACGGTTACTTAAGCAGCATTACAGGAGACCCAGCTCGAGCTTGGCCTCCTCGGTCATCAGGTCCTGGCTCCATTCTGGCTCAAAGACTAGGTTAAGCCTGACAGCGGTAATGCCGTCAATGGACTCTACCCTCATCCTTACATCCTCCATCATAAAGTCGGCCGCCGGGCAGTTAGGAGCTGTCAGCGTCATGTCTATGTCGACAGAACAGTCCTCATTCAGCTCAATACGGTATATGAGCCCCAGGTCATATATGTTTACTGGGATTTCAGGGTCATAGACCGTCTTTATCATCTCAACAATCTTCTCTTCAAGTTCAATCTTCTCCATACTGCTTCGGTTTCTCAGGCCCGCCCTAGAGGCGGCCCTCGTCGTTATAGCTGTAATAATTAGTATCTGTAAGTATTATATGGTCGAGCATGCGTATGTTCATAACCTTGCATGCATCGGCCAGGCTTGCAGTGAGCCTGTCATCCTCGCGGCTGGGCCTGATGCTGCCCGAAGGGTGATTGTGGCACACAGCAATGGCTGTCGCCCGCTTAAGCAGCGCCTCACGTATTATTATGCGCACGTCTACCACCGTAGCGGTGAGTCCCCCGCTGCCAACCTTCACATGGTCTATTACCCTGTTCATATTGTTGAGCAGCAGCACATAGCAGCACTCCACCGGCTCGTCGCACAGCAGCGGATGGAAATAGTCGAAGAGCGCCTTGGAGGATAGTATGCGCGCCTTCTCGCTGCGCTCGTTTATCGAGCGCCTTTTCCACAGCTCGCACACAGCCTGTATTGCAATTGCCTTGGCAGGGCCAATGCCCTTGAACTGGTACAGGTCGTCAAGCGAGAGGCGTGCCAGCTCGGCAATGCTGTCGCCGCACGACGCAAGTACCTTCTTCATGAGCCCCACAGCAGTCTCCTCGTCATTGCCTGAACCTATGAGCAGGCCAAGCAGCTCGGCAGTGGTCAATGTAGAGACACCGTACATCATCGCCTTCTCGCGCGGACGCTCGTCGGCAGGCAGTTCCTTTATGCTAGGTTTCAGTTCTGACATATGCTATCCTCGGTTATACAGCCTTGTAAGGTTTTCCTTGGTCTCAAGCGGCTGCTTTAGTATCATCTTAAGCCAGAAGGCCTTGAGAAATCCCATACCATAGCCCGTTATCTGCACCGCAGCTGCCATCACCGACATCAGCGCTACCTTGAGGCTCCTGTTCTTGAGCAGCGAGTCGAAGAAGATGAGCAGCGCATAAAGCAGCGGCAGCAACAGCAGCCATGGCCAGAAGAAAGAAGCCACAAGCAGCACCGCTGCCATTATGAGAAGCAGCGCCGGCGCAGCATGCACGGCCTTGAGGGAGCCTGGATGTATGAGCTGCAGCCATATGCGCGCCTGCCCGAAGTTGTTCACCTGCTTGTAGAAACGGCTGAGGCTGACACGGCGCTTGTGGTATACGAACACCTCGCGTATGAGGCGGATACTGAAACCCGCATTGCGTATGCGTATGCTAAGGTCAATGTCCTCTCCCATCATGTCCTTGAAGTCGCCCACATTCTCGTACACGGCCTTTGAAAGGCCCATGTTGAACGTACGCGGGCAGAACTTCTCCATGACAGCCTTGCCGCCGCGTATTCCGCCGGTTGTCCAGAAGGATGTCATGGCATGGCTCACGGCCTTCTGCATGTCGGAGAACGACTCGTCGGCCGCGTCGGGACCGCCAAAGCAGTCACAGTAGTCTCGCGCCATTGCCTCCTCCAGCCTCTCGAAGTAGAAAGGAGGAAGAATGACATCGGAATCGAAGAAGAGCAGATAATCGCCGGCTGCACGCGCCATGCCATAGTTGCGGGTGTCGCTGCGGCCCGAATTATCCTTATAGAAATAACGGATAGTAAAAAAAGAACGATAGTGATCAAGCAAATGATCACATCGTTCTTTAGAGCCATCCTCTATAATCACCAGCTCAAATGGCTTTACCGTCTGAGCCGACAGACTCTCAAGAAGTTCCTTTACCTCATCGGGTCTGTTGTAAACAGGGACTATTATAGAGTATAACAAGCCTTTGTCGTTTAAAAGTTAAGCCTGTCCGTTAAAAAGTGAGAGAACAGGGCCTGTCACCTTTTTAAAGAGTCAGGATTTATGCCTTTACGCGGCCAACATATGAACCGTCGCGGGTATCAACCTCAACAAGCTCGCCCTCGTTGATGAAGAGAGGCACGCGTATCTCGGCGCCAGTCTCCAGAGTAGCAGGCTTTGTAGCGTTTGTCGCAGTATCGCCCTTGAGACCCGGTTCAGTATAAGTAATAGCGAGCACAACCTTTACTGGCATGTCAGCGAAAAGGATAGTCTCGGTTGAAGCGTCTGTAACAACCTCAAGTGTCATACCCTCCTTCATGTAGGCCACGCCGTTTATCTGGTCGCCTGCTATGTTAACCTGCTCGTATGTCTCCTGGTTCATGAACACATACTCGTCGCCCTCCTGGTAGAGATACTGGTAGGGACGGCGCTCAACGCGAACGTCCTCAAGCTTCTCGCCAATGTTGAAGCGGCGCTCGAGCACATAGCCGTCAACAACGTCCTTCAGCTTTGTACGCATGAAAGTGTTGCCCTTGCCCGGCTTTACGTGCAAGAAGTCAATGCAGAAATACAACTTGCCATCCATGCGGATAGCTGTACCGATTTTAATGTCCTGAGCATTAATCATAATATATTCTCTTTTTCGTTAGTATTGCCGTATGAAGCAGCTGGCGCCTAGTCCCAAATGCATGCGCCACGCAAATTTCTGCAAAGGTAGGAAAAAAAAGGGTAACAACCAACCTTCTCCCGCTTTAATTGCCAGCGGTATACAAACATAGGCCATTAATATAAGCTAAATGTATAATTTATTAAAAATTTAAACCTTTTTATCATTAGCGGCTCTAACAATTTGAGTATTTTTGTAGGAGAATCGCGACAACAAAAAAACATATATACACATGAAGAAGTTTCTTAAATGGGCGCTGGTCGCCCTGCTCATACTTGCTATGGGCGCATTCGGGTTCTACAAGCTTATGCCCAAGGAGAATGAAGAGCTGGCACTTGCCGGCAACCAGCCCAAACGCACGGCAAAGGTCCTTGAGGTGAATGCAAGAATCATAAGGCCGCAGCTGCTCACCGACGAGATTCCTGTAATAGGACGCCTCGTGCCCGACGAGGAAGTACAGCTCTCGTTCGAGACATCGGGCAAGATTACGGACATCTATTTTGCCGAGGGCAGCAGCGTCAAGAAAGGCGCGCTGCTTGCGAAGGTGAACGACGCGCAGCTGCAGGCGCAGCTGGCACGCCTTGAGGCACAGGTGCCGCTCGCCGAGGAGCGCGTATACCGCCAGAGCACGCTGCTGCAGCGCGACGCGGTGAGCAAGGAGGCCCTTGAGATTGTGAAGACCGAGCTTGCGACACTCAATGCCGACATTGACAAGATTAAGGCGCAGATTGAGCAGACCGAGCTGCGTGCGCCGTTCGACGGCATAATTGGCCTGCGCCAGGTGAGCGTGGGCTCATACGCGTCGCCTTCGACTGTAGTTGCAAAGCTCACATCGGTGACCCCGATAAAGGTTGAGTTCTCGGTCCCTGAGCGCTATGCCAGCGAGGTGAAGAAAGGCACCAGCCTCATGTTCACTGTCGACGGCAAGCTGGACGCATTCAGCGCGGAAGTATACGCTACCGAGGCAAGCCTTGACCCCGAGACGCACACACTGCTGGTGCGCGCGCTCTACCCCAACAGGGAAAGAGAGCTGCTTTCGGGGCAATATGCAGGCATACGCCTAAGGCAGAAGGAGGTTGCCGACGCAATCGCTATCCCGTCGCAGGCCATAGTCCCCGAGATGGGAAAGAACAAGGTGTTCGTATACCGTGGCGGCAAGGCCGAGCCTGTTGACGTGGTAACAGGCATACGCACCGAATCGGAGATTCAGATTGTGAGCGGCCTGGAGCTCGGCGACACTATCCTCACATCGGGCACACTGCAGCTGCGCAAGGGGTCTGCGGTAAAGATTACCTCATTCCAGTAACGCATTAACGAGAGTATCATGAACATTTCCGAATTAAGCATACGCAGGCCGGTGCTTGCCACCGTGCTCACAATCATAATCCTGCTGTTCGGCATAATAGGCTACAGCACGCTGGGCGTACGCGAGTACCCGTCGGTGGACAACCCTATCATCTCGGTTACCTGCGCCTATTCCGGCGCGAATGCCGAAGTCATAGAGAGCCAGATAACCGAGCCGCTCGAGCAGAACATCAACGGCATACCGGGAATCCGCTCCCTCGTCAGCACAAGCCAGCAGGGACAGTGCCGCATAACCATCGAGTTCGACCTTTCGGTTGACCTTGAGACCGCCGCCAATGACGTGCGCGACAAGGTTTCGCGCGCGCAGCGGTACCTCCCGCGCGACTGCGACCCGCCGACTGTGTCAAAGGCCGACGCCGACGCCATGCCAATCCTCATGGTTGCCATACAGAGCGACAGCCGCTCGCTGCTCGAGCTGAGCGAGATTGCCGACCTCACTGTAAAGGAGCAGCTCCAGACAATCCCCGACGTGAGCAGCGTGCAGATATGGGGAGAGAAGCGCTACTCCATGCGGATTTGGCTCGACCCCGTGAAGATGGCCGCATACGGCATTACGCCTGTAGACATCAAGAACACCGTCACAAGCGAGAACGTTGAGCTGCCCTCGGGAAGCATTGAAGGCAATACCATGGAGCTAACCCTGCGCACAATGGGCCAGATGCATACCGCACAGGAGTTCAACAACATAATAGTCAAGGAGAAGGACGGTAACATTGTACGCGTAAGGGACATAGGCCTTGCCGAGCTTGGCCCGGCCGACCTCAAGAGCTACATGAAGATGAACGGCGTGCCAATGGTAGGCGTTGTAGTGGTGCCGCAGCCTGGCGCCAACCACATTGAGATTGCCGACGCCGTATATGAAAGGATGGAGCAGATAAAGAAAGACCTGCCCGAAGACATCGAGTACACATACGGATTCGACAACACAAAGTTCATACGCGCCTCAATAAACGAGGTGAAGAGCACCGTCTACGAGGCATTCGTGCTGGTTATCATCATAATCTTCCTCTTCCTGCGCGACTGGCGCGTCACGCTCATCCCCTGTATCGTAATCCCCGTATCGCTAATAGGAGCATTCTTCGTAATGTACATTGCAGGATTCTCGATAAACGTGCTCACAATGCTCGCCGTGGTACTGTCCGTGGGACTGGTTGTTGACGACGCCATTGTGATGACCGAGAACATATACATACGCATAGAGCGCGGGATGAACCCCTTCAGGGCCGGCATTGAAGGCTCAAAGGAGATTTTCTTTGCCGTAATATCGACGACCGTGACACTTGTCGCCGTATTCCTGCCCATCGTGTTCATGGAGGGAACCAGCGGACGCCTGTTCCGCGAGTTCAGCTTTGTTGTTGCCGGCTCGGTGATAATATCATCGTTCGCCGCGCTCACATTCACCCCCATGCTCGCTACAAAGATTCTCAAGAGGCGCAAGGTGCAGCCATGGCTCTACCGCAAGACCGAACCGTTCTTTACAGGCCTGAACAATATCTATGAGAAGTCGCTCGACGCCTTCCTGAAGGCACGCTGGCTAGCGATACCGGTATCGGCGGCTACGCTCGCGGCCATATGGTACCTGTGGGGCGCCATCCCTGCCGAGATGGCACCGATGGAGGACCGCTCGCAGATTACCATAAATACCCGAGGCGCCGAGGGCGTAAGCTATGAGTACATGCGCGACTACACCGAGGAGATAAACGAGCTGGTAGACTCCATTGTACCCGACGCGCAGTCCGTGACAGCACGCGTGTCGAGCAACAGCGGAAACATAAGGATCTCGCTCAAGGACATCAGGGAGCGCGACTACACACAGATGGAGGTTGCCGAGAAACTGACGGCCGCAGTGAGCAGGAAGACCAAGGCCCGTGCATTCGTGCAGCAGCAGTCATCCTTCGGCGGGCGCAGGGGAAGCATGCCTGTGCAGTATGTAATACAGGCGACAAGCATTGAGAAGCTTCAGGAAGTGCTTCCCGAGTTCCTGCAGCGCGTGCATGACAACCCCACCTTCAGGATGGCCGACGTGGACCTCAAGTTCAGCAGTCCCGAGGTAAGAGTGGAAATCAACCGCGACAAGGCAGGCAGCATGGGCACAAGCGTGCGCGACGTGGCCGAGACACTGCAGTATGGCCTTAGCGGGCAGCGCATGGGATATTTCTACATGAACGGCAAGCAGTACGAGATTATAGGCCAGGTGAACCGCCTGCAGCGCAACACCCCAAGCGGCGTGAGGTCAATATACATACGCAACGACAACGGCGAGATGGTGCAGCTCGACAACCTTGTCGATTTCATAGAGAGCGTGGCCCCGCCAAAGCTCTACCACTACAACCGCTTCCTGTCGGCAACCATATCGGCAGGCCTTGCCGATGGCAAGACCATTGGCGACGGTCTTGACGAGATGGACAAGATTGCCGACGAGGTACTTGACGACACGTTCCGCACGGCACTTGCCGGCGACTCCAAGGAGTTCCGCGAGAGCTCGTCGAGCCTCATGTTCGCGTTCATCCTTGCCCTGGTGCTCATTTACCTTATACTTGCAGCGCAGTTCGAGAGCTTCAAGGACCCGCTCATTATAATGCTCACCGTGCCCCTGGCCATTGCAGGAGCGCTCATATTCATGTACTTCGGCGACATAACGATGAACATCTTCAGTGAGATTGGAATAATCATGCTCATAGGCCTTGTCGCCAAGAACGGTATCCTCATCGTAGAGTTCGCCAACCAGAAACAGGCCGAGGGCGAGAGCAAGATGGAGGCCATCAGGGGAGCGTCGCTCCAGCGCCTGCGTCCAATCCTCATGACCAGTGTATCTACCATACTTGGCCTTTTGCCGCTGGCCATGGCCACAGGCGAGGGCGCTAACCAGCGAATAGCAATGGGAACTGCTGTAATTGGCGGCATGCTTGTATCTACATTCCTCACCATGTACATTGTGCCGGCTATCTACAGCTACATATCAACCGAACGCAAAAAAGAAGAGGAACAATGAAAAGAATCCTTACAATAGCAGCCCTGCTGGCAGCCTCTTGGGCAGGAGCACAGACCCTGAGCCTTCAGGAGTGCCTTGAGAAGGGCCTTGAGAACAACTACTCGTTGCGCATAAGCCGCAACGACGAGCTGGTGTCGCACAACAACGCCACACTGGCCAACGCAGGGTACCTGCCGGCCATAGACCTGAGCGCCGGATATAGCGCCGGCCTCTCGGGCAGTGACAGCAAGCTGCGCGCAACGGGCGGGACACAGAAGGAGCGCGGGGCCTTTGACCAGAGTGCAAATGCAGGCATTGCCCTGAACTGGACCATATTCGACGGCTTCAGCATAAGCACAACCTACAAGCAGCTCAAGGAACTTGAGCGCATGGGCGAGACAAGCACCCGCATTGCCATTGAGGACTTCATTGCAGGGCTCACGGCCGAGTACTATAACTTTATACAGCAGAAGCTGCGCCTCGCTAACTACTACTACGCCGTATCGCTCTCAAAGGAGCGCCTGCGCATTGTCGAGGAGCGATACAACATTGGCAACTTCTCGCGCCTGGACTACCAGCAGGCCAAGGTGGACTTCAATGCCGACAGCGCGCAGTACATAAGGCAGCAGGAGACTGTGCTCACATCGCGCATAGCGCTTAACGAGATGATGGCCATTGACCAGGTATACACTCCAATAGAGACATCAGTAACCACGATTGTCGCCGATACCACTCTGCAGTTCAGCGCGCTGTGGGAGCATATGCTCGCCAGCAACGCCAGCCTCCTGCTTGCCGGGCATAACAGCAGGCTGGTAGAGCTTGACTACAAGAAGGTGCTCTCACGCGACTATCCCTATGTAAGGCTTAGGGCAGGATATGACTACACGTTCAGCAAGTACAATACCAGCACATACACACAGCGCAGCAACTGGGGCGGCAGCGCCGGCATAACTGTAGGGTTCAGCCTATGGGACGGCAACCGCAGGCGCGAGAAGCGCAATGCCAGGATAGAGATTGCCAATGCCGAGCTGCAGCGCAGCCAGCTGGAACTTGCCTTGAAGGCCGAGCTTGGCAACCTGTGGCAGGCATACCGCAACAACATACAGCTGCTGAACCTTGAGAAGCAGAATGTAATAACAGCACGCGAGAACCATGAGATTGCGAAAGAGCGCTACATGCTAGGCGACATATCGGGCATTGAGATGCGCGAGGCGCAGAAGAGCCTGCTTGACGCCGAGGAGCGCCTCCTCACAGTCGAGTACCAGACAAAGCTGTGCGAGATATCACTGCTCCAGATATCGGGCGGGATATCGAAGTATCTTGAGTAAAAGTTTTGGACATTAGCGCAATATTAGTAACTTTGCACTCCCAATGCAGGAAGGCCGGCCTTCCTGCATTTAGCATGACTAAAAAGAACGACAGCACCATAATGAAAAAAACATTATTCACACTTCTGCTGCTTTTCCCGCTTGCGCTCGCAGCGCAGGTAGCGGGCACAGTGAGCGGCAAGATGATTGACGGAGAGAACAACGGGCCGCTAGGGTTCGTTACAGTAGCCGTAATTCCTGCAGGCGCCACAGCGCCCACGGCAGGCTGCACATCCGACGATAACGGGAACTTTACGGTAACAGGGCTCAAGGAGGGCAGCTACACCGTACAGTTCTCCTTTGTAGGATACCTTAGCGACAGCCGCAAGGTGAGCATAACAAAGGACAAGAACAAGGTGTCGCTCGGCAGCATAGTGCTCAAGAGCGACAAGAAGATGCTCAAGGAAGTCGTAGTCACAGAGCAGCGCTCGCAGATGAGCTTTGAGATTGACAAGCGAGTCTTCACCGTTGACCAGAGCATAGCCTCGACAGGCGGTTCGGCAAGTGACGTGCTTGTAGACATACCTTCGGTGGAGGTTGACAACGAGGGCGTAGTATCCCTGCGCGGAAGCGAGAGCGTTACAATATGGATAAACGGCAAGTCCAGCGGCCTCACCGCCGACAACCAGGGCGACATACTGCAGCAGATGCCAGCAGGCTCAATCGAGAAGATTGAGGTAATCACTAACCCGTCGGCAAAGCACTCGCCCGAGGGCACGGCCGGTATCATCAACATCATTCTCAAGCGCGACCGCAAGGCAGGCTACTATGGCAGCGCCCAGGCAGGCGGCGACAGCCGTGGCGGATACAATGCCGGCGCGAACGTGAACTTCAGCAGCGGCGCGTTCGACGCATACGGAGGCCTCAACTACCGCAACATGAGCTTTGAGAACGAGGGCTGGACAAACACGCGCTACTTCGGCAGCAACAGCTACCAGAACCAGACAAGCACGGGCGAGCATGGCCCAAACAACATCTTCGGCCGCGCCGGGTTCACATGGCGCATGACCAGGAAGGACGAGATATATGCCAACATCATGGGCATGTACGGGCAAGGCAGGCACAGCAACAACATAGTTGCCGAGAGCGGCGCAATAAACGCCGACGGGACACTGGCCGCCCCCAGCCGCCGCACCACGCGCAATACATCACAGAAAGGCAGCCCGCGCATGTACAACGTAGAGCTAGGCTACACTCACCGCTGGAGCGACACGCACTTCATAGACTTCTCCGTCGGACACCATGAGTGGAGCCAGGAGCGCGACGCCACATATCTGCAGACAACGCAGATTTTCGGTACCGACACCGTAACGCACGACACCTATCAGTTCCAGGACGGCAAGAACAGCAGCAGCAGCACCGAGGTGAAGCTCGACTACGAGTACAAGATTAATGACAACCACCGCATTGAAGCGGGTTACAAGGGAGATTTCTCCGACGACAACAGTCCAGTAATCACCTACACCGACGAGGCGCATACAACACTCGACAAGGGACTCTACAACAAGTTCCGCTACAAGCAGGACACCCACGCGCTCTACGCCACCTATTCGGGCCGTGTGGGCAAGCTGGGATTCCAGGTGGGCCTGCGCGGCGAGTACTGGACCGTGAAGACACGCTCATACGGGTATGAGCAGGAGCAGAACGGAGAGATTCCCGCCTACAAGAGCAAGGACTTCCTTAAGCTCTTCCCCAGCGCGTTCCTCAGCTACGAGATAAGCGACGGGCAGGAGATTCAGGTGAACTACACCCGCCGCCTGCGCCGCCCATGGGGAGGACAGCTGAATGACTTCCAGAACATAAGCGACTCCACAAACATATCGTTCGGTAACCCGGGCCTTACTCCTGAGTACTCGAATGCATACGAGCTCAACTACCTGAAGAACTGGAAGAACCACACGCTCTCCCTTTCGGGCTACTACCGCACTACCGAGGATGTTATAGAGCGCATAAGCTACAGCGAGGGACGCGTAATATACACCACCAACGAGAACGTGGCAAGGACACAGTCGGCAGGCCTTGAGATTGTTGGCAAGAACAAGCTCTTCAGGATTCTTGACCTCACAACCACCGTGAACCTGTTCTATTATAAGCTCGACGCGTTCAAGTACATCATTAACGGCCAGGCCATCTCGGGCAATGCCGACGAGAACTTCTCCTGGAACGCGCGCATGACCGCCAGCGTGCTGCTGCCGTGGGGCATTACAATGCAGCTCACGGGACGCTACAACGCAAAGCGCATTGTAGCCCAGGGCTACCGCGAGCCCAACTACTCGCTCGACCTCGGACTGCGCAAGATGTTCAGCAAGAACTGGAGCATAAGCGTGAACGCGCGCGACCTGCTCGACTCGCGAGGCTGGCACAACGTTACGGAGAACAGCACCTTCATGCGCGACTCAAAGAGCACCCGCGGCGGGCGCACGTTCGGTCTCACGCTCACATACAGTTTCGGCAACATGAAGGCACAGATGCCAAAGCGCAAGCAGCAGGAGGTGCCGAGCAGCGGATACGACGACATGGGCGGCGGAATGGGCGAGATGTAAAGGCCGCCATAGCATATCAATGGCACAAAAGGCGTGGATACCAACGTATCTGCGCCTTTTATTTTCAGGCCTCTGAATTTTTATTCAAAAACATTTCATAATATCATAAATGTTTGCGAAATTTGGCAGCATAATAGGTGCCAGCAGCACCTGAGGAAAACTAACCAACCATAAAAGAAAGATGGCAGAACAAAGACAAACACAAAGACTCGACCAGATTGTCGTGCGTTTCTCGGGAGACTCGGGCGACGGCATGCAGCTGGCCGGCAACATTTTCTCCACAATCTCAGCAACAGTGGGAAATGACATCTGCACCTTCCCCGACTATCCTGCCGACATACGCGCCCCGCAAGGAGTGCTCACAGGCGTATCGGGATTCCAGGTACACATCGGCGCCGGCAAGGTGCTCACTCCAGGAGACAAGTGCGACATACTCGTGGCGATGAACCCGGCAGCGCTGAAGACACAGCACAAGCACTGCAAGCCTACAGGCGCCATAATCATAGACAGTGACTCATTTACAGAGAAAGACCTGCAGAAGGCCGAGTTCAAGACCGATGACCCCATTGCCGAGCTGGGCATTACATGCGAGGTTGTACCCTGCCCCATCACATCGCTTTGCCAGGCAACGCTTGCCGGCAGCGGCATGGACAACAAGAGCATACTGCGCTGCAAGAACATGCTCGCCCTCGGACTTGTATGCTGGATATACGACCGCGACCTTTCGCTGGCCGAGAACATGCTGCGCACAAAGTTCGCGAAGAAACCGGAGATTGCCGAGGCGAACATAAAGGTGCTGCATGCAGGATATGACATGGGGCATAACACCCATACGTCAATAGCGCACACATATAGCATTGAGAGCGACGCCGCAAAGAAGAAAGGCCGCTACATGGACATAAACGGCAACAAGGCGACAGCATACGGCCTTATGGCAGCAGCCGAGAAGGCAGGCATGAGGCTGTTCCTGGGCTCATACCCCATTACGCCAGCAACCGACATCCTGCACGAGCTTGCAAAGCACAAGTCAATGGGCGTCATAACAATGCAGGCCGAGGACGAGATTGCAGGCTGCGCGTCGGCCGTGGGTGCGGCATATGCTGGTGCGCTGGCATGCACATCTACCTCGGGCCCGGGCATATGCCTCAAGAGCGAGGCAATAAACCTTGCAGTAATAACCGAGCTGCCACTAGTGATAATAGACGTGCAGCGCGGAGGCCCTTCAACAGGATTGCCAACCAAGAGCGAGCAGACCGACCTTCTGCAGGCACTCTACGGCCGTAACGGCGAGAGCCCTATTCCCGTGATTGCCGCCACATCGCCAACCAACTGTTTCGACGCGGCATTCACCGCGTGCAAGGTTGCCGTTGAGCACATGACACCTGTCATCCTGCTCACCGACGCATTCATCGCCAACGGTTCGGCAGCATGGAAACTTCCTGACATAAATGCTTACCCCGCAATAGTACCGCCGTACGTAACACCCGGCATGCAGGAGGGCTGGAGCCCATACAAGCGCAACCCCGAGACCGACGTGCGCTACTGGGCCGTTCCCGGCACTCCAGGCTTCGCCCACCGCATTGGCGGCCTTGAGAAGAGCGCCGCTACTGGCGCCATAAGCAATGACCCTGCCAACCACCACAGCATGGTTGAGGCACGCGCAAGAAAGGTAGCAAGAATTGCTGACTGCCTGCCGCTGCAGCAAGTTGAGGGCGACGAGGATGCCGACCTGCTCATTGTAGGTTTCGGCGGCACATACGGCCACCTGTGCGAGGCCATGCAGCAGCTGCAGGGCGAAGGCAAGAAGGTTGCCCTCGCGCACTTCGAGTTCATCAACCCGCTGCCACGCAACACCGAGGAGATTCTGCGCCGCTACAGGAAGGTTGTAGTTGCCGAGCAGAACATGGGACAGTTCGCAGGCTACCTGCGCAGCAAGTTCCAGGGAATTGGGCTGCACCAGTATAACGAGGTGAAAGGACAGCCTTTCTCCGTTGAGGCGCTGGCCGACGCATTCACTAAAATAATGGAGGGTTAAATCATGAGCGAATATAAAGCACAAGACTACAAGTTCGGGCAGCCACGCTGGTGCCCAGGGTGCGGCGACCACTCTTTCCTTGGCGCACTGCACAAGGCTATGGGAGAACTGGGTGTTGCCCCGCACGACATTGCGGTTATTTCGGGTATCGGCTGCTCATCGCGCCTGCCCTACTACATGAACACATACGGTTTCCACACAATACACGGACGCTCGGCAGCCATCGCCACAGGCGCAAAGGTTGCCAACCCGGCCCTCACTGTGTGGCAGGTATCGGGCGACGGCGACGGCCTTGCCATAGGCGGTAACCACTTCATACATGCTGTACGCCGCAACATCGACCTCAACATGATTCTGCTCAACAACCGTATCTACGGCCTTACAAAAGGCCAGTACTCGCCCACATCGGCGCGCGGTTTCGTGAGCAAGTCATCGCCCTACGGCACTGTAGAGGACCCGTTCCGCCCGGCAGAGCTCTGCTTCGGTGCCCGCGGCAACTTCTTCGCACGCTGTGTCGCCACAGACATGGCAGCAGCCGTAGAGTGCCTTAAGGCAGCCGCCAAGCACAAGGGCGCATCGGTTACCGAGGTGCTGCAGAACTGCGTTATCTTCAACAACGGCACACATGAGAGCGTGTACACCAAGGAGGGACGCGCAAAGAACGCCATATACCTTGAGCATGGCAAGCCGATGATTTTCGGCGAGAACCGCGAATACGGTCTCATGCAGGAAGGCTTTGGCCTCAAGGTTGTGAGGATTGGAGAGAACGGCATTACCGAGAACGATATCCTTGTTCACGACGCACACTGCAAGGACACCACCCTGCACCTTAAGCTGGCGCTGATGGAAGGCCCAGACTTCCCCATCGCGCTTGGCGTTATACGCGACGTTGAGGCCATCACCTACAACGAGGCGGTACATGCACAGGTTGAGGAGGTAAAGGCAGCCAAGGGCTACCACACCTTCAGCGAGCTGCTCGAGACAAATGAAATCTGGGAGATAAAGTAAGGCGAGAATAGCCCTTCGTTGCAGGCAAGACCCGACAGGACTTCTCGTCCCGAGCGAGTGGAACGACGAGGAATCTCAAGAAAACCAATTACTCTTTTATTGGAGCTGTGCCAGAAATATTTCTGGCACAGCTCCAATGATTTTGCAGGCATACTGTCACTTATTTTTCATGCCCTGATACATTAAAAATAGCAAAAATGTTTCTCCAAGAAAAATATTTAGCTACTTTTGAAATTGGTAAAACCTGTATAATATTCTGTAAAAAATCATAATTTACAGGCAAGAAGAGAAAAACTTATTAAACTTTAACCATTGGGGCATATTTGCTTGCAAAAAGCAACCAGTCCCGAAAAAAAGAAAACAATATGAAACTACTGAAATCGGTTGGAAGGTCGCTCATAGCAGCAGCCATCATGGGAATCCCGCTTTCCTTCCTGCCCGCAGAATCCTGGGCAAGCACATCCATAGTACAGCAGGACTCGCAGTACGGCACGGTAAAGGGTACAGTAATGTCGGACAAGGGCGAGGAGATGATCGGAGCCGTGGTCTACGTTGTCGGCACACAGAACTCGGCATTCGTTGACTTCGACGGTTCATACGTCCTCAACAATGTAAAGAAAGGCTCTACCATTAGGGCAACTCTCATGGGCTTCACATGCGAGGACCAGATATGGAAGGGCGGCCCGTTGAATTTCGTGATGATTGAGGAGGACAACCAGCTCGAGGAACTGGTTGTAACCGCTATGGGTATCATGCGTAAGGAGAAATCGCTTACATACGCCACACAGATGGTAAAGGCCGATGACCTTTTCAAGGCCCCCGACGCCAACCTCGTGAACTCGCTCGAGGGCAAGGTATCAGGTATCACAATTACGCCTAGCGCCGGAGGTGCCGGAGGCGCGTCAAAGATTACCCTTCGCGGTAACAAGTCAATCATGGGTGACAATGCCCCGCTTATTGTTGTGGACGGCGTGCCTATGACAAACAGCATACGCGGGCAGGCCGGGGCTACCGCTATGACAACCGGGTCTACCGCCGAGGGAAGCGACCCGCTCTCAATGATTAACCCCGATGACATTGAGTCAATGAACATCCTCAAGGGCGCCAACGCTGCGGCACTCTACGGTTCACGCGCGGCCAACGGTGTTGTCATGATTACCACCAAGAAGGGTAAGGAGGGCAAGATGGAGGTGGCATTCACATCAAACACCTCGTTCGACACCCCGCTTGTACTGCACAAGCTCCAGGACAGCTACGGCGGTTACCGCTCGTCAGACGGCGTGTACTTGCAGAACAGCTGGGGAGACAGGCTCAGCGGCGAAGGCACATGGGTCCAGCAGTATCAGGCAAACAAGCAGTTCTTCAACGAGTTTAACGAGGACGGCACGCCTAACATGTTCAGCAGGCACCTGCGCAACTATGCCATTGACGACCTGGCCGACTTCTACGAGACAGCCATAAACACCAACAACTCTATTTCAGTATCAGGCGGTACAGAGAAGATACAGACATATGTATCTTACTCGAACTCATACTCCGAGGGCATGATACCTACCAACAGGTACGACCGCAACACATTCGCGTTCCGCCAGACATACAACCTTTGGGACCGCCTTACGCTGAACGTCAGTGCCAACTACAACCAGGCCAAGACAAAGAACCGTGTAGGCGGCGGTATCTACGGCAACCCCATATATCACCTTTACAACACCCCGCGCGATGTGGACATGAGGTACTACAAGGAGAACTACAGCGCACAGGGCAAATGGTTGTCATCGGGCGACAGCAACGGCAACGGCGGACAGGTATACTGGGAGGACATCCAGGGCGACGGCACCATCCTTATGAAGAATTACGGGAATGTCACGCTCACAGGCCCTATGCAGCAGTACGCATTCCAGGAACCGGCCTACAACAACCCCTACTGGCTCATGAACCAGAATTCCGACCTGAGCACTGAGGACCGCTTCTCGGCCTCATTCAGCGGTAACCTGAAAATCATTGATGGCCTTAACCTGCAGGGACGCGTGTCAATAGACCACAGCAAGTACCAGAACGAGGGCCACACCTATGCCACTACATGGTATAACGTGGAGATGTACCGCTACGGGCGCTACTGGCTAGGCAACAGCCGCACAAACGAAATCTATGTCGACTATATGCTCTCATATAATAAGGAGTTTGCCAAGGACTGGTCAGTCTCGGCAACTGCAGGATATGTGGGCCACACAATCAAGGGCACCAGCAGCAACACTTACATAGACACGACAACCGACTACACCATAAACAGTGACGGATACGCATACACGATACCTACTGCAATAAACCAGTTCGAGCCCCATAAGGGCGGCGCCGGCGTCACCTCAAAAAGCATTTCAAGCAACTGGGACCAGGCGGCTCTCGTGACAGCGCAGATTGGCTGGAAGGATGTTGTATTCATTGACGCTTCGTACCGTCACGACTGGTACCGCACATTCCGCCAGTTCGCGTATAAGTATGGAATAAGCGACAACTACGGATATTTCGGTTTCGGAGCAAACGCAATCCTCAGCGACATCATCAGCATGCCTGAATGGTTCACATACGCGAAGTACAGGCTGAGCTATTCTGAGGTAGGTAACTCTATCCCCAACACTGTGTTCAACCAGAAGGACAAGAACAACCTCCTCGGGACAGCATCAACAGAGAAGTGGAATGACTTTATCACGCCACCGATACCAGAGAAGACAAAGTCATTCGAGACCGGACTCGAGATGCAGTTCCTCAACGATTGCCTGAACCTGGACATCACCTACTACAATTCGGCAATGCACAACTCATATCTCGTAATCCTGGGAACCAACGGAAACAACCAGCCTGTTAACAGCGGTGTCATCCGCAACCAGGGTATCGAGCTCACAGTGGGCTATGACTGGAAAATAAGCAGGAACTGGCGCTGGAAGACAAACGTGAACTTCTCATACAACCACAACAGGATTGAGGAGACATTCAAGGACAAGTTCGGCAACAGCAAGGAGATGTCTACAGACTTCGGCGGCGGAAAGTACAGGCTGCTCTACAAGAAGGGCGGTTCATACGGCGACCTCTACATCACCGACTTTACACGCTACAAGGATGATGTATACAGCTACACCGTTACAGAGAGCGGCGAGGAGAATGGTATCCCTTATGAAAGGGAAGTTACCAAGTACACTACAGACGCGAGCGTTGAAGGCGCTAAGCTGCTGAACAAGGCCGGCGACATATACATTGAGAACGGCAAGCCCAAATACGGCGGCTATGTTACAGCCGCAAGCAACGGCAAGCTGCGTGTATACAACCAGAACAAGAAGTTCCAGAAGTTCATAGGCAACGCGAACAGCCCTTACCAGCTCTCATGGTCAAACACATTCACATGGAAGGACTTCACACTCTACTTCCTCATCAACGGACGTATTGGCGGCAAGGTAGTTTCGCTCACCGAGGGCTATCTTGACAAGTGGGGCGCTTCGGAGCGCACCGGCGATGCACGCCTCAAAGCAGAGAAGAACAACATCTACGTTACCGACGAGTTCGGCAACAAGCGCCTTGGAATGGATATTAACGAAGGACGCAACAGGGTTGCTATTGAGGACTACTATTACGACCTGGGCAACTCTGACGCCTCAAGCTACATCTACAATGCGACCAACTTCCGTCTGCGCGAGCTCTCGCTGGGCTACACGTTCCGCGACCTCTTCGGCAGCTACAAGAACCTGAGCCTGTCGCTTGTGTGCCGCAACCTCTTCTTCCTCTATAAGGACTCTCCTGTTGACCCGGACATCTCCTTGTCTACAGGAAACGGCCTTGGCGGTATCGACGTGTTCAACCACCCGTCGGGAAGGAGCTTTGGCCTTAACATCAAGGTGAACCTGTAATAATGACTAACTAACAGCTAAATTCAAGAATTATGAAAAAGAAACATATTTTGCTCGCAGCACTTACGCTGTTCGCAGTGAGTTCGTGCCTCGACTTTGACGACCCGGGTTCTGAGCTGGGAATAGACAGCATACAGACCGAGAACATCCAGCATAGCGGCAATGTCGACACCATATACTACGAGGACGAGGTAACATACGACAAGGCAGAGACAGCATACTACAAGCTTAAAGAGGACGAGCTGTTCGCTACAGCGCTCGGCGGAATCTACTCTATGCGCGGCAGCAAGGACGGGGCCATATCCCAGGAGCATGCCTACCAGATGCAGTACTGCTTCGGAACCGACGGCTATGCACAGTATTTCGTTGTTCCCCACAAGGATTTCGAGTACTCGCAGGAGGTCTTCACTTCGACATACAATATTGCACAGAAGTTCAACGGCGGTGCCGGTGGCGTATACTCAGGCACAAAGCTGGCCCTTATGCCATTGCTCAACCACCCCGCAATAGACTCTATCCCCGAAATCAAGGCCATATTCCTCCTCTACTACTGTATTGCAGCACAGGAGATGGCCGACCTTTCAGGCCCATTCACATATCTTGAGGACAAGAAGAACCTCCAGGATGTGACAGAATACAACGACCTGAAGACTATATACTTTGGCATTGAGAAGAACCTCAACACCATCGTTGCATGCCTTAAGCGCTATGATTCCCGCCCCGATGACTACAAGGAGCTTGTAGAGAACATCATGGTTACGTCATGCAAGACCAACTATGCCGAGAACTACAGCAGCATGGACTCATACATAAGGCTGGCGAACTCGCTTAAGCTGCGCATGGCCATGCACATTGTAAAGGTTGAGCCCGAGACTGCCCGCAGATGGGCCGAGGAGGCCGTTGCAGGCGGTGTAATCGAGAATGCAGGACAGCAGCACGGCATTTTCTCAGGCGGCAACAATCCCACATTCACACATCCGCTTGTCACGATTGGCGGAGCATGGAACGACATCAGGCTGTCTGCCTCGTTCGAGAGCCTTCTCATAAGCCTTGACCACCCCTATTCAAAGTATCTTTTCTTGCCGAACGGTGCAAGCATAAAGAACAAGAAGACTGGCGAGACCACGCCCGAGGGCAAACGCCTATGCGGTATAAGGTCAGGCACGCTTGTAAGCGCAGGACAGTACAACTACGATATTAACAAGCACCTTGCATACTCTTCAATCAACATAGATGTCCTCAAGAACAACAACTGCCCAAAATATTTCATAAAGTGGGCCGAGGTTGACTTCCTGCGCGCCGAAGGTGCGCTGCGCGGCTGGGAGATGGGCGGTACTGCACAGTTCTTCTACGAGCGAGGCATTGACAACGCGTTCATGGAAGACCCCAACGGCGGTTCGCAGTACAAGCAGTATGCCGGCAAGTACAAGGAACTGGAGAAGGCCATTGAGTACACATGCGTAGACCCGCTGGGCGAAGGTCCCGACTGGCCAAGCGTTACGAAGATTGGCGTTAAATGGAACGATGGTGACGATAGGGAGACAAAGCTTGAGAAGATTATAACCCAGAAGTACCTTGCACTCTTCCCGTTGTCGAACGAGGCATGGACTGAGCTCCGCCGCACCGGCTATCCCAGGCTGTTCGCAGTGCTGAACCCCGACGAGGGCGACGGAAGCATTGATGACGGCGAGATGATTCGCCGCATACCTTGGGTCCCCACCGACAAGATTGGCGAGGCCATGGTCGAAGCCAGCGGCATTCCTGCGCTTGGCGGTCCCGATGAGCAGGCAACACGCCTGTGGTGGGATATCGAAGCACCGAACTTCTAAGCAAGATTCCTTATACAAAAGAAGGCCTCCGCAACGCGCGAGGCCTTCTTTTATTAAGGGCACCCGCAAGGGAGCCTGCTGCGGGACCAGATTCTTCGGTTATGCAGCAAAAAATTGTGGGTTGGCAACCCCCCTTCTCACGGTTCTCATTTCACATTCTTTTACATTTCACAAAATAAAAGAAAATTATTCAGTTATCGCTTTTCTTTTCAATAAAATAATTATATTTGCTATGGTGTGTAATGTGTGCAGCACCAGTCATGCGTCACATTGCAAGCATGCTGGCAACATTGCTGCAATTTTAACAGCGAGCAGCATACATCACAAGCATTTTTCGGCAAAAGACTATATAATAGAGACAATTTGCTTATACTAACCTTTAAAGAAAAATTAAATGAAGAAGATTTACTTTATGCTCATCAGCCTCTTGTGCCTTGCATTCTCGGCACAGGCAGCAGTTGTGACAGACCTGTCACAGTTGAGTAATGACAAAGTCTACACGCTCCGTTCTGCAAGAGCGTTCCTGCTCTACAGCCCGAACGTATCAACACTTGCATCAAGCAACGGTAAGGCTGTAGGCGCAGTAGAGCGCAATCCTCAGGACCCGAACCAGCAGTTCAAGATTGAGGAGGTTGACGGCAAGCGCTACCTTTACAGCGTAGGTGCCGGGCAGTATGTTTCAGTAGGCGGAAAATTCAGTGAAACAAAAGTTCTTTTCCTGAATATCACTGATTCAGGCAAGGCCACTTACCGCTGGAAAATCGGTATTGGTACATCCTACCTTAATTCACAGGAAGCCAACCAGACAGACGCAGGCCTTGTAGTTGACACCTGGTCAACAACTGACGACGGAAACTGCTACATCATTGAAGAGGTAACCGACGGAGAAGGCGGCGGCAGCACCTCAAGCGAGCAGGTATATGACTTCTCGGGCTTTGGCGACGAGGCGCTTATGGAACTCTTCTACAATGCTCTGCAGCAGGGCCGCAACTACCCCACAAAAGAGGAGTTCGAGATGGCAGGTATCCAGGAATCGGACATTGCGTTCATACGTTCACACGTTCGCCGTGCCAACATCATGAGCCGCGCCGACCGCGTTAGGCCTAACACATTCGAGAAGCGCAACCTCTTCATGAACATGCCTATGGACTACGGTAAGGATGCAGCAGTGGGCCACCCCGAGGCAAAGTTCAATGCCGACGTATTCTCAATGTGGCAGTATGTACACCTGTTCGGTACATGGAACCACTCTATCTTCCAGGCTCCAGGCGCATGGGTTGACGCAGCTCACCGCAACGGTACCGACATTATGAGCGGTATCAAGTTCTTTGACACTACTGGCGGCCGCGGCGAGGGCTCTGGCTCATACGAGGACCTTATTACAAGAACCGACGCAAACGGCAACTTCAAGTATGTGAAACCGCTTATCAACATACTCATGTACTTTGGCTCAGACGGTATCAACTACAACTGGGAGGCAACAGGATATGACAAGGCAAACATTGTAAATTTCCATAAGGAACTGTACAAATATGCAACTGAAGTCGGGTTTGACAACTATCATAGCGCAATCTACACATCAGTTTCGTCACTTGGCGAGAGTAAGTCGCTCATCGACGCTCTCTATGGTACAAAAGAGAACGGCAAGACACACGACCTTATGCTCAACTACCAGGCAAATGATATTGCAAGCGGCCTTGACAAGACATACAATGCTGTAGTAAACGCATACGGTTCGGCCGAAGACCTCTATGCAGGTGTATGGACAGCAAGTATGGACCGCATGTGGACTAACCTTGAGGGCAACAACTGCGGTATCTGCCTTTGGGGAGAGCACGACCAGAGCCGTTTCTACAGCTTTAACGCAGGCGACGGTGTATTCAACATTCAGGGCAACTACCAGAGACTCATCGAGCGTGGTTTCTCAGGCGGTAACCGCAACCCGGCAAACACACCTGCACTGAGCAACACAGGCAACAACTGGCAGACAGAAAACGGCAAGCTTCCATTGCAGACCTTCGCAGGTATGGCACACTGGATTCCTGAGCGTTCTACCATCCAGGGCAACCTGCCTTTCGGCACACACTTCACATTGGGCAACGGCGACCGCTACTACTACAAGGGCAAGATGTCACACGACAGCGAGTGGTACAATATGAGTGCACAGGACATCGTTCCCACATACCGCTGGCTGCGCTACAAGGCCGGTACAACAACTGTTACAAATGACATTGATGTAAACTACACTCACCTTGACGCTTACACCGGCGGCTCATGTATTGAGCTCACAGGCGCATCTACATCAACAGGCACCGACATCATCCTTTACAAGACTTCACTCAAGGCCGGCAACGGCGCATACGCAAAGGTTGCAGTGAAGACAATAAAGGACGTACAGGCAACAGACCTCTATCTCATTATCAAGAAGAAGGGCAATGACGCTTGGCAGGAGTATGCAGTAGGCAACGTAGCAGGCAAGACATGGGAGGAGAAGAAGTTTGACCTTACAGGAATTGCAAATGGTGACGTTATCGAGCGTATCGGCCTTCGCGTGAAGGGCAACAACAACGACTACCAGCTCTACGTTGGCAAGATTGAGATTAATGACGAGAACTGGGTTGCCCCTGCAGCCGTAAAAGACCTTGTAGCAGAGGTTAAGAACGAGACAAAGAGCTCTATGGACCTTAAGCTGCACTGGGGTGTTGAGGCAGAGGCAAAGACACGCGCAGCATGGGACTTGGTATTCAATGACGAGGCAAATATCAGCCACTTCGAGGTTATGTACAAGAACGGCGAGGACGGCAAGGTTGCCCAGGTTGGCACAACATCACAGTGGGCAACATTCATTGGCAACATCGAGTTCGAGAGCGTGAATGATGCTCCTTTCATTGGGGTACGTTCAGTTTCAACAGACCTCAAGACCTACTCTCCAATTGTTTGGGTAGAGGTTCCACGCGGCAACCAGGCCGACCTGCCCGAGAAGGTCGAGGAGGACTCATACGGTGTAAGCCAGATTGACCCGGCATCAAACGGTATCGATGCAGCACGCACACAGCGCTACGTTGAGCTTGCCAAGACAACAGGCGCTACACAGAACCTCGACTACACAGCAGAAGGTCCTGTAGCTGACGGCACACAGTATGCCGATGCACGCGACCACGTCCTCATCATCAACCAGGGACAAACTATCACAATGACAATAAAAGGCCCAAATTTGGGTGACGGTTTGCAGTGGTGCTTTGCCGGAGGTTGGCTCGACCTCAACGGTAGCGGCAACTTCGACCACCCGCTGCCAGTAGAGAGAACTGCTGCAGAGATTGCAAAGGGCACTACAGAGACCGACCCTGAGGGCGAGCGCATATTCTTCATCGGTACACACGAAAAAGCAACACCTGAACTCGTTGAGCCAGGCTACACCTTTACATTTGAAGTACCCGAGGATGCAACTCCCGGTGACAGCCGCTTGCGTATCGTGTTCTCTGATGCCTGGTTTGCAGGTGCGTTCAACCCCACAGGCCTCACAAACAAGGGCTTTACAATTGACTTCGGTGTAAAGATTACAGGTAACAACCCGGGCCGTGCAGCAGTTGACACACGCGACCAGGGTGTTGCTGACGAGCCTGAGCACATCAACTCAACCGATGTTGAGGAGGTTGTTGACGGCGAGGTATCTACCGCCGAGGGCATTGAAGGTGCAATTGTAATAAGGAACGCCGACAAGGCATGGATATACACAACCGACGGCAAGCTCGTTGAGTTCGTGAAGAACCCGGCACAGGTTGCTGTTGAGCCTAACGTATACCTTGTAAAGATGCAGAAGGGCAATGTAATCCGCTCTGCCAAGGTGGCTGTAAAGTAATTTAAATCCTTCATAAATACAAAGGCGGTGACCCCGGGGTCACCGCCTTTGTATTTGAGTGAATTAGAGGCCAGCTCCTTTATTCTGAAGTCCGTGCATTCCTGTTCTCTGTACTCTGTTATCTGTACTCTTTTACTATACGCCACAGCTCTCCAAGTAGCACCACTTTTGTTTGCTCCGTATTTTTGAGTACCTTTGCAAGGTAAATGCAAAACGCAACAGAACTATGCAGAAGATAAAGACACTCAACGGTTTGTTCGCTCTTTCCCCAATAATAGTATTGCTCACGGTATACCTTGCCGGCTCGATGATTGCCGGCGACTTCTACCGCATACCTATTGCAGTGGCATTCATAATTGCAGCAGCATATGCAATTGCAATCTCCAGGGGCTGCCTCAACGAGCGTATCGACAACTTCTCGAAAGGTGCCGCAAGCACGCGGATAATGTACATGATATGGATTTTCGTGCTTGCAGGGGCATTCGCAAAGATAACCGAGGCCATGGGCGCCATTGACGCTACCGTAACAGTGGCCCGCAATGCAATACCCGCAAGCTATCTCCCCGCAGGAATATTCATAGCAAGCTGTTTCGTGTCATTCTCTATTGGCACATCAGTGGGGACAATAGTCGCGCTCACGCCTGTTGTCACAGCACTGGCAGGGCAGATTGAGTGCAGCACAGCGTGGATGGTCGCCATAGTCGTAGGAGGCTCATTCTTCGGGGATAACCTATCTTTCATCTCGGACACCACCATTGCTGCCACGCAGACACAGGGGTGCACAATGCGCAGCAAGTTCTACAGCAACATACGGGTCGTAATGCCGGCAGCAATAGCGACGCTGCTCATTTATGCCTTCAACGGTAATAGCATAGAGGCCATAGAGGCACCAGCGCTGGACTTTACATCCGTACTCAAATGCCTGCCCTACCTCATTGTCATAGTTGTGGCCCTCTGCGGAGTAAACGTGCTGCTGGTCCTTGCCCTAGGTATTCTGTCTGCAGCCATTCTGGGACTGGCATACGGCAGTTTCAGCGGAATTGGACTGTTCACCCATATCGGGGCCGGAATGATGGGCATGGGAGAGCTTATCATTGTAACCATGCTTGCTGGCGGGCTGCTTGAACTTGTACGCCTTAACGGAGGACTGGACTACCTTATACAGGTAACGACAGCAAGAGTGAAATCGAAGCGCGGCGCCGAGGCCGCCATTACAGCACTTACAGCGCTTGCCAATGTGTGCACGGCAAACAACACCATCGCAATACTCTCGGTAGGCGGCATATCGCGTGACATTGCCAGGCAGTTTAATGTCTCGCCACGCCGTTCGGCCAGCCTCATGGATACATCGTCGTGCTTTGTACAGGGAATAATACCCTACGGGGCGCAGCTGCTCATGGCGTCGAGCCTTACAGGCGCCCTTGTCTCCCCGGTGGAGATAATCCCGCACCTCTACTACCCCATGTGTGTGGGCGCTGCGCTTGTAATCTCAATAGTGATAAAGAGGAAGAAAGGGCAAATACTCCCTTAATGACTATAAGGGCAAAAGAGACTAAAAAGGCAAAAAGGTCCACAAAGAACTGCTAAGAACTGCAAAACTATTATTTCCTTTAGCGCAACAAAAAAAAGCGAGGTCTTCAATGAAAACCTCGCTTTTAAATATTCTTGGCACAGATTATCGGCGCAGGCCAAGCTTTGCTACAATTGCACGGTAGCGGTTGATGTCACGGTCCTTAAGATAGTTAAGGAGTGAACGGCGCTTACCTACAAGCATAGTCAGAGCCCTCTGTGTGCTATAGTCTTTGCGGTTAGCCTTAAGGTGCTCAGTCAAATGGGCAATACGGTATGAGAACAAAGCAATCTGGCTCTCAGCTGAACCAGTGTCAGTGCTAGACGTTCCGTATGTGCCAAAGATCTCTTTCTTTTTCTCAGAATCCAAATACATGATTTGATGTTTTAAGTTAATAAAAAATATCTTTTGGCCGACAAATGAATGCGCAAGAGCGCACTATGTTGCCAACGCGGGTGCAAAGATACAGCCATTTTTTGGATTAGCAACCACTTTCGGCTATTTTTTTGCCAGTGGCATTCCTTAAAGAATACTTAAAGAATACAGTGCTTAAAGAATACAGTAAAGAATACAGAAAGGACACCGGCCTTAAGTAACCGAGAAAAAAGAAAAACAGGCATTCTTGAACATAAAAGACAACGAAATAGCTGCTTCCAATATAATAAAACATTTTTTTAGAAATTTAAACAGCTTCTTATATATAAACATGTGACTATTTTTCTGTTTTTGTTGTACCTTTGCACATTGGAATAAAGCGAAAAGCGGGATATGCCCCTTTATGTCCAGCACAGTCAAAGAAACAGTTACAATATATGCAGAATATCAGAAACATTGCCATCATTGCGCACGTTGACCACGGCAAGACAACACTTGTAGACAAGCTCATGCTTGCGGGAAACCTGCTCAAGGAGCAGGACAACGACAGGCTCACGCTCGACAATAACGAGCTTGAGCGCGAGAGAGGCATAACCATCCTTTCCAAGAACGTATCAATACAGTACAAGAATACCAAAATCAATATCATTGACACTCCGGGACACAGCGACTTTGGCGGCGAGGTTGAGCGCGTGCTCAACATGGCCGACGGCTGCATACTGCTTGTCGACGCCTTTGAAGGCCCCATGCCGCAGACACGCTTTGTGCTGCAGAAGGCGCTGCAGATTGGCCTGAAGCCCATTGTTGTGGTGAACAAGGTAGACAAGCCCAACTGCCGCCCCGAAGAGGTGTACGAGATGGTATTCGACCTTATGTTCTCGCTCGAGGCAACCGAAGAGCAGCTCGACTTCCCGGTACTTTACGGTTCGGCAAAGAACAACTGGATGAGCACAGACTGGCGCAAGGAGACTACCGATCTTACAGCGCTGCTCGACGCCATCCTGGAGCATATTCCAGCGCCCGAGCAGATTGAGGGCACCCCCCAGATGCTCATTACGTCGCTTGACTACTCGCCCTATACAGGCCGCATAGCCATAGGGCGCGTACACCGCGGCACACTCACCGAGGGAGCAAGCATCACCCTGGTGAACCGTAACGGCGAGGAGAGCAAGATGAGGATAAAGGAACTGCACACATTCGAGGGCCTTGGCCGCAAGAAGGCCGTGAGCGTATCGTCGGGCGACATCTGCGCCATTGTAGGCCTTGAGAAGTTCGAGATTGGCGACACCATCTGCGACTTCGAGAACCCCGAGGCACTGCCCCCTATTGCAATTGACGAGCCCACAATGAGCATGCTCTTCACCATAAACGACTCGCCTTTCTTTGGCAAGGAGGGCAAGTTCGTTACATCGCGCCACATACAGGAGCGCCTTGATAAGGAACTCGACAAGAACCTGGCCCTGCGCGTGAAGAAAGCCCCCGAAGAGGATGCCTGGACAGTATACGGGCGCGGCGTGCTGCACCTTTCGGTGCTCATCGAGACTATGCGCCGCGAGGGGTATGAGCTGCAGGTGGGCCAGCCGCAGGTAATATACAAGGAGATTGACGGCGTGCGCCACGAGCCAATTGAGGAGCTCACCATTAACGTGCCCACCGACTTCTCGAGCAAGATTATTGACATGGTCACCCGCCGCAAGGGCGAAATGCTCTCGATGGAGGCGCAGGCCGACCGTGTGAACATCGAGTTCAACATACCATCGCGCGGCATTATCGGACTGCGCACAAACGTGCTCACAGCGTCGGCAGGCGAGGCTATCATGGCCCACCGTTTCAAGGAGTACCAGCCCTTCAAGGGCGACATTGAGCGCCGCACAAACGGCTCTATGGTTGCCATGGAGAGCGGCACAGCATTCGCCTACGCCATAGACAAGCTCCAGGAACGCGGAAAGTTCTTCATAAGCCCGCAGGAAGAGGTATACGCAGGCCAGGTCGTGGGCGAGCACATACACGAGAACGACCTTGTAGTCAACGTCACCAAGAGCAAGAAACTCACCAACATGCGCGCTAGCGGCAGCGACGACAAGGCACGCATAATCCCGCCTACAATATTCTCGCTCGAGGAGGCGCTAGAGTACATAAAGGAGGACGAGTACCTTGAGGTTACCCCCAAGTCAATGCGCATGCGCAAGATAATCCTTGACGAACTAGAGCGCAAGCGCGCTAACAAGCAGTAAGGCATGAGGAGAGGAGCGACAGCCATACTGCTTATGCTGCTCCTGCTCTCGTGCGGCGGCACAAGGCAGGAGAACATGTTCACCATCAAGGGCAACACCGGAACCCCGCAGGGCGAGGTGTGCCTCTTCGGCACAGACGGCCGCTGCGACACAATCTATGCAGCCAGGTGTGACGAGGACGGTGACTTCAGTATAACAGTCCCTTCGGAAACAGCGCTGCCGTTTGCCCTCATCACTCCAGGACTGGACTACATCCCCGTATACAGTGACCCTGGGATAACAGCCGAGCTGCAACGGGACACGGCCTCATCCATTGGCTGGAGAATAAAGGGCGGCCGCACACAGGCGCTGCACGACAGCATATCAGGAGTGCTTGACGCTTGCACAAGCAGCGCAAGGCTCTACGAGACCATAGACTCCTTCATCCTCAAGTACCCCGTGAGCGACGTGAACATTGAAATTTTCCGCCGCTACCTCACAGGCAATCCAGGAACAGGCAACGACGAGATACGCGCACGCATAACCGACCTGGGCGGCATACTCCAGGACCACGGTTTCTTTGCCAGCCTCAAGGCCAAGACCGACGGCAAGAACAGCAACATAAAGCACCGCAGCTTCCCGTCATTCACAGGCACAACGGCCGACAGCACAGAAATAACGCAGGCCACATACAAGAAAAAGTACACGCTTGTCACCTTCTGGGCCACATGGGACAGCACCTGCCACGAAAGATTACGCATGCTCTCCAGCATACAGGACAGCATTTCGAGCAAGAGCTTTGCCATACTCAACATATCGCTCGACTACGACTCTGCCGCATGGCGCAGTTTCATAGCAAAGGACAGCATTGCCGGCGACAACATAATGGAAAGCAAGATGTTCGCCAGCCCGCTGGCAAGCCAGTTCAATATCAAGTCGCTTCCTTTCACCATGCTCGTGAGCCCATACCAGCGCATTCTTGAATATGACGTTGCAATGGACAGCATTGCTGCGCACATAGACAGCCTGGCAAGGAACTACGACAAGAACCAGGAGAAGATTGCGAAGAGACTCAACAAGAAATAACAGGCAGCCTGCCGGACACAGAAAAAAAAGAAAAACAACAGTATATGCTCGTCAAGGTTCTTGCAGCAGCCATACAAGGCATAAACGCGACACTCGTCACCATTGAGGTAAATGCGCTCCGGGGTATAAAGTTCTACCTTGTGGGCCTGCCCGACAATGCAGTAAAGGAGAGCCAGCAACGCATAAACTCGGCACTCCAGTACAATGGCCTCCGCTTCCCCAGCAAACAGATTATAGTGAACATGGCGCCCGCCGACATAAAGAAGGAAGGGTCGGCCTATGACCTGCCTATTGCTGTGGGCATTCTTGCGGCCGACGAGGCCATATCGACAGCCAGGCTCGGCCGCTACCTCATAATGGGCGAGCTGGGGCTCGACGGCATGCTAGTACCCATAAAAGGCGCCTTGCCAATCACCCTCAAGGCAAAGGAACTAGGCTACGAGGGAATAATACTCCCCAAAGGCAACGCTGCCGAGGCCGCAGTTGCCGAAGGCATCTCGGTATATGCCGCCGACAGCCTTATGCAGGTAATAAGGTTCCTTAACGGCGAGGAGGAGATTGCAGCGTACAGCATTGACATTGAAAAGGAGTTCTACTCGCAGCAGAGCAGCTTCCAGTTCGACTTCAGCGAAGTTCGTGGACAGGAGAGCGTGAAACGCGCCTTTGAGGTTGCCGCCGCTGGCGGGCACAACCTAATAATGGTGGGCCCTCCTGGCAGCGGAAAATCAATGATGGCAAAGAGGCTGCCAAGCATCCTGCCGCCCCTCACGCTAAGCGAAAGCCTCGAGACCACCAAGATACATTCAGTAAGCGGCATGCTGCCCGACGGCACAGCCCTCCTGACCCAGCGCCCGTTCCGCAGTCCCCACCACACTATCTCGTCGGTTGCATTGTGCGGCGGAGGCGCCAATCCCAGGCCAGGCGAGATTTCACTGGCACACAACGGTGTGCTTTTCCTTGACGAGCTGCCCGAATTCAGCCGCGACGTGCTTGAAGTAATGCGCCAGCCGCTTGAGGACCGCAAGATATGCGTTGCGCGCGCCAGCTACAAGGTAGAGTACCCCGCTGGAGTAATGTTCGTCGCCAGTATGAACCCATGCCCCTGCGGCTACTACAACCACCCCACCAAGGCCTGCACATGCAGCCCAGGCCAGGTGCAGCGCTACCTCAACAGAATCAGCGGCCCGCTGCTTGACCGCATAGATATACAGTGCGAGATTGTGCCCGTACCTTTTGAGAAAATCTCGGACACAGCACCTGGCGAGCCCAGCGCAGCAATCCGCCAGCGCGTTATTGCCGCCCGCAAGATTCAGGAAGAGCGTTTCAGGAACGAGGAAGGCATATACTGCAACGCCCAGATGACACCAAAGCACATTGCAAGATACGCAGTGCTCGACAATACCAGCCTTGCAATGCTAAAGACAGCAATGACAAGGTTCGACCTCTCGGCCCGCGCCTACGACCGCATACTCAAGGTAGCCCGCACCATAGCCGACCTTGACGCAAGCGAGAACATACAGTCCCAGCACATAGCCGAGGCCATAGGCTACCGCAACCTTGACCGGGAAAGCTGGGGAACGTAAACCACGTATTATATTATAGCCAATATGCGAGGACGAGTATCTGGCCATAGAGTGGCAGGACTGAGAAGCAGCACCCACCGCAAACAACAGAACAACGGAAAATGGAGATAAAGAATATCTGCGTATACTGCGCGTCGAGCAACAAGGCGGCAGAGATATACGGCAACACAGCATACGAGCTCGGGGCACTCCTTGCAAGGGAGGGCATAACGGTTGTAACCGGTGCGGGGAGCATTGGATTAATGCGCATGGTAGAGGACGGTGCGCTTGACAACGGCGGAAAGGCTATTGGCATTATACCGCAGTTCATGGTGGACCAGGGATGGCACCATACCGGACTGACCGAGCTGCGCATAACAGGAAGCATGCACGAGCGCAAGCAGGCAATGGCCGACTTGAGCGACGCTGTCATTGCCCTGCCCGGAGGTTGCGGAACCATTGAGGAACTTAGCGAGATTATAACCTGGAAGCAACTGGGACTATACTTCAGCCCAATTGTAATACTCAATATTAACGGCTATTACGACCACTTTATAGCACAGCTGGAGAAGGCCGTGGAGGAGCGCTTCATGGGCGAGATACATGCCAGGATATGGAGCGTTGCCACTACCCCGCAGGAGGCGCTCGAGCAGATAAGGAACACGCCGCGGTGGGATGCCTCGGTAAGGAAATACGCAGCACTATGACAGGGACTCCGGCACCATACAGCCTAGCTGCCGACAATACGGTAATGCTGCTGTTCATCCTTAACATCGTTGGCATATCCTACGTGATACTGATGAACGGCGCAAGCATTGTGGAGCGCCTAAAGGGTATTGTATACTACCATCACAAGTCGGAACCGTTCAATGACAGGACACACATCACCCGGATATGCAATGCGCTGATGTACGCCCAGACTATACTCCACCTTACGATAATTGCGCTGGCGGGCCTGAGAAGCAGCACTGGCCTTGCCATTGAGAGGGGACCCGAGATATACCTAGCAGCGCTGGCCGGGATGTTCTCCCTGCTTATTGTTGCAAAGAGGATTGCCTATGACCTAGTAAACGGCATACTCTACTCAAGGAAAGAGATGCTGGAATGGAGGAAACTGTACCTATTCGCCGTAAAGCTGCTAGGTTTCGCCCTTGCACCAGCGGTAATAGCCATACTGTTCATGCCGTCATTGCATTTGAATTTTGTCTATCTTTACATACTTCTGACCGGCGTTGCCTACATAGGCACTATAGCAAGCAGCCTAATCAGAATCATTTTCACTAAAAAAAGGAACTTTCTGGAGATTTTTTTGTATCTTTGCGCACTTGAATTTCTGCCCATGGCAATGGTGTGGAAATCCTTACTACAGCTAAGCGAATTGATAACAACAAAAATTTAGGACTTTGAAGGTAAGCAAGATTTTGGTTTCGCAGCCGAAACCGGCAACTGGCAAGTCTCCATACTTTGAACTTGCGGAGAAGCACGGCGTACAGATTGATTTCTGTTCATTCATAAAGGTTGAAGGGGTGACATCAAAGGAGTTCCGTCAGCAGAAGGTATCCATCCAGGGCCACACTGCAATCGTCTTCCTCTCGCGCCACGCAATAGACCACTTCTTTACACTGTGCAAGGAACTGAGGGTAACTATCCCCGATGACATGAAGTACTTCTGCCTCTCGGAGACAATCTCGCTCTACATACAGAAGTATGTGCAGTACCGCAAGCGTAAGGTGTTCTTCGGCAACGGTCATATACAGGACCTTGAGCCTCTGTTCGCAAGGCACAAGGCCGAAAGATACTTTGTACCCACATCGAACGTGCACAATGCAGAAATCAATGCCCTCTTCGACAAGTACGGCATTGAGCACTCGCAGGCCGAGATGTACCGCACTGTGAGCACAGAGATAGACCCGGAATATATCAAGTCATTCGACATGCTCATCTTCTTCAGCCCGCACGGCATTTACTCGCTGAAGAAGAACGTGCCCGACTATGAGCAGGGCGAGCAGCAGATTGCATGCTTCGGCAACGTGACAGCACAGTGCATAAGGGACAACGGCCTGAGGCTCGACCTTGAGGCGCCCTCGTCCACAGCAACCAACATGCCGGCAGCACTTGACGCCTATCTGGCAGCAAACAAGTAATTAGACACAATACCGGCGGCATGTCATAATTAACAGACAGTTTCGTTGTTATTGATATTAAGGTTTGGCAAAGTACCGGCGCAATGACAAGCGCGCCTTGTATCCTGCCAATTCTCGCAAACCTAAAGGAACTGTGTCAAAATTAATTTTGACACAGTTCCTTTTTTACAGGAGGCCACGATGAAACGCAACACATTCCCCCTTAAAGAACACCTCAAGAGCAAGAAGACAATAGAGAGGCTGTATGCCGAAGGCGCCTCGGTTACGGCATACCCGCTCCGTGCCGTGTTCATTGAGCAGGATGCAGAGGAGCAGGAGGTAACTGCCGCAATACTGATTAGCGTTGCAAAGAAAAGGTTCCGCCATGCAGTCGACCGCAACCTTGTAAAAAGGCGCATAAGGGAGGCCTACCGCACAAGCAAGCACCCGTTTATTGAGGCGCTGGAGAACAACGGCAAGAGGATGGCTGTTGCAATACTGTACATCGACAGCCGCCACAACAGCACCGCATTCATAAAGCGCAAGATGGAAAGGCTGCTGGGCAGCATTATAGCAAAAGGCGCTGCACAATGAAAAAGTTTCTGGTGACAATACTCATACTGCCTATACGCTTCTACCAGAAGTGTATATCCCCCCTGACACCTCCATCGTGCCGCTTCACCCCCACATGCTCGCAGTATGCCATTGAGGCACTGCGCAAGCATGGCCCGTTCAAGGGGCTATACCTGGCCATAAGGCGCATACTGCGCTGCCATCCCTGGGGCGGTTCTGGATATGACCCCGTACCATAATGCGATTCATTGACATACACACCCACAACGAGAAGGCGCGTGCAGGTGCGTCCATATTGAACACTCCTGACTACATAAGCGGCAGGAAGATTTCCATAGGAATACACCCATGGGAAATCGGCTGCGGGTGGCAGGCAAGGCTGCAGGCTATAGAGGAAGAAGCGACCTGCAGCAACGTGGCCGCCATTGGAGAATGCGGGATAGACCACGTGAGGGCAGCAGCCAGCACCAGGCTGCAGGATGAGGTGTTCCGCGCCCACGCCATGCTTGCCGAGAGAGTACAGAAACCGCTCATAATACACTGCGTAAAGGGCATTGACGAGATTATTGCCGCTAGGAAGGATATTGCCCCGGCACAGCCATGGATTATGCATGGGTTCCGAGGCAAGCCCCAGCAGGCAATGCAGCTAGCCAGGGCGGGCATGTATATCTCGCTTGGCGAGCACTTCAACGCCAGTACGGCAAAGGCAATTCCCGCCAGCAGGCTTTTCATTGAGAGCGACGAGAGCGCTATGCCCATTGAGGAGATATACAGGCGCATTGCCCAGGCCAGAGAGACCAGCATTGAAGAACTGGCACTTCAGATTGCAGCAAATGCTGCCATATTCGGGCAATTTAGAGCGCTTTGACACGTTTTATCAAGAGGAAAGAATGTTTGTGGCAAATAATTGGTATGGCAGACAAAAATAATTACATTTGTAAAGCAACGCATTATTCCCTTAAGAATGGATACACTGAAAACTTTTACCGACAGGCGAGGATGCCTCACCATTGCTGAGGAGGGGCGCGATGTACCCTTTAAGATACAGCGCGTATACTGGATACACAGCGTTCCTGAAGGAGAAGAGCGCGGCAAGCATTCCAATACCGTATCGTCGGAGTATGTGATTGCAGTCAATGGCAGTGTGGAGATAACGCTTGAGGACAGGGACGGCAGGCGCACATACCTGCTCGACTCAAGAGATAAGGGACTGCTTATACCGCCTGACACTTGGGACGAGATACGAAACTTCTCGCCCAACGCAGTATTGCTGGTGCTTGCGTCGCACTCATACGACGAGAGCACATACATAGATTCATACGACGAATTCCTGAAACACATAGGCAAATGAAGGAGAACCAGGCACTTGAGCTGACAGTCGTAAGGTACACGCCCGGCAAGGCCAGGGAGTGGGACCTGTTTGTAGAGAGCAGCCGGAACGGGACATTCCTGCACAAGCGCGGATACATGGACTACCATGCCGGGCGCTTTGCCGACCACTCCCTGATGTTCTACAGGGGAGAGGAGATTATTGCCGTCCTGCCGGCACATATAAATGGAACGGAGCTTTGCTCGCACAAAGGGCTGACATACGGAGGGCTGCTGCTGCCTGACAGCACAACAACGGCAACAGTACTTGAGATATTCAATGCCCTGCGTGAATATATAATTGCTGAGACTGGTGCAG
The DNA here is from genome assembly GCA_045592125.1 of Bacteroidaceae bacterium. Lineage (GTDB taxonomy): Bacteria > Bacteroidota > Bacteroidia > Bacteroidales > Bacteroidaceae > HGM04593. The sequence continues at coordinate 24,196 of JAZNUE010000076.1, read as the reverse complement.
AGACTCTCATTTACAGGCCAACACCATACATATACCACCGCTATCCTTGCGAAGAGGACCTTTACGCCCTGTTCCGCAACAATGCACGCCTCACTGAATGCAAGGTTTCATCGGCCGTATGCCTGGACAGCCCGTTGCCTTTCAAAGGACGCCGCAGGCTCACCAACGCGGTGAGAAGCCGCCTAAGCATTGTTGAGGACGGCGATTTCAAGGCCTTTTGGAGAATACTTGAAGAGAGGCTGCAAAGCAAATATGAGATAAGCCCCGTACACAGCATAGACGAGATTCAGCTGCTCAAGGAGCGCTTCCCCGAGAATATAAGGCTATTTTGCATAACTGGCAGCGACAACGGAATCCTTGGCGGCGTGGTGCTGTTCGTCACCGGCAGCACTGTACACATGCAATACAGCGCGACGACGGAAGAGGGAAGGCGCTTGAGCGCGCTTGACATGCTTTATGAGCACATAATAGGGAAATGCTTTACAGGCAAGAGGTTCTTTGACTTCGGCGTCTCGGTAGAGGATGGCGGGCGGTTCCTGAACAACGGCCTCATAGCATACAAGGAGAGGCTTGGCGGGCGTGCCGTCGTATATAGCACATACGAGATAAAGATAAGGGAGGGCCAGCAATGATAAAGTACTGCGACCTAAAGAAGATAAACAGCGCATACGGCGACGGGCTGGGCCAGGCAGTGCTGCGTGCAGCAGGCTCAGGATGGTATATACTAGGGGAGGAGGCAAGGAGATTCGAGGAATCCTTTGCCGCCTACTGCGGGTGCCGCCACTGCATAGGCACAGGCAATGGGCTTGACGCCCTCACAATAATACTGCTGGCATACAAGGAGATGGGCGTGATGGAGGACGGCGACGAGGTAATTGTGCCTGCCAACACTTATATTGCCACTATACTCTCAATAATACATGCAGGCCTTAGGCCTGTGCTGTGCGAGCCCAGAATAGAGACATGCAACATTGACCCCGAGAGGATTGAGGAGCATGTGACAGAGCGCACGCGTGCCATCATGGCGGTGCACCTCTACGGCCTTGCCGCCGACATGGACCAGATAAAGGCCATTGCTGCAAAGTACTCGCTAAAGGTGATTGAGGATGCAGCGCAGGCCCATGGCGCGCTTTACAACGGCAGGCGCACTGGCTGCCTTGGCGACGCAGCAGGCTTCAGTTTCTATCCGGGAAAGAACCTTGGGGCACTGGGCGACGGCGGAGCGATAACAACCAGCGACAGCCGCCTTGCCGAGACTGCAAGGGCCATTGCCAACTATGGTTCGCAGGAGAAATACGTGAACCTGTACAAGGGCGTGAACAGCCGGCTCGACGAACTGCAGGCAGCGGTGCTTAGCGTGAAGCTGCCGCACCTTGACGCAGAGAACGGGAGGCGCCGCGCAATTGCCGCGAGGTATATCAAGGAGATAGAGAACCCATGCATTACACTGCCTCCGCTCGCGGTTGAGGGCAATCATGTATACCACATATTCGCAGTGCTCACTCCGTGGCGAGAGCAGTTGAGGGAGCACTTGCAGGAGCAATGCATTGGCACGCTCATACACTACCCCATCCCTCCGCACAGGCAGCAGGCGCTATGCGAGTATTCAGGCCTGAAGCTGCCCTTAACCGAGCGTATTCACCGCGAGGAGCTGAGCCTGCCGTGCAACCCGGCCATGAGCGACGAGGAGGTGACACGCGTAATTGAGGCTGTGGAGACGTTCAAGGGCCGCTGACCACACACAAGAGTCTATCTGCGGGGCGTAGCGTTCCTCGCGCACAGTTTTCAAGTGAGGTTGGGGAAAGCAGGTCCCTTGCGTTGAAGATATACGTGGTTATGCCATTCCGGTCCTGTATGTTAATTATGTTAATTAGATTCTTCGCTGCGCTCCAGAATGACAAGTCCAATGATTGCCCTCACGCGATTATGTCACCCTCACGCGGTTCTGTTCATCCTGAGTGAAACGAAGGTCTCTATCTAGTCCGAAGGGAGGAACCTCAGCATTTGTCATTTCGGCACGAAGTGGAGAAATCTCATGCTTGCAATGCGCAAAAATAGAAAAAATCAAAAACTCTTGTCATTCTCAACGAAATGCAGTACCTTTGCACCGCTCTTCAAAAGAGAGCGCATGAGGATTGTCCTATGGTGTAATGGTAGCACAACAGGTTTTGGTTCTGTTTGTCCTGGTTCGAATCCGGGTAGGACAACAAAAAGTCGGTTTCAGGCGAAACTGACTTTTTTATTTGGATATGGATTTACATTCATCCTGCGGTAGTCATGAAAAAAAGATCCATTGATAATGCTGTCTTGCCGTAATCCACGCGGCACAAACTTTGTCTGTGCTTCGCGTGACCATTTACTGCCAGCATTATCTATACCTGCGGCATTCGTCGCTTCGCTCTGTCGGGATGACAAACAAGCTTGGCAAGATTGAGATTGCCTGTCATCTCGAACACGAAGTGAAGAAATCTCATGCTCGCGGTTCTGAGTTCCCTCGTCACTCTGTCGGGATGACAATTGCGCGCGTGTTACTCTGGATAATTCAGGTTTTCTTCCGTTGCACACTCAAGGACCTCGGCCAGATACTTGCGGGCCTCCCAGCGCGCCTCGGGCAGGTTCATGAGCAGGTAATTGCCGCAATCACGGGCAGTGGCGCCAGGCACGTCACCCTCAAAAGAGGCAATGAAGGCAAAGGTCTCCTTCATGAGAGGGAGCACATCGGCCGACGCCAAGTTGCCCTTAACAATAAGATAGTTGCCTGTGAGGCAGCCCATAGGGCCCCAATAGACAATCTTCTCGGCCCACACCGGATGGTTACGAAGGAACGTTGCCGCCAGGTGCTCCATGGCGTGGATGGCGCTAGGACTGAGCGCGGGCTCACGGTTAGGTTCTTTCATGCGCACATCGAAGGTAGTCACGGCCTCGCCGCCTACATTGTCTTGGCGCGAGACATAAATGCCGCGCCTGAGGCGCAGGTGGTCTATTGTAAACGAGGGTATCTTTTCCATAACAATATTGCTTTAAAGGAGTGAAAGGAAACTGCGGGTTACGCCAAACGAGCGGTTGGCCATCTCGCCCCAGAAGTTCTCGTACTGCTGTGTGTGGTTGTCTACGCCCGGCGTGTCGCTTATAATGCGGAAACTCACAAAAGGCACGCCGTATATGTGGCATGCCTGAGCTATAGCGGCCGACTCCATGTCAACAGCAAGGCCAGCAGGGAAGGCCGACTTTATCTTGTCCAGTTCCTCGCGGCTGGTAATGAACTGGTCGCCGGTGCATATGAGACCAGCATGTATGCGGGTACCGTTGTGCTGCGTTACATCCAGGGCCACGGCCTTGCTCCACAGTTCCTCGGCGGCGGGGAACACTGCTGGCATGCCCTGCACCTGGCCATACTCGCACCCCATCCCGCACCACACATCGTGATACACAATTGAAGAGCTCACCACCACATCCATAACACCTAGGCAGGTGTCAATTCCGCCAGCAACACCTGTGCTCACGATTGCGTCGGGAGCGAACGAGCGGATGAGCTCGGATGTGCCAATCGCGGCATTGACCTTGCCTATGCCACACTGGCGAAGGACAATCTCATTGCCGTCGAGCGTTCCCACAAGATAGCGGAAACCGCCCTTCTCGCACTCGCTTGAGCCGCAAAGCAGACCGGCAAGCTGCGCGAACTCAGAATCCATAGCTGTCAATACGCCTATTCTCATATGTCTCTATCCTTTTTCACAGAACAGCCATTTATATATAAACAAAGAATCATGCAAGAATCATTGATACCAGGACATATGCCCAGTGGGCCGCCACGCCTGCAACAAGGCCGCCTACAGTGTGGGCCAGGATTGCCTTTGAGGTGAGCTCGCGGAAACCTAGCGAGTCGAGCATTGCCGTGTGTGTGCTGAGATAGCCGCTCCAGCACATGCCAATGGCCGTGAATACAGCTATGGCGTTGCCGTCAATCCATCCTTCGGCAGCAAAGTTAGGCACAAGGCCTAGCGCAGCGCCCACTGCACCTAGCGCCGTAATGGGGAAGGCAATGAGGTGCGGGTCGGTGAAACCGAAAAGCCACTCGAAGATGAAGCCGAGCTTCTCGCCAACCCATGGCAGAAGCTGGACGCCCTCGTAGGCCGCGCCGCTGAAACTGCCGCTTGCCGATGGACCGAAGGTGAAGAGCATTACAAGCGTAGATATTATTAGCACGCCGGGGATTATGGCAAGACCTACATCAACACCAGTGCGCCCGCCATCGAGCAGGGAATCGAGTATGCGCTGGAAAAGAGGTTTCTCAAGGAAGACCTCTGTCTCCTCCTGGGCCTCGTCAACGGTCGCTGCTGGTTCTTCCTTGAACGACGGGTAGGTCTTTACAACAAAGCGCTGCATGAGGCGGGTGGATACAATGCAGCCTGTAAAAGCGCCGAAAAGGCCTATAATAGGCTCGGCAAAGTATCCCTGACCAACCATAAAGACAATTACAAGAAGACCCATACCGAACGCGGTACCGAAGTTGGTGAGAGAGATAAACTGATACTTCTTGAAATATGTGGCAAAACGCTTGTCCTGGGCCAGCGAGATAATTGCAGGATTATCGGAGAGGAAGGTGAGCACTGCACCCAGCGAGGCCACGCCTGGAAGGTTAAAGAGCGGACGCATGAGCGGACGCAGCAGCTTCTCGAGCAGGCGCACCACGCCAAACTCAACGAAGACCTTTCCTATGGCGCCCGTGATGACGCATATGGCCATGAGGTAGAACACCGTGTTGAGCAGAAGGTCATGGGCCGTGTTCATTATTGTGTTGAGCATGTTCGCAGTTCCCATCTGGGACGCGAGATAACCGAACAGCAGGAAGAATACGGCCAGGCACGCTATACCTGACGGTATCCAGCCAAAGAGTCTCTTAGTGATTTTCATATAATAGCGGATGTAGATAACTGTGTGTGCGCGTATGCTTGGCAAAGATATGTAAATTTCATCTAATACGGAACAGGGCATGGGCAAAAAACAAATTCAATGTTTGCTTGCTTATTGATTATATTTGCCGTATCTTGCGGTAGAAAGAGAAGAGCGAAGCAAGCCATCTGCAGGACGGCATTGGCAAAGAAACCCGCTAAAGACTATCGAACATTAAAACACTATATTATGCAGACTATTCCAGCAGAATTTAATGACATCCGCCCCTACCTGCCCGAGGAGCTTCCGCAGGTATTCGAGGAACTGATTGCCGACCCAGAGTTCCAGGCAGCAATGTCATACGCCTTCCAGGGCATGCCGTTTGAGCAGATTGCCGCTGCCATGCGCGCCTCGAAGAGCAACCTTGAGTTCCAGAAGGCGCTAGTATACCCGTTCATGAAGGGAGTAATAAAGAAACTTTCCAGCGAGTTCACATTGTCCTATGACAAGAAGGAAGAACTGGGCAACGCGCTCTGCATATCGAACCACCGCGACATTATAATGGACTCGGCATTCCTGTGCATACTCTACGTGGAGGCCATTGGCAACACGGTTGAGATTGCCATTGGCGACAACTTGCTCATACGCCCGTGGATTAAGAAGCTTGTGCGCGTGAACCGCAGTTTCATCGTGCAGCGCTCGGCGTCTATAAGGGAGATGCTCGCTTCATCGAAGAGGCTCTCGCAGTACATGCACCACACTATCACCGAGCGCAAGCAGCCAATATGGCTGGCACAGCGCGAAGGACGCGCCAAGGACAGCAACGACCGCACACAGGAGGGACTCATAAAGATGCTCTCGATGTACAGCAGCGGAGACATTGTTGACGCGCTCAAGGAACTGAACCTTGCCCCCACATCAATCTCATACGAATATGACCCGTGCGACTACCTGAAGGCAAAGGAGTTCCAGCAGAAACGCGATAACCCGCAATGGAAGAAGGCGCCTCAGGACGACCTCATAAACATGAAGGCCGGCATGTTCGGATACAAGGGCGGAATACACTACCACGTTTCGGCATGCATTAATGACGAGATTGACAGGATTGACCGCTCGCTGGGCAAGAACGAGAAGACGGCTGCCATTGCCCGCATAATTGACAGGCACATACACAGCAACTACAAGTTCTGGGCCATAAACTATTATTTCTATGAGTTGCTGACGGGCGACACACGCTTTGCCGACAAGTACACGGCCGAGGAGAAAGCAAGGCTCGACGCATACCTGCAGGGCCAGATTGAGAAGATTGACCTGCCCGACCGCGATGACGAGTTCTGCCGCACAAAGATACTTGAGATGTATGCCAACCCGCTGAAGAACTACCTTGTTGCAACTGAAGGATAACAGGATTCAAGACATGACAGATACCGCCCAGTGCTCTCGCGAGAGCACTGGGCGGTTTAGGTTTGCAAGAACATTGCGAGAATAGCGTAACCATTAAGTTCAGCGCACGCCATTCGGAGAATTACCTTTGCTTGTATTTTCTCATGAAAACACAAAGAAGCACCGCCCAAAAGAGCGGTGCTTCCTGGCATATATGCAGGATATATTATCCTCCGAAGTTATCGTACATGATTGACTTCTCCTCAACGCCTAGGTCGGTGAGCATGTTCACCACAGCCTTTGACATTGGGCCAGGACCACACATGTAGTATTCGATATCCTCAGGAGCGTCATGGTCCTTGAGGTATGTCTCGTAGATTACCTGGTGTACAAATCCTGGAGTGTACTTCACGCCTGCCGCGTCGGCTGCAGGGTCGGGACGGTCAAGCGCAAGGTGGAACGTGAAGTTGGGGAACTCCTTCTCCAGCTGCAGGAAGTCCTCGAGGTAGAATACTTCGTTGAGCGCACGGGCACCGTAGAAGTATGTCATTACACGGTCGGTTGTCTTCAGGGTCTTTGTCATGTGCATAATCTGCGCACGGAGTGGAGCCATACCGGCACCGCCGCCCACCCACATCATCTCCTTCTTTGAGTCGAAGATTGGATGGAAGTCTCCGTAAGGACCGCTCATGATTACCTTGTCGCCGGGCTTCAGCGTGAAGATGTAAGAAGAAGCTATACCGCAAGGTACATCCATGAAGCCTGAACGGTCGGCCTTGAAAGGAGGTGTAGCGATACGCACTGTAAGCATAATGCGGTCGCCCTCGGCAGGATAGTTGGCCATAGAGTAGGCACGGATTGTCTCTTCGGTGTTCTTGCACTTGAGGCCGAGAAGACCGAACTTCTCCCATGCTGGCAGGTACTCGTCGCCAATGAGTGACTTGTCGATATCCTTGTCATATGTCATGTCGTATGCAGGAATCTTAATCTGCGCATATGAGCCTGGCACGAAGTCCATGTGCTCGCCTGGAGGCAGGGCTACGATGAACTCCTTGATGAAGGTTGCGACGTTCTTGTTTGAGATAACCTCGCACTCCCACTCCTTGACGCCCATGACTGACTCGGGCACCTTGATTTCCATGTCGTTCTTGCACTTCACCTGGCAGCCCAGACGCCAATGGGCCTGCTGCTCCTTGCGTGTGAAGTGGCTGGTCTCGGAAGGAAGTATCTCGCCGCCGCCCTCGGTCACCTGGAGCCTGCACTGGCCACATGAGCCCTTACCGCCACAGGCCGAAGGAAGGAAGATTCCGTTCTCGGCAAGCGTTCCGAGCAGAGCGCCGCCGGCTGCAACCTCAACCTCTTTCTCTCCATTAATCTTTACCTTGATGTTTCCGCCGGGAAGCAGGAAGCGCTTCGCCAGCAGAAGGATAATCACCAACAAAAGGATGACTACAAGGAAGACTGCTATACTTGATAAAATCAACTGTGTATTCATATCCTTTCCTTAATTACATTTTAATACCAGAGAAACACATAAATGCCATTGCCATGAGGCCTACTGTTATGAAGGCTATGCCAAGGCCGCGGAGCGGCTTAGGGATGTTGCAGTACTCCATCTTCTCACGTATTGCAGCAAAGAGCACGATGGCAACCATCCAGCCAAGGCCTGAACCGATAGCGAATGCTACAGAGTCGGCAAAACAGGTGATGGCCTGTGAGTTGTCGGCCGGGAGGCCTATGCGCTGCTGCATGAAGAGCGAGCCGCCCATGATTGCACAGTTAACGGCAATAAGGGGGAGGAAGATACCTAGCTGGTTGTAGAGTGCAGGAGCAAAACGCTCTACAATCATCTCTACAAGCTGCACAATACCCGCAATTACCGCAATGAAAAGGATGAATGCAAGGAATGTGAGGTCAACACCCTCGACCAAAGCACCATTGCCAAGAACTTTTGTCTGCAACAGGTAGTTTACAGGAAGTGTGATGACCTGCACGAACACAACGGCAATACCAAGACCAATGGCTGTCTTTACGCTCTTAGATACAGCCAGGTATGAGCACATACCTAAGAAGAAGGCAAATACCATGTTGTCCACGAAAACCGAACGGACAAGTAAACTGATGAAATGTTCCATAATTATTATTCTTAACTGTATCTAGAAAATTATTCCTGTAAACTCTTGTCCTTTGCTCTCTGATACCATACAATGCATGCAATTAGAATGAATGCAGCAGGTGTCATGAGCATGAGACCGTTGTTGAGATAGCCGCAGTCATAGAGGCCGAGTTTCTCGACAACCGGATAGTTGAAGAGTGTTCCTGAACCGAAAAGTTCACGGAAGAAGGCCACAATGATAAGTATCATAGCATAACCGAGACCATTACCGATACCGTCGAGGAACGATGCCCAAGGACCATTCTGCATAGCGAATGCCTCAAGACGTCCCATAAGGATACAGTTGGTAATGATGAGACCGATGTAGACTGAAAGCTGCACGCTGACATCGTAAGCAAAAGCCTTGAGCACCTCGCTGACCAATGTTACCAGCGCAGCAACAACTACAAGCTGTACGATGATACGTATGCGCATTGGGATTGTCTTGCGAATGAGCGAGATGATGACATTCGCCATCGCAACGATAATGGTCACTGAAAGACCCATAACGATGGCCGGTTCAAGCTTGCTTGTAACAGCCAATGCCGAACAGATACCGAGCACCTGGACTGTTACAGGATTTTCCTTAAACAGAGGGGTATTGAACGCCTCTTTATTCTTCTTTGAAAAAAGTCCCATAATTATTCCTCCACAGTTTCTTGTGCAGCTTCGGTGGCTGCGGGTTCAACATTCTCCTCTGCTACAGGCTCCGCTGGAACAAGTTCTGCCATAGGAACCGAAACCGCCTGGCTGGCAAGATACTTGTAATAAGGAGCAAGCTTCTCCTTGAGCATGAGGTCTACACCGTTACTTGTGATTGTAGCGCCTGAAATGGCGTCAATGTGATAGTCGGCGTCACTGCTCTTCTTCAGTACCGAAAGAGCGACCTCGCCATTCTCGTCATACACCTTCTTTACGATATCATTGCCGTCCTTGTCCTTTGTGAAACGGCCCTGGAACTTGTCGCCTGCAATCTCGGCACCAAGGCCTGGAGTCTCGCTCGCATGAGAGAAGTAGACACCATAGATTGAGTTGCAGTCGTCATTGAGAGCAAGATATCCCCATATGCCTCCCCAGAGACCGTTACCGGTCATAGGGATGATATACTTCTTTGCGCCGTTGACATTGGCCACATAAAGAGGGAGGTTATCCTTGCCTATAGCATCGTTTGCCACCTCGAAACCACCTCTCTCGGCAACGACATTGCCCTGGGCGTCAACAATCGGGTCGGCAACGATGAGAGCATCGTATGTTGCTGCTGCGTCGGCAAGGTTCTTCTCGTTAAGAGAGGCAAGAATCTGCTTTTTCTTGTCGAGCTCTATATTGGCATCCTGCCTTGGCTTGAGCGCCGAAGAAACGGCAGCCAGAAGGAATGCAACTATTACGACAACTATCGCTGAATAGATGACGGCATATACATCACTGTTAGTGTTTATGCCTTTCTTCTTTTCCTTTACGGCCTCGAACTCCGAAGCCCCGGCCTTACACAGCGGGCACATGCTGGGCGCCTCGCTGCCTTCGTGTGTGTAGCCACACACTTTGCATACATATTTATTTGCTGCCATAGCCTATCAGTTCTTTTTGGTTAGACGTTTTGCGCGGGCGCTGATGTTGGTCTGCACTACGCAATAATCGATGAATGGAGCAACCACGTTCATGAGAAGGATTGCAAGCATCATGCCCTCGGGGTAACCGGGATTAAGCACACGGATGAGTATTGCCATTGCGCCGATACCGAAGCCATAGATGTACTTGCCAGTCTCGGTACGTGCCGAGGTAACAGGGTCGGTGGCCATGAACACAGCGCCAAAGCAGAAACCGCCAAGGATGAGGTGCTGCCAGAATGGAACCTGTGCAACAGGATTCTCAGGCAATGTGTACTGGAACAGAAGTGACATTGCAATACCGCCCACGAAAACGCTGAACATGGTCTTCCAGCTTGCTACACCTGTCCAAAGGAGAATTACCGCACCTATTGCTATTGCAATGACGCTGGTTTCACCTATTGAACCAGGCATGAAACCGAACAGCATGTCACATACAGAAAGAGCCGCGCCCGAAGCACCGGTGATATCTACGCCATTGACAACATGCTGGAGTGCAGTAGCACATGTGTACCCGTCAACTGCAACATCAGAACCGAAACCAAGAATTGACTCTGTCGCCACCCATACACCATCACCTGAAATGACAGAAGGATAGGCGAAGAAGATGAACGCACGGGCAATGAGAGCCACGTTTACGATGTTCATACCTGTGCCGCCGAACACTTCTTTAGCGAAGATTACAGCAAACGCTGTAGCCAGAGCAAGTATCCAGAGCGGGCAACCTACAGGAACAATCATCGGGATGAGGATGCCTGAAACAAGGAATCCTTCGTGAATTTCCTCGTTCTTCCACTGTGCAACCGTGAACTCTATTCCAAGACCTACTACATAGGAAACGACAATCTTGGGCAGTGTAACCAGAAGACCGAACATGAACATGTCGAACCAGCCTGTAGTGTCGACCGTGCCTGCAGCGAGTGCATTCTGGAGACCGATGTTGTACATACCCACGAGAAGTGCCGGCAACAAAGATATAACCACAAGCGACATAATGCGCTTGCTGTCAATGGCATCGTGGATATTCACACCACTCTTCGAGGTGTCGTCTGGCACGAACAGGAATGTCTCGAAACCGTCGAACAGGGAGCGGAACGCATGGAGCTTGCCGCCTTCCTCGAAGTTAGGCTTAATCTTATTAAGGTAATTTCTCAAAAATTTCATATTACTGTTTTTTATTTTGCATTAGACCCGGCCTGCTTGCGCATGGCCCTAGTATTAGCACATCTCGGCACGGAGCTTGTCAAGGCCCTCGCGCACAATGCGTTGCAGTTCAAGTTTAGATGAATCGACAAACTCGCAGAGGGCAAAGTCCTCGGGAGCCACCTCATAGATACCAAGCTGCTCCATCTTGTCAATGTTGCCTGTTATGATGGCCTTGACAAGATACTCAGGATAGATATCCATGGGGAATACCTTGTCATACTCGTTTGACATTATCATGTGGCGCTCGCCGCCCTTGATACGTGCGTCAACGGTGTACTTGCGGCCTGGCGTTAGCCAGCTGAAGTAGCTGCGGCTTGTGCTGAGCATTGAGAAGCGTGGGGCAATCCAGCCAAGCATCTCGGCACCGCCCATAATCTCGGGGATTACTGTCACCTCGTTAGAAAACGCGCCGAGGAAACCGTCGGCAGCAGTCTTCTTGCCTGTGAGCACATTGCCGTCAATGATACGGAGCTCGTACTTGTCCTCAAGACGGCCTGCAACCAGATTGCTTATCTGCGCACCGAGAACCATCTTGCTGTATGAGGGGTTCTTTACCTCACTGCCCACAAGAGCAACAGTGCGTGTGAAGTCGACCTTGCCCTTGTTGAAGAGGCGGCCAATGAAGATAACCTCCTCGGCACCAATTGTCCATACAATCTCGCCCTTGTTCACAGGAGCCGTCTTGTTGATTTGTACTCCCACATTGCCTGCGGGGTGCGGACCCTTGAAGATTGTCGTTGTTACATTCTTGGCCACGTTGAGGGCTGCAGCCTTCTGGCATGCGCAAAGGCCAAGATGTACGGGCGCAATACGTGACAATGCGTCAAGACCTGTCTGGAAATCCTCCTCGTTACCCTTGAGCGCAAGCTCAAAGTCTACAGCAAGTGGCTTTGAGTCGAATGCCGACACATAGATGGCACGGGGAGTGTCACCAGGAACGGCAATGACATCATAGGGACGCTGGCGGATAAATGCAAAAAGGCCTGCCTTGAGAAGGTCAGCCTTCACTTCGTCCGAAGAGAGCGAAAGGACATCCTTCGCCTTATACTCCACAGACTCAAACTTGCCGTCAGACTCTACTACTACGCTAAGAACGCGTCTTCTCTCACCGCGGTTAACCGCTACAACCGTACCGCTCACTGGAGATACGAATTGCAATTCAGGATTCTCCTTATCAAAGAACAAAGGGTCGCCGGCCTTCACCTTATCCTCGGGCTTGACAACAAGCTTTGGGGTAACGCGTGTGAAATCGGACGGCATCAAAGCATAGAGCTTTGCCGGAGCAACTTGTGTAAACTCTGCAACCGGAGCACCTTTCAGATTGATATTCAATCCTTTAGAAATTTTTACGACTCTGTGCATATAAATTGGGTTACGTTAGTACATTATCCGTCACAAATTTAAAGAAAAATTTCCGCATTCCTAAACAGTTACACGCTTTTTATTTTATAATTATTTCACATTAGACCTTGAGGAATACCATTTTCAGCCTTCACTTCCGTTTTTAGCGCTTCACATTCTCGCTTTCTAATTTCTCGCTTTCTCATTTCATATTTACAAAAAAAATGAGAGGGCCGCCTCACGGCACCCTCTCACATCTATTAAGTAAGTAATTTAATTTATTCTGCTGGTGTAGCTTCTTCTGTTGCAACAGCCGCCTCGGCTACAGGAGCGTCAGCCTTCTTGGCAGAACGGCGACGGCGTGTCTTCTTAGCCTGGGTCTTAGCCATGTTCTCATTGTAGTCAACGAGCTCGATGAAGCACATCTGGGCTGCGTCACCCAAACGTGTACCCAACTTGATGATACGTGTGTAACCGCCTGGGCGCTCAGCAACCTTTACTGAAATCTCCTTGAAGAGTTCTGTAACGGCCTCCTTGCTCTGGAGGTAGCTGAATACTACACGACGAGAGTTGGTTGTATCGTCCTTTGACTTTGTAATGAGGGGCTCAACGAACTTCTTGAGTTCCTTTGCCTTTGCGAGGGTCGTAGTGATTCTTTTGTGCATAATCAGAGAAACTGCCATGTTAGAGAGCATAGCATTCCTGTGAGATGCAGTACGGCCCAGATGATTGAAAGATTTCTTATGTCTCATAATTATTCTTTGTCTAATTTATATTTTGAAATATCTGTTCCAAACGAAAGATTCAGACTCTCGAGCAAATCATCAAGCTCAGTGAGCGATTTCTTACCGAAGTTGCGGAACTTAAGAAGGTCGGTCTTGTTGTACTGTACGAGCTGGCCAAGGGTCTCAACATCGGCTGCCTTCAGACAGTTGAGGGCACGTACCGAAAGGTTGAGGTCAACGAGCTTGCTCTTGAGCAGCTGGCGCATGTGCAGTACCTCCTCATCAAACTCCTCGTTGCCGTCGATGTCGGAAGACTCGATTGCAATCTTCTCGTCGGAGAAGAGCATGAAGTGATAGATAAGGATCTTTGCTGCCTCCTTGAGGGCCTCCTTCGGGTGTATGGAACCATCGGTCGTAATCTCAATAACCAGACGGTCATAGTCGGTCTTCTGCTCTACGCGGAAGGGCTCACGCTGGTAGTTGACATTACGAATAGGAGTGTATATCGAGTCGATTGGAATCATTGTGGGCTCTGTGCAGAACTCCCTGTTCTCATCAGAGGGAACATAGCCGCGTCCCTTGTTGATATTGATTTCAATCTGCATTTTAGCCGATGAGTCGAGATGGCAAATGACTAACTCGGGATTTAACACTTCAAATCCTGTTAAATACTTACCAATTTCTCCAGCAGTGAATACCTCGGTATTCTCTACATTTACTGAGACTTTCTCGGTTTCGAATTCTTCTACGATTCTTTTGAATCTTACCTTCTTCAGGTTCAAGATAATGTTGGTGACATCCTCCTTTACGCCAGGGATTGTCGCGAACTCGTGCTCAACACCGGCAATCTTGATGCAGTTGATTGCAAAGCCTTCCAAAGAAGACAGCAAGATGCGACGGAGTGCGTTGCCCACGGTTGTTGCGAAACCAGGTTCCAAAGGACGGAACTCGAACTTGCCATAGAAGTCGGTTGCCTCCAGCATTACAACCTTGTCGGGTTTTTGAAATGTTAATATCGCCATTATCAAATATTAATTTTTGCTATACAACTCAACGATTAACTGCTCCTTGATGTTCTCGGGAATCTCTGAACGCTCAGGTACACTCAAGAACTTGCCTGCCATCTCAGACTCGTCCCACTCCAGCCAGGGGTACTTGCTGTGGTTGAGGCCTGCCAGTGAGTTCTGGATAACCTCGAGAGACTTAGAACGCTCACGAACGCCGATAATCTGTCCGGGCTTGATGTGACGTGAAGGGATATTGCATACCTTGCCGTCAACAACAATGTGGCAGTGGCTTACCAGCTGGCGTGCAGCAGCACGAGTGGGAGCAATGCCAAGACGGTACACAACATTGTCAAGACGTGACTCGAGGTTCTGCAGGAGAACCTCACCGGTGATACCGGGAGCTGAATCTGCCTTCTTGAAAGTGTTGCGGAACTGTTTCTCCAATACACCGTATGTATATTTTGCTTTCTGCTTCTCAGCAAGCATGACACCATACTCTGATGACTTGCGGCGACGTCCGTTGCCGTGCTGTCCGGGAGCATAGTTCTTCTTTGAAAGCACTTTGTCTGCACCGAAGATAGGCTCGCCGAAACGACGTGCTATCTTGCTTTTTGGTCCTGTATATCTAGCCATTTCTTAATTCTTAAATAAACAAATTATACTCTTCTTCTCTTAGGAGGACGGCATCCATTGTGTGGCAGTGGTGTTACGTCTATGATCTCTGTTACCTCAATACCAGCATTGTGTACTGTACGGATAGCAGACTCACGGCCGTTACCTGGACCCTTTACATATGCCTTTACCTTGCGCAGGCCAAGATCGAAAGCAATCTTTGAGCAAGCCTCGGCTGCCATCTGTGCAGCATACGGAGTGTTCTTCTTAGAACCCCTGAAACCCATCTTACCTGCAGATGACCAAGAGATAACTTGACCTTCCTCATTAGCCAGACAAACAATGATATTGTTAAATGACGAATGAACATGAAGCTGTCCGTTGGCTCCGACCTTTACATTCCTTTTCTTTGTTGCAACTGTTTTCTTTGCCATATTACTTACCTATTATTTTGTAGCTTTTTTCTTGTTAGCAACTGTCTTCTTACGTCCCTTGCGTGTACGGGCATTGTTCTTTGTGCTCTGTCCACGTACTGGCAAACCGTTACGATGACGAATGCCACGATAGCAACCGATGTCCATCAGGCGCTTGATGTTAAGCTGAATCTCTGAACGGAGGTCACCCTCTACCTTGTAATCTGCGCCGATGATCTCGCGTACCTTTGCCGCCATGTCATCGGTCCAGTCCTGAACCTTGATGTTGCGGTCAACGCCTGCCTTGTCAAGGATCTTGGCTGCACTGCTGCGTCCAATACCATAGATGTATGTCAACGCAATCTCTCCTCTCTTATTCTGAGGAATATCTACACCAACTATTCTTATAGCCATATACGAATATATTTTTAATTACTACTTTAATTACCCCTGACGCAGTTTGAACTTGGGATTCTTCTTGTTAATCAAATACAAACGACCGTTTCTGCGAACGATTTTGCAGTCTGGAGTGCGTTTCTTAATAGATGCTTTAACTTTCATAATATATTGTTTTTATTTATATCGGAATACGATTCTACCTTTAGTCAAATCATATGGAGACATCTCAATCCTTACCTTGTCTCCCGGCAGTATCTTTATGTAGTGCATTCTCATCTTGCCCGAAATGTGCGCGATTACCTCGTGCCCGTTCTGGAGCTCTACCCTGAACATAGCATTTGACAACGCCTCTACAATTGTACCGTCTTGCTCAATAGCACTTTGTTTAGCCATATCAATAACCTTTACTTCTTAAAACTTCTTCTACAAACTCAAAGGAGGAGAGGATGTCTGCACCGTTCTTGCCAACCGCAATGGTGTGCTCGAAGTGCGCTGCAGGTTTCCTGTCGCGGGTCCTCACCGTCCAGCCGTCGCGCTCCATGAATATCTGGCGCTTGCCAAGGGTAATCATGGGTTCAATGGCTATGCACATTCCCTGACGCATCTGCACTCCGTTACCGCGGCGACCGTAGTTAGGCACCTGCGGGTCCTCGTGCATGTCGCGTCCGATACCATGCCCCACGAATTCACGAACTACGCCGAAACCGTTCTGCTCGCAATGGGCCTGTACCGCATTGCCTACATCACCAAGACGCTTGCCGTGAACCGCCTGTCCAATACCTTTATAAAGCGACTCCTTTGTAACACGCAGGAGCTTCTTTACCTCCTCATCAACCTCGCCTACACAAAAAGTGTAGCAGGAATCGCCACAGAAACCGTTGAGGAATGTTCCGCAATCGACCGAGACAATATCGCCGTCCTTGAGCGGGACATCATTGGGTATTCCGTGCACAACAACATCGTTAACCGACGCACAGATAGAACCTGGGAATGGAGTGCCCTCGTGGTTTGGATAGCCCTTGAACGTAGGGACTGCTCCATTGTCGCGGATAAACTCCTCGGCAACCTTATCGAGCTGCCTGGTAGTTACGCCTGGCTCTATTATCTTGGCTACTTCAGCAAGCGTCTTGCCTACTAGCAGGTTTGCCTGCCGAAGTAGTTCAATTTCATCAGAAGTCTTAAGAAATATCATTTCTAAGCTCTACAAATTATCCCACACGTCCCTTTATGCGGCCTGAACTGAGCAGACCGTCATAGTGTCTCATCATGAGGTGGCTCTCAATCTGCTGCAGGGTGTCAAGGACAACACCTACAAGGATGAGGAGCGATGTACCTCCAAAGAAACTTGCGAATCCCTGCTGTACACCGAACATTCCTGCAAAAACTGGAAGGATTGCTACAAGTGCAAGGAACAGAGAACCTGGAAGGGTAATGCGTGACATTATCGTATCAATATATTCAGCTGTGGGCTTGCCCGGCTTAATGCCAGGGATAAATCCGTTATTGCGCTTCATGTCCTCAGCCATCTGCATAGGATTGATTGTAATCGCTGTGTAGAAGTATGTGAAGATGATTATAAGGATTGCGAACACCAGGTTATAGAGCCAACCTGTCGGATCAGACAGCATCTGGACAAGCTTGCTGGTATTCTCTCCTGTATATCCGATGATTGCAATAGGGATGAACATAATTGCCTGGGCAAAGATGATAGGCATCACGTTCGCAGCATTTACCTTGAGAGGCAGATACTGGCGAGCGCCTGACACTGTAGCACCGCCTGCCGACTGCTTTGCATACTGCACGGGAACCCTGCGGGTACCGCGGAGCAGCGCGACAGCAGCGCAGATTACTACTACCAGCAGCACAACCTCAACGAGCAGGGCGATAACACCGCCACCTGCTGCGCCTACTGTCCTTGCAGAGTATTCCTGGAGGAATGACTCTGGCAAGCGGGCAATGATACCTATCATGATGATGAGGGAGATACCGTTGCCAAGGCCCTTGTCAGTAATGCGCTCACCCAACCAGAGGATGAACATACTGCCTGCTGCAAGTACAATAGTCGAAGAAACCATGAAAATCGTATGGTCAACAACAATTGCGCCTGGGGCCTGGTAGTTAAGGCTAATGAGGTAAGAAGGTGCCTGCATGAGCAGAATCAGTATAGTCAGGTAGCGAGTATACTGGTTCATCTTGCGGCGGCCGCTCTCGCCCTCACGCTGCATCTTCTGGAAGTAAGGTACAGCCAGTGAAAGAAGCTGGATAACAATCGAAGCCGAAATATATGGCATGACACCGAGGGCAAATATTGATGCATTTGAGAACGCACCGCCCGAGAACATGTCAAGCAAAGAGAGAAGACCCTCGCTTGTGCTGTCCTTGAAGGCAGTAAGTGCCGATGTGTCAATACCCGGTAGAACCACAAACGAACCGAAACGGTATATTGCCACGAAGAGCAGTGTTATACCGATACGGACTCTAAGGTCCTCAACTTTCCAGATATTCTTGATAGTCTGGATGAATTTGTGGTTTGATTGTCTGTTTGCCATCTCTTAAAGCTTTACAACTGTTCCGCCTACAGCCTCAATTGCCTCTACGGCCTTCTGCGAGAACGCATGAGCCTCTACAGTCAACTTTACAGTGAGTGTGCCCTTTGCAAGAATCTTAACCAAGTGCTTTGGAGATACGAAACCTGCAGCAACGAGCTCATTGATGTTGATTGTCTCAAGAGACTTGCTCTCGGCAAGAGCCTGGAGAGTAGAGAGGTTGATAGCCTTGTACTCTACACGATTGATATTTTTAAAGCCAAACTTGGGCACACGGCGCTGCAAAGGCATCTGACCGCCCTCGAAGCCGATCTTCTTGCTGTAGCCTGAACGAGACTTGGCACCCTTGTGACCACGTGTAGAGGTACCGCCTCTACCCGAACCTGTACCGCGACCAATTCTCTTACGTGCCTTTACAGCACCCTCGGCTGGCTTAAGACTATTTAATTTCATAACTAAAGTTCTTTTTTAATTAATTACTCTTCAACAATGGCAACCAAATGCTGAACCTTCTTAATCATTCCGCGGATAGATGCGTTATCAGGACGCTCAACAACCTTGTTCATCTTAGTGAGACCAAGAGCATCAAGAGTAAGCTTCTGAGTCTTAGGAGCACCGATACGACTTTTTACCTGTTTGATCTTTATTGTAGCCATAGTATACTTCCTTATCCGTTAAATACCTTACTCAAACTTACACCTCTGTTCTGGGCAACCATACGTGCGTCACGCATCTCGCTCAGCGCTGCAATTGTAGCCTTAACCAGGTTGTGGGGGTTAGAAGAACCCTTAGACTTGGCAAGAACGTCAGTGATACCTACACTCTCAAGAACGGCACGCATGGCACCGCCGGCAACTACTCCTGTACCGTGTGAAGCAGGCTTGATGAAAACCTCTGCACCGCCGAAGTGAGCCGACTGCTCGTGAGGAACGGTACCCTTGAGTACAGGTACGCGAACCAGGTTCTTCTTTGCTGCCTCAACGCCCTTTGCAATAGCAGCGGTAACCTCGCTTGCCTTGCCAAGACCGTAACCGATAATGCCATTCTCGTTACCAACAACAACGATTGCTGAGAAACTGAATGTACGGCCACCCTTTGTAACCTTAGTTACGCGGTTGATAGCAACCAATCTATCTTTCAATTCTACGTCGTTTGCGACTTTTACTCTATTATTAACTGCCATATCCATTAGAATTTAAGACCTCCATTACGCGCAGCATCAGCCACTTCCTTAACTCTTCCGTGATAGAGGTAACCGTTACGGTCGAATACAACTGAAGTTATACCAGCCTCAATTGCCTTCTTCGCGATCATCTCACCAACCTTCGCAGCCTGCTCCTTCTTAGGCATTGCCTCAAGACCGAGCGATGATGCTGCAGCCAATGTGCGACCTGTCTGGTCATTAATTATCTGAACATAGATCTGCTTGTTGCTGCGGAAAACGCTCATGCGAGGACGCTCGGCAACACCTGAAATCTTGTTGCGCACTCTATATTTAATCTTGGTACGTCTTTCTATTTTTGTTGTCATATGCTTACAGTTTTACTAAATTATTTTGCACCTGCTGACTTACCAGACTTGCGGCGGATAACTTCACCGACAAACTTGACACCCTTACCCTTATATGGCTCAGGCTTGCGGAATGAGCGTATCTTGGCACAAATAAGGCCGAGGAGCTCCTTGTTGCAAGACTCAATGATGATAAGAGGGTTCTTGTTTCTCTCAGACTTAGTCTCAATCTTAACCTCTGCAGGGAACTGCATGTAGATAGGGTGAGTAAAACCAAGCAACAACTCGATAGCATTGTTTGGCTTATCGTTCACACGATAACCGACACCAACAAGCTCAAGTTCTTTGCGGAAACCGGCAGAAACACCGATGACCATATTGTTGATGAGCGCACGATAGAGACCGTGATACGCATGCTGCTGCTTTGTTGCCTCAGCATAAGACTCGCAGTCGGCATACTTTACAGTAATTGTATCACCCTCTACAGCAACAGCGATTGAAGAGTCAACCTTCTGTGAGAGCTCACCTTTAGGACCTTTTACAGTTACAACGTTCTCGTCACTAACAGTAACGGTAACGCCAGCGGGAATACTAATGGGTAACTTACCAATTCTAGACATTGCTCAATCCTCCATATTAGTAGACAAAGCAAAGCACCTCGCCGCCAATCTTCTCGGCAGCCGCCTCCTTGTCTGTCATTACACCTTTGGATGTCGACAAAATAGCGATACCCAATCCATTAATCACTCTGGGCATATCCTTGTATCCCGTATAACGGCGCAAACCAGGTGAAGACACGCGAATCAGCTTCTTGATTGCGCTCACTTTGTTTACTGCGTCGTACTTCAAGGCAATCTTGATTGTGCCTTGTGGGCCATCCTCAACAAACTTGTAGTTCAAGATGTAACCCTTGTCAAAAAGGATCTTTGTAATCTCCTTCTTGAGGTTAGAGGCAGGAACTTCAACCACTCTGTGCTTGGCTTGAATGGCATTTCTCAACCTCGTCAAATAATCTGCAATAGGATCTGTCATAAAAATTAGTTTTAAATTGATCAGGACTACCCTGACAATATTTATATTAAACACTCAAAAAATTTACCAGCTTGCTTTCTTTACACCTGGGATAAGACCCTGAGATGCCATCTCGCGGAACTGAATACGAGAGATGCCGAAAAGGCGGATATAACCCTTTGGACGGCCTGTCAGCTTGCAGCGGTTGTGCATGCGGATAGGGTTTGAGTTCAAAGGCAGCGCCTGCAGCTTGCGTGCAGCCTCATAAGCCTCCTCAGGAGTACCGGTGTTAACGACCTTCTTGAGGGCCTCACGCTTTGCAGCATATTTCTTGGCCAATTTTGCACGCTTTACCTCACGTGCTTTCATTGATTCTTTTGCCATAGTCTACTTATGAATTTTTAGCGTTTTTAAAAGGCAAACCAAACTCCTTCAAAAGAGCATAACCCTCTTCGTCTGTCTTGGCGGTAGTAACAAAAGTGATGTTCATACCGGTGAGACGCATGATGTTATCGATGTTAATCTCGGGGAAGATAATCTGCTCCTTGATACCCAAAGAGTAGTTACCGCTACCGTCGAACTTGCTCTCGATACCCTTGAAGTCGCGGATACGGGGAAGAGCCACGCGTACAAGACGCTCAAGGAACTCGTACATGCGCTCGCGGCGCAGGGTAACCATAACACCGATAGGCATCTTCTTACGCAACTTGAAGTTAGAGATATCCTTGCGAGAAACAGTAGCGACTGCCTTCTGTCCTGTAATCGCTGTAATCTCGTTGATTGCAACATCAATAATCTTCTTGTCCTGAGTAGCCGCACCAAGACCCTCGTTGATAACGATCTTCTTGAGTACGGGAACCTGCATTGGTGATGAATAGTTGAACTGCTTCATCAGAGCCGGAGCAATACGCTCGGCATATTCTTTTTTAAGGCTAGCTGTATTACTCATTATTAAATCTCCTCTCCTGATTTTTTAGCATAACGAACCTTCTTGCCATCTGCGTTCAGCTTGCGGCCGATACGAGTTGCCTTGCCAGTCTTGGGGTCAACCAAGCTCAGGTTAGACACATGGATAGAAGCCTCCTGTTTTACAATACCTCCCTGGGGATTCTTAGCGCTTGGCTTCGTGCTCTTTGAAACCATGTTAACGCCCTCTACGATGGCACGGTCCTTGCTCACGAGAACCTGCAGTACCTTACCGGTCTTGCCCTTGTCCTCGCCAGCATTTACGATGACCATGTCACCCTTCTTGATATGTAATTTCTTCATTACTTCTAACTTTTAATGATTAAAGCACCTCTGGTGCAAGTGACACAACCTTTGTATAGTCAGTCGCACGGAGCTCACGCGCTACAGGACCGAAGATACGGCTGCCACGCATTTCACCGGCATTGTTAAGCAAGATGCAGGCGTTGTCATCGAAACGGATATAAGAACCATCCTGACGACGGACCTCCTTCTTTGTACGAACAATAAGAGCCTTAGAGACAGCTCCCTTCTTCAAGTCGCTTGAGGGGATAACGCTCTTCACAGAGACAACAATGACATCCCCTACAGAAGCATAGCGGCGGCGTGTACCACCGAGCACACGGATGCAGAGAGCCTCCTTGGCACCGCTATTATCACATACTGTAAGTCTTGATTCAACCTGTATCATAATTACTTAACTTTTTCGATGATTTCAACTAACCTCCATCTCTTGGTCTTGCTCAAGGGACGTGTCTCCATTATGCGAACAGTATCGCCGATAGAGCACTCCTGCTTCTCATCGTGTACATGATACTTCTTTGTTCTGCTCACGAATTTGCCGTAGATGGGGTGCTTCTCCTTAAACTTTGCAGCAACGGTGATAGTCTTCTCCATTTTGTTGCTTACAACCACACCTGTACGCTCTTTTCTCAAATTTCTCATAAGTCCTATTTATTTATTTAATTCGCGAGAGCGCAACTCACCCTTCATGCGTGCGATATCACGACGCAACTGCTTCAACGCCTCAGGGTTCTCCAATGGTGATATTGCGTGATTCAACTTCATCTGGGCATAACGAGTAACCTCAGCCTCAACTCTTTCCTTCAGCTCTGCTGTAGAAAGCTCTCTAATTTCTGCTATCTTCATAATTATGCCTTATTATAATCGTAATCGCGTCTAACAATAAACTTAGTTGTAACAGGCAGTTTCTGGGCAGCAAGGCGCAATGCCTCCTTTGCTACGTCAAAAGAAACGCCCTCTATCTCGATAAGGATACGGCCCGGTGTAACAGGGAATACGAATCCTTCTGGATCACCCTTACCCTTACCCATACGTACATCGGCAGGCTTGCGAGTGATTGGCTTATCGGGGAATACACGGAGCCAAACCTGACCCTGACGCTGCATGTAGCGTGTTACCGCAATACGGGCAGCCTCAATCTGGCGGCCATTCAACCATTTGTACTGCAGGCACTTGATTCCGAAAGAACCGAACGCGAGCTGGTTACCGCGAGTAGCGAAACCTTTCTGCACGCCGTGCTGCACTCTTCTATATTTTGTCTTTTTAGGCTGTAACATAATTCTTGAAATTCAATTCGTTAGCGATTGTTGTTTTTCTTACGTTTGAAGTTTCTTCCGCCAGCCTGGTTGTTGTTGAAACCGCTCTCCTTGCTCTGTGTGAAGTTCGGAGCCAAGTCTCTCTTACCGTAAACCTCGCCACGGCAGATCCATACCTTGATTCCCAGGATACCGACCTTTGTCAGAGCCTCTGTCTGGCAGTAGTCGATGTCTGCACGGAATGTGTGCAGAGGTGTACGACCCTCCTTGTACATCTCAGAACGAGCCATCTCGGCACCGTTCAAACGGCCTGATATCTGAATCTTGATACCCTCGGCACCCATACGCATTGTGCTTGCGATGGCTGTCTTGATAGCGCGACGATATGCAATCTTACCCTCAACCTGACGTGCAATGCTATTTGCTACAATAGTTGCATCAAGCTCAAGCTTCTTAACCTCAAAAATGTTTATCTGAATCTCCTTGTCGGTGATCTTCTTCAACTCCTCCTTCAATTTGTCAACTTCCTGACCACCCTTACCGATGATGATACCGGGCTTAGCGGTACATACGGTAATTGTAACAAGCTTCAAAGTACGCTCGATGACAATTTTCGAAACGCTGGCCTTAGCCAAACGTACATTAAGGTATTTTCTGATCTTTGAATCTTCTACCAATTCGTCACCGTAGTTTTTACCACCGTACCAGTTGGAATCCCATCCTCTGATGATACCTAGTCGATTACTAATTGGATTAACCTTCTGTCCCATTGCTTTCTACTTTTTTATTGTCATTATTTACTTTAGTGTCCACGTAGATAGTAACGTGGTTGGAACGCTTACGGATTCTGTATCCGCGACCCTGAGG
>JAZNUE010000075.1:0-4488 GCA_045592125.1 Bacteroidaceae bacterium | reverse complement strand
GGGGCAGCGTAGCATTGATGTTGAGATAGACCCGGCAACAGGTACAGGCAGTGTAACATTCATGCAATATGGCACAGGATGTGCTTTTCCCGTTGTCAATGGCTGCGGGTATGGGCAGTTCTTTATTGCGCCTAATGAAACGGTGGACCTTTATGTGAACCTTGCCTACATCAACCAGACATTGCAGTACAATTATGAGAACTACAAGAACCTTGCAGTAAAGGGTTGCTGGACCAAAGGAAGTGTATATGATGCGCTGAACAACCGTGACTCCGAAGATGTGATAGCATTGTCCGATTCTTTGCTGATAGATGATTTCATCCGCTACGATATGACTGCCGATGAATTTACCGGCGCACTAATAGATTTCTACCGCGCCGTGTGCGAGCATGCCCATGCACAAAAGTCCGGTTCCTGGGCAAAGGAGATATGCAAGGCTGATGCATTCAATACCTGTCTCATTTTTCTCAACCAAGACTTTAGGCGCTGGGCGGAACGTGAAAGCAGTGTTCCTGCCGGTTATAAGCACGACCCGATATTGCCTGAGCATTATGAACGCATGTTCGCATGTGTTGACATCGAGAATCCTTGGCTGCTGATGAATTACAGAAGTGAGGAGGTTGCAAAAGCGGCACAGAAAATGCAGTCTGGCAGCACAGACAGTACGCTTGCTTGCTGGGGCGCAACCCTGGAGGCTGTGGGGAAAGCCTATAAGAATGAACTTACCGATTGTGAACTGCAAACAATGCGCTCCTGGAGCAATCCGTTCTATGCCGATATGTGCGAGGATATTCTTCGCCGTACAAGAGAAGCAATAGCAAAGAGCAGTCAAGATTTGGAGCATGTGGAGGGTATTGCCCCCGAAGCACTGTTCCATGCCATAATTGCTCCCCATAAAGGCAAGGTGGTGCTGGTTGACTTCTGGAATACATGGTGCGGCCCCTGCCGTAATGCAATAAAAGAGATAGAACCACACAAGACCGGGCAACTCTCAAGTGATGACCTTGTATGGGTGTATATTGCAAACGGAACCTCGCCCATTGGGACTTATTCCAATATGATTACCGGTATCAAAGGTGTGCATTATCGCGTCAGTGACGCACAATGGGATTATTTGACAAGCAAAATGTTCGACATTGACGGCATACCGTCGTATGTGCTCGTGAACAGGGATGGCAGTTACTCATTGCGAAACGACTTGAGACGGCATTCCAATATGTTAAGCGTACTTAAAGAGGAGTTGGAAAAGAAATAGGGATTATTTATGAGATACAGTCTGATGTATTTCTCTGGATTACCAATATATGCAACTCTTGAATTATGGCTCAGTAGCAAAAAGGTGTGGGTTGACAAAATATTTGCGGTTGTAATGAAAAAGAGATCCATTGATAAAGCTGTCTTGCCGTAACCCACGCGGCACAAACTTTGTCTGTGCTTCGCGTGACCATTTACTGCCAGCATTATCTATACCTGCGGCATTCGTCGCTACGCTCTGTCGGGATGACAATTGCGCAATGCCAAGCAGAGGTAATCTCTTTAAACGGCACCGTTAAATTCCACAGCTTGAACCTGTTTGATTTTTGGAAAAAGTGCGAGGCCTGTTTGACCGCTAGTTACACGATTGCTTGCAAGCGGGTAACTGAGGGAGTCCCGCAGCACCCAAAAATCAAACAGAAAGTTCAAGCGGCAAGACCTCTTTGACTGAAAGATGTCGCTTGCGACTCTTGAACAAAAAAGAGCTCGACTGGAATTTCCGTGTGCCGGGACCTTTTGCGTACTTTTCAGTCATGAAAAGTATGTGATAGAACGACAACAAGAAGAATAAACGACAACAGATTAAGGGTAAAACAAACCAAGGAATAACAGTTTTATTTAGTTGAGTTATTTAGTCCACACGAAATTTCTACTGAGCCATGCTATACTCTGTACTGTATCAATCGACTCCCGCAGTTAAGAGATTCTTCGCTTCGTTACCCTTCGCTCCAGAATGACAGATATGCGGTTGTACTCTGTTATCTGTACTCTGTTATCTGTTATCTGTACTCTGTTACCTGTACTTTTTCTCCCACAACTTGCATATTCCATAAAAAAAACATATCTTTGCACCCGCTTTAGAGAGACATCGTGTGATGGCGAATTAAGCAATTATTCATTAACCTTAATTTAGAGTAACACATTTAAGTTATGAAATCAATCAGCATTTCAGGTTCAAGCAGAACCGAGGTAGGCAAGAAGGCTACCAACGCATTGCGTAACGCAGGTCTTGTACCCTGCAACCTCTATGGTGTAGAGAAACAGGCAAAGGCATTCAGTGTAACAGTAGAGAGCCTCCGCAAGCTCGTCTACACTCCCGACATCCATGTTGTTGATCTCACAATCGACGGCGTGGCAGTCAAGGCAATCATGAAGGATATCCAGTTCCACCCTGTAAAGGACACTATCCTCCACGTTGACTTCTACCAGGTAACAGAGGATAAACCCATCGTAATGTCAGTTCCTGTTAAGCTCGAGGGTCTTGCAGATGGTGTACGTGCCGGCGGTAAGCTCGTTCAGGTTCAGCGCTACCTCAAGGTAAAGGCTATATATACAGCAATCCCCGAGATTCTTACTGTTGACGTTACATCACTCGGCCTTGGCAAGTCAATCAAGGTTGGCGACCTCTCTTACGAGGGCCTTGAGCTCGTAACTGTTAAGGAGTCACTTGTTGCTTCTGTTAAGACAACACGTGCTTCTGCAGCAGCCGCAGCAGCCAAGAAGTAATCTGTAACTTCTAATTTGAACCCGAACAAATGAAATATTTGGTTGTAGGCCTGGGTAACATCGGAAGTGAATACGAAGGAACCCGCCACAATATCGGTTTTACAGTATTGGATGCCTTTGCAAAGGCATCCAATACTTCTTTTCAGGACAGGCGCTACGGATTTGTGGCCGAGACATCGGTGCGCGGCCGCAAGCTCATACTGCTTAAGCCCTCTACCTACATGAACCTCAGCGGCAACGCGGTGCGCTACTGGATGCAGCAGGAGAAAATACCTCTTGAGAACGTGCTCATAATAGTTGATGACCTCGCGCTGCCTGTGGGCGCCTTGCGTCTCAAGGGACAGGGAAGCGACGGCGGGCATAACGGGCTCAAGCACATTGCTGCCACGCTTGGCACCACAAGCTATGCACGCCTCAGGTTCGGCATTGGCAATGACTTTGGCAAGGGACACCAGGTGAACTTTGTGCTCGGCGCGTTTGACAGCGAGGAGCAGAAGACTGTTGACGAGCAGCTTGAGACAACAACGGAAATTATCAAGAGTTTCTGTTTTGCAGGTCTTGCCCGCACCATGAACCAGTTCAACAAGAAAGGAAACGGCAACAAGCCGCAAGGTGAAAACTGAAAGGTGGGACCTTAGGCAACGCGAGCGCAGACAGCGTTTGTGCGAGCGTTGTCAAAATTGAGAAGTGAAAACAGATATTGTATGGCAGAACAGGCACGCATAGACAAATGGCTGTGGGCCGTGCGCATATACAAGACGCGCAGCATAGCGGCCGAGGCATGCAAGAAAGGGCATGTAAGCATTGGAGAGCGTACAGCAAAGCCCGCGCACAACGTGCGCGTGGGCGACATTGTGAATGTTAAGAAGGCTCCCGTTACCTACTCCTTCAAGGTACTTAAGTGCGCCGAGAACCGTGTAGGAGCAAGGCTTGTCCCCGAACTCATGGAGAACGTGACTCCTCAGGAGCAGTATGAGATTCTGGAAATGAGCCGCATGAGCGGTTTTGTTGGCCGCGCCCGAGGCACAGGCCGCCCCACAAAGAAGGAGCGCCGTGACCTTGACCAGTTTGTGGAAGAGGGTTACGACATGGACTTTGAGGAGTTTGACTTTGAGGAATTGTAAGAATGGTCTTTATTCTCTATAATCTGTAAAGAGAACTCCCTCCCGGCTTTGCCGTACTCCCTCTTCGTTAAGAGGGAGAGTTCGTTATCGCGGACTTGTCGTTCTAACGGAACGGAAGGATGACAAATACGCGATAATTGATTGAGATCCTTCGTTTCACTCAGGATGACAGGTACGCGAACCGGTGTGTTCGCCCAATAGTAATACTGCAAATGTAGGGCAGACACATCGGTCTGCCCCTACGGGCTCCACTGTTTTAGGGGAACCGTCACGTAGTGACTGATATGTACAAGGTTTAGAGATTCTTCGCTTCGTTACCCTACGCTCAAGAATGACAAAACAACGTTTTGTTATCGACGAGTTTTGCAGCGAAAAGCAAAACGAGTCAATGACCTTTTTTGTTATCGACGAGTTTTGCAGCAATAAGTCAAACGCAGCATAGCCGCAGGTTATGCCGTTTGGGTTGCGAAAAGCAAAACGAGTCAATGACCTTTTTTGTTATCGACGAGTTTTGCAGCAACAGGTCAAACGCAGCATAGCCGCAGGTTATGCCGTTTGGGTTGCGAAAAGCAAAACGAGTCAATGACAGTGCAAATATAGAATG
>JAZNUE010000074.1:0-32773 GCA_045592125.1 Bacteroidaceae bacterium | reverse complement strand
TAAAACAACAAAGAAATCCCCAATTATATTTTCAATTTAGATTCTTTTTGTACCTTTGTAGCGTCAAGAGTTATCACATTGGAGTAAAGTAATGAAGAACTCAGAAATACGAACGGTTGCTATCTCGTTACCCAATTTTCATGCAATCCGACCAACCGATTTATTCTAAGCGAGTTATCTTTTCTTGCCAAAGATACAAAAAAAAATCGTTTTTCCGCCACTTTGGGCGGAAAAACGATGAGTTAGCACAGACTTTGCTGTTGCTGCTGCTTTGCTGCTGCAAGCAGCGGCCTGTCACAGAATCTCCCCGTCGGGACTCACATTCACTACTATATCATTGCCGTCGCCACGCTCTAGCTCAATCGAGTAGTAGCTTATTGTCTCGCGCTCAATGAAATCGGCACTGTCTATCCTGTAGCCATGGTAGGCCTCGGCAATGGCAGACGAGACCACCTGAGGCAGAGCGCCGGCCCTTACGTCCCACGACGTATACACCCACCTGCTCTGCGAGTCAAAGTAAACATCCTTTATCTTGCCGTCATGCGAGATCTCGACCTCAAGAAGCCCATTGCTCTCATATTCCGAGCTACGCAGGCGCGAGCCCGGGTATCTGCTCTCAATGAACTCAAGGACAGCATTGTTAGGGGGAACCTTCATCCCGTCATCATCGTCGCATGCGACGATGATGGGGAGCGATAGCATTATCAGAAGAATTAGTCTTTTCATAAGTTGTCTAGCTGTTGGAAGTTGTCAAATATAGCTTGCCTAGTCGTCAATATCCACAATCCTGAAGTCATTGTTAAACGTGAGCTCGAGCCTGTTCGAGAGCTTTACCTCGTAGCCCCTGCTGTCGCGCTCAATCTTCAGCACCTTCTCTCCTGCATAGTTCTCCGCGATGTAGTCCTTTATTGGAGCAGGGACCACGGCTGCAGGGACTTCGCCATAACGGCAGTCAACCTCTTTCCATGCGCCTTTGTTGGTGAACTCGAGCTTAGTGCCGTCGGCAAGCACAACCTCATAGGAGCGCTCCAGGAAATCGGTCTCATGCTTTGCGTATGAAATCTTGACATCGGCGAAGTTCTCGTTAAGGAAACTCTGCGCCTGGGCAGGGAGCTGGTTCTTGCCTATCACCTTGTCGCCAAAGGCCATTGCTGCACTAAAAGAAAATACTACTGCAAACAGAACAAAAATCTTTTTCATAATACCTAGTTGTTTTTTTGATTAGTTATCTAACATTCATTTCTCTCTTTTTGTTTCAACAGAGTGCGCTTTTCATTGCTCTTCCGCACTTGTTACGCTGCAAAGGTTATACATGATTCTGAAATGAATCTGAAATTTAATTTACTTTTCTATTTTTTATCATCTTTTTTTGGAATTGCCTGAATCTAGGATGAGGAATATCTCTAGAAGCAGAGTCCCACGCTGAGGCTTATGCCTGAGACATCCGTATCATCCATAACTTCATTGAAGTCAAGTCCGTAGGCTACGCCAATACTGAAATTGCTTACATAACACCTTATACCCGCATTCATTCCAAACTGGAAACGCTCTCCATTACCTTCGTCTTTGTCAAACATATCATAATCCTCATCCTCGCCTTTATACTCAAATGACACTTCACCGTCCAGATTGCCTTTGAAATAGAGCCCGGCATAAGGGAGCAGCGAGAACTTCCTGCCAAGGTTCACTTTGTATCCCAGATTCAAAGGAACTTTCAAAGAGAATACACTTGCCGAGATTGACACTCCATTCCTGGCATACAGTTCTCCAAAAGCACAGTTAGCCAACAGGCCGCCTTCTATGTATAAAGGCACGTTGGCGGAGAGGGAAACAGCATAAAGATATCCCAAATCAATACCATGTATAAAGTCATGGTCCACATCCATATCCATATCAAAATTAACCGCATTATAAGACAGTGCCACATTGGACCACCTTTTCTTCTCGTGAACCGCACTTCCATATGATTGCACTGTTGCTGTGGCATTTGCTGCCGCTGCTGAAATAAAGGCCAAGACTGCAAAGAAGTTCCTGATTTTTCCCATTATTGCTAGTTGTTTCTGTTCAATATATAATTCTTTATCTATAACACATTCCATCGTACACGCCCAATAGCCATGGCCGAGGGTTTCCGGTTTGTTACGGGACAAAGTTCATAAACGAATCTGAAAAGAATCTGAAATTTCACTCCATTTTTATAATTTATAGAGACTATCTATAAAATTCAGGAACTCTGGTCTTGCTGTTCTTGAGAAAGAAAAAAGGGACTATGCCAAAATAATTTTGACACAGTCCCTTTAGGCCTGAAAGAATTGACAAGATACAAGGCCTGCCCTTAAGGACACAGGGGCCAGAGGCCTTCAATGACATATATGGCAAGATGAAGCCTGCCAATATGAGTGAGGCACAAGAGATAACGTCAGCAATCCTCCTTAAAGAACCGCTTGTAGAGCCATGCGGCAATATAATAGACTACGACACCTGTCACAAGGCCCGCAATGGCGTCAATAAGGTAATGCGCCTTAATGTAGACCGTTGCACAGCATAGCAGCACAAAGATTGGGAACAGCACTGCGCCAAGGCGCCTGCTTGTCCTGAAAGAGAGAATCATGAGCACAACAGAGACACCTATATGCGAGCTGGGGAATGCCGCCGTTGGGCGCTCGCCCGCACTCTGCGCCATGCCCACCAGCTCGGTAAACAGCGCGCCTTTTCCTTCCTGCGCAATAGAGATTTCTGGGTTAAGGTCAAAGTAATTGCCAATCTCAGGATAAGGCCCCGCTGCAGCAAGTTCCTCGCCAATTACAGGGAAATAGAACTGCGGCCCTGCTACCGGCAGGAACATGTACAATGTGTAATAGAGGAAGAACGACGCCATTATGATGAAAGTACAGCGCTCAACATCCTTTGGGCGGCGGAAGAAGTAGAAGAACGATACCACAGCAATCATTGGGTAATAGAGCCAGTAGCCCAGGTTGAAGAGCTCGCGCCATACAATGCCGCTGCACACCTGGTCGAACAGCAGCGCTGGCTGGCAGCCGAATAGACCGAGCTCGAGCGTAGCGAACAGGTGGTCGAGGTTAGGGAAAATCCTGTTGAACTCGAATGTATCGGGGTACCAGTAGTTCAGCAGGAACATCTGCGACACCATCCTCACGAGCCTTATGGCCTTTGAAGGATAGAGCGTGTACATATATATCACGGCAAACGTGCCTGCTGCAATGACAAAGCGCCCCATGAGCATGCCCTGAGGGTCGTTCAGCCTGTCATAGAATATGATGATAAGTATTGTAGTGAAAAGATTGTAGAGAATATTCAGTTTCTCCACTGCAAGGAACCTGATTTCAAGTTTCTCGCGCTTGAGCAAGTCTATAGCCATTTTTCCTCTCTGTACCATTTGACTGTCTCCTTGACACCCTCCTCTAGCGGATAGCCTATGCTGTAGCCCAGTTCCTTCTCAATGGGCGTAGTGTCGCAAAGCCAGTTACGTTGTTTCATTATCTTGTATTTGTCGGCATTGAGCGTGCCCGGCCTTCCCGTGAGGCGCGAGAGCCATCCGGCACACACGCACACTACCTTGAGCACCCACACAGGCGCCTTTATGTGCAGCACTCTCTTTACGCCCATCTCGCGCTGAAGACAGTCGCTGAAAGCGCGGCTGCTGTAGCCGCAGGGCTCGCTCACAAAGTAGCAGCGGTTCTCCACCCTGCTCTCCATTGCCATGTATATTGCCTTCACAAGGTCCTTCACATATATGAAAGTGATTACCTGCGGCCGGTAACCCACAGCAAAATCAATATGGTTCCTTATGCTCACCGCCATCTGGTAATAGTCGCGCTCGCGAGGACCATATACGCCTGTAGGGCGCAGTATAATGTACGGGAACCCGGCATGCTCCATTATATACCTTTCGGCAAGCAGCTTGCTTTGGCCATATGCAGTATTTGGCGCTGGGACGTCGCTCTCAAGTATTGGCGTGTAGGGCTGCCGCTCATGCAGCGGGCCAAAGATACTGAGCGAGCTCAGGTATATGAGTTTCCGCGGCTGCATGCCTGCCTGGGCAAGGGCGTCCACAAAATTCCTTGTACCCTCATAGTTTACCTTGAAGAACTCCTCCTTATCGAGACATTTCGTAACCCCCGCGGCGTGCACTATATAGTCCCACTTGCCATGGGAGGCCTTAAACGCCTCCAGCTGCTCCACGAGCCGCTCCCTGGACAAAAAATCAAGCTCAATGAAGCCTATGCGCCCGTCGCCCAGGTACCTGCGGCTGCTGCCGCTGCGCACGCCAGCCCAGAGACTGAACCCCATTTCCAGCCCCTTCTCAACGGCATAGCTCCCGATGAAACCGCTTGCTCCTGTAACCAGGATTTTCATTTAGAATTATGTGACTATAATATTTTTCACAAAGATAGTGCAAAGAAACGGAAGTAAACATCTAAAAAAGTTTAATATTTAATAGTATATCAAACTTTAAATTTATTATCTTTTTTTGTACTTTAGCCAGGTGGCTTATCTTGTTTTATCAAGCGCAATAACACGATACAAGAATATGCCAGCAAACAAAGAAAAGATACCAAATTTAACTTTTGCTTGACCAAAAGACAATTGCAGACATCGGATGGAACAAAAGGGTATCAGTATTATTTGGCATAATTATAGATATATACAATTGTGGGCAATCAGAACTTTAATCAATAAAGGCAAGCAACCAGTTTCGTAAAATACCAGTTTTAAATATTCTATATTACCTATTAAATCACACCATTTTTAGAACAATAAAAACATAGCGCTATGGCAAAGAAAGGTGGAAAAGGAAAGGGCCGCATAAACAAGAACGCCCTCGGAGAGATGCTTGTATCGTTGTTCAACCACAACCAGGGCAAGATGCTGAGTCCAAAGGAGATATTCAGGGAACTGGGACTGACGTCTACATCGTCAAGGACTCTCTGCGTGGAGATTCTTGACGACATGGTCTTCGACGGGTTCATAATGGAGCCCGAGTTCAGGAGATATGTGCTATCAGGCAACAGCTCAATGCTGTTCGGAACATTCTCGCGCAGCAAGGACGGATACAACGAGTTCTACCCCGATGATGGCAGCGAGCCTGTGCTCATTAGCGAGCGCAACTCGGCCCATGCCCTCACCGACGACCTTGTGCGCGTGGCCCTCTTCGCACGCCGCCGCGGACGCGGGCGCGAAGGAGAGGTCGTGGAGATTGTGAAACGCGTACACGACACCTTTGTGGGCGAGCTGCATGTGGAGAGGCACTACGCCTTCCTCATCACCGAGAACCGTATAATGCCCAACGACATATTCATCCCCAAGGATATGCTCAAGGGCGGCAAGAACGGCGACAAGGCCGTTGTCAGGCTGCTTGAGTGGCCCTTGGAGAGCAAGAACCCTGTGGGCAAGGTCATTGACATACTGGGCAAGAGCGGCGAGAACGACGCAGAGATGAACGCCATACTTGCCGAGTTCGGACTGCCCTACAAATACCCCGAGGCTGTTGAAGAGGCAGCGGCAAAGCTGCCATCAGGCATAACCGACGAGGAGATTGCCAAGCGCGAGGACTTCCGCGGAGTAACCACCTTCACCATAGACCCTGCCGACGCAAAGGACTTTGACGACGCGCTCTCGATACGCCCTGCAGGTGATGGCATGTGGGAAGTGGGCGTACACATTGCCGACGTCTCGCACTACGTTACCGAAGGCAGCATAATAGACAAGGAGGCCTTCAAGCGTGCGACATCAATCTATCTTGTCGACCGCACAATCCCCATGCTCCCCGAGCACCTCTGCAACTTCCTCTGCTCGCTGCGCCCCAATGAGGAGAAGCTCACATACTCGGTAATCTTCACCATGAACGAGAAGGCCGAAGTGAAGAAATCACACATAGCGCGCTCAATAATAAAGAGCGACCGCCGCTTCTGCTACGAGGAGGTACAGGATATCATAGAAAAGGGCGAAGGAGAGTACTATAATGAGATAAGCGTGCTGAACACGCTGGCACAGAAAATGCGCGAGAAGCGCTTCCAGGCAGGCGCGATAGACTTCCAGCAGGCCGAGGTGAGGTTCCGTCTCGATGACGACGGCAAGCCGCTGTCGGTATTCTTCACCGAGAGCAACGAGTCGCACCAGCTCATTGAGGAGTTCATGCTCCTTGCCAACCGCACTGTTGCCGAGAAGATTGGCCGCAAGACAACAGCAAACAAGAACCCCAAGGTCTTTGTATACCGCATACACGACCAGCCCGACCCCGAGAAGATTGCCATGCTCTCGAAGTTCGTCACCAAGCTGGGCTACAAGATGAAGAGCGCTTCGGGGCGCACCACATCGGCCACCGCGCTCAACAGCCTGCTAAAGGATGTTCACGGCACCAAGGAGCAGAATGTCATTGAGCAGATCTCGCTGCGAACGATGCAGAAGGCACGCTACTCCACCGAGAACATAGGGCACTACGGCCTTGCTTTCCGCTACTACTCGCACTTCACCTCTCCCATCCGCCGCTACCCCGACTTGCTTGTGCACCGCCTGCTGCACCGCTACCTCACCCTTGAGTCACGCACAGTGAGCAAGCCCAAGTACGAGGATATGTGCGAGCACTGCTCGGCCCAAGAGCAGGTAGCCGCCAATGCCGAGCGGGCGAGCATAAAGTACAAGCAGGTAGAGTTCATGAGCGAGCACATTGGCGAGGAGTACGACGCCGTCATAAGCGGCGTTACCGAGTGGGGGCTCTATGCCGAGATTAACGAGAACAAGTGCGAGGGAATGATTCCTATGCGCACCCTGCAGGACGACTACTATGAGTTTGACGACGCTAACTACTGCCTCATAGGGCGCCGCACCCACCGCAAGTTCACAATTGGCGACCCTGTACGCATACGCATTACACGCGCCAACCTCGACCGCAAGCAGCTCGACTTTGAACTGGCAGAATGACAAAACAACGTTTTGTTATCGACGAGTTTTGCAGCAACAGGTCAAACGTAGCATAGCCGCAGGTTATGCCGTTTGGGTTGCGAAAAGTAAAACGAGTCAATGACAGTGCAAATATAGAATGACAGACGGCATTTCAGTTTATTTTCAGAAACCGTCCCTACCTTTAAAAAAACATCAATGAAACTGCTTATAATAGAAGATGACGCCTCCCTGCGTGAGATAATGCAGCGCGCGCTGCAGGGCGAGGGGTATATAGTAGAGACAGCACCTACATACTTTGACGCCTGTGACAAGCTTGCCGGCTACAGCTACGACTGCATAATGCTTGACATAATGCTGCCCGACGGCAACGGCCTCAGGCTGCTCGAGGAAATCAAGAAGAGCGGCAAAGAGGAGCGGGTTATCATAATATCGGCACGCGACTCGCTCGATGACAAGATAACAGGCCTTGACCTTGGCGCCGACGACTACCTTGCCAAGCCGTTCTACATGGCCGAGCTCTCGGCGCGCATAAAGAGCGTAATGCGCCGAGGCAGCGGCGCCGTAAGCAACAGCATGAAGGCAGGTAACATTACCCTTGACCTTGGCAGCCGCACAGTAAAGGTGGAGGGCAAGGAGGTGCCGCTGCTAAAGAAGGAGTTCGACATACTGCTCTACTTCATGCAGCGCCCAGGGCACATTGTAGACAAGGCAGTGCTTGCCGAGGCCGTGTGGGGCGACCACATCGACATGGTCGACAACTTCCAGTTCGTCTATGCACAGATAAAGAACCTGCGCAAGAAACTTTCCGAGGCCGGCGCCAGCATTAACGTGAAGGCCGTCTACGGGTTCGGATACAAATTCACAGACACCGAAGAATGAAGCTCATATACCGCGTTACACTAAGGCTCTCCCTGGTCCTGCTGCCCATCCTCCTCGTTTGGGCCGTAGTCTTCTACTTCTCAATGGTAAACGAGATTAATGACGAGACCGATGACAGTCTCGAGGACTATGCCACCATGCTAATACGCCGCACGCTCACTGGCAGCGAGCTGCCTGGACAGAGCGACGGCAGCAACAACACCTACAGCATTGAGCCGCTTGGCAGCGGCACACAGCATACCCCATACATACATTTTGAGGACCGCAGGGTGTATATCCCCGAAAAGAGAGAGACCGAGCCCGCCCGCACCCTCACAATGACATTCAAGGACAGCGAAGAGCACACATACCTCCTTACCGTCTCCACACCCACATTCGAGCGCGAGGACCTGCTGCTCTCTGTGCTGTGGCACCTTGTAGCGCTCTATGCCATACTCACGCTAACCATACTTGCCGTAACGGCACTCATCTTTAACTACAGCATGCGCCCGCTCTACCGACTGCTTGCCTGGCTTGACAGCTACAACCTTGGCAATGGCGTAGAAGACCTTCCCGTGTGCGCGCACATAACAGAGTTCAGGAAACTCACCGAGAGCGCCAGAAGCACAATCGGGCGTGCCGAGAAATATTACGAGCGCCAGAAGCTGTTCATAGGCAACGCCTCGCACGAGCTGCAGACACCGCTTGCCGTGCTAGGCACACGCATTGAGTGGATGATTGACAACACCCCGCTAACCGAGGAGCAGTTTGCCGAGCTCACCAAGATGCGCCAGTCGCTGCACCGCCTGAGCCGCCTCAACCGCACCTTGCTGCTAATCTCAAAGATTGAGAACGCACAGTTCAACGAGAGACACGATGTTGACATTGTGGAACTAGTAAACAATGAACTTGAAATATACCAGGAAATCTATGCCGGCAAGGATATAAAGTGCAGCACAGGACTGCCCGCACATTTCATAGTGAGCATGGACGAGTCATTAGCGACAACACTTGTCACCAACCTGCTGAAGAACGCCTTCCTGCACACAGCCGACGGCGGCAGCGTAGATGTTTCCGTAACAGACGGGACTCTCACCGTGAGCAACAGCGGCGAGGAAGCACTTGACGCCACCCGCCTCTTCGACCGCTTCTACACCAGCGGCAAGAGCGGCTCAACTGGCCTTGGACTGGCACTCGTGAAGTCAATAGCAGAGTTCTACAAGTTCGGGCTGGAGTACAGCTTTGCTAACGGCAAGCATGGATTTGCTGTAAGGTTCTAGAACAATAAACTATATTGTTACCAGGATTCTACTCCAGCACTACCGCCCTGCCCTCCTTGAGCGAGCGCTTGACATCTATTATCCTCTGGTTGCTGCTGCCGCGGAAGCGGAGCTGCTCGTCGCGCAGGGCCTCAATGAAACGGCCGTCTACAAGCACATCTACCTGCTCAAGCAACGCACGCTGTGCCGGATTCTCAAGGATATCCTCGAACAGATATCCGGTGTAGCACCAGATATTCTTGCTGCTCCTCTCCCTTATTGCAACGGCAAGCTCAGTAAAGCCTTGCGGCTGGAACATCGGGTCGCCGCCCGAGAAGGTGACATCGGCAAAAGGGTCGGCGAGAATCACCTCAAGAATCTCTTCAATATCCACATAATGCCCGTTGCCGATATCCCATGACTGGGGATTATGGCACCCTGGACAACGGTTCGGGCAGCCTGCACAATAGATTGTTGTGCGGAAACCCGGACCGTCGACAGTAGTGTCCTCCACAATGTCGAGTATGGATATTCTTGTCATTGTCAGAAATAGAGCCTGGTTCCTGCCGTGTCATACTGAGTGAAACGAAGTATCTTATAGATTCTTCACGTTGTCCAGAATGACAGCAGAGATTTATTCGTGGACTACGCGGTCATGCAGCTCGGCAAGCTTTGCCTTGTTCCAGCGGTCGGTGGTGCCTACAAGGTAGCCAGTGATACGCTGCAGTTTGTCAAGGTTCTTGCTGCCGCACTGCGGGCAGGCCTCAAGGTCCTTTGTAGAGTTCTCATAACCGCAGTCGAGACAGCGGTTGCGGTTGTGGTTTACTGAACCGTAGCCAATATTATACTTGTCCATCATATCCACTATACGCATGATTGCCTCGGGGTTGTGTGTGGCGTCACCGTCAATCTCGACATAGAATATGTGGCCGCCGCGTGTGAGGTCGTGATAAGGAGCCTCAACCTCGGCCTTATGGCGTGCGCTGCACTTGTAGTACACAGGCACATGGTTGCTGTTAGTGTAGTAGTCGCGGTCGGTAATGCCCTCAATTACGCCAAAGCGCTTGCGGTCGCCGCGTGTGAAACGGCCCGAGAGGCCCTCGGCAGGGGTTGCAAGTATACTGTAGTTATGCTGGTACTGCTCTGAGAAACTGTTAGCACGGTCACGCATGTATGTGATAATGCGAAGGCCGAGTTCCTGCGCCTCCTCGCTCTCGCCATGGTGCTTGCCCACTAGGGCCACTAGGCACTCGGCAAGCCCAATGAAACCAATGCCCAGTGTTCCCTGATTGATAACAGGAGCAATGGTGTCATTAGTTTTCAGGTTCTCGCTGCCTATCCAAAGGGCCGACATAAGCAGCGGGAACTGCTTGGCGAATGCTGTCTTCTGGAACTCCATGCGCTCGTGCAGCTGGCGTGCTGTTATGTCGAGCAGCTCATCGAGCTTGGCGAAGAACATTGCAATGCGCTGCTCCTTGTTCTCTACCTCCATGCACTCTATTGCAAGGCGCACTATGTTTATGGTAGAGAACGAGAGATTGCCGCGGCCCACTGATGTCTTCTGCCCGAAGCGGTTCTCATACACACGCGTACGGCAGCCCATTGTTGCCACCTCGTGCATGTAGCGCTTGGGGTCATCAGGCCTCCACTCCTCGCTCTGGTTGAATGTAGCGTCAAGATTCAGGAAGTTAGGGAAGAAACGGCGTGCGGTTACCTTGCATGCAAGCTGGTAGAGGTCGTAGTTGCGGTCGCCCGGCAAGTAGCTGACACCTCGTTTCTTTTTCCATATCTGGATGGGGAAGATTGCAGTCTCGCCATTACCCACGCCACGATAGGTGCTGTTGAGAAGCTCGCGTATGATACAGCGCCCCTCGGCCGAAGTATCGGTACCATAGTTGATTGAGCTGAACACCACCTGGTTTCCGCCACGTGAGTGTATTGTGTTCATGTTGTGGATGAAGGCCTCCATAGCCTGGTGCACACGCGCTACCGTCTTGTTCATAGCATGCTGCATTATGCGCTCCTCGCCGCTCAGGAAGTCAAGAGGCTGCTGCACATAATCCTCAATCTCCTTATTATAGAGGTAAGAGTAGTCGGCGCCAGTGAGTTCCTCAATGGCCTTGACCTCCTCTATGAAGCTTGAGCGCACATAGGGCGCCAGATAGAAGTCGAATGCAGGGATTGCCTGGCCGCCGTGCATCTCGTTCTGCGCAGTCTCCATTGATATACATGCGATAATGCTTGCCGTCTCTATGCGCTTTGCCGGGCGCGACTCGCCATGCCCTGCGTTGAAACCGTTGAGCAGGATATGGTCGAGCGGGTGCTGGCAGCATGTAAGGCTCTTAGTGGGATAGTAGTCCTTGTCATGTATATGCAGATAGTTGTTGTGCACGGCATCCACCACTTCCTCGCTCAGCAGGAAGTCGTCAACAAACGGCTTTGTACTCTCGCTGGCGAACTTCATCATCATTCCGGCAGGGGTATCGGCATTCATGTTGGCATTCTCGCGGGTAACATCGTTCGACTGTATGTTGATGATTTCCTGGAAAATGTCACGGGTCTTTGCCTTGCGCGCAATGCGGCGCTGGTTACGGTAGGCAATGTACTTCTGCGCAACATCCTTGCGGCTGCTCTTCATGAGCTCGAGCTCCACCATATCCTGGATTGCCTCCACAGTCATCTGGGCATCTCCCTTGAACGAGATACGGTCAGCAATCTGGCGTATGAGCGACATGTCCTCACCCTTGTCGGTGTGAAGCATGGCCATACGGATAGCTGTAACAATCTTTTCTACATTAAAGCCGACAATACGCCCGTCGCGCTTTACAACTGTCTGAATCATATATTTCTTGAATTTTGTTTTCCGGGACACGAAAGGTAGGCAAAAATAAAAAATATATGCAAAGAATAGTGTTAAAGAGAAAAAAAGATATCAACAATATTAGAAGTTGCTCAAAGTTGTTCAAATCCGTACCGTGCAGCAGGACTTAGAGGCTTGCACGGATTTTAGTTAAAAATATTAAAACACACCTGCGGCATTTGCATGTTTCTGCATAAATAGATATATTGCAGCCAGTGAGTATTACCCGTTATATTAACCCATTAGCAACCGTGCCTATGATTGTCTGGATTATAATAATAGGAATAATTGCCGGCGCCTTCGTAGCAAGGATGATTGTAAAGCTGCGCCGCAGGAAATACGCAGGGAAGCATTACCCCAGCATTAACACGCCAAAGAGAAGGTTCAGGTTCACCCGCAGATTCCGGCACACCGAAGGGCTTGGCGACTGAACGGGAAAAGCAAAGAGGCCCGGCCTGCAGGCCGGACCTCTTTGTATATAATAGGCACGCTATCAGCTGTTGCGCACTTCCTCAATCTCCTCGGGCGACATGGGCTTGTACTTGCCCAGGCGGCGTGCGCCGCCATCGAATACAAGGTAGTCCTCCTCGCCGCGCATGCCGCCGAAGGTTTTCCAGGACTCCAGCCTGTCGTAGCAGATGAAGTCTGTGAACTGCTTTTCGGCACGCCACTTGTCGATGAGGTCGGGGATGAAGTATATACCCGGCTCAACGGTAAATACAAACCCTGGCTCAAGGGCCTTTGCAAGACGCAATGACTTCCAGCCGAAGAGCGGGCTCTTTGTACGGCCCTCTTCATAGCCAACATTCACCTCGCCCAGGTTCTCCATATCATGGACATCGAGACCCATCATGTGGCCCAATCCGTGGGGCATGAACATACATGTAGCGCCCTGAACAGTAGCCTCGACAGGGTCACCCTTCATGAGACCGAGGTCAATCATTCCCTTGGCAATCTCAGTAAGCACAAGCTTGTGTACCTCGCGATACTCGATGCCCGGACGCAGGTTATCTGTCGCTGTCAGGTGGGCACGGCGAAGGATGTTACATACTGTACGCTGCTGCTCGGTAAAGTGTGTACCGACAGGCATTGTCGTGGTAAGGTCACCGGCATAGTGCATGGCATTCTCGCAACCGCTGTCAAGCAACAGCATCTGACCCTCTCTCAAAGGAACTGTACCATAAGCATGATTGTGAAGAGTCTGTCCGTTTATGGTAGCAATAATGGGGAACGAAAGCCCGAAGTTATGCTTCTGCGCCTCGGCCTGTACGACAGCGACAATCTCAGCCTCTGTCGTGCCCGGACGTACGGCGCGCATGGCTGCACAGTGCATGTCGACAGACACATTGACAGCCTCCTCAATCTGCGCAATCTCCTCCTCGCTCTTGTAGTTACGCTGCGCAACCACAGCCTTGATGAACTTGAGTGAAGCCTTCGCCTCCTGCTCGGCGGGATTGATGCCCAACAGTTCCTGAAGCCACACCTGGTGCTCGCCGCGATAAGGAGGCAGGAAATGAATCTCCTGACCCTTCGCCTGCGCATTCTTCACGTATGTGGCGAAGTCGGCAAACGGACGTGTCTCCTCAATGCCCACACGCTCGCTCTTCTCCTTAATGGTAGGCTGCACGCCTGTCCACACGATAGAGTCGATGGTAAGCTCATCGCCGAAGATAATCTCCTTATCATTGTCTATGTCGATGACAGCAGCAAGGCCCTCATAGTCCGACGCAAAGTAGTACAGGAATGTAGAGTCCTGACGGAAATGATATGCGTTGTCGGCATAGTTCATACCTGTGAGATTGTTGCCAAGGAAAAGCAGCAGTCCACTTCCCATTCTCTCTTTAAGCGCCTTGCGGCGTGCGATATAAGTCTCTTTTGAAAACATAACTATAAGTTTTTTTATTGTTGTGTCATATATTTGCTAATGCTTTAGATTCTTCACTGCGTTCAGTATGACAAATCCACGTAGACCCTAGCGGGCATGACTGGTTCGTCGCCGTCATTCTTCGAGCGAAGCCCTCAGTCTGAGTGAAACGAAGAATCCCTAAAATTGCCATGTGTTCTTATCTCTTTATTATTGCCCTCAGCACGAACCACATGTGCCGTCCTATTGTAGGCAACAGTCCATAGTGGCTGCTCATCACCCTGAAACGCTCGATGAGCGACGCGCGATGATGTTTCAAAGATAGCCCATCCTGCAGATAATTCACTACAATGCCGTCGGTTTTAACTAAGGCTGACGAAACTTTCATTACCCTAATGCACCAGTCGACATCGGACGAGAGACGGTACTTGAGGTCATACATCGGCGCAATATCCCTGCGGGCATAGAATGCCTGGTGGCACACGAGCATGCCATCCTTGAAACTGCGCCATGTAAGCTTCTCGGGCGCCTTGAGGCGGCGCATGCGCACGAACTCGCGTGCGTCGTTCACCTCGGCAGTCTCGCCATAGAGCACATGCGGCAGTTCATCACAGGCAGCTGCCGTGCTGGCCAGCCTCTGCAAGGTATCGGGCGCATAGAAGGAGTCGCCAGCATTGAGGAAGCAGAGATAGTCGCCAGTAGCAAGGGCAATGCCCTTGTTCATAGCGTCATATATGCCCCTGTCGCGCTCGCTCACAATGTGCGCGAACTTTATACCGCTTGCCTTTGCCTTCTCCACCGTGCCATCGGTGGAACCGCCGTCAATGAGCAGGTATTCATAGTTGGCGTATGTCTGCGACATCACGCTCTGCAATGTAGGCTCTATGACTGAGGCCGCATTGTACGATACTGTTATTATGGAGAATTTCGGTTGCCTTGCCATTACTCGCCTCTGCTTTTGATTTTACTGTATACCATCATGCCTGCAATGGCTACAATCACCACGCCCACAAGAATAGACATGTAGAGCGACCATGCATGGCTCCTTATCATGAGCTCGTCAACACACTTGAACTCAATCGTGTGCTCGCCGGCAGGCAGCGGCAGCGCGCGCAGCACATAGTTGGCACGCACGGGGGTCACTTCCTTGCCGTCAACATAAGCCTTCCAGGTCTTGTAATAAATCTCGGAGAATACGGCCATCTTAGGAGCCTCGCAGCTGCTCTTGTACACAAGATTGCCCGGATTGCGGTACTCTACCAGGCCTATTGTTCCTGGGACTGGATTGTCGTACTGTGCAGGATTATCCACCTTGCTCTCCCAGCGCTTGTCTATTATCGCCGTTTCCTTGCTTACATTGTCAAGCGCTGCCATCTCCTCCTTTGGGCTGTCTACCCACTCTATCCCGTCAACAAGCCAGCAATGGCCGAAAGCCTCGCTATTCAGCACAACATCGCTTGCCGAGGTCCCCTGGATGAAATACTTAGTGTTGAGCATATCGAGGACACGCTTGTTGCCCTTGCCAATCTGGTGCTCTATGAGGTCCTGATAGCGCGAGAGCTTTGCAGGGCTGTAGCCGCCTATGGAATTGTGGTAATACGACGTGAACGACTGGTTAAATACACTGCCGCGGGTATAGTCGAGCACACGGTAATGGCCGTCACCCTCAACAGCATGTATGGCCTTGTCGGCGTCAGTAATCTGGATTTCAGTAGTCTTTCTCTTCTCCATGAAATGGCTGTCGTTGACGAAGCGCTTGCACACTGGCCACATGTCAAGCAGGAAGAGCGCTCCAAGAAGAACTGCGAACACCCACTGTTTCATATTCC
This sequence comes from Bacteroidaceae bacterium, assembly GCA_045592125.1. GTDB lineage: Bacteria > Bacteroidota > Bacteroidia > Bacteroidales > Bacteroidaceae > HGM04593. The sequence goes on along the minus strand of JAZNUE010000074.1, from coordinate 17,179 downwards.
TGAGAACAGCAAGAAGGTACATGAGCACTGCGGCCGCGGCTATGAATCCAAACGAGCGCCATGCGTCGCTTGTGAACATTGACTGGCGCTCGGCAATGAGCGCGTCCATGAGTTCGGGCACCTCGGCAAACTGGGCATCGGTAACCGACGTGAAACTGAACAGCGAAGAACCAAGCAGCGCCAATATGAGTGTTATTCCGCCCACAACGCCGGCCGAGAGATAGAGCCCCTTAAGCGCCACAGGCCTTTCTTGCGGTTCCTGCGTAACCATCTCCACGAATCTCTTTACCGCCAGCATTGCAAGTGCCGACATTGCAAGCGTGGTAATTACCAGTGCCTGCGACGGAGCCCTGAACTTGTTGTAGAGCGGCATATACTCAAAGAGAAACTCATTTACCGACGGCAAGTTGCTTCCCCATGCAAGCACCAGCGAGAAGAGTGTTGCCGCAAAAAGCCACCATTTTTCAGGACCGCGCACAATGAGGAGGCCAAGCACAAAGAGAAAGCACACTATTGCCCCCGCATACACAGGGCCCGAAGTGCCGTACATGGCCTGAGGACCCCAATAGGCAGGCGCATACATCGCTCTTTCCGAGGCCTCTCTGCGTATGCGTCCCTGAATACTGCCGATATAGTCCAGTATCTCGTCCTGCGTTGCTCCAGGATTAGCATTCTGCAGGGCCTCTACATACTCCATTGTAACCGAATACTCGGCATAGGGATAGTAGGCCTTGAAGAACTCGCCGTCCTTGTCAACCTTGTACGACGACGCAGCGCCATACATGTTAGGCACAAGCAGGGTAAGGCTCTCCATCTTGCCATAGCTCCAGCGGAAGGCATACTCGGTATCGAGGCCGCTTGAATTGCCGCTGCCCTCGCTTGCCAGCTCCGAGCCGCCGCGCATTGACTCCTTGGAGTAGTCGGCCGTGGGAAGCAGTATGCCCACGGCGGGAGCAATTGAGAGCACCGCCACTGCCGCAAGCAATGCCGTTGCCTTGCAGTAGTAGGGCAGCCATTTCTCCCTTATTGCATACACAAGGTATACAACTGCCATTATTGCAGCAATAATTGCCGTGTAGTAGCTCATCTGCTGATGGCTCCAGTAGATATTAAGGCCTGCGAATACTAGCGTCACAAGCGCACCAGGCAGGAGCTTTCTCCTGTACATAAGCACAATGCCGCCGACAAGCGGGGCCATAGTCGCTATTACCAGGCTCTTGTTCATGTGCCCAGCGCCTATGATAATGAAGTTATAGGACCCCAGCGTGTATACAATGGAGCCCGCTATGCTCAGCCACGGCCTGCAGCCAAGCGCCAGCAGCAGTATATAGCACCCGATGAAGGTAGCGAATATACAGCCTATGTGACGGCGCGAGGCACCGAACACATTCAGTGTAAGCAGTTCGCCAAGCGGCTTGAATATATTTGCAGGCTGTGGCGAATAGGTGTAGTTGCAGGGCATTCCCGAGAACATAGAGCCAGACCAGTAGGAATACTCCCCGCTCTCCTCGTGATAGTCCTTTGCGTCCTTGCCCCAGGCCATAGAGCCTATTGCGTCGTCCTGCTTTATGTCCTTGCCCTGAAGCACTGGACTGAAGTATACCAGTGTCAGCACAAGAAAGACAGCAACCGCAGCCACATGCGGCATAATTGCTTTCCAGTTAAGATTCTTCATATTCATTTACGTTCTTCTATTATACTCTTTATATAGCCGTACATTCTCTCCTCGTACATCTCTATTGTGCAGCAGGCGCGCACATGCCTGTGGGCGGCCCATGCCCTCTGCCCTATCTCCTCACAGGAGAGTGTGTCCACATCAAGCAGCGCCTTCTCAAAGGCATTATAGGAAACATCCTCGACGACAACACCTGCACCGCCAAAGCCTACACCTGTAGCACGGCTGCACACAGGCAGCAGCGCGCCGTTGCCAATGACATTCAGTACTGCCACTGCACCGCCTTCCGAGACTGAAGGGCTAAGCAATATCCCGCACTGGCCCAGGACAGAGGCAAACTCGCTTGACTCAATGTCTACAAAGCCATGCATTATAATGTTCCCGCACTTCTTCACTATGGGGCCATAATAGTCCCAGAAATCCTTCTCCTTGCTGCTGCTCCCGCATACATGCAAGGTAAACTCGGGATGTGCAGCGGCGAAGTCTATTGCAATGTCAAGCCCCTTGTGCAGCAGGCCTGTGCTGCCAAACCAGAGGATATTCCTCCTGCAGCGCTGGAAATCCTTGCCGGTATCGGGTTCTGCCGCCTTAAAGAAGAACGCCGGCAGCCACCTGTAACGCTCGTGCCCGTCATCCTCCTTCAGGAACTGGCTGTGGACAAATTCATCGCCCAGGCAGATGACTGCGTCGCTGAAGCGGGCCTCATAGTAGTTCCTCGGGTCGCCTGGCATGTAGCGGTTAGAACCGAGAAGCCAGCGGCCATGCCTCCTGCTGAAATCAAGATTGCGCAGGGCTGTCTGCCTGTAGCTGAAGCATGTCTCGGCACCTACTGAATAGAAAATCCTCAACGGCGAGACACTGGCGTTGGCGCTGAAAGAGCCCATGAAGGCATTGCCATTTATACCGAACACTATGTCATAAGGCGCATAGTCGATTCCGTCCTTTGCCCGCGAGGCACAGTCCACATTGTACCCCAGGCGGCTGAAGCACCTTGCAATAATGAGGCACTCGGTAAGATTGGAATGGTGCTTGGGCAGTTCCTTGCCAGTGAAGGCCTCGGGAAGATGGCACAGCAGCACACGCTTGCCATGCTCCTCACGTAACACATTCTTCACAAGCCTGTCAGTAGAGAAGAGGCGTTGCACCCATGATACAGCCATGGCGCCAATACGGCGCTTGGCAATGGGCCATATGCGTGATATTTCGGAACGGTTCAGTTTCATAGGCTATAGTTTCCGGTACACGTCGCATGTCCTGGCGACCATGCGCTCAATTGAGAACTCCCTGCTGCGCTCAGCGCCTTTAGCCCGCAGCTCATCGCGCAAGGTTGCGCTAGAAAGCAGTTCCTTAATGGTATCGTGCATTGACTGCGCATCACTAGGATTGAAGAACATTGCAGCGTCTGCGGCAACCTCGGGGAAAGAGCTGGCATTGCTCAGGCACACCGGGCAGCCGTTAGCAAAGGCCTCGAGTATTGGTATGCCAAAGCCTTCGTACTGCGACGGGAAGGCAAAGCAGAGCGCATGGCGGTAGAGCGACGCCATCTGGGCGTCATTGGCAGCTATGTGCACAAGTCTGTCCTGTATATTCCAGCGCCTGAAGAGCTTTATCTCGGCAGGGCTGAACGGCGAGCCTGTACACACAATCCTGAGGCTGGGGTCAAGGTTGAATAGCGGGCGTATCGCCGAGAGCCAGGGAAGGAAATTCTTGTACCCCTTGCGCTCGCCCACATAGAGCACATACCTGTCAAAAAGCTGCGGGGCAGGCTCTGCTATAGGACGGTAGCCATGGTGCACGACTGTAATCCTCGACGGGTCGGTGCCAAGCAGCTCCACGATATCGCGCTTGGTATTCTCGCTCACGGCTATTATGTGCGCGGCCTCGGCAATAAGGAGTTTCTTGTGAGGTATGGTGCGGTCATATAACAATACATCCTGCGGGTACCGCTCGAAAGTCATGTCGTGCACTGTGAGCACAAACGGTTTCTCGCGGCGCCTTACATGCTTCAGGAAATATGGGCTGAAGTATGTGGGGTGGAAAATGTCATAGTCGCTGAACTTGGCGGCCCTCCATGCGACAGGCCTGTTCGCAAGCATATATAGCTGGCGGCGGAGACGGTAATTGGCAGGAAAAGACATCCTCTGATACTTTTGCCCGTAAGTCTCGGTAATGTAGTGGTTCTCGCAATAGCGCATGGGCACCTCGGCAACAAACTCGCCGGCAGGCAGGTTGAACATAAGGTCGGCAAAGTACCTTGTTACACCGCCGAAACGCTGCAGCGTGAACATCTGGCTATCGAACAGCACTTTCTTCATCAGTCACTATGCTTTTTACGTTTGAACAGGAATTCTATAATCTCTTGCAGTTCCTTGCTGCGCAGCAGCCATGCAGTCCCCACATAGAGCAGCACCGCAATTGCTATGCGCGACAGCAGCAGCGCCCAGTTGCAGGCAAGGCCGGCTGTGAGCATGTATGTCACTGCCATCACAGAAGCGGCAAGCAGCATATAAGGCAGCACATCGGAGAGGAACATTGGAACAGTAACAGCAATCTCCTTGCTTGCGAAATAGCGCCACACGAAGAGCCAGCAGGCATTGAACACACAATAGCAGAACAGCATGGCCCTTATCCCATAGGGGTGAACAAGCAGCAGGATTGAGAGCATGAGCACGCCCTGCACTATCGTGCACCACATGAACGTGCGCGAGCGGCCGCAGCTGACAAGCAGGTTCGTAAGCATTGACTGCAAGGGCATGAAGGCGCCCCACACTGCAAGAATACGCAGCATAGCTGCACTCTCGGCCCACTTGTCGGTTATTACAATTGTTATGAGTTCCGGAGCAACCAGCGAGAGGCCGAACATTGCAGGGAACGACACGAATGCCGTGAAACGGAGCATCTTGCGGAAAACACGCAGCTGCCTCTCGTTGTCATCCACCACCTTTGCCAGCACAGGCTGCGCCACAGCATTCACCATGCCGTTAATGACCTCGCCGCCCATATTGAACCACTCTGCAGCCTTGGTGTAGTTTCCCACATCCTCGCTAGTGTAGTACTTTCCAAGTATGAATGAGAATATGTTCCAGTTAAAACGCTGGAAAATATTGGTTATAAGAAGGCGGTAGCTGAATGCAAAGAGATACCTTAGCGGAGCAAAGCTTACCCTAAGGCTTGGGCGCCATGGGGTGAAGTACCAGCATACCACGGTGCGCACAAGCACATATACTATGCTCTGCGTGGCTATGCCCCAATAGGAATATCCGTTCAATGCCATCACCACAGCCACTGCTCCAGACACTACTATTGAGAGGATGAGCGCAATGGACTTCTGTTTCACCTTAAGCTCGCGGAACAGATAGGCCGAAGGGGCTATACCGAAACCTGCGACTACAAAACCAAGGAAGTTATACCGCGACAGGCCTACAAGCACCGGCTGCCTGAAGAAATCGGCAATAAGCGGCGCGCACAGGAACAGCACCCCATACATCAACAGCGAAATGAGTATATTGAACCAGAATACTGCATTATAGTCATCATGGGTCACATTCTTGCGGTTTGCAATTGCAGCCACAAACCCGCTGTCCTGCAAAGAACCTGCTATGGCCGAGAATATGGCAAGCATGCCTATGGGCCCATAGTCGCCGGGGCCCAGCTTGCGTGCCAGGTATACACCGAACAGCAGGCTGAAGAATTGGCACACGACATTGCTCATGCTGCCCCACAGGAACCCCTTTGCGACAGTATGTTTCAGGCTGTTATCGTTTGCCATATTACCCATTGCTACATCAGTTTCCAGGCATTGCTACCTTATTTCTTGGCCCACAGGAACCCCTTTGCGACAGTATGTTTCAGGCTGTTATCGTTTACATTTCCTGTCATGTTGAGTGTAACGAAACATCTCTGTCCTGTGTGGTTCCATTGAGTCTCTCGGCTTTTATAATCCCTTATTGTTCACTTATTAAACAGGGAGAGATACATCACTCCGTTCAGTATGACACGAGGTGAATGTATCTCTTTCTATGCGCTTACTTTATCTCGCTGCCTGGCTTTGCCTGCGGGGTTACCGTGAGCAAAGAGAGCCTGCCCTCGTTGTCCTCGGCACTCAGTATCATGCCCTCGCTCACAATGCCGCGCATTGTGCGTGGGGGCAGGTTGGCAATAAAGCATACCTGCTTGCCCACAAGTTCTTCGGGGCTGAAGTGCTTGGCAATGCCCGAAATGATTGTGCGCGTCTCAAGGCCATCGTCAATCTTGAACTGCAGCAGCTTGTCGGCCTTTGGAACCTTTATGCACTCAAGGACTGTACCTACACGCATGTCCAGTTTCAGGAAATCGTCGAACGTACATTCGGGACGCACTGGACAGGCCTTGTAGCTGGCCGCCTCATTCTCTTTCTTTATGCGCTCAAGACGGTCGAGCTGTGCCTGGATTGCGTCGTCCTCAATCTTCTCGAACAGCAGGGCCACCTCGCCAAGCTCATGGCCAACAGGAAGCAGTTCAGTGCTGCCCAGGCTTGCCCACTCGAATGAGTCAAGGCTGAGCATTCCGCGCAGTTTCTTGCTGCTGAAAGGCAAGAACGGCTCAAATGCAATTGAAAGGTTCGCAACTAGCTGCAAGGAGAGGTTAAGTATTGTAGCGACACGCCCCATATCGGTCTTCGCAAGTTTCCATGGCTCGGTCTCGGCAAGGTAGCGGTTACCAATGCGGGCAAGTTCCATAGCCTCCTTCTGCGCATCGCGGAACTTGTACTGGTCGAGCAGGTGCTCCACCTTGCCCTTCACATCAACAAACTCGGCAACTATCGCCTTGTCATAATCGGTAAACTCGCCGCATGCAGGCACCTTGCCTTCGAAATATTTCTTTGTGAGCACCAGGGCGCGGTTCACGAAGTTTCCGTACACAGCAACAAGCTCGTTATTGTTGCGCGCCTGGAAATCCTTCCATGTGAAGTTGTTGTCCTTTGTCTCGGGCGCATTTGCCGTGAGCACATAGCGCAGCACATCCTGCTTGCCCGGGAAATCCACAAGATACTCGTTGAGCCACACAGCCCAGTTGCGCGATGTGGAGATCTTGTCATCCTCAAGGTTCAGGAACTCGTTGCTTGGCACATTGTCGGGCATTACATACTTGCCGTGAGCCTTCATCATCACAGGGAAAATAATGCAGTGGAACACAATGTTGTCCTTGCCTATGAAGTGCACAAGGCGCGTGTCCTCGCTCTGCCACCACTGCTCCCAAGTGCCATGCTTCTCGGGGTCCTTGTCGCACAGTTCCTTTGTATTTGATATATATCCGATTGGGGCGTCGAACCACACATAGAGCACCTTGCCGTCGGCGCCCTCTACTGGTACGGGAATGCCCCAGTCAAGGTCGCGTGTCATAGCGCGGGGCTGCAGGTCCATGTCGAGCCAGCTCTTGCACTGGCCATAGACATTAGGGCGCCACTCCTTGTGGTTCTCAAGAATCCACTCCTTGAGCCACTGCTGGTACTCGTTGAGCGGCAGATACCAGTTCTTTGTCTCCTTGAGCACAGGCGCCTCGCCAGTCTCCTTCGAACGGGGATTGATTAGCTCGGTAGGCTCAAGCGCACGGCCACACCCCTCCTCGCACTGGTTTCCATAGGCCTGCTTGTGGCAGTATGGGCACTCGCCCACAACATCGCGGTCGGTAAGGAACTTCTCGTTCTTCACATCGTAGAACTGCATTGAAGTCTGCTCCACAAGCTTGCCATCGTCATAGAGCTTGCGGAAGAATTCCGAAGCGAACTTGTGGTGTGTCCCGGATGTTGTACGGCTGTACACGTCAAAGGAGATACCGAAGCCCTCGAAAGACTCCTTGATGATATTGTGGTAGCGGTCCACTACGTCCTGCGGAGTAATGCCCTCCTTACGGGCGCGCTGGGTAACGGGCACGCCGTGCTCGTCGCTGCCGCCGATGAAGAGGACATCCTCGCCTTTTAGGCGCAGGTAACGCACATAGATGTCGGCAGGCACATACACGCCTGCAAGGTGACCGATGTGGACAGGGCCGTTGGCATAAGGCAGGGCCGATGTCACAAGCGTTCTTTTGAATTTCTTTTCCATTGTAGTTATATTTTTTGATTGTTTGTTCATTTAATTCCCAGCAATAATATAGCAGCTGACCCAACGCGGCTTGTCATGCATCTCTGTCTAACATGATTGAGATCCTTCACATCCGTTCAGGATGACAAGTTCAATGTGACAAGCCTGCGTATAATATTCTAGTCAATACTTATGTCTTCACTTTATCTTTTGCCTTCGGGACCACAATTTACAAAAGTAGCCATTTTATTTTAAATAACGGGCATGCGCGAAAGAGATATAGTCACAGAAACCGTTTATTTGCTCTTTTTTGTACAATAATGCTGTCAAGACAGTGACTCTCGGCGAAAAATCGTATATTCGCGACTGCATGGAAAATATCATAGCGAAAATAAGGAGTTACTACCCTGTAGGAGATAAGGCCCTGCAGGCAATGCTTGGGTGTATGACTCCCATGCGCTGTCCAAAGAACACCATGCTGGTACAATCGGGTGTTACCGACAGGAATATCTATTTCATTGAAGAAGGTGTTACCCGCTCTATTTTCCACAAGGACGGCACCGACACAACCACATGGTTCAGCCTTGAAGGAGACACCACATTCGGCATGCACTCACTCTACCACAGCACCCCTTCGGTCGAGAGCATCGAGACCTTGACCGATTGCCTGATATACGCAATGCCAATTGAGAAGCTGAATGCCCTTTATGAGAAATATATTGACATTGCCAATTGGGGAAGGGTAATTCATCAGGAGTGCAACATCCTGTTGAGCCACCTGTTTGTCGAGAGACTCCAGTTGCCTCCTAAAGAGCGTTACCGTAAATTCCTAGAGCACTACCCCGGACTGCTGAACCGGGTAAAACTTAAGTACGTTGCTGAATTCTTGGGAATAAGCATATATACGCTTAGCAGAATAAGAAGCGAGAAATGTTTTTTTGCCTAAAAGCAAAGAAATACACATGCTCCATCCCTATCTTTGCAGCAAAGAACACAAGAAAACACATACAAATGCAAAAAAACACATTTTCATCGGCAAATTTTGCCGATACAAAGCCACATTACGAACTGCTTGACGGACTGCGCGGCGTAGCGGCAGTGCTGGTGCTTTTCTACCACATTTTCGAGGGGTTCTCATTTGCCGAGGTGACAAACAGTGCAGGTGACGGAATCATACGCACCCTTAACCATGGACACATAGCGGTAGATTTTTTCTTTATCCTTTCGGGATTCGTTATAAGCTATGCCTATGACGACCGCTGGAACAAGATGAGCACATGGCAGTTCTTCAAGCGCCGCCTCATACGCCTTCACCCCATGCTCATTATGGGTGCAATCATCGGTTTCCTTGCATTTGCTTTCGTTGGATTCGAGCGCTGGGACGGCACTGCAGCACCCACCGGCTGGGTAATGATTGCCCTGCTGCTGACGATGTTCATGATACCCGCAGTGCCAGGGTTGCCATATGAGGTACGAGGCAACGGCGAGATGTTCCCGCTCAACGGCCCGGGATGGTCACTCTTCTTTGAATACATAGGCAACATACTCTATGCTCTTTTCATCCGCCGCATGCCTACAAAAGCCCTCGCCACATTCACAGTGCTGCTGGGAATAGCGCATGCATGGTTCTTCATAGGGAACATTTCGGGATATGACATGGTGGGCGTAGGCTGGACCATTGATGAGGTGAACTTCTGGGGCGGCCTTGTGCGCATGCTCTTCCCATTCAGCATGGGAATGCTGCTTGCCCGCACATTCAGGCCCCGCAGAGTGAAAGGCGCGTTCTGGATATGCAACATTGCACTTGTTGTGCTTTTCTCAATCCCTTACATTGCCTCAACTGGCAGCATAAGCATTAACAGCCTGTACGAATTCGTGTGCATTGCCTTGCTGTTCCCGTTTATTGTATGGTTCGGTGCCTGTGGCACAGCAAGCGGAACAACAGGCAAGATGAACAGCCTGCTGGGAGAATTGTCATACCCTCTTTACATTGTACACTACCCTATTATGTATATCTTCTACGCTTGGCTCATTAAGAATAATATTTACACGCTTGACAACTGTTTGGGAGTTGCCGCACTTGTCATCGTGTCGAGCATTGCTCTGGCATTCCTCTGCCTGAAACTGTATGACGAACCCGTGCGCCGTTGGCTGACAAGAAAGTTCATGAAGAAACAACAATAACCGATAACAAAAGAATAAAAGAATAACAATGCAGGTGCCCGCACAGGCTCCTGCATTGTTATTTATAATTAAATTGATTTATATTAGTGAAAAAATGAGTATCTTCGCGCCAAAATATTCATAACAATGAAAATAGCACTTATAGGATACGGAAAGATGGGCAAGGCCATTGAGGGGATTGCCCTTGAGAGAGGCCATGAGATTGTGTCGATAATTGATGTAGACAACCGTGATGATTTTGGCAGCGAGGCATTCAGGAGCGCCGATGTTGCAATCGAGTTCACAGCGCCTGCAGTAGCCTTTGACAACTGCATAAAGGCAATGGATGCAGGCGTGAAGGTTGTGAGCGGCAGTACAGGCTGGTTCCAGCAGCACGAGGCCGAGATGCGCGAGAAGTGCGGGAAAGAGGGCAAGACTCTCTTCTGGAGCAGCAACTTCAGCCTAGGAGTGGCAATCTTCTCGGCAGTGAACCGCTACCTCGCAAAAATCATGAACAATTTCGACAACTACAACAGAGTCAAGATTGAAGAGACCCATCACATTCACAAGCTCGACGCTCCCAGCGGCACAGCGATAACCCTCGCCGAGGGCATTATCGAGAACATTGCATACAAGACGGGCTGGGTAATGGGCGACCTTACAAACCCTGACGGTACCGTGACAAAGGGCGCAGAGCCACGCCCCACCGAGATTAGGATTGACGCCGTACGCCGCGACGAGGTTCCCGGCATACACAGCATTACCTACGACTCAAATGAGGACACAATTACAATAACACACGACGCACACAACCGCAGCGGCTTTGCCCTGGGCGCAGTGATTGCGGCAGAGTATGCAAAGGAGCACAGCGGCCTGCTGGAAATGAAGGACCTTATCAATTTCTGATTGCAGCCGGCACTTCCAACGTCTAATGAGTAAGTAACTGACAAATAACTAAACAATGGAATTCAAGATATTCGGGCGCGAAGTAAAGATGACAAGAAAGCCGCTCATTACCTTAATTACAGTACTTGTGCTGTATATCCTCTTCCTCATTTGGGTAAAGAGCTGGCTGGGCATTATAGCAATCCCATTTATCATTGACAACTACACAACCCGCTTCATCCCTTGGGGCTGGTGGAAGAAATCGGAGAACAGGCTGCTCAAGAGAGTAATGAGCTGGGTAGACGCAATTGTATTCGCGCTTGTTGCCGTATACTTTGTACACCTATACTTTTTCCAGAACTATGTAATCCCCACATCCTCACTCGAAAAGACACTGCTTGTGGGCGACTACCTCTTTGTGAGCAAGGTCAACTACGGTCCACGCAAGCCGCAGACACCGCTGAGCATGCCGCTTACACAGCACACAATGCCCATCCTTGGCTGCAAGAGCTATATTGACGCAGTACAGTGGGATTATGAGCGCGTGCCCGGCCTTGAGGACATTGAGATTGGCGACATTGTCGTGTTCAACTACCCTGCAGGGGACCTTGCCACAACAAACCCGGGCGTAATAGACCTTCACTCAATATGCTATTCCGAGGGCCTAAACAAGAGCGTAATCGAGAAGTACAGCCCTGCAACCAACAGCGAGTTCATGAGAGCAAGCGAGGAGTACAGCCGCTACCTGCGTGCGCTCCCCAACGAGCAGGCATATCCATTGTACAAGAAGCACTACGAGGACGGCCTTGCTATAGCCAGGCAGCACCCCGCCGAACTGGGCGAGGTTGTAGAACGCCCTGTCGACCGCCGCGAGAACTATGTGAAACGCTGTGTTGGACTCCCAGGCAACACGCTTGAAATCAAGGACAAGGCCGTATATATTGACGGCAAGCCCATGGACAGGCCCGAGAACCTGCAGTTCAACTATAACGTGAAGTTCCGCCAGACAATGCCCGAGAAACTGCGCCGCGAGCTTGGCATAAGCAAGGAAGACCTTGCAAGTTTCCAGTTCTACAGGCAGGCAAGCAGCGACGGAAGCGGCGAACTGCCCCTAACGCAAAAGGGCTACGAAAGGCTGAAGGGACTTGACAGGCTAGTAGAGAGCATATCCATTGCCGAGAAGAACAGCACCGACGGAATTTACCCTCTGAACGGCAACACAGGCTGGACACTTGACAACTACGGCCCCATATGGATTCCGAAGAGAGGCGAGAGCGTAAGGCTCACAATGGACAACATTGCCGTGTATGAACGCCCCATTGTCGCATATGAGGGCAACATGCTCGAGGTAAAGGACGGCAAGATATACATCAACGGCAAGGAGAGCGACAGCTACACATTCAAGATGGACTACTACTGGATGATGGGCGACAACCGCCACAACAGTGCCGACTCGCGCTGCTGGGGATTCGTGCCCGAAGACCACATTGTGGGCAAGGCACTCTTCATTTGGCTGTCGCTTGACAAGGACCTGGGCCTGCTTGACGGCAAGATACGCTGGAACCGCCTGTTCCGCGGAGTAAACAGCTTTGACTGATGGAACTGTTGTCACACCCCTTATACATGGCACCCGTAGCGCTGTATGCAAAGCTGTACAGCGCTACGGGGCTTCTCATTGACGGCGATACCCCGTTCGTAAAGCAGACATTCCGCAACCGTTGCATGATAGCTGCAGAGAACGGGCCATTGAGCCTGAACATTCCTGTTGTACACGACGGCGGACGTACTGCCATGCGCAACGTGCGAATAAGCGAACATGGCAACTGGCGCCGCCAGCACTGGAACGCCATTGTCAGCGCCTACCGCAACAGCCCTTTCTTCGACTATTATGCCGACGACTTCGCGCATTTCTATGAGGAGCGTGACGGATTTCTGATGGACTTCAACATGCGCCTGCACAGCACGGTGTGCGGACTTTTAGGACTTGACAGGGAGATAAAAGTTCTGACCGCAGAGGATATTGAAGAACACAGAGCAACAGCAGACATGTGCGACATGCGCCACATTGCAGAGCCCAAGGCCCTTGCAGCATGCACTGTAAACACACAGCCATACTACCAGGTATTTGCCCAACGACATGGTTTCCAGTCCAACCTGAGCATTGCCGACCTGCTCTTCAACATGGGTCCCGAAGGACTGATAACATTAAGGGGAAACTGTTTGTAACAGACATTATTTGGGTAATAATATTGATATTGGCCCGCAACAACTTTTCTTCGTAAATATCCCGACAGAGCGAAGCGACGAGGAATCTCAAGAACAATGCAGAGATATCTCAGTCGCTATACTCCTTCGATATGACATTAACCAAACGATTTTTAGGGTCAATGCTATATTATCTTTTCCTTACTTCTTCTTACTGACCTTCAGTTCAACAATAAAGGCAATCAAGAGTCCGAGGCCACCGAACAGAAGCACACACGAACCGTAGACAGCACTTCTTAGATAAAACGCGCTCTCCACAAAGTCCGCGAAATTATAGTGAACGGCAAAGGCAACCAGTAAACCAATTCCAAACCCCATAAACAGACAACCGAACTTCAATGCCGAGGAAGAGAACTTAGGGATATTTGTAGAGAAATCAATTTTCCCGTTCAAGATATCAGGGGTAAGTTTATCCCCAATCTTGTCAATGATTATAAGGCGTTCCTTTTTACGCACAAAGAGTTCAAACAACTTGTAAATACCCAGAGTAATAATGCCGACAACGGCAGGAACCATAATAAAATCCAGCATAATTATTTAAATTTAAAGGTTAGCAATTCATTCCTTACACCCTTTAGACGCAACAACTCCCGAACGGTTACATTTTTATTCTATTTTTTTGAAATTTTTGTAACCGGAACGCTTTTTCAGCGTCTATTAGGTAGATGAAGCACGACGACATACATATAATAAAGGAGGTTCTCGGCGGAAAAAGCGAACAGTTCGAGCATATCCTCAACAGATACGGTGGGCAGGTATTCAACCTCATTGCCCATATTGTCCCGTGCAAGGAAGACGCCGAGGAACTGACACAGGATGTATTCATTAAGGTGTTCCGGCAGTTGTCCTCCTTTAAGGAAGAGAGCAGCTTCTCGACCTGGCTCTATCGCATAGCAACCAACACAGCACTCTCGGCCGCACGCAAGAAGAAACACGACACTATCAATATAGAAGACAATGCATACGGCGACATCCCCGATGAACAGTTGGATGAAGCACTGGACAACGACAGCGAAGAGCAACTGCAAAGACTGTCCAAGGCCATAGACAGACTGGATGCCGAAGAGCGGGCTCTAATAACCCTCTATTACATGAATGAACGGCCTATTGAAGAAGTGGCCACAATCATGGGACTGACCCAAAGCAACGTAAAGATAAAACTGTACCGCACAAGAAAAAAGTTATACCTCTTACTTAATGACAGGAAATTATGAAACAAGATAGAAGAGACTGCGGATTAAGAAAGGCACTGCACTCAAAGCACAGTGCCCTACCCCCGAATTTCACATTCCGTACAATGCAGAAGATTGAGGAAGATATACGCCATAGAGAGACAAAGAGGGAGCGCCGTATGTTCTGCTATGCAATTGCCGCATCAGTACTGTTGATGACATGGGGCGGACTCATCATCAGAGACCATTATGGAGAAGAGTTACAGATACTCTTCAACGAGTTGGCAGTAACCTTTATACAAATGGGCACCGAGGTTTTCCCCTACTGTTATCTGGTGGCAATATTCTTCATTTTCCTTCTTCTTGACCATTGGATGAGAAAATACTATTTCAAACACCAGAAAGAGCACGACCCGGAGTCATCAGTTTAGGATGTATAAACAAAATCCCAAAGAACGGCTCAACTTTTTATCCCCTATTCTTCCCCTTTGCTTTATTGTAACAAAAAGAGTCCCGAATTTCTTTGGAACTCTTCCAGCGGTGCGTACGGGATTATAATACTCGGTTGTGTATCAATACCTTATCACTAGTTTTGAAACCGGTAGCGCATTCTGGTAGCGCGCTTAACTTATTTCAGTTCCTGCTTGAGGTTGTATGTTAATGAACTCTGATATATTACAAATTAATAGTTTCACATTCCAGTTGGCTATGATAATATGTATCTGAGCTATTGGTTATCCGATATTTTGTACATGGCGCTGTTTAATGGTATTATCGCCTACGATATACGCATACAAAGCAGCTGGTATATATTGTAATCCTACTTCACTCATTTGTTTGTATGTGTATTTACTTATGGTCGTTACAATAGCTGATTGAAGGCTGTTTTTAGTTAAAAAGTTTAGCAATGGTTTTAACTCACTTGTTTGTTCTACAAACCTGTCGCTCCACTTAATTTCCACTGCCCAATTTGGCTTTTGACGCGCAAGATCCAAACCAACCATATCCACCTCTCTATTCTTTTTATTTTCAACCCAGCTTGCATAATGAATTTCGGTAGTATCCCTTTGTATCCATTGTGCATAAATCGCTGTTTCAACCATATGTCCAAACATACTATCAGAAGCCGATAAAGGAGAGAACAAGGCACAGCGTAAAGAAGGATTTGTCAAATAGATTTTGAATGCGGTTACTCTTTGCAGGTTTTTTGCGTTGTCATTAACCTTATGCACAACCTTTATCAAGAAAGCGGCTTCAAAATATTGTATGTATTTTTTCAACACCTCTTTTCTTATCCCTGACTCCTGGGATAATCCATCATAAGAAAACTCTTCACCGGTATGGTATACAATATACACAAAAAGCCGATTTAATTCTTGTATATCCTTGATTCCATACAAACTTGGCAAATCGCGCAACATTACTTTATCAACAATGTCATGTCTTACATATTGAGTAATATCATCCTGCATCTTTTTTGAAAGTACAATCTCTGGATAACCGCCATAGTTTATATAATCCACAAAGTGTTTATTCAACGAATCTATATCAATAGTATCATAACTGTTAATTTCTCTGCCGTCCCATATCATTCGGGTTGGAACAATAAGATTTTTGAGGTCTAACAAATGTATGTACTCATTAAATGTAAGTGGTGGGAGCATAAAATCTGTAAACCTACCAGCTCCGCTTTCCGTGCTTTTCATTTTTAACGCAGCTGCTGCTGAGCCTGATGCAACAAACTTAATATTTCTATAACTGTCAATTAGCGATTTTAGATGAATTTCCCAGTCTTTTAAATACTGTATCTCGTCATAAAATACAAAATAACCATCCATTGATGCATCGCTTTGCTTTAAAGACTCTCTTGCAAGTTGCAGCAGGTCTTCCAATGAAATATTGTTGTATATAGGAGTATCTATTGATAGATAAATGATCTTCTGTGCAGGAACACCGTTTTTTATAAGTTCTTCAATGGTGTGAAATATCATAACAGTCTTACCTACACGACGAGGTCCCATAAGAATAACACCTCTTCTTGTTGAAACATCGGCCACCATTGGCATAAACGTATCCAAATAGAGTCTGTGCTGCATAGATTTATAATCATTAGGTATAGAGCCTGACACCCACCAAGGATTATCAAATTGCATTCTTTTTATAATCTGCTCTTTCATCGTTTCGTCCTTATATACATTCATAGCACCTATATTTTAAACGCAAAGATATAGCAAAAGTTTACTTATTCAAATAAAAATGGAAAAATAAGTACTAAAAAAAATGCTTATTTAGGTATATTTTGTCCAAATAAGCATTTTCTGCAGAGGATGCCCCCTTTAATTATATACCTTAATTCTATGCTAAAAACGACATTGTTGGTTGCCGATAAAAACACATATCTCCGCATTTACAAATGCTATTACCGCCTATAATGCGCTATGTTAATTGCTTTTTGCTATTTTTGAAAAATTCTTCACTTTTTATGAAAGTTCCCTCGCATTCGTGTGTCTAAGCAAGTAGAAAGAAACATGAAGCGCTTCTATAATTAAGATTCTGATGGATAACACTGAACGCAAATTTACTGAGATGGTCAAGGAGTACCGCAAGACAATATACACTGTCTGCTACTTCTTCTCCAACGATAAGGAAGAGGTCAACGACCTGCATGCAATGTGCTATGCTTATGGTTTCGAGAAGAACATGCTTGAAAAGTACAACCCCACCTATGGCAATGACAACGAATATGCCGCAGCTGCAGCCGGGTACAGCAACTACATACAGCAGTTGCCAAGCGATGAGGCATATGCCCTTTACAATTTTCTACGACATCATCATTGCGTTTGGCAACCTTGTTGCCATTAGAATCCTCATATACATCATAAGGCTGACCGCCCCAATGACCAAACTTGCCCCAGAACACAATTGCCAGAACAAGACCTATCACAAACAGAGGCCAA
>JAZNUE010000073.1:0-35453 GCA_045592125.1 Bacteroidaceae bacterium | reverse complement strand
CGCTTGCAAGCAATCGTGTAACTAGCGGTCAAACAGGCCTCGCACTTTTTCCAAAAATCAAACAGGTTCAAACTGTGGAATTTAACGGTGCCGGTTAAAGAGATTACCTCTGCTTGGCATTGCGCAATTGTCATCCCGAAGAGCGTAGCGACGAATGCCGCAGGTATAGATAATGCTGGCAGTAAATGGTCACGCGAAGCACAGACAAAGTTTGTGCCGCGTGGGTTACGGCAAGACAGCATTATCAATGGATCTCTTTTTAATTACAACCGCAAATATTTTGGCAACCCACACATTTTTGCTACTGAGCCGTTTTTTTATCGGCACTCTGTACTCCGTTATCTGTACTCTGTTCTCTGTATATACATATCCGCCATCGGAACTAGCAGCAGCACGTCAAGCAGTGCAAGCATAAGCACTGCGCCAAAGGCACCTATTGTAAGCGCCATTGCAAGTGCGTAGAGGAAAGAGAATGCATGAAGCAGAATTATTGCTATTGCAACAAGGAACCACACCTTTAGTTTCGTTATCCTGTACAGCATAACAGCAACAGTTGCAACCGCCAAGGGAATAAAGAACATAAGGTTCTCGCTAATTGCCACAAGCAGCAGCTGGCTAAGCAACATCATAAGCATGAGCACGCTATAAATCCTGTTCATTGATATTGCTGTTGCAGCCTTTGCTCCAGCGCTCATGCGGATAGAGCCCGAAGTGGCGTCAACAGCCTTGCAGCGCACTCTTACATGCGCCCCGGCAACCAGCAGCACCATTAGAGCAACAGCCACCGCCATTGCTATGTTATCGAACGGTACACCCTGTACAATGCCGAACGGCTTGAAGGTGACACCAGTGACAAGGCACGAGAGATAGGCAACAAGTTCACCTGCTGCAAGCGCTGCCAGCCCTGCAAGCAAGGCGTTTATCGCACCGCGCAGCACTTTCTTCAATTGCACACGCCCGCGCAAGATCTCCACCACAAGCATAACGGCAAACAGCACAAATATAATTGAGTTAAGCAGGATATACTGCCCTTTGGTAAAGTTAAGCAGGCCAAGCAGAGGCAGAGTGAAATTGATGGTATCGGTGCTGGACATGAGACTGCTGCGGCTGGAATATTCCTCACTAGTAAGATACTTGCGCACCACAGGGACAACCTGCGAGCCATAATGCTGTATTGAGCCGGCGTTCACGTTAGAGAAGTTGTCAAGGTCGGTGTGATAATGGTTAATGTCGGCAATAGTAGAGAAATTCATGCCGGGGATTTCGTCCTTTACAATGGTAAAGTCGGTAAAGTTCGGCATGAAACTGTACACAACAGTAGTTAGCGAGTATGTAAACGGATATTCGGCTGCCGAGGCATAGAGTTCCATGATTTTTTCATTGCCGGGCGAAGTCTCGAAGAGCAGTGCCGGGCCGAACGGGCCGCGAGCCTCAAGGTTTATCATGAAACCTACATTGTCGAACTCCTCGCGGTTGTTTTCCCATATGGCCTTCATTCCCTTCATGCCAACCTCCTCGGCGTCGGTAAAGAGCACCTTTACGCCCTGTTTCCATTCTGCGCGGAACTTCAGTGCCTGGTTCACAGTCTCAAATATCACACCCACGCCATAGCCGTCATCGGCAGCACCATAGGACCATACTGTATCGTTCCTGCCTATTGGCTGCGAGTAGCGCGAGTCGTAGTGCGCTACCATGAGAAGATATGCAGGCTGCCCGTCATGCTTCTCTGGCTCAAACGTCGCAAGGACATCGGTTGCGTCAAATGTGTAGGTCACATGCTTGTTCTCGGGCCCTGTAAGCGACTTGTACTCGAACTGCTGTATGGTATCAGCGCCAAGAGCGGCGAGCCTTGAGACAAGATATTCACGCACCTCGGCACGTTCAACCGGGTGCGCCACCGAATGGTGCTTGCGCGAAATCACCTCAATATCCTTCATCACCCGCTCTGCAGAAAATCCCGGAGAATCAACACTCTCGACAGCAGGACGGCTGCCCCAGCCGTATGCGACAAGCCCTGCTGCTACTGTAACTGCTGCCAACAGAAAAATCCTTACCTTATTCATAATATCAAGTTTATAAACTGCTTAGAATCTGCTTGAATATCTAGAGAATTTTTTCTTATAGAAACCGAATGTTTCGCGATATAAATTCAAACAGTTTCTTTTTTTGTGCTAAAATAGCAAAAAAATGAACAAGACTGAAAGCAGCAGCCACACAAATTGGACTTTAATGCAGATAAGTTATAAACTCTGTCAACAAATGCGGGTGACTTTTTGGGTCACCCGCACTTGCTGGAGATGAATAACACTCTTTCGCAACACAGTCTATTTCTTGTCCTGTATGCCAAACGAGAGCCACACTTCGGGGGCAAAGTTCTGCTTCAGCGGTGCCTTTGAGGCATTAAGAATCTCCTTTAGTTCCTCAAGGCGTGCATGCGCAGCCTCACGCGCCTCCCTCAGCCTGGCCTCGGCAGCATCCTGTGCCTCACCGGCCTGAGCAAGTGCCACACACGCGGCCGACAGCCGCTCCACGTCCACATTGATACCCTTCTTCTCAAGCACATCGGCCTGCTTCCTGACACCTTCGGCCAATGACTCAGCCTTTGCAATAGGTTCCAGATAAATTTTGTTCATGATAATTGTTTTTTAATGAATTCATATTTCACAAGACTACAAAGTCTTGTTTCTCACGTAAAATTAAATTAAAAAACAGAAACAAACAAGAACCTATATCACTATGTATCAACAACATATACGCACCCAAGACATTGAGAACCAACGGATTGAAAAATAATTAAAAAAAGTTAAAACCCCAAATACACGCTATACAGAACAGGCACTTTAAATGGTTTTGATTACCGGAAATCCGAAGTAAAATAGTATCTTCGCAACAGTAACAAAACAACAGAATCATGAGACTACTTGAAGGAAAGACCGCTCTTGTTACAGGAGCAACGCGAGGAATAGGGCGTGCCATTGCAGTCAAGTTTGCCCAGCAGGGCGCTAACGTGGCATTCACATACAGGCAAATCAACAGCAATGCCGAGGAGCTCATAAAGGAGATTGAGGCATTGGGAGTGAAATGCAAGGGATACGCTGCCGACGCTGCCGACTTTACGGCCACAGACGCTGTGGTAAAGGAGGTTGCTGCCGACTTCGGGCGCATTGATGTGCTCGTGAACAATGCAGGAATAACCAAGGACGGGCTCATACTGCGCATGACGGAAGAACAGTGGGACGCTGTAATAACCACAAACCTTAAATCGGCATTCAACTTCACGCGCGCCGTTGTACCCATCATGGCAAAGCAGCGTGGCGGCAGCATAATAAACATGTCATCTGTTGTGGGCGAGAACGGCAATGCCGGACAGTGCAACTATTCCGCCTCAAAGGCAGGCCTCATAGGACTTGCAAAGTCCATTGCCAAGGAGATGGGCCCGCGCGGCATACGCGCCAACTGCATAGCCCCTGGTTTCATCGTTACCGACATGACTAGTGCCATCTCCGAGGAAATGCGTGCCGAGTGGGCAAAGACCATTCCACTGCGCCGCGCCGGCAACCCCGAGGATGTTGCCAACGTGGCACTGTTCCTGGCCAGCGACATGTCGGCCTACGTAAGCGGACAAGTCATCAACTGCTGCGGCGCTATGAGCTGCTAAGGCAAAACAAGGTTCAGTAGAAATTGCTTTTCCGCAATTAAACGGGCCAAGAGGCAACCGCCTCTTGGCCCGTATGGTTATCACTCCCAGAAGATTATAGGAAATAACCTTGTGCGAGGAATCTATCCTTTTGTATTTCTTGAGTTCCCTCGTCGCTTCGCACTGTCGGGATGAACAAGTCCGCGTGTTTTAACGGTGCGCTGAGCAGCCGGTTCGACTGGTTGGCTGTCCTGTCATTCTATATTTGCTAAGTCATTGGCTCGTTTTGCTTTTAGCCACCCGCGTGGCATAAACTTTGTCTATGCTTCACGCGACTAATGGCTGCAAAACTTGCCGATAACAAAACGTTGTTTTGTCATTCTATATTTGCACTGTCATTGACTCGTTTTGCTTTTCGCAACCCAAACGGCATAACCTACGGCTATGCTACGTTTGACCTGTTGCTGCAAAACTCGTCGATAACAAAACGTTGTTTTGTCATTCTGGACCGGAGGGAGGAATCTCGTTCCCAAACAAGTCTCTCCCTCACTGTCATGCCCTTGCCGGGCGCGGCTGCTCTTTCCTGCCTCGCAAGGTCCTGTAGAGTATTCCCCGGAAGGTCTCCTCGTCAATGTAGAACGACGGGGCAGGCTCTTCAATTATGCTTTCCAGTATCAGGTACTTGTAGCGCGCGCTCGCATTCTTTACCCTTTCCTTGTAACGGCGGTATATCTCCTTGTACATTGCAATCTTGTTCCCGTTTGTAATTGGAAGCCTCTTCCCGCGCATAAGCAGTGAGACAAAGCGGCGTGCGTTCTCGAAGGTGACATAGAACCTTGGCGCGCTGCTCCTGGTTGCGTACTCAATTACCTCACTCTGGCAAACAAACGGGCTTGTTTTCCTTAGTTCCTTTAGCGACCTGTAGAAACAGTCGACTATATCCTGCCTGCGTATTTCGCGGACAGAATCGTTAGATGTGTTTTTCATACTGCTTTTTTGAATACAAAAGTATAGCCAAAAATTGCTAGAAATGTGCTGTTTTAACACTTTGTTATTAACAGCCCGTATGTACCATATTTGTGGAACGCTGCGCGCGTAGTGCACATTCATTCCCGGATATAGTGCCGATGTTTTCTCTAAATGTCAATTCAGCAACCTTACAGGTGCTTTTCAATTGTTCCTTTGCTGACGAAAAACAAATTCATCTATGGAACAGGATTTTATGAACACAAAGAACGGGTATCCCTACGATGGGGAGGAACCCGCTTATGCCGCACAGCCGGCAGGAGATCAGCCTGCCTCGCAGGATGTGCCTGAAGTGCCCTTTGCCTATCTGGATATGGGGCTTAAGAAGATTTTTGGTGAGGAGTTCTCTATTGACGACCGCATGTCGCAGGACCTGCTGCTGAACTACCTTTTCCAGAACAGGAAACAGAACGAGCGCCTTAAGGATGTGCTCAGCAGTGACCCGCGCCTTGCGCAGCTGCTGCTTGACATGATTAACGGAAAGAGGCATGCCACGGGTGCCGTGGCCCGATATTTCGGGCGCTCGCTTGTGGAGCTTGACGAGAACTCGCCCGAGTACATGGAGATGCTTGAGGCCGACGAGGAACGCATGATGGAGGCTGCAAGCATTGCCAATGACCGAGAGGAGTACGAGAACAACCTGCGCGAGAGCAAGCCTGTGATTGACGCGTTCTGTAGCGAGAGAGGGTATGACCCGGCAGAGTTCATGGACCAGGTATGGGAGAAGATTGTGTTCCCGATAATGGCCGGCAAGTATACGGCCGATGTGTGCACGGCGCTCGACCATGCCCTTACCTATGAGCAGGATGTCGAGGATGCCTTTGCTGCCGGTGACATAAAAGGGCGTAATACCAGCATAATGCGCATGAAGCAGGACTTTGGCGACGGGCTGCCCAAGGGCATGTCGAGCGTGGCTCCCGCTGCCGGGCAGAGACGCAAGCGCAATTCTCTCATTGACAAGGCGCTCAATGCCTGAATCCCAACTATAGCTGCCTTTTATACATTAACCAATAAATAACTAATTTACTATGAGAAAAATCATTTCTTTCTTGAGGGAGAATCCTCTTTTTGTGGCGGTCTCACTGGTGTCGCTGGTGCTAGTGCTTGCAGGCGACGCTGAGGCGGGCCTTATGCTTGCTGCAGTGAATGTAGTGCCTGGCGGCACGCCTAGGCCGTCGAACGGCATTGGCGGCCTTGCCACACAGGGTGCGGGCGAGGCCTCTACGGTGTCCAATGCCAGTGAACTGGGCAGCGGCCTGGTAGAGGCCGACGTGGACGAGCAGATTATTGGTATTGCAAGCGACGAGAGTGTCATTGATACAATTAAGCGCAAGATTCGCCGCCAGGTGAGGGTGCACTCCTTTGAGGTCGACCACTACCTTATTGACGACAAGCGCTCGAAGGCCTACACTAACGAGACTTACACCGGCATTAAGGCTACACGTGCCGAGATTCCTTTCTCTACAACTGGCGAGAGGAAGATTTTCCAGGAGTACTACACTGCCATCTGCAAAGGCGTGAACGGCTATGACCCTACAGGCCAGATTGAGCTTCCGGGCGTTGACCTCATGCTCTTCTTCGTGGGCAAGAACAGCACTACCGAGGCACCTATCGCAATGGCCGTTAATGGTCCAAAGGTGAACTCGAGCGACGACTACTGCGTAGTGCCTACCATTCCTGCAGGAACAGAGATTATCCTGCTCTCATCGGCCGCTTATGAGACGCAGAAGTTCATTGCGCCTTCTACTATTGTGCCTGTGCCTGAGCGCATGTACCTGCAGAAGCAGCTCTGCAACAGCATTGTCAGCGACTACTTCGCAGCCCAGAAGAAGCGTATCGAGTTCAGCGAGAACCAGATTGCCGAGGCAGTGCTGCGCCAGTTCCGTCTTGAGAGCTGCCGCACTGCGTGGGTGGGCCAGCCAGGCAAGTTCAAGGTGCAGGCTATGGACAATGCCATGGGCTACCAGTGGGACTACTTCTCAAAGGGCATACGCTGGCAGTTCAAGCGCCAGTACGACCTCTCGTCACGCATTACCTTTGCCGACCTCATCAACCTCTCTATGGTCAAGTTCACTGGTTTCAACTGCACCAAGAGGGCCATATGGCTGCTTGGCAAGAACTTGCTTAACGACATCCAGAAGATTGACCTCACGCTGCACAAGAACATCACGGCCAAGGGCGACAAGGTGTTCGGTATCGAATGTACAAAGATACACACCGTGTTCGGCGACATTGACCTCATCCACGATCCCACACTCGACGCGCTCGGCTATGCGCATTGCGGCGGCCTCATAGACGAGAACGGCCTTGTGCGCTACTACATGAAGAACGAGGACGCGAAGACCGAGAATGTAGATGGTGAGGAGGCAAAGCGCGAGGTGGTCATGACTATTGACTGCCTCTGCCTCAAGGGATACTCTCACATATGGGTGAACGGCTCGGCCGCCGAGAGCGACATACCTGGCGCGTCGCATGTCACAAGCGCTGCGGCCCTGCCTGCGTCGCCCTCCCTTAACGACGTGGTTGTGCTCACATCCGATGTCACCCGCACTGTTGACGGCACGCAGAAGGTGTGGTTCCCAGCAGGCAGTGTGGTGACTTACAACGGTACCACATGGGTGGAGTACACAGGCGAGATTCTTGTGTAGCCTGTATTGCGGCTGTGTGAGGGGGTGAGCGCCCCTCGTTGCGGCGCCCGGGCCTGCAGGATGCTCATGGGACCGGGCGCCTTTATTCATATAAAGACAATAGACTATGAAAAAAAGAATTACTTACGAGATACACGGACAGATTGAGCGTAACAGCTATTTCAGGATTGGCAAGGCGCTGATAAGGATTGAGTTCACAGGCGGCGCAATTAACTCCACTGGGGTATATCCTGCGCAGTATACAACCGATAATCCTCTCTACCAGCGTGCCATTGAGAATAGCGAGGCCTTCCTGTGCGGGGAGATTAAGCGTGGCAGGGTGGAACAGGCTGGCAATGCTGATGATACTGGACCCGCAGCAGCCAATGCCGGTGACAGCACTGTTGTGAGTGAGGTTACAAACATGCAGCAGGCGCGTGCAGTCCTCATGGGCGAGCCCTATAATTGTGCGCTGTCGGAGCTGCAGAACAAGAATGCAGTGAGGATTGCAGCGCAGAACAAAGGGGTCTCTTTTCCTAATTGGCCATGATTGCTGCAAGTGAAATGGTGAAGCGGGTGAGGCGCCTGCTGAATGAGGCCGAGGAGGATGCACGCCTTTTGCTGCTGTCGGAAGATACCCGCTCCATTGACGGGCATATAATGGCGCTCCTGCCTCAGGCCGTGGCCTTTGTACAGAAGAACAAGGCGCCTGGCACAGGCTGCGTGAACCCAAGGAGCATTGATGCAAAGGACGCGGCGGCTGTTGCCTGCGGCGACGGTACGGGAATGCTTGCCCTGCCTCATGATTTTGCGGCGCTGGTCTCGCTGCGCCTTGAGGGGTGGGAACGGCCGTGCGTGCACATGTACGCCGCAAGCAGCAGCGAGGCGCTTGCGCAGCATAATGTGCACACCCGTGCCGGTGCATGCAGGCCTGTCTGTGCCGAGTGCATGTCGCCCAACGGTTCAAGGGCGCTGCTCCTCTCGCCATTCCCTGCGGGTGCGCGCCTTGTGCATTTTGTATACGAGGCGCAGCTTGACGCTGCTGAGGGCCTTGCCGGCAGCGACGGCCCTCTTGCCGACGCAGTGGCCTATTGCTGCGCCGCCCTTGTGTACAGCGTCTTTGAGCGCCAGGACCAGGCGAATGCCTTGCTGTCGCTTGCCACGCTATTGTGTAACGGTAAAAGTACTGAAAGGAAGTAATGTAATGAGTGTTAAGAGTATATCTTTTGCAAAGAACGGCGACACGTGGGAGAGCGCTCCCATCGTGTGTGGCGGGGGAGACATGCGCCTGAGGGTGCACAAGCGCGGTCCTTACCCTGTGAATGTGCTTGTGAGCCTTGATGGTGCCGAGGAGTATATAATGCATGACGACTTCGGGCTTGACGAGCTCAAGAGCGAGGTGACAATTGAGGGAGCGCTGCGCGGGCAGCATATCAGGCTTGCGTCGCGCAGCGAGATTACGCTTGTCAAATGCCTTGAGATGTAGCCTATGGATACCTTGAAACTGGCCATTACTACACTCGTGGCGAACATTGCAGGCCTGCTCTTCCCCATAAGGGACGATATATATGGACTGGTGCTGCTCTTTACGGTGAATTTTATGGTGGGCATGCTTGCCGACGTGTGCAACCGCAGGGAGTGGAGCTTCAGGAAAGCGTTCTGCTTCTTCCGTGACGCTGCCATATATTTTGTAATGGTTACCTCGATATATATGCTAGGCTGCCTTAAGGGCGAGGAGGAGGCTGCCGTACACTGTGTGTCATTCATGATTTATGTGGCAATATATTTCTATGGAACCAACATACTGCGTAATGCGCGAATGCTCACAAGCGAGCGCAGCACGCTTTTTGCAGTACTTGATTTCCTCTATTACCTGCTGAGCTTGCGTGTAATAGAGAAGAATAGCTCTCTAAAAGGATATTTTGAGCATGGGAAGCAAAGGAAGAATATGGTTTAGCCTGGCTGTGCTAGCACTGTGCGGCTGCCGTGCTGTAGAGGAGCACACGGCAGCCAGGGCAAGCAACAGTGTCGAGGCCCGTGCAATCCGGGACAGCGTGATTGTCCGGGACAGCATTTATGTGCGTGAGAAGGCCGACACGGTTTTCTTTACCAGGTACCGCACTCTTTACAAGGAAAAGATTGTCAGGGATACGCTCGTTGTGTGTGATACGCTGTGTACCGAACGTGTTGTCACCAGGTACGTGGAGCGCAGGAGAAATGTGGCATGGTGGCTGCTGCCTTTGCTGCTACTGTTGCTGCTTCCGCAGCTTCTCCCCAGTGTCAGACAGTTTCTTAAAGCTATCAGGAATGCGTAGGATTTTTTCATTTAAGGGTATATCAAGGAGCGGTGACAGCATGCTTGCCGCCGAGGGGGAGTGCATTGAGGTAATGAACATGAGGGTGAAGGACGGCGCGTTTGTGCCGCTGCCGCGTCCTAGGCAGGCTGCTGTGCTCGAGTGCTCCTATTCCAGGATATTCTGGCACGAGATGGCAAGGCATTACCTGTGCCTGACGGACGATTCCACGGCAACCCTTCATTTCTATGACAAGGAGTGGAACAGGGTGAAGGACGCTAGCGGGCAGCCACTGCTGCATGGCGGTCTTAAAGGGGTGCTGGGCGTGGAGTTCCAGGGCTATGTGGCCTGCTGCATTACAGCCTCGGGCATTGAGTGCTTGCTCTACAATGACGGTGGCTATCTTTTCCTTGGCCAGCGTCCGCCAATGCCCGTGCTTGACGTTACTGTCAGGCCAAAAGTGGCAAGGATTGTGACCGCAGAGTCGTTCAAGGCCTCGGCAACCGACGATTTTGAGAGTACGTGGCGGTACAACGCAAAGGGGTTCTTTGATGAGGCAATATCCTCGCTCACCACCCAAGGCTATTATATCGACAGGGCAATGTTCAGGCTTGCCCTCCGTTGCTACGACGGTTCGTACATGGCAATATCGCCTGCTATTTATGTGAGTGACGACGGACGCATTAACGATGTGCGGCGCGACAGCCTGAACCTGCTGGCTGTGCCAGTGGGCAGCAGCGACACTTCGGCCTACGATGTCCAGGTGATGGGCTTCAGGCCCCAGTTCGTCTTAAAGGACCTTGACCTTGGCGCGTGGAAGAACATTGTTGTGGGGATAGACCTGTTCACAACCGGTTCCATTATGGGAAAGAAGGCCGAGAGGCTCAAGTGGAGGAAACGTGCGGATGGCGCTTCGGGTATTGAACTCATAGAGTATGAGGCATATGTGCCCAAGGAGCACGACGAGCTTGCCGATGAGATAAGCAATGCGTCTCATTACTACAGGATTGCCGAATATGACACCGCTGGGAAACTGCTCCATTCGCTGGACGATGTCTCACAGAGCAGCCTTGTGCTGCAGCAGTCGCTTGAGAATGGCAGCAGTTCCTGCACGTCTGTTGTGCCCGCGTGCACATATATGTTCAACGGCAGGCTGCATGCCGGCGGTCTCAAGGAGTATTTCAGCAAGGGATACGGCGTACAGTTCATCAAAGGGCTCAGCGGCAGCACTAGGGCGGTGTCCCAGGTATATGTCATGACAAGGATAAGCACCCTGGGCGGCACCTCGTCTGTTGTGCGCCGCTATCCTGGTGCAGAGCTCATGTTCAGCAACGGGCGCTACGAGCTGCCGCCTTTGCTCTCGTATCCCGATTCCAGGGCGTTCGAGATGCAAATTTGCATTGATACCGGCACGCAATGCCTGCTAAAGTCATTCTCGCTGGTTCCTCACCGTTTCCTTAACCAGGCACAGTACCTTAACAGGTGGGTGCTTGGGTATAAGGTCTCGGTAAAGGCCTCATTGTCGGGCGGTGCAGCGCTATGTACGCTGTATGACGACGAGGTTGTGGCAATGTTCAAGGTCCCTGGTACCCATGAGCTCACATATTCAAAGGCCAGCGGCGAGTGGATGTACCAGGGCGCTGCCTTCACTGGGCACGATACTGTAGGCGTCAGGCTGGTCACTGGCGCCAGCGGTCTTGCCGACGGGGACAGGATAACGTTCACCATAGCCATGTGCGACGATGAATCGTCCTTTAAGGACATACGCAACATTGCTGTCGACATTTCGTGGAGCGTTGCCGAAGAGTGGGGCGGGTTTACCGAGGCGAATCCCTATGAACTGAGGCAGAATGTTCTCAAGGTCTCGGCTGCTGGCAATCCTTTCGTTTTCCCGGTCCAGTGCACCTATACTCCTTCGCAGGGAAGCATTGTGGCACTGGCAAGTAACACTGTTGCGCTGTCGCAGGGGCAGTTCGGGCAGCACCCGCTGTATGTATTCTGCAGTGACGGGATTTGGGTGATGGCCGTAGACGCAAGCGGTTCGGTAGCCTATCTTGCCTCTCACCCGCTATCGCGTGAGGTGTGCGTTAGCAGGAATACGGTGTGCGGGATTGACGGCGGGGTAGTGTTCATGGGGCAGCAAGGCCTCATGCTGCTTGCCGGCGGCAAGATGAAGAAACTCTCGGCCGCAATGGAAGGCAGCACGGCGCTTTCTCAGCAGGCGCTTGCCGATACCGTAGTAAGGAAGATATCCTCAATGATGGGCCTTGACGGCGCGGTTGCTGCCGATGATTTCCGCAGTTTCATGGACGGCGCTGTCGTGTCGTACCTGCCTGCGCATAAGGAGATTGTTGTCGCAAACGAGGAGTATGCCTATTGCTGCATTTACTCCCTGCTGCACAATACATGGGGACACATGTCGCTCAGGGTAAGGGATTTCATCGGGTGCTATCCGTCGCCAATGATGCTTGCAGGCGCTGACGGCAAGTCTGTTGTCCTGGAGATGGATAGCGCCCAGTCGGGAGACAATACAGTCCTGCTTGTCTCGCGCCCGCAGCTCTGGGGCACTGAACTGCCAAAGAGAGTGCTCCACCTTATGCTGCATGCCTATGCCAAACCGCCAGCCGGCAAGGAAGAGTGGCTGCCGTCATTGGCCTGCTACATGTTCGGCAGTAACGATGGCGCCAATTTCAGGCTCATTGCAGGACGGGAGAGCATAAAGGAGACAAATGACCTTAAGTTCCCCTATTTCCCCACCCAGGCCTACAGTTGCTATCTGTTCGTCATATGCGGGAAAATGTCGGCAGGAAGCATGATTACAGGCATAGAGCTGGAGATTGGCAAGGCCTGGAGCAACAGGCTGAGGTGATGGTCCCGTTAAGGTTCTGAAAATTATTCTATGAGGGCAACTCACTAGTATTTTATCTTAGAGATCAGGAGGCCTGGGCAAAAAATATTCTTGACCAGGCCTCTTGTATTGTCTAATGCAGTGGGGGAATTGAGGTACAGAGAACAAGCCAAAGAGAGGAAAGAGCAAGGCACGCGTCTTAATTTTCTGACATAAGTACATAAGAACATAAGGGTTGCATGAAAAGGAATGTCGCACTATGTCCTTTACAGTGAAGTAGAGATACGACAAAAGATATTGAGCAACAAATAGAACATATAGTTAGTATCCTTATTGAAAAATTAGAGAGTTGATTCTAAATTTGCAACTGTCCAAATATTTGGCAGTGAAATGGCTGCTTCTATAGTCATGTCTAATTATTGCTGTTTACTCGCAGCCTACGGTATTGGATCCTGCTACTTTACTGCTGTGTTAATAGATGTTAAGGACAGTGAGAGGGGCTTCTGTCCTTTTGTACTTCTGTATAAATTGAATTGAGATCCCTTATCGCTGCGCAATGACAAGCACGCGGAAAAGTGAAAGCGGAAAACGGAAAAGTGAAAACGGAAGCAAAGGCGCGTGAACTCCCTCCGCTTCGCTCGTCCCTCTTTCGGAAAGAGGGACAGTTTGAATAGTCCCGGGATAAATTGGAGAACCCTCTTTGCTCTGTTATCTGCGGTTTTGAGACCCTTGATTCAGTCCCTCCTGCTAATGCTTTTTCTTTAGTGTCATCAGTACCTTGTCCTTCCTTTTTACTATAACTTTCCAGTCACTGGGGTTTATTGGACTGAAGAAGTAGTTGAGTGTCCAGGAGACTTCGTATGTGTATTCTCCGTTCTTGAATGTGTATCTTTCGGTGCTTTCGTCATCGTCTCCTGTGGCTGGCTGCGATGTGTGGGTGCCGTTCTTCACAACCAGGTCGGGCTTTTCCTTGCTGCTTTTGTTTTTCCACGAGGAGTATCTTGCCTTGCCGTCGGGCATTATGTCTATACGTATTATCCACGGGGCCTGCTCAATGATAATCATATTGTGCCCGAAGTTGCAGAGGCTATTGTTGAGTCCTTTGGGATATTCTATCCCTGCGTAGCTGAATGTGCTGCCGTTGAACTGGTAGTGGAGCAGGCGCCCTGTCTCATAGTCGCCGCCATAGGGATTGTACCCGGCACGTGTCTCGGGTATGTAAAGGCTGCTGCTGTTAAATTCAATGTCGCCTATGTATGCGCCAGCAGGGCTGTAACCGTATGATATCCAGTGACTCTTCTTGGAATCATGGCTGAAGAGCCTGTACTCCTTTAGTTCTCCTTTGTCAATGGTGTATGCCTCAAGAGATATTGAGTGCAGTATGCTGGAACCTGATGAAAAGGAGAATACTACGTATACTTTCCTCCCGTCGTTGAGTTCCAGTTCCTTTATGTCATAGGCCCCGCAGGCTATTGCACCTGTCTTGAGCGAAGCATCGAGTCCTTTCTCGTAATCGTCCATGCCAATTTCCCGGGAGATGAAGGTGTGCGTGTATATCTTGTCGCCGTCCTTGTACGATGTTATGCCTGAGAACCCCGACATGGTGCCGCCGTCAATGTCCCATGAATAGAGACGCAGTTTCTCGTCCTTGGATGTCCTTACGCTGAAAGGCCTTGCTGTTGCACTCTTCGAAGCCTTTTCCAGCTTGCTGAAGCCGTATGTGAAACAGCGCTCATCGTTCTTTATGAGATGCATGAAAAGTTTCTCGGGGAACCCCCTGCGGCTATTGCTCTTCTTAATGTGGTCAATTAGCTTGCTTTCGGCGTCGGCAACGGTGCTGTAGTATATCTTCTTCTCCCCGTCATGCATGAAGCGCTGCTTCTGTGCTGGGGCGGCCAGCGCAATGAGCATGGCCGCCAAGGCAATAATGTGTCTCATAATGCTTTATCTCTTTATTGTTGTGCTTGTCTGCTAGAACCGTACTCCAAAGGACATCTGTATCTTTGCATACATCTCGGTTACCGACATGCTGCTGTATGTGGTGCTGCAATGCTGCGTCTGGCCCTCAGGTCATACTTCGTTCCGCCGTTCTTCTCTGCCTGGGCAGGAGCGTCTAAGGCAAACGTGATGGCTAGTGATAGCAGTATCAGCACTCTCATGCCTGTGTCAATAGTAGAGTCTCATCCCCTGGGTCTCGGTAGTGCGGAGCGTGCCGTCGTTGTCGCTGTAGATGAAGAATGCGTCAATGCTGCCGTCGTTGCTGCAAATCTCCATTGCCTTCTCAACCCCCATTACCATGAATGCTGTGGCATATGCGTCGGCCGTGGCGCAGTCATTGGCAATGACTGTTGCCGAGAGCAGGCTGTGGCTCACCGGGTAGCCAGTGCGCGGGTCAATGGTGTGGGCTATCTTGTGCCCGTCGACCTCGCGGTAGTTGCGGTAGTTGCCCGATGTGGCAATGCCCTTTCCGCTGGCCTTGAGTGCCGTCTGCAGCTCGTTGCTCTTGCCCTCGGGGTCGTCAACAGGCTTGCTTATGCCAATTGTCCAGGCCTTGCCCTTGGGGTTGCTCCCGGCTGCAACAACCTCGCCGCCAATCTCTACAAGGAAATTGCCTACGCCCTTTTCCTTGAGCAGCGCTGCTACAGCGTCGCACCCGTATCCCTTTGCAATGGCGCTGCAGTCGAGCATTGTCTGCGGGTGCTGCTTGGTAACCTTGCCGTTGGTGAGCGCGACGCTCCTGTAGCCTACAAGCCCGCGCAGGCTGTCAACGGTTGCGCTGTCTACCTTGATGTTGTTCCTGAACCCGAAACCCCATGCGTTCACAAGCGGGGCCACTGTAATGTCAAATGCGCCGCCAGTCTTTTCCGATATGCTCTGCGCAAGCGTGAACACGTGGGTGAACATTGCGTCGGCAATTGTGTCGCGGTTCTCGTTTATGGCGCTTATGAGGGAGTGCCTGTTGAAGGGGGAGAGCGAACCGTCCACGCTGGCAAGGGTCTCCCTTATCTCGCTGTGGAGGTCCTGCGCGGAGCGGTATGTAATGCTGTAGTATGTGCCGAAGACGTTGCCCCGGTTGCATATATAGCCGCCGTCAACGGACGACGACGTGTATCGGTTGCCCTTCTCGTCAATCTTCTGCCAGTTGCTGGCGGCCTTCTCCTCCTGAATCCTTGCCTGGTTGTTCCTTATAATGTATATGGTTGCAACGGCCAGGAAGAGCAGGAAGAGGATTTTCCAAATGCTTAGTCTGCTGTTCATTGTGGTGTGCTACTTGAATGGTATGTCGAAAGTGAGACTGTACGTCCCTCCAAAGCATGTCCTCTTGTTAATGCCGTATCCCGGGATATACCACATCTGGGAATTGGTGCCTTGGGACTGGCTCAGGCGTGCCTTGTAGCGTACTGTCCAGCCCATATGGAAGAAACGTGTAATCTTTACCCTTATCCCTACGCCCACCTCGGCCCACGTGGCATTGCCCTTAACTCCTTGCAGGCTGAGCGATGCGCTGCCTCCCCACACTGGGTCGGTGACTGGCGGTGTGGTTACGTCGTACTTGCAGCCCGTCCAGCCAAAGCGTGCTAGTCCTATTATGCTGTACTGGGGGTCGGGGTTGTCGCGTGTGGTGCTGAAATTGTAGTTTACGCCGGCCCTGAAGTAGGGTGCTGCCGTGCTGTAGTATATGCCTGTTGTCTCGTCGGTGGTGCTGCACCAGCCGTAACCGCCTTCAAAGGCGGGGTATATGCGGTTCCCGATGTTGGCCTCTATCGCCGCCTCGCAGCTTGAGTAGCTGTCGAGCAGGGAGTAGGCCAGGCCAAAGACGTCGGCCGATAGGGAGAGGCCGTTGAAGGAGAAGCTTATGGGCTTTTTCTCCTCCTTCTTGCCCTGTGCCGCAGAAAGCGCTGGCGCCAGTAGAAGCATGCTAATCAACAAAAAATATCTTGACATTCTCATCGGCGTCGAATTTTACGTATTTCTTGGCTATGGCAACCGAGTCAATGAACCTGCTGGTGTGCCTTATGCTGTCGAGCCTGTGGTACATTATGGCCCCGCACTCCATTGACTGGTAGAAGAGTATGTTCCCGTGAAAGAAGCGGATGGTGTCGGCAATGCCGTTGGCATAGCCGAAGATTACCGTGTCGCACTGCGATGTGTAGCTCATGGGCAGCTGCAGGCCGTCGGCGTCCTGTATGTGGTTCACAGCAATGGAGTCCCTGCCGTTTACCATGAGCGACACGGTGAGTGTCTCGGGGAACTCGTATCTTTGCTCAGCGTTGCCTTTCTTGTAGAAGCCTATGCGGTTGTATGCTATGTTCTCGAGATAGCAGTCGTATCCGCCGTCGCAGCCGGCCAGGAGCGCAGCGGCCGCCACCAGCAGGGTGTATATTATGCCTTTGCCTTTCATCTGCCTTGTTATATTTCCTTGGAGATGTTATACTTGTTCCTTTCCTGCGAGGTGCGGCTCACAAGCTCGGCCAGGAATCCAGTGAGGAACAGCTGTGTGCCTATTATCATCATGGTGAGCGCTATGTAGAAGTATGGCGAGTCGGTCACCAGGCGCAGGTGCTGCCCGTTGGCCAGCGCAATGAGCTTGGTTGCGCCCACAATTATAGCGGCAATGAAACCAATGAAGAACATGAGCGACCCCCATAGGCCGAATATGTGCATTGGGCGGCGGCTGAACCTGGAGAGGAACCATAGCGACATGAGGTCGAGGTATCCGTGGAAGAAACGGCTTATGCCGAACTTGCTCTTGCCGTACTTGCGCGCCTGGTGCTGCACCACATGCTCGCCAATCCTTGTGTAGCCTGCGTTCTTGGCAAGGTAGGGGATGTAGCGGTGCATGTCGCCGTATACCTCAATGCTCTTCACAACCTCGTTGCGGTAGGCCTTGAGGCCGCAGTTGAAGTCGTGCAGGTTCTTAATGCCCGACACCTTGCGCGCTGTGGCGTTGAAGAGCTTTGTGGGGATTGTCTTGCTTAGCGGGTCGTAGCGCTTCTTCTTGTAGCCCGATACCAGGTCGTATCCCTCCTCGGTTATCATCCTGTAGAGCTCGGGTATCTCGTTGGGGCTGTCCTGCAGGTCTGCGTCCATGGTTATTACAACATCGCCCTTGGCGCGCTCGAATCCGCAGTATAGGGCCGGTGACTTGCCGTAGTTGCGGCGGAACTTAATGCCGTGGATGTTGCTGTCCTTGGCGCCGAGCGCCTCAATAACCTCCCAGGAATTGTCGGTGCTGCCGTCGTTTATGAAGATAATCTCATAGGAAAGCCTGTTCTCGCGCATTACGCGCTGAATCCATTCAGTGAGCTCAGGCAGTGACTCGGCCTCATTATAAAGCGGTATAATTACTGATATATCCATTTGCGTTAACTGTTATCGGTGGTTTTCCTTATTGCTGCTGCAAGAATGGCCGAGATGAGGGTGTCCCTCATTATGTGGCCGCTCAGCTGCGACATAATAATGTCGGCGGTGCTGGTGTTCTCCATCGTCTCGAACATCTTGGTAAACACTTCGGTTGTCCCGGAAGGCAGGCCGCTTGCGGCCGCAAGCTCCTGGAACACCGGAATCATGTTGCCGAACATGTGCGGGTCGATGAATGCGTAGAATATGTACTGGGCAATGGATGCCAGCACTATTGCGCACAGGTACATTATGAAAATGTAGAGCCAGGCCTCGCCAAACGATATTGCGCCGTTGCGCTCGGCGTTGCGGTGCTTCACGGCAAGCCTGTATGCTACGCAGGGCGACATCATGCTGAGCACGGCGGTGGCAAAGGAGGCTGCAAGGCCATACCCGTTGCCAATGGACTTGAACATGACCACTGACATGGCAAAGGTTACAATCCATAGCAGTCCCAGCACAGTCCCGTCGCGCATTGCGCTTTCCCGGTATCCTTTTACATTGTTTTCGGGCATATAATCTCTTTTTGTGACTATCCGCAAAGATAGTCACAAACGGGGGCAGAACAAAATATGTAACTTGTTTTTTGTGCGGTTTTTTTGTGCTGCCCCCTTTCTCTTCTCGCCTTTTTACGCTACCTTCGTAGAATATTTAGAGGTTGTTTGAATTTCTAATAGAATTTTTCTTATATTGGCATATTGGCAACCGCCCATGAAAAAGGAGCAGACATCCTATTTGTCTTGCACGAAAATAGGCAGCACTCGCTGAAAAACGTGCAAGTAGGCTTGTGTTTCGCTCGTTGGGACTATTATTTTTGATATATAAAAAACTTAACGATATAAATTTTAACAGCTTCTAACGAAAAACTGCATTTATGAAAGCAATGATTTTTGCGGCAGGCCTTGGCACACGCCTGAAACCGCTTACCGATACTCTTCCCAAGGCGCTGGTGCCTGTGTGCGAGAAACCGCTCATTGAGCATGTAGCAAGGAAACTATTTGCCTCGGGAATAACTGAGGCGGTTGTTAACATCCACTATTTTGCCGACAAGGTAGAGCAGTGGGTAAAAGGCCAGGAGTGGATAGCGACGTCACGCGAGGAGTGCCGCGAGGGCAAGATGCTCATGGAGATTAGCGACGAGCGTGAACTGCTGCTTGAGACGGGCGGTGCAGTGCTGCATGCGCGCCGTTACCTTGAGGGCTGCGGCAGGTTCCTTATACACAATGTCGATATCCTTTCCAACTGCGATATCCAGTGGCTTGAATCCCAGGTTAAGGACGACGCCCTGGCGACGCTGCTTGTGAGCGAGAGGGAGACCACGCGCTTCCTGCTCTTCAACCCCGATACATTGCGCCTTGTAGGGTGGATGAACACCGACAGCGGCGACTACCATGTCACCACGCCCGGCATTGACCCCAAGGCATGCCGTGCGCTAGCATTCTCAGGCATTCACATACTCAGCGACAGGGTGCTGGCACTAATGCAGGAGTATGTTGAAGAGAAAGGCCTGCCTGTTGACGAGGCAAAGGGTACGCGCTTCCCCATAATGAGCTTCTACATGTGGCTTGCGGCAAGGTATCCTGTATATGGTGTCGTTGCCGATAATCTCGAATTCATTGACGTTGGAAAGCTTGATGCCCTTAAACCGGCTGAGGAGTTTGTAAAGAAGAACAGAGTACAGATAACAGATAACAGAGACAGTTGCGAGTAAGTGAGCGTAATGCAAACTTGTTTGTGATTACACAACGAACGGAAGCAATTTCAAACCCAAAGAGCTTAAAGTTGGGGGGAGGGAGTTTTAGTGCTTCGCGTGAGTATTTACTGCCATCATTATCTAAACCTGTGGTTTCCGTCGCACACAATAATAAAATAAGCAAGCGCGGTTCGCGAACCGCGCTTTCTTATTTTATGCTCATGCTGTCGAGTAAGATAAATTTTACTTTACCAAGACCTTCTTGCCGTTTACAATGTAGATTCCAGGAACTGTGATAGCGTCAACTCTGCGACCGGTGAGGTCGAAGATGTTCGCATTTCCGTTTTCACCCTTCACCTCGCTAATGCCTGTAGCACCGGTGAACTCGTATGCTGTTACGCTCTTGAGACCTGCAACCAAAAAGTACTTCTCAACGCTGCCGGTAATCTTAACCTGCTTCTTGTAGTTGCCTGGGTTGTCAACAAGGTTCAATGCTGAACGGATGTCGCCTTTAGGCAACTGGACGATAAGGCATTCTGTATAGTCTAATGTCTCGGCATTGTCCGAAATAAGGATGTTTGTTGCAACAGCAGCGTCAGTAGCGTCAGGACCGAACTGAGAGTCTTTCTCAGGTGCGCTTTTTACAGCGCCAACAATGTAACCTGTTACTATTGCAGGAATCTGCTTGCCGTCAACATATGCTGCAAGTGCCTCAGTAACGGTGTATTCCTGTGTCTCTGTTGGAACCTCGGGCTCTTCAGGCTCCTCGCCACCACCTTCGCCAACAGTCTCGACCTTAACGGCCATAGTGTTTACATACTTGCTGCTGCTTACACCAATTGTGTAACCTGTTACCTTTACAACAGAACCGCTTGTGAGGTTTGCCTTGATAGCGTCCTGCGGGTACTGTATGCTTCCGACAGCAGTTGCTGCACCGTCAACAGCCACGTTATAGTAACCTTTATCACTAATTGTGAGGGTTCCTGTGTACTCTACATACTGTATGGCAGGTGCTGCCAGGTATGCGTCCATTGCTGCACCGTCCATTACTGTTGCTGCGGGGTAGTTTACGGTTGTTGTTGTGAGCCTTGTTACAACTGAGCCGGCTGCAAACTGCAGGAGGCCGCCATACATGCTTGTTGTGCCCTCAACGGTTACGATTTCGCCAACTGCATTGCCGCCATCGCTGCCAAGGTAAACAAGGATAGAGCCTGTGCCGTCGTCCAAGAGGAAACCGCGTGCGTATGTAGCCATGATTGTACCCTGAGCCTTTACTTTGTCTGTGCTTGCACCCGCGTCAATGATGTCTGAAATGTCGGTTGCTTCAAGTTCCTCGCCTTCACCTTCGCCTTCACCTTCGCCACCGTTGTCTACAGTCTCAACCTTAACGGCCATAGTGTTTACATACTTGCTGCTGCTTGTGCCGATTGTGTAGCCTGTAACCTTTACAACGTCGCCTGATGCAGCTGTTACGAGCCCTGTGTTGGGGTACTGTATGCTGCCTATCGCTGTGGCAGCGCCCTCAACGGCTACGTTGTAGTAGCTTCCGTTGATTGTGAGTGTGCCAGTGTACTCAACATACTTCACAACAGGTGCAGCAAGGTATGCATCCATTGCGGCACCGTCCATTGCTGTTGCTGCGGGGTGCTCAACGGTTGCTGTGCCTGTCTTCTCTACAACAGGCGTGTTGCCGAACTGCAGGAGACCGCCGTAAACGTTTGTCTTGCCGCTTACTGTAACTGCGTCGCCAGCAACAAAACCCTTATCGCTGCCAAGGTAAACGAGGATAGAGCCTGTGCCGTCGTTCATGAGGAAACCGCGTGCATATGTAGCAACAACAGTACCCTTTGTGGCTGCTTCGCCTTCGCCGGCGGCAATTACCTCGGCAATTGTAAGGTAAGTTACTTCACCTTCGCCTTCGCCTTCACCTTCGCCTTCGCCACCTTCCGGCTCTTCGGGGTCTGGAGTAACGCTGCCGTCGGTAGAGAATGTAACAGTGATTGTGTTGATTTTCTGTGTGCTGGCATCGTCTGCCCATGTGAATACAACTGAAGTTGCTGCACCTGTCCAGTTCTTGCCGTCAACTGTGCCACTGTTTGCGCTGAAACTTTTTACAGTGTTGCCGGTAAAGGCAATTGCAGTGATTACGCCGCCCTCAGGTGCCGCAATAGTCATTGTTGCAGTCTTGTACACACGGAAGTCGTATACGCCTTTAGCAGATTTCCATATACGTGAATCCATAGATCCTTTAGTGGTGTTAAGTGTAACACCGTTGGCGGTGAATGTGGTTTCATCTGTGTTGAAAGCCAAAGCACCATTTCCTCCGTCACTGTACATGTCATCGGTTATTGACGGTGTAAGCCCGCTTGGGGCTGTGAAGTCAAACTTCGCTTCATCTGCATAAGCATAGCCAATAATGCTTAGCATGCAGAAAATTGAAAGTAAAAATTTCTTCATAAATAAATGATTAATAAGGTTTATAATGATATAAATGATTTTCTGTCATGTTGTAGGCTCTGTTATTGATGTACGTCGTTTTCTTGTGTGCCTGCATTCTTCTTGCAAATATAAACAAAAAAACATTCATATGCGCATGCATGCGCCCGATTATTTTTTGCTGTATGGAGAAAATATTTTCAGATAAATCGGGGCTACTCCTTAAAACTGTAATTATAATTTTGTACCTTTGCACTTCATTATAGGCAAAATATTAAAAATAATATAAAATGTTCAGAACAAAGACTTGTGGCGAACTTCGTTTGGCCAATGTTAATGAGACTGTCACCCTTAGCGGCTGGGTGCAGCGTGCACGCAAGATGGGCGGCATGACCTTTGTGGATCTCCGTGACCGTTACGGCATTACACAGCTTGTATTCAGCGAGGACACTAATGCCGGACTATGCGAGAAGGCCTCGCACCTGGGGCGTGAGTATGTAATACAGGCTACAGGTGTGGTGAGTGAGCGCCAGAGCAAGAATGCCAACATCCCCACCGGCGAGATTGAAATTATCGTAAACGAGTTGAATATCCTCAACGAGGCCGCAACCCCTCCTTTTACTATTGAGAACAATACTGATGGCGGCGACGACATCCGCATGAAGTACCGCTATCTCGACCTCCGTCGCGAGGCTGTGCGCAAGAACCTTGAGCTGCGTCACCAGATGACCATGGAGGTGCGCCGTTATCTCGATTCAATGAACTTCATTGAGGTTGAGACCCCAATGCTCATTGCCTCTACTCCCGAGGGCGCGCGCGACTTTGTGGTGCCCTCACGCATGAACCCGGGTCAGTTCTATGCTCTGCCGCAGAGCCCGCAGCTCTTCAAGCAGCTGCTTATGGTGTCGGGCTTTGACCGCTACTTCCAGATTGTGAAGTGTTTCCGCGATGAGGACCTCCGTGCCGACCGTCAGCCCGAGTTCACGCAGATTGACTGCGAGATGAGCTTTGTGGAGCAGGAGGACGTAATCACCCTCTTCGAGGGCATGGCAAAGCACCTGTTCAAGACAATACGCGGCGTTGAGCTCACAGAGCAGTTCCCGCGCATGACGTGGCACGACGCCATGAAGTACTACGGAAGCGACAAGCCCGATACACGCTTCGGCATGGAGTTCGTGGAGCTTATGGACATTATGAAGGGCCATGGTTTCGGTGTGTTCGACAGTGCCGAATATATTGGCGGTATCTGTGCCAAGGGTGCTGCAACATATACACGCAAGCAACTTGACGCGCTTACCGACTTTGTACGCCGCCCGCAGATTGGTGCCAAGGGTATGGTCTATGCACGCGTAGAGGCCGACGGCACAGTGAAGTCAAGTGTCGACAAGTTCTACACACAGGATGTGCTGCAGGCAATGAAGGCTGCCTTCAATGCCGGCCCGGGTGACCTCATCCTCATCCTCAGCGGCGACGACACAATGAAGACACGCAAGCAGCTGTGCGAGCTCCGTCTCGAGGTCGGTTCCCAGTTGGGTCTGCGTGACAAGAACAAGTTCTCATGTCTGTGGGTGGTCGATTTCCCGCTCTTCGAATACAGCGAGGAGGAAGGCCGTTACATGGCAATGCACCATCCGTTCACCTCGCCCAAGCCCGAGGATATTCCTCTGCTCGACACAGATATGGGTGCTGTGCGTGCCAATGCCTATGACATGGTAATCAACGGTGTTGAGGTTGGCGGCGGCTCAATCCGTATATACGACAGCGAACTCCAGAACAAGATGTTCGCGCTCCTTGGCTTCACTCCCGAGCGTGCACAGCAGCAGTTCGGCTGGCTGCTCGATGCCTTCAAGTACGGTGCCCCCCCTCACGGCGGCCTTGCTTACGGTCTCGACCGTTGGGTGAGCCTCTTTGCAGGCCTCGACTCAATACGCGACTGCATAGCGTTCCCCAAGAACAATTCGGGCCGCGACACAATGATTGACGCTCCTTCTGTGCTTGAGCCCGGACAGTTGGAGGAACTGAATATTGTTGTCAATATTGAAGAAAAGTAATATGGCAGAAAAGGTAAGGAAAAAGAGTGCTGCGCGTGTTGAAAAGGACCGCAAGCGCAAGGCAGCCGTCAAGCGCAGGAAGATGATGAAAAACATAGCAATGATTGTTATTGCTGTTGCACTCATATCCCTGATTGTGTTCGCATTCGCAGCACCGCCAAAGCCAGTAATGTAACAGGCAGGCCTCCACTTTCTAGTTGGAAGAAGAGTGCCCCATTTGCATAATTTACCCCGGAGGCCTTGAAAGGTTTCCGGGGTAAATTATGTTTGCTTTTGAGTAGCAATTAGTTAAACAAAATAGAAATAGGCTTGGTTGTAATGACTGTTTACTGTATATTTGCTGCATGTGAAGAAAACAGTATTAACAAAACAATTGTCAGCTATGGAAAATAATCTAAACAACCTGCAGAAGTGGTTCAAGAAGTACAAGGGGAACGATTCTAATGACACGGACCGATTTTCTGCGTTCATAGAGATGGAGAAGCAGATTGGCGAGCAGATTTACAATGCCCTTCAGGGAAGTGTTGTAGAGGAGGTGCTCCGCAAGACCAAGGTGTCAAGCGCCGATACCTATTGGCGAAGTACAATGGAAGGGCACAGCCTAAAGGTAGAGAAAGAACTGCTCAGCGATTTCTATGACTTGTGCCACGAGGTGAAGAGCAGGCTCAAGTTTGACGAGAAGGTCGATTTCTACATCACAGGCGATTCTTCAGTAAACGCATTCTCTGTGGCTGCGGAGAATGAAGGCGAGCCGCATATAGTGAATATCAATTCTGCGCTCTTCGGGCTCATGAGTAGCGACGAGCTCAGGTTTGTTGTAGGGCACGAGCTTGGCCATCTTATAAATAAGGACACGGCTCTTGCAAGGCTTATAAATTTTGTATTCCCTCCAAATGCCGCGGTTCCTGTGACTCTCCAGTACAAGATACGCCTGCATGAGCAGCTTGCCGAACTGGTTGCTGACAGATATGGCTATATGGCTGTCGGGAACCTCGATGTATGTGTGACAGCCTTCTTCAAGCTGGCGTCGGGCCTGGACCTCAGCAAGATGAATGTAAGCATTGACGCCCTGATAGCGGACAATAACCGCCGTCTCGACTTCTTCTTGAATGACAATGGAGTAAGCAGGGCATCACATCCAGTCAATCCCATCAGGGTACAGGCCCTCAACCTGTTCGCCACAGCAAACAGCAAGGCCGAACTGGACAAGGGCATGGATGAGCTCATTTCAATACTGCTGAAGGTAGGGAGCAGCGAGCTCGACGAGTACACAGCACGCTTCATTGCTTCGGCAGGCCTGCTGGTAGCGAACCTTGACAGTCAGATATACAAGGAAGAAGCAGAACAGGTAATCCAGTCGCTGGCAGGGCTTAAGATTTTCCCGCGAAAATATCTTGATGAGATTGCCCAGGGCAATGTGATGGATATATTCAACGAGACAGTGGGCAAGATTCTTGAGATTAACCCGGGCATGAGGGATGGCATGCTCGATTACCTTATTCACATAGTGCTGTCGGACAAGATTATCGCCAAGGAAGAGGTGGACCTCCTCTACAGGTTCGGTAGCGGAATAGGGTTTAGCGACATTGAAGTAGCCACAGCAATAGCCGGTGCCATACAGCGTTGCTATGTGCCCAGCCTTGACGCGATATGTTAGAGAACAGAGTACAGATAACAGAGTACAGGAAGATTCCTCATCGCTGCGCTCTGTCGGGACAGGCACTGTAAAAGCGGAAAACGGAAAAGTGAAAATTTTCACTTTTCCTTTTTCCGCTTTTACAGCCCTTGCTTTCCGCGACCCACGCGGCTCTCCTGTCCTGTTACTTCAGGTTTGCCTTGAAAAACTCGGCAATCTGCTCAAAGAGGTGGTAGCGTGTGTTGGCGCCATGATATATGCTGTGGTTGCTGTCGGGGTAGAGGGCTGTCTCAAACTTCTTGTTCGCCTGGGTGAGCGCCCCTATGTAATGTATCATGTTGCGCAGGTGCACGTTGTCGTCGGCAGTGCCGTGAACGAGCAGCAGGTGCCCGTTGAGGCTTGCTGCGTTTACGACTGCCGAGCCCTTGTCATATCCCTCCTTGTTCTCCTTTGGAGTGCGCATGTAGCGCTCGGTGTACACTGTGTCGTAGAAACGCCAGTCGCTAGGCGCTGCAACGGCAACACCTGCCTTGAACACCGCCTCGGGCTGGCTCATTGACATGAGCGTGTTGTAGCCGCCAAAACTCCAGCCCCATATGCCTATGTTGTCCTTGTCTACATAGGGTAGTGAGGCCATGTACTTGGCTGCCTCTACCTGGTCGGCAGGCTCGTACTGCCCAATCTTAAGGTATGTGCACTTGCCGAACTCTGTGCCGCGTCCGCCTGTGCCGCGTCCGTCAACGCACACCATAATGAATCCCTCGCCTGCCATGTAGCTCTCGAACATTGCGTTGCCATAGTTACCAATGTACCAGCTGTCGGTCACCTGCTGTGAGTATGGGCCGCTGTACTGGAACAGGATTACAGGATATTTCTTTGATGCGTCAAAATCATGAGGCTTAATCATCCAGCCGTTGAGCTCCACTCCGTCGCTTGTGGTGAATGTGAAGAATTCCTTGGATGGCATGTCAAACCTTGCGAGCTTTTCGGTGAGTGCCTTGTTGTCGATGAGTGTCTTCAGTTCCTTCC
Source organism: Bacteroidaceae bacterium (assembly GCA_045592125.1). Classification (GTDB taxonomy): domain Bacteria; phylum Bacteroidota; class Bacteroidia; order Bacteroidales; family Bacteroidaceae; genus HGM04593. The sequence goes on along the minus strand of JAZNUE010000073.1, from coordinate 8,776 downwards.
CGTTGCAGTCGTTTGCTGTTACGGTGTGCGGGGTGTCAATGCTTGAGTAGGTGTTTATGAAGTACTTCATGCCGCTGCTGAAGACTGCCGAGTTTGTACCTTCGCGCTTGCTAAGCCTTGTCTTCTTGCCCTTTGTGTTTACCTTGTATATGCTCTCGCGCAGCGGGCTGCCCTCGTTGCTTGAGTAGTAGAACTCGTTCTTCTTGCTGTCCCAGCCATAGAACTTCTTTACCTCGTAGTCGCCTGTTGTGATGGGGCGTATGAGCTCGCCTGCAAGGCTGTAGAGGTAGAGCTGGTTATACCCGCTGCGCTCGCTCTGGAACACAAAGTGCTTGTCAAGGAACTCAATGCCGCTGTATGTCTGCTCGTTGAGGTATGTGTCGCTCTCCTCGCGCAGTATGGTCTTGCTTATGCCTGAGAGCGGGTTGACTGCCTGAATCTCGAGCACGCTCTGGTGGCGGTTAAGCGTGAGCACTGCAAGCATGCTGGGGTCCTTGGTGAACTTGATACGCGGGATGTAGCCCTCATTGGGGATGTTCACGTCGAGCTGGCGTGTGACCTTGCTCTTTATGTCGAACGAGTGAACCGATACCTTCGCGTTGCTGGCACCTGCAACAGGGTACTTGAAACTGTAGGGCTTGCTGAAACCGAAGTACTCCTTGCTCTGTCCGCCATTGTACATTGGCATGTCGTACATCATAACCTCGCTCTCGTCGTATTTTATGTATGCAATAACCTTGCTGTCGGCACTGAAGTCGAATGAGCAGCTGGTCGCGAACTCCTCCTCATATACCCAGTCGGGGATACCGTTGATAATCTTGCGGAACTCGCCGTCGGTGGTCACCTGCGACTCGCTGTTGCCGAAGAGCAGCTTCACAAGGAAGATGTTGTTGTCGCGCACGAATGCAATCATAGTGCCGTCGGGCGAGAACTTAGGCACCTGCTGTGCTCCGTTCTGCGAAAGCTGCTCGGCCTTGTTGTTCTTGCGGCTGAAGATGTAGTGCTCGGCGGTGAATGAGTGGCGGTATATGCCGCGTGTCTTTGTCTGCAGGAGAATCAGTTTCTCGTCGGGCGAGAACTGGTAACCGTCAATACGTTTCTCGCTGAAACCGCGTGCTGTTGCAACGTTGAACAGCGTGTCCACAATCTCGCCGCTCCTGAACGAGCCTTTGAGAATCATTGTGCGGTCGCTGCTCATGCGTGCAAAGTGCTCGCCGTCGGCCATTGGCTTGATGGCGGCATAGGTCTCGGGCCAATAGCCTCCGTACATAACATCGTGCAATGTCAAGTCATTGCCTGCAAACGAGCTTGCCGCAACAACAATTGCTGTCAGTAGTGAAAATAGATGTTTCATAATGGTTATGTTATTTTGTTTGTTAAACCTCTTTGCTCTTTTATCTTTGCTCTTTGCTCTTTGCTCTTTGCGCGCCAACTCCCGGACTTGTCATTTTGAGCAAAGCGAAAAATCTCATGCGACGAGGAATCTCTCTGTTCTCTGTACTCTGTTATCTGTTATCTGTTATCTGTACTCTGTTCTCTGTTCTCTTCACTTGTACCACGAAGCATACATCACGTAGTCGTTTGCTATGCGCTGTACAATCTCTTCCTGCTGCTCCTTGCTCACCTCTTTTATCTTCTTTGCGGGAACGCCGGCATATATCCATCCTCCTTCGACCCGCATGCCCGATGTCACAAGCGCGTTGGCCGCCACAATAGCGCCGCTCTCGACTACGGCATTGTCAAGGACTGTCGCTCCTATGCCTATGAGGCAGTTGCTCTCTATTGTGGCGCCGTGCACGGTGGCGTTGTGTCCAATTGAGACGTTGTCGCCAATGATGGTCTTTGAGCGCTGGTAGAGCGTGTGCACCACAGCACCGTCCTGTATGTTCACGTTGTTGCCTATGGATATGCTGTTCACGTCGCCGCGCAGCACCGTGCCGAACCACACCGAACAGTTGTCGCCAATGGTTACATCGCCTATTATTGCTGCAGTCTCGGCCAAGTAGCAGTTGCTGCCAATGACTGGGGTGAATCCTCTTACTTCCTTTATTATTGCCATAGTTGCTTATTTGCTTTCCTGCGGGCTGCCGCCCTCCTTCCTTGCTGGCCTGCGGTAATGGCGGCGGCTGTTCCTTCTTCTCTTCTCCTTGCCTGGGGCTGCCGGGTTTTCCGCTCCAGTTTCCTTGTTCTCAAGGAGTACTGCCTGGGGCTGCTGGACCGCAGAAACCTTTGCCTGCTTTTCTGCTGTGGCCTCTCCTGCTTTTCCTGCAGGCCTGCCGCCTCTTTCCTTTGGCTTCCTGCCGCGGCCGTTCCTTTCCTTGCTCCTGCCATCTCCCTTTCCTTTCGCGTTTCTGCCTCTTCCTTTGCCCGCACCCTCCTTCTGTTTCTTCTTGGGGTCGTATGCGGGCGCCTCGCCTAGCCCGGCGGGAATCTCCATCTTGGTCACGTCCTGCTTAATGAAGTCCTCAATGCGCTTGAAGAACTCCTGGTCCTCGACCGAGACGAATGTAATGGCGCGTCCCTTGCTGCCGGCGCGGGCAGTGCGGCCAATGCGGTGTATGTAGTCGTCGCAGTCGCGTGGTACGTCATAGTTTATTACAATGCGTATGTCGTCAATGTCAATGCCGCGTGCGAGTATGTCGGTTGCTACAATCATGTCAATCTTGCGGCTCTTGTACTGGAACATTATCTCGTCGCGCTCGCTCTGTGAGAGGTCGCTGTGCATTTCTCCCACGTTGAACCCGTGGCGGCGTATCTCGCGTGCAATCTCCTTTACCTTTGTCTTGCGTGAGGCGAAGAGTATTACCCTCTCGCTGCTCTCGGTCTCGAAAATGCTGTTTATTATTCCCATCTTCTGTCCCTCGTGGCACACGTAGGCCTGCTGCGTTATTCCTTCGGCAGGCTTTGCCAGAGCGAGTGTTATCTGCACGGGGTCGTTGAGCAGGTCCTTTGCAAGGCGGCGTATCTCTTCGGGCATTGTGGCCGAGAAGAGCATGGTCTGCCTCTCCTTCGGGAGTTGCTTGGCAATGGTCATTATGTCGTTGCAGAATCCCATGTCGAGCATGCGGTCGGCCTCGTCAAGGATGAAGAACGATACTTTAGAGAGGTCTATCTTGCCAAGGCTTATGTGGCTTATGAGCCTGCCGGGCGTCGCGACAATTATGTCGGCGCCTCGCGACATTCCGCGCAGTTCCTGCTCATAGCGCTGCCCGTCGTTCCCGCCATACACGGCAATGCTCGATACCTTCATGAAGTATGTGAAGCCTTCGAGTTGCTGGTCAATCTGCTGTGCCAGCTCGCGTGTGGGTGCCATGATTACACAGTTTATGGCGTCCTCGGGGTATCCGCCGCGGCAGAGCCTGTTGAGTACAGGCAGCAGGTATGCCGCTGTCTTTCCTGTTCCTGTCTGTGCTACTCCAATGAGGTCGCGTCCTGCCATGAGCGGTTCCAGTGTCTGCTCCTGGATTGGGGTACACTGCACAAAGTTCATGGCGTCAAGTGCGTCAAGCACTTCATCTTCAAAGTCTAGTTCGTCGAAATACATTTGTCTTTTTTATCTTGGTGCTCTGCGATAGAGGAATATCGCAATGAATGTATATATTATATTCGGTATCCACACGGCAAGCGCAACCGGCATGTGCTCGGCAAATGCCGATGATACGGTCTGGAACATTATATAGGAGAAGCTAAGCCCAAGGCCTATTCCCAATGACAGCCCCATCCCGCCTTTCCTCTTCCTAGAGGAGAGCGAGGCGCCTATTATGGTGAGGATGAACGCTGCAAAAGACATTGCAATGCGCCTGTGGTACTCAATCTCGAATGGCCTTATGTTGCCTATTCCCCTTTTCTTCTGCTTGTCGATGTAGCTGCCCAGCTGCGGGCTGGTCATGGTCTCCTGCTCGTCCTCGGAGATAAGGAAGTCGCTGGGCTCAAGCGGTATTACAGTGTCCAGCGCCTCCCTGTTGCTCGAGCGTATTACCTCCTTGTCGTCCTTGAGCTCCCTTATTACCCAGCGGCGTGCTGTCCAGGTGCCAGGCCTGTCGGGGTTGTACGTGATGTTGTTGGCCGTCATGTGCGAGACAAGCTTCTTGCCCTCGAACCTGTCGAGCGAGAATCTCCATCCCATGTTGTTGCGGCTCTCGAACCGCTCCATGTAGGCGATGGTGTTCTTGTCGAGCCTCACCTGTATGTTGCTTGCCGACTCAATCTTCTTCTTCTTGTTATGCTCCTGCTCAAAGGCCAGCCTTGTGCTGTTGCCCTCGGGGATTACATATGCGCTCAGCACATATGTCATTAGCGCTATTATCCCGGCTGCCACCATGTAGGGCCTCATTAGCCTCCTGTAGCTCACTCCCGAGGCCAGTATCGCAATTATCTCGGAATTGTCGGCAAGCTTTGCCGTGAAATAGATTACCGAGATAAAGACGAACAGGGCGCTGAAGGTGTTTGCATAGTATGGCGCAAGGTTCATGTAGTAGTCGAATATTATCTCGCTTGCGGTGGCATTAGAGGTGGCGAACTTGTCAATCTTCTCGTTATAGTCGAACACTACAATGACTATGATAATCAGTGCCAAAGAGAAGAAGTAGGTCCCTAGGAACTTCTTTATTATGTACCAGTCGAGCTTCTTGAGCCTAAAGTAATCGAGCCATTTCATAAAGCCGTTGTTCTATTCTCTGTCCTGTGTCCTTTTGGTGTGCTGCCTTAGAGCCTGCGTGTAACTCTCTCAATCATCTCTCTCTTCCATGCCGCGTAGTCGTCAAGGAGTATGTGCTTTCGCGCCTCCTGCGTGAGCCACACGTAGAACGCCAGGTTGTGTATTGAGGCAATCTCCAGCGCTAGCAGTTCCTGTGCAATGAACAGGTGGCGCAGGTAGGCCTTGCTGTAGAGCGTGTCTACTGCCGAGGCGCCGTCCTCCTCAATAGGGGAGAAGTCGTACTTCCACTTCTCGTTGCGCATGTTCATTATGCCGTTCTTGGTAAAGAGCATGGCGTTGCGCCCGTTGCGTGTGGGCATTACGCAGTCGAACATGTCAACGCCGCGTTCTATGCCCTCGAGTATGTTCGCTGGCGTGCCCACGCCCATGAGGTACCGTGGCCTGTCAGTGGGCAGAATCTCGTTAACTACCTCAATCATCTCGTACATCTTCTCGGCAGGCTCGCCCACGGCCAGGCCGCCTATGGCGTTGCCGGCCGCCTCCTTCGAGGCTATGAACTCGGCCGACTGGCGGCGGAGGCCGGGGTAGACGCATCCCTGTACAATGGGGAAGAGCTGCTGCTCATATCCGTACATGGGCCCAGTCTCCTTAAGGCGCCCTATGCAGCGGTCGAGCCAGCGGTGCGTGCGCTCCATCGATTTCTTGGCATAGCTGTAGTCGGCGGTGCCTGGAGTGCACTCGTCAAATGCCATTATTATGTCGGCGCCAATGCTGCGCTCAATGTCCATCACTCTCTCGGGCGAGAAGAAGTGCTTTGAACCGTCGATGTGCGAGCGGAACTCAACGCCCTCCTCGGTCATCTTGCGTATGTCCTTAAGCGAGAATACCTGGAAACCGCCGCTGTCGGTGAGGATAGGGCGGTCCCATGAGCTGAACCTGTGCAGGCCGCCGGCCTTCTCGAGCACGTCGAGCCCAGGGCGAAGGTAAAGGTGATACGTGTTGCCAAGTATTATCTGTGCCTTTATGTCGTCCTTGAGGTGCGGTATCTGCACGCCTTTTACCGAACCTACTGTCCCCACTGGCATGAAGATAGGGGTCATTATGTCGCCATGGTCCGTGGACAGTATGCCGGCGCGTGCCTTGCTGCCGCTGTCTGTGTGTATGAGGCTGAACTTCACCTTAGTCAATGAGTTTAATAGGGTTCTTTACTTTCTTGTCGAGCAGGGCAATGCCGAGCACCTCCTTAATGTCGTTAACGTAATGGAACGTGAGCCCTTTTACGTACATCTCGGGGATGGCCTCGATGTTTCGCCTGTTCTCCTCGCATATAACAATGTCGGTTATGCCGGCACGCTTGGCGGCAAGAATCTTCTCCTTTATGCCGCCCACTGGCAGGACCTTGCCGCGGAGCGTAATCTCTCCAGTCATGGCAATGCTTGGCCTCACCTGGCGCTGTGTCAGCGCCGATACCAGGGCTGTGGCCATGGTTATGCCGGCCGACGGGCCGTCCTTGGGGATGGCGCCCTCGGGTACGTGCAGGTGTATGTTCCAGTTCTCAAAGACCTCGTGCGGTATGCCAATCTCGGCTGAGTGCGCTCTCACATACTCCAGGGCAAGCATTGCCGACTCCTTCATCACGTCGCCCAGGTTGCCCGTGAGCGTGAGCTTCTCTCCCTTGCCGCGGCTCAGGCTGGTCTCGATGAAGAGAATCTCGCCGCCTACGGCTGTCCATGCCAGGCCGGTTACCACACCTGCATATTCGTTGCCGTTATATGTCTCGCGGGTAAATTCCCTCACTCCCAGCAGGGCATTGAGGTCGGCAGGCTTTATGCTGCGTGTCTCAATGTCGCCCGTTGTTGCCTTCTGGCAGGCCAGGCGGCGGAATATCTTGCCAATCTTCTTCTCAAGGCCACGTACTCCCGACTCGCGTGTGTAGCCCTCGATAATCTGCTCTATGGCGGCCTTGCTTATGGTGACTCTCTCGCCTGCAATGCCGTTTGCCTCCTTCTCCTTTGGGATAAGATGGCGCTTGGCAATCTCAATCTTCTCCTCGGTGAGGTAGCCGCTCACTTCAATGAGCTCCATGCGGTCGAGCAGCGGGGCAGGGATGTCGGCAAGGTTGTTTGCCGTGGCAATGAACATTACCCTGGAGAGGTCGTAGTCAATGTCGAGGAAGTTGTCGTGGAACGCCATGTTCTGCTCCGGGTCAAGCACCTCGAGCAGCGCCGATGACGGGTCGCCATGCGACCTGTCCTTTCCCACCTTGTCTATCTCGTCAAGTATGAACACGGGGTTGTCCGAGCCTGCCTTTGCAATGTTCTTGAGTATGCGTCCGAGCATTGCTCCCACATATGTCCTGCGGTGGCCTCTAATCTCGGATTCGTCGTGTATGCCGCCAAGCGACATCCTCACATATTCCCTCTTCAGCGACTTTGCAATTGACCGGCCTAGCGATGTCTTTCCCACGCCCGGAGGACCGTAGAGGCATATGATGGGCGACTTCAGGTCGCCGCGCATCTTTATTACGGCCAGGTGCTCCAGTATTCTCTCCTTTACCTTCTCGATGCCGTAGTGGTCGTTGTCGAGTACCTTGCGCGCGTTCTCAATGTCCAGGTTGTCCTTTGTGCATTTCCCCCATGGCAGGGCAACGAACTGCTGCAGGTAGTTCAGCTGCACGTGGTAGTCGGGACTCTGCGGGTTAATCCTGTCCAGTTTCGAGAGCTCTCTCTCGAATATCTCTCCAGTCTCGGCCGTCCATGTCTTCTCGTCGGCCTTTGTGCGCAGCTCAATTATGTCCTGTTCCTGAATACTCCCGCCCAGTTCCTCCTGCAGGTTCTTTATCTGCTGCTGCACGAAGTACTCGCGCTGCTGCTGGTCAATCTCCTGGTGTGTCCTGTGCATTATGCTGCGCTGTATCTCGATGAACTGCTTCTCGCGGTCGAGTATAGTCATAAGCCTGAATGCGCGCTCCTTTATTGAGTTCTCGGCAAGCAGCGCTACCTTCTCCCTTAGCGGCATCTTTATATTTGTACAGAGGAAGTTCAGCATCTGTATCTCCTCGTGAATGCTGCCCATGTTAAAGGTTGTCTCCTCGGAGTTCTCTGACATCCTGAGTATCTCTATGGCGGCATCCTGGCAGCTCTTCACTAGCGTGTGGAACACCTCGTCGCTGGTAATCTCCTCAAGAATGCTGTCTGCCTTTCCGGTTATGTAGGGCTGGTCGCTGAGTATGCTCTTGAGCTCAATCTTCTGTACGCCCTGGAGTATGATGGTCGTTGTCTCGTCGGGCATGTCGAATACACGCACAATCCTTGCTGTTGCTCCAATAGTGTATAGGTCCTCAATGCCTGGTTCCTCGGTCTTGGGGTCCTTCTGGCACACCACGGCAACCTTTGTGTCGGTGCCTCTCACAGCGTCCACAAGCTTCTTTGACGACTTGCGCCCAACTGTAACAGGCAGTATCGTGTTGGGGAACAGTACCATGTTGCGTAACGGCAGCACAGGTATAGTCCTGTCCTGGAACACCTCAATGGCGTCGTCGCCCTTTATTTCTGTAATAAATGATATCGGGCTCTCCGTCTCGTTCTCCATGGCATTCTTCCTTTTCTTTTCTGTATCCTTTCTGCTCATCTCAATAAAAATGTTTCAGTTTCTTTGAAGCGGCATGCCTGCATGCCAGCAATTTGCAAATATACTGCTTTTTGCCGAGTTGCTGAAATTTTCCCATATTGAAAACTATTATTTAATTATAATAGAGTTCAGAAGGAATGCTCTTTCTGTTAAAAAAGAATAAGAAACTGTTTGAATTTCCAGGAAAAGCCTTATTGTTTTGGAAGCAGCTATTCGTTGTCTTTTATGTCCAAAAATCAGACATAGAACTGTACCGTACATGGTTTCCTGGTTGTTTGTTAACACTATTTAATGATAAGGGGGTAAAAAGTTGGCGTATTGTTATTTTTGCAGTAAATTTTGAATATGTATACTGTCAAGATAGAAGTGCAACAAACAATCCCCTTGCTCACGACTTTGAGCGTAGCGAAAAGGAGTGAGCAAGGTTCGCCCGACAAGTGACAGTGCAAAAGTCAATCAGCAATACAAAAAAACAAAAAAGGGAGACCG
>JAZNUE010000072.1:0-14954 GCA_045592125.1 Bacteroidaceae bacterium | reverse complement strand
TGCGTACTTTTCAGTCATGAAAAGTATGTGATAGAACGACAACAAGAAGAATAAACGACAACAGATTAAGGGTAAAACAAACCAAGGAATAACAGTTTTATTTAGTTGAGTTATTTCGTCCACACGAAATTTCTACTGAGCCCACGCGAAGCAGCGCGTCAGTGGTGCCGCGTGGGTGGCGATTGCATTCTCCCCACTACTCACTCACCATTTCAATAACCTGCTGCAGCGTAAACGCCTGGTACCACGACTTTGCCTCGCTGTAGCGCTGGTTAATCTTCATAAAAGAGCGCCAATAGTCACTGAACGGGCGCAAGGAAACCGTTTCCTCCCTGCCATCCTCGCGTATCGCCGTGCACTTGTTCACGCCACTGAGCGGGCTTCCCGCCAAGCGGTACACCAGGTTCCTCACTCCGTCCTCATCCCTCCTCAAGGCACCCTCGCACAGGCTCCACCATTCAAGGTACACCCCCACCGTAGGATTCCTGAAACCAGACGTTCCTGTATATGCAAGACCACTCTCAACCGCCACCGGGGCTAGGAACATGCGGCTGTCCTGTAGAATACGCTCCCTGTTCTGCAGCAACAGGAAGGCATTATCAGCGAACAGCCGCCTTGCCGCCAGCAGTCCAGAGTCTTCAACAAATTTCTTTGAGCGGCCTCTCTTCTTGCCAAAGGAAAGATACCTGCCTGTGGTGTCAAATTCCAAATTATTGTAATCGACCGCCTTGCTGCCTTGCAGGCCATGAAGACCTTTCACATTTCCGTTTTCACCATTCAGTTCGTTAACGCAGGGGTAACATTCAAGTTCCCTTCCGTCGAGCAATGTTATTTTCCCTCCGGGAAAGAAAGCGCTCTCTTCGCTGTAGTCATTCTCTTTCAAGTCCATCTTGTCAATCTGCGTAATATTCCTGCTCGTTTTCCTCACCCGATACCTTGAGCCACTTATTCGTGAGCGCCATCATCCTTGTTATCCTCTTATAGTCCTCGCTGTCACCGTTGTAGCTGTCATTGAGTATCTTGGAACATTCATCTAGCATGCCAATAGTCTGCTCCACCAGGACATCGTCAATCAGGGTGTGATTTATGCTCTTGCCATTGTACACCTCGGGATCCAGCAGGTAGCAGAGCACGTCATCCCACCCCGTATACATGAACGAGCCGAACTCAATCCACTCGCCGGCAAAGTAACAGGCTCCGTTCTTGGGCCTGTCATCAATGAGGAAGTCGCCGTGGCACAGGTTCTTGCAATGTGTAAGTATCACGCGCTTTTTAAACAGCCCGCCAAAGTGCTTGGTAATCCAATTGATTTTATCGCTCCACGCCGACAGGTTTTTCCACGGAGCCGTGGAAAGAATATACACATCGTAATGCTCGCTCAGCCTGTGCACGGCCTCTATCGCACCCGGCATTGGGTCCATAAGCGAGAATATGCCCGGAACCTCATCAAGACGGCCTTCGTACTCTTTCTTTGTTTCGTCACTCAACTTGTCTATACCCGACTGGAAATCAACAAGCACACCGTCCATGTCAAAAAACAGTTTTCTCTTGCTCATAAATAATATTTCTATAGCCTTAATTAATACTTTACATACACAACATCGGGAAACCTCTCCTCAATATACTCCCTGGCCGCCAGAATCTGCAACGCATTGTTCACGTTGGTTACATACAGGCGCAAGGAACTCTCTTTGGCATTATACTCCGACGATACTCCGAAGTTCTCCTTTATATACTCTTGCGCAGAGGCAATGTGCTTGTCATAGTTGACAATCAAATCAGCAGACATCCTTTCGTTCTCTGTCATAACATGTAAATTTCAAATTACATATATAATATAGTCACAAAATGCAAAAAATTCAATTTTCAGGGTAACTTTTTTCAAGAGGAACTTCATTTAGTCCCTTACATATAGTCCCTTACTGTCCTTGCAACCTTTGCTGCTGCCCTTTTGACCATACTAGTATATAAAAAGCAGCACTGCCCGCGGGCAGTGCTGCTACTATACAGTCATTGTTCAATTACAGCAACCTTGCGAAAAGCTCAATTGCCTGATACTCGGGCAGGCCAATCTTGTTGAAGAGCTCTGCTGTGCCCTGGGTGCGCTCCTCGGCGCGCTGCCAGAACTCGCGTGCATCCTCGCCTGGGAAGGGAACGATGTCCTTCTGCGAGAGGTGGCGGAAGATTGCATGGCGCTTGCGTATAAGTTCCTCGGGACTGAGGGGCACAGCCATGTCGGCAACTGCAAGGTCCCACTCCTGCCATGCTCCACGATAGAGCCATATGTGGCACTCCTTTGCCCAAGGCTCGTCCTTAACCTCCTCAAATGCACGGAGCACTGCCTCAATACAAACGCGGTGAGTGCCGTGAGGGTCGGTAAGGTCGCCCGCAGCATAAATCTGGTGAGGCTTTACCTCGCGCATGAGCGCCTTTACAATCTCAATATCATCGTCGCTGAGCTTGCCTTTCTTTATGCCGCCAGTCTCGTAGAACGGCAGGTTCAGGAAGTGAGCGTTTGTGCGGTCGTCAAGACCTATTGAGCGGCAGGCTGCGCGTGCCTCGGCACGGCGGATAGCGCCCTTGAGGTCGAGCAGGCGGCGCGGTTCGGGCTCGCCCACCTTCTTGTTAGCGATAATCTCGCGTATCTCGTCGAATGCATCGCCAAAGCCCATCTCCTTTGCAGTATCAATGTTCTGCAGCACTACATCGTCGTACACGGCAACGTTGCCCGATGTCTGGTATGCGACATGCACATCGTGACCCTGCTCTATGAGGCGGTTGAATGTACCGCCCATCGAGATTACGTCATCATCGGGGTGCGGAGAGAAGATAATCACTCTCTTGGGGAACGGTGTCGACGGCACGGGACGTGTAGAGTCGTCGGCATTAGGCTTGCCGCCGGGCCATCCCGAGATTATATGCTGAATCTCATTGAACACGCGGATGTTAATTTGGTCATACGAACCCACGCGGTCGAGAAGGTCGGAGAGAGAGTTCTTGATGTAGTCCTGGTGTGTGAGCTTTAGAATTGGTTTGTCTACTGTCTGACACAACCAGATGACAGCCTTGCGTATGAGCTTGCCGCTCCACTCCTGCGGCGGCGCTATAATCCAAGGTTGCTTCACGCGTGTGAGTTCCTGCGCTGCGGCCTCATCAATCACAACCTGTATGTCGTCGTGCTCCTGAAGAAATGTTGCGGGATACTCCTCGTTCACTTCGCCTTCAATAAGGTCGCGCGCTATGACGGCTTTCTCCTCGCCCCACATCATCAGCACAATCTTCCTTGCGCTCATGATTGTCTCAAGACCCATTGTGATTGCCATCTTGGGCACCTCGTTGGGGTTAGAGAAGAACTTGTCCTGGTTCTTGCGCGTGTTATAGCTGAGCTGTACCACGCGGGTTGTAGAGTGAGCATAACTGCCCGGTTCGTTGAAACCTATCTGGCCGAGTTCGCCCACACCCATAATCATGAGGTCTACATTGCCGTTGACCTTCTGTTCATATTGGCGGCAATACTCGTTCACTTTTTCAATGGACACCGTGCCGTCGGGGAAGTGCACGTTTGCGGGGTCAATATCAATGAACTTGAGGAAATCCTCGTTTACCCTATGGTTACGGCTCTGTGGAGAGTCGGCAGCCATAGGATAGAACTCGTCAAGGCTGTACACCTCAACATTGGCAAAACTGACCTCACCGGCGTTGTAACGTTTCACAAGTTCGTTGTAAAGCCCCAGCGGAGTGCGGCCGGTAGAGAGACCGAGCACAAAGGGCCTTTCACCCTTGTGGTCCTTTATTGCTTTTACTACTATGTCCGCTGCCCTCTGCACGCCCTCGCTTTCCTGGGCACAGATACGGGTAGGAACTTTCTCGAACTTGCAGATACTTTCTATTGAAGCCAATATCGGCATTTCGCCGACTTTGGGAAGTACAAAATCTGGATTCATAATCTTTTAAATTTTAGCTGTTAGTTATTTAGTAAGTTTATATTTCAGTTTTAACTTTTCAGTTTTCACCTTTCACCTTTCACCTTTGACAACGCCGCCTTTTCGCAACCCGCAGGGCGTGACCCTGCCACGCTGCCTGCGACCCGTTGCTGCCGGCGTTATCGAAGCCTGCGGCTTTCACCTTTGACAACGCCGCCTTTTCGCAACCCGCAGGACGTGACCTTGCCACGCTGCCTGCGACCTGTTGCTGCTGGCGTTATCTAAGCCTGCGGCTTTCACCTTTCAGCTTTCATCACCCCCGCTGCGGGTTCTCCCTTTTCAATGAGAGTCTTCATACGCCGCATATATGGGTCGGTGTGGCGGAAGAACATCTTGTAGCCCTCGCACAGCACATTCATATACGGCTCACCGTTCCTTGCATAGGCAAAACGGTGCTTGGGGCACTCGCCATGGCACAGGAAGTAGTAGTTGCAGCGCTTGCACTCCATGGGAAGGGCGTCGCGCTTGTCGCGCCCGAAGGACTGCTGCTCCTCGCTGCGGTACATGTCGGCAAGCTCGCCTTCCATTATGTTGCCAAGGCGATATTCAGGATAGACAAAGTGGTCGCACGAATATACATCGCCGTTATGCTCCACAACCATGCCGTCGCCGCACACTTCGCCGAACGCGCACAGCGGAGGCTGCACTCCGCACCAGTTTGCAAGCGTAACGTCGAACAGCTGCACAAAACAGTTGCCTACATCGCGCTTCACCCACTCATCGAACACGTCGCACATGAACTGTCCAAACCCCTTTGAGGATACCGACCATGGAGCCTCAACAGCGTCCTCCTCGTCGGGGGAGACAATGAGCGGGCGCTTGCCGGGACGCTGGCACACATACTCAACCACCGGCAGGAACTGCATGTAAGGGTTCAGCGCGCGCAGGAACATGTACACCTCGGCACCGCGGCCTTCGCTGCGGGCGTTCACGGTGGAGAGGATGTTGAACTCGGTACCTGTACGCGTCATCAGTTCAACAGTCTTCATCACCCTTGCGAATGTGGGAGCGCCGCCGCAATCGTGGCGGAAAGCGTCGTGTATATCCTCGGGGCCGTCGAGCGAGAGCCCTACAAGGAAATTGTTCTCCTTGAAGAAACTGCACCACTCTTCGTTGACAAGGATTCCGTTTGTCTGCAGGGTATTCTCAATGACCTTGTCACCGGCATACTTTTTCTGCAGTTCCATAGCCTTGCGGAAGAACGGAAGACCGGCTATTAGAGGCTCGCCGCCGTGCCAGCAGAATGTTATGTTCTGCTGCGACGCACCTTGTATATATTGCCTTATATATGTCTCCAGCAGTTCCTCGCTCATGCGGGGCATGCTGTTGCCATATATTTCGCTCTTGTCGCGGTAGTAACAATAGTGGCAATCGAGGTTACAGGCCGAACCTATTGGCTTGACCATAGTGCCGAAGGCGGGGGCACGCCCCATCTTTGCGACATCACCCAAATGCAATGTATTCCTCTTGTTACTCTTCATTATATAGTCTTAATCACTCGGCAATGAACTGCTCCTCGCCATACTGTTTCTGCAGTGCCACGAGTTTCTCTTTCAGTTGTGCAGTCACCTCTTCGGTACCAGGCTGGCCGTAGATGTTGTTGAGCTCGTTGCTGTCGGCACGCAAGTCATAGAGCTCCCACACATTATCTTCATAGAAGTGTATGAGCTTGTGGGTCTCGGTGCGCACGCCAAGATGACGCTTTACGGCATGCTCGTCGGGGTACTCATAATAGTGGTAATATATGCCGTCGCGGCGCGGGTTCCACTCCTCGCCCTTGAGCAGGGGCAGGAACGACTCACCGTGTATATCCTGCGGAACCTCGACACCCGCAAGTTCAAGGAACGTGGGGGCATAGTCGATATTCTGCACCATCTGCGGTATATCGCCCTTTACCTTGCCGCCCGGCAGGCGCGCAAGCAACGGGGTGCGGAAGGACTCCTCATACATCCAACGCTTGTCGAACCATCCATGTTCGCCCATGTAGAAGCCCTGGTCCGATGTGTAGACGATGAGAGTATTCTCCATGAGACCGTTCTCCTCGAGATAATCGAGCACACGGCCCACATTTCGGTCGACCGATGTAATCACGCGCAAGTAATCGCGCATGTACTGCTGGTACTTCCATGCGTCGAGCGCCTTGCCCTCAAGGCCTGCGGCCTTGAACTTCTCAATTACCACATCGTAGTGAGCGTCCCAGGCTCTCTTCTGCTCGGGGTTCATGTTGCTGTATATGCGGCGACCCCACTCCTCAAGCGCCGGGCGGCTGTGTATGGTGCTGTCCTTGTCGGCAAGCTTGAGGTCATAGACAAGGTCCATGTCCTTGCTGATGGACATCTTCTGTATCTTGGCAGCCTCGCGCCCGTCATAGTTGTCATAGAATGTTGCGGGCAGCGGGAAACTGCTGTCGGCAAACAGGTCAAGGTCGCAAGTATCGGGCATCCATGTGCGGTGCGGTGCCTTGTGGTGCAGCAGCAGGCAGAAAGGCTTGCTGCTGTCACGCCCCGCCGACAGCCATTCAAGGGCAAGGTCGGTGGTAACGTTGGTAGCATAGCCCTCACGCTGTACCTTCTCACCGTTGCGTATGAATGTGGGGTTATAGTAGTCGCCCTGGCCAATGAGTATATCCCAGTGGCTGAAGCCTGTGGGTTCCGAAGTCAAGTGCCACTTGCCAATTACAGCAGTCTCATAGCCCTGCTGCTGGAGCAGTTTGGGGAATGTCTGCTGGCTGCCGTCGAACGACGAGCTGTTATCGGTGAAGCCGTTGGCAAGGCTGTGCTTGCCTGTGAGCATGCATGCGCGCGACGGACCGCTTATTGAGTTGGCCACAAAGCTGTTGGTGAAGCGCACGCCGTCGGCTGCAATGCGGTCAATATTCGGGGTGCGTATGAACGTGCTGTCATAGGCACTGATTGTCTGGTACGAGTGGTCGTCGCACATTATGAACAAAATGTTCATGGGACCTTCAGGCCTTGCCTCTTCGCCTGCACATGAGACCAGCATGGGCAGCACTGCAGCACCGGTAAGGGATAATCCCAACGCCTTTTTAGTCTTGTCAAGAATTGTGTCCATAGGTTATTGTCGGTTGTTTTTTCGATAATTTGGAAAAAATGTCATCCGTAAATCTCTATCCTTAGTCCTTCCAGCCGAGAGCCGAAGCACCGAGCACGGCTGCGTCAGCGCCTGGGAGCGAGGACTTGAGCACCTTAACCTTATCCTTCCACAGGAACACCACATTCTCGTTCATCTGCTTGCGTATTGGCTCAAGCAACAGGTCACCGGCATTAGCAAGGCCACCGAAAAGGATAATTGCCTCGGGAGCCGAGAAGGCGATGAAGTTGCAGAAAGCGTCACCAAGCACCTTGCCTGTAAACTCAAATATTTCGTTTGCGAGCCTATCACCCTGCATTGCAGCGTCGAATAGCATTTTCGACGTGAGCTCGTTCATGCAAATCTCACGCAAAGAACTTGGAGTATCACGCTCTACCAGCCATTTCTTCGCAGTGCGCACGATACCGGTAGCCGAAGCATAGGTCTCAAGGCAGTCGGTCCTGCCGCAACCGCAGGCACGGCCCTCAATCACGGGCGATGTGGTGTGGCCCAGCTCGCCGGCAAAGCCGTCATGACCATAGATGAGCTGTCCATTGGCAACAACGCCGCTGCCCACGCCTGTACCCAAAGTGATGTACACGAAATCCTTCATGCCCTGTGCAACGCCGTACTTCATCTCGCCTATCGCTGCCGCATTGGCGTCATTAGTAACCTTTGTCACAAGGCCCGTCTTCTTCTCTATGAGCCAGCCCAGGGGCACAATGCCCTTCCAGGGAAGATTAGCCGCATTCACAATCTCGCCAGTGTAGTAGTTGGCCATAGGAGCGCCCACGCCCACACCTTCGAGCTTGCCAGTGCAGCCGTTCTCCTCGGTAAGCCTCTTGATGACTGCCGCAATAGAGTCGGTATACTCCTGAATGTCGGGATGCGCCTGAGTCTTTATTGAATCATCCTTGGCCAGGATATGGCCCTTAGCGTCTACAAGACCTATAACGGTATTAGTACCGCCAAGGTCAATTCCAATTACATACTTTTCGCTCATGTTCATATTATTGTTAGGTTATTGTTCTGTTTTGCGAATGTAAACAAAAAAAACCACTTACGTTCACATTATGGCACATTTTTATATTTTTTTTGGTTTATCACTGTTATTTGGCAACTATTGCGTATCTTCGCATGAGGAATCATTAACATAAAAACATACCTACAATATGCTAAAGAGAGTAATTGCACTGTCATTCGCGCTATGCCTTTCATTTTCGGCAGCAAAGGCGCAGGCGCCTTCAATCCTTCCCAAGCCCACAAAGGTGGAGATGGGCAACAGCAACAGTCGGTTCGAGCTCAACAGAGACACTAGAATAGTATGCAAGTTCGGCGGCAGCGACGTAAAGTACGCCATCCAGGAACTCGACCGCCTTACATCGGAGATATTCGGCTGCAGGCTCAAGAAGGCCTCAAAAGTCAGTGAATGCAACCACATAATCATACGCAAGGACGGTTCGGTAAAGGCCGAGGGGTACCTGCTGGACATCACCCCCGAGAATATAATAATAAAGGCAAGCACTGCCGCCGGCGTATTCTATGCCGTGCAGACACTGAAGCAGATTATCCCAGTGCAGGCCTACGAGACACCGCTCGACCTTGAGCGCATACAGCTGCCCGCAATGAAGGTGGCCGACTCCCCGCATTTCGGCTATCGCGGTTTCATGCTCGACTGCTCGCGCCACTTCTGGGACGTGGAGACAGTGAAGGAGGTCATCGACATCCTTGCCATGCACAAGATGAACCGTTTCCACTGGCACCTCACCGAGGACCAGGGCTGGCGCATTGAGATAAAGAAGTACCCGCTGCTCACCAAGGTGGGCAGCCTGCGCGAGCAGACGACAACCGGGCACAACGAGGGCCTTGACGGCATACCTTATGGCGGCTATTACACCCAGAAGGACATTAAGGATATTATAGAATATGCCCGCCAGCGCTTTGTGACCATTGTCCCCGAGATTGAGATACCGGGACACTCCCTTGGCGCGCTGAGCGCATACCCCTGGCTGGGCTGCGAGGGCGAGAAAGGCAACTACAGGACATGGGCCTACTGGGGCGTCTCCAAGCAGATTGCCTGCGCCGGGCGCGAGAGCACATTCAAGTTCTGGGAAGACGTGCTCACTGAAGTGATTGGCCTGTTCCCGGGCGAATACATTCACATTGGCGGTGACGAGGCACCACGCGACATGTGGAAGGAGTGCCCCGACTGCCAGAAGCGCATAAAGGACAACGGCCTTAAGAACGAGGCCGAGCTTCAGTCCTACGTTAACGCCCGCATTGAGAAGTTCCTTAACAAGCACGGGCGCAAGCTCATTGGCTGGGACGAGATTCTCGAGGGCGGAGTGAGCCAAGGCGCCACCGTAATGTCATGGCGCGGCACCGAGGGAGGCATTGCGGCAGCAAAGAAGGGTAACACTGTAATCATGACTCCCAGTGCATATTGCTACCTCGACTACCGCCAGACTACCGACCGCAAGGACGAGCTTGACAGCAACGGCAGCTACGTGCCACTGCGCAAGGCATACTCATTCGACCCCTACGACCAGCTCTCAAAAGATGAGCACAAGTACATTCTTGGCGTGCAGGGCAACCTGTGGACCGAGTATGTGACCACCCCCATGCAGCTGCAGTACAAGGCACTGCCCCGCCTAGGCGCCATTGCCGAGATTGGATGGAGCAACCCCGACCCGGCGACAAAGGATGTCGAGGAGTTCATTGGCCGCGCCAAGGAACTTGCACGCTACTACAATGTGTTTGGCTGGAGCTTCGGGCGCCACTTCTACGAGGACGGCGTGCAGGTAGGCTGGTAAGTTTCTGGCAAAAGCCTAAAAGGGCTAAAAGGACCAAAAAGGCGAAAAGGCCAAAGACTTATTAAATTAAATATTAATTCTATTAAATAATTTTAAGGAAAATAATAGAGGCTTGTTAACAGCAAGTCTCTATTTTTGTGACCATACATTATATTTATTAGACAACTGAACAACAAACAGACAACTAACCTTAATTTTTATGAAAAAAATCACGACCTTCTTATGCATGCTGCTTGTGGCAGCAATTGCATTGGCCGACGAGCCGTTCCGTAACCACCGTTACGACTCATTCAAAGTTCTCGCACCCGACAGCGAGAGCATAGTTTTCATTGGCAACAGCATAACCGACATGCATTGCTGGCCCGAGGCATTCATCACCTCCGAGGGCAAATACCTGCCCATTGTCAACCGCGGCAACTCGGGCACCTATTCTACAGAACAGAGCAACAACCTTGAATCGTACATCGCCGGCAAGCCCAAGAAAGTGTTCATGATGATTGGCACCAACGACATTGCCACAAGCGGCGGCCTTAACTTCAGCGGCGAGCAGGTGCTTTCCTATGTAAAGAGCATTGTCGAGCGCATACACAAGCGCTCGCCCGAGACAAAGGTGTACCTCTACAGCATTCTCAACAATAAGACCGGCAACCGCGTGGAGGCCACATGGCTGCACACCAA
This sequence comes from Bacteroidaceae bacterium, assembly GCA_045592125.1. Lineage (GTDB taxonomy): Bacteria > Bacteroidota > Bacteroidia > Bacteroidales > Bacteroidaceae > HGM04593. The sequence continues at coordinate 4,390 of JAZNUE010000072.1, read as the reverse complement.
CAAGATTGTGAAGGAGTATGTCGAGGCACAGAATGCCGGCTGGCTCAAGTACATCGACCTTTACGACAAGCTCACCGGTGTTGCCCAGGGCGGCGTGTGGAGTTATGACAACCTTCACCTTACAGCTGCAGCATACCAGGTATGGTGCGAGACTATCTGTGAATACTTGGCCGAGGGCGAGGATTACACCGTTTCAGCAGTATATCCCGCCAACACACAGGACATACAGCAGAACGGCGGCCTTGGCGGTGCCCACGGCATGCGCGCAACATACTTCAGTGCCCTGCCCATAAGCAGCAACGACGTGCTGGTGCTTGGCGACGAGTTCATAAAGAACGGCGAGTGGCAGGAGCTTCTTTGCAACCTCAACGTGAAGAACCGCGGCACGGGCTGGGGCTACGGCGGCGACATTGCCACCACAAGCAAGCTTGTCGATGCCATGTATGCAAACACAGGCGTTGAGAAGAAGGACGCAAAGGCAATCTTCATCTACACCGGAACAGGCGACTGCAACGGCAGCACAAGCATTGAGACCGTAAAGAGCAATTACAAGGCACTTATTGACAAGGTTGCCGCAAAATCGCCCACATCAAAGATTTACCTCATGGCATTGTGCCCCACAAACAACGCCACAACAAATACTTCACGTATCAAGGTGCTCAACGACTACCTTGCGACACTGGAGTCAGGTAACATCGAGTTCATCGACACCTACACCCCGTTGCTCAACGGAAGCGTTGCCGATACAAAATATTTCTATCCCTCGAACTACCTCGGCGGACTTGGCTATGTAAAGATGGCAAACCTTATGAAAGATGCACTTGTTGCAGATTTCCCCGAGGATACATACAATGTAATAAGCGAGGCTGACGCCGAGGTACGCTACGCACAGGCAACACTGCGCAACACATTGTCACAGGCTATTGCACGCGGCCTTATGCTGGAGCGCGGAACAGCAATGGGACAGTACGATCCTGCAAAGCTCGCAACTTTTGACGCTGAACTTGAAAAAGCGTATGCACTGCTTGAAAAGGAGAGCATCACAGAAGCCGAGGTAACAGAAATGGCAGGCAAACTTGCAGCAGCTGTTGAAGGAGCACTCGCAATGCCTAAGGCAAGCACTGCCGGCGAGGAGTACTGGTACCAGTTCACGTCACTGCGCAGCCCTGACCTCTACATCACAGCCGAAGGTGAAGCCTCAGGCGTTGCAGGCAAGGGCAACACCGCCACAGCAGCCACATCAATGTGGAAGTTCATCGACCGCGGCGACAACACATTCGACATTGTCAACCGCAAGTACGGTTCATACCTGAACCCTGTAGCCAACTATAACACACAGATTACCACAACAAAGACAAAGCCTTCAAAAGGCTGGACAGTAAGCTATGCCAACACGCCAGGCTACTACATCATCTCATCGGGCGAAGTGCAGTTGAACCAGACAGGTTCGGGGCAGAGCTACACAATCTACAACTGGAGCAGCAGCACAAGCCTCGGCAGCGACCGTGGCGACACAGGATGTCAGCTTGCGATTGCCGAAGCCGGAGAAATAGAGGAACTTCCTACCTCATTGACATACACAGTAGACAAGAACAACGGCAATCTCTACCGCGGTACATCAGTTAACCAGGCATGGAACAGCACCTGGAAGAGCAACGCTACCCCGCAGCTGCAGTTCGGTTGCGGTACAATCAACAACATGAACTGGGCAGGCAACAACGTGCAGCTTATGACAGGAACTGCAAGCAGTGCAACATACACGCTCACCGCACCGGCAGGGTATACCATTACCGAGTACAGTTTTACGTTTGCCAACAATGACCACACGACAGGGCTCACGCTCACAATGGATAACGGCGATGTATATACTACATCCGCCACAGCACAGACAATAAGCGCAAAGAAACTGGCGCTCAGCAATGTGTCGTTCACACTTGCCGGAACCAACGGAAAAGGTGTAGTGCTCACTGACTTCACTGTAACAATAAAGGACGACTCTCCCGAAATGCCGGCAATAAGCACCGAGGGCGACGAGCACTGGTACTACATTACCAGCGCGTCGGCAAAGACATACTGCGCAGGCAAGGTAATATACAACGACAGCGAGACAGGCAAACTCCGTTTCGGTGACAAGACATTCAGCGCCGACCGTGTATGGAGTTTCTGGGAGAAGGACGGCAAGCTTGCCATCAAGAACTACAAGGGCGAATACTTCGGCACTGCCGGAGCCGGCACAGGCGGCAGCACATCATTCGGAACCGTTGAAGAGCCCAACTACATATATAACATTCAGAGCTCATTCGGTTTCTTCATCATAAAGGACAACGCTGTAGAGCTGCATGCACAGGAGGCCGGTGCGGTTATTGTACGCTGGGGTGCCGAAGAGGGCGGAGCATCACTGTGGCGCTTCGACGAGGTTGACACAAGCAATGCACTTGCCGAGTTTGCATCATCGAATGTCGTTCAGGGCAAGGTGAGCACTGGCATAGGCAACAAGGACCAGGCAATCGTACGCTCTACAATACGCATTAGCGGTCTTGAGGGCAATGTTGAGTTCCAAGGCGTGAAGGGTGCTTTTGTAGGAACCGACAAGAATGACATCGCCAACGTCAAGGCATACTTCGCCACAAACTCACGCGAACTGTTCGTTGACGCCGACAAGAAGATGACCTGGCGCGAGGAGAACGGCGAGCAGTTCGGCGAGCCAGTGACAATAAACAGCGACGGCACATTCACCGTTACAGGCACAAAAACACTTGAGCCGGGCGATTACTATCTGTGGATTACATACGACATTGCAGAGACAGCAAAGGAGGGCAATATCGTCGATGTAAACATCACATCGTACACTGTAGACGGCAAGGATATTGCCGAGAACCGAGGCAACCCCGACCACAGCGTGACAATTTTCCTCTCCGAGGGAGCAGTGCTCATGCCAATGGATAAGGGCTCGCTCTACTACCGCATACCGGCAATCACAGTAACAAAGGATGGCAAGCGCCTTGTAACCCTCACCGACGACCGCAAGGGACACAACGCCGACCTTCCGTCGCACTGCTACCTTGTAGCGCAGTACTCCGAGGACAACGGCCGCACATGGAGCGACCCTGTAACCGTTGCCGGAACATCAGAGACCGGCGGTAACTACGGCCACGGCGACGCCTCAATAGTCACCAACCGCGAGAACGGCGAGATTGTGGGCATTATGACAAGTGCCGGAACATACGGGCACGGATTCTTTGCAGGAACAGCTGCAGAGCCCCCACGCTGGAAGACTATCACCAGCCGCGACGGCGGCCTCACATGGGAAGCACCCGTTGACCACACCGATGACCTTTTCGGCGCCAACTGCTCTAACCCCAACACAAATACTTGGAAGAGCGGATTCTCAGGTTCAGGCGCAGCACTGCAGAAGCGTGACGGTACACTCGTCTCAAGTTTCGTAAACCGCCAGGCCGACAACAGCCAGCACTTCTACTTCTTCATGAGCAAGGACGGCGGACAAAGCTGGTACGTTAGCGGCACAAGCGGCACAAGCGGCGCCGACGAGCCCAAGACCCTGGAGCGCAACAACGGCGACCTCGCCATCAGCGTGCGCTCAAGCGGCTACAACTACTACAACTACACCTCGGACGACGGCGCAACATGGCACTTGCCTTCACAGACACGCTTCACAAGCGGAATCTCGGGCAACGCATGCGACGGCGAATACATGGTGTGGTGCTCTACTGTAGAAGGCAACCCATGGAATATTGCATTGCAGACACTGCCCAACAGCGGCAGCCGTCAGAACGTGAGCATTGCCCTATCGACCGACGAAGGTGCAACCTTCGGCACCCCAAAGACAATATGCCCAAGAGGTTCGGCCTACAGTGCGGCAGTAGTGCTCCCCGACGGTACACTGGGTGTATACTATGAGGAGAACGGACTCTTCGGCGGGTACACCATGCGTTTCGTACGTTTCTCGCTCGACTGGGCAAGCGACGGCAAGTACAAGTTCACTGCCGACGCCCCATTCTACCCCATCAAGTCCACCAACCCAACAGCGATTGAGGAGGTGAAAAGTGAAAACGGAAAGGTGAAAGGTATTTACGACCTGCAGGGTAGAAAAGTAGAGAACCCAGGCAAGGGGCTTTACATAATTAACGGCAAAAAGTCGTTCATTAAATGAACAACTCGATAAAGTAACTCAAGTAACAATCAAAGCGGGTGACCCATTTCTTTTGGGTCACCCGCTTTGGTAGTGTGTTCTTGTCATTCTATATTTGCACTGTCATTGACTCGTTTTGCTTTTCGCAACCCAAACGGCATAACCTGCGGCTATGCTGCGTTTGACCTGTTGCTGCAAAACTCGTCGATAACAAAAAAGGTCATTGACTCGTTTTGCTTT
>JAZNUE010000071.1:0-76663 GCA_045592125.1 Bacteroidaceae bacterium | reverse complement strand
GTTACCCGCTTGCAAGCAATCGTGTAACTAGCGGTCAAACAGGCCTCGCACTTTTTCCAAAAATCAAACAGGTTCAAGCTGTGGAATTTAACGGTGCCGTTTAAAGAGATTACCTCTGCTTGTCATTGCGCAATTGTCATCCCGACAGAGCGTAGCGACGAATGCCGCAGGTATAGATAATGCTGGCAGTAAATGGTCACGCGAAGCAAAGACAAAGTTTGTGCCGCGTGGGTTACGGCAAGACAGCATTATCAATGGATCTCTTTTTCATTACAACCGCGAATATTTTGTCAACCCACACCTTTTTGCTACTGAGCCCCTAAAATCCTGAGGGTTTTCATTTTCACGTGTATAATTTTGTCAGTCTAGTACCTTGATTTTAGAGTTTCTGGAAAGATGGCAACAGAACGAAGAATCTCGCTTTTGCTCGTCTAATATTCTACGGCATATACTATCTTAAGAAGTATCCCCCCCCAAAAAAAAATTTTTGCTTGAACCCTCTTTTCCCTTACCTTGTAAGCGAGAACTTCATGCTCACGCCGAAGTCCATGGTTGTTGTGGGGTAGGAACTTGTTGAGATGAGCGGGATTGTCGTCTGCCTGTCGAAGTAGAGGCTGAAGGTGAGCATCTTGTTGAATGCATAGTCGGCCGTGAACGAGTAGTTGAACGACTTGTTGCCGCTTGTGGCCTGTGTGGTGCCCTTGTCAATACTGCGGCATATTGACGAGGCGTTCTTGTAGGAGAAGTCGGCACGTATGTTTATGTCGTTGCCTTTACTGCTTTTGTTCTTTTCCTTGCTGGCCTTCTTGCTGCCGCCGCCGAACAGCCTGGCGCCTAGTATCTTGTAACCAAGGTTCACGGCAATCTCCTGCGAATAGGTCTCTACCATCTGTATTGCAGTAAGGCTCAGGCTGAGTATCCTTGACTGTATGAACTTGCAGCCTACTGTGAGGTTGTTGTTCGTGGTTACGTCAATGCCTATGAGCGGGGAGAAGCTCTCGTTTATTGATACTGTGCTGATGTTGTACTTGCTGCTCGGGACGGGCATGCCTGTGGCGGTGCTGCTTACATAGCCAATGCCCTTGGTGTATTCCATGTATGTGGCATATGTGCTGTATGAGCCTATCGCGTATACGCTCTTGTAACCGTGCTCTATGTTCACGCTCTTGAAGATATCCTTGAACCATGCGAGCCTTGAGAGGCCCGAGTACTTGATTTTCCAGTTGGGCAGCATGCTCAGCATTGACGGGAATATGTCTGTCCCGCCACAGCTGGTGTAGGTCTCAAGGAATGCCGGGAGCATTACGTCGGCCGAATACTTGTCCACACCTCCGTTTGCCGGGTCGTATGTCTCGCCGGGCAGTGCGCTCAGGATGGGGTACCTGCTGCCTTCGTACTTCTTCTCCATGCGCGTGCGGTGCTTCTCAAGATTGCCGGTGAACCTGTCGAAGACGCTGCTCTTGTAGTTGTTGCCGGCATTGCCGCCGCCGAAGGAGTTGCCAATGCTTATGGTGGTCATGTTAAAGCCTCCCGACTCGTTCGATGGCATGCCGCTGTACATGAACTGTATTGTCTTGCTCTGGTTGCGTGTCCAGTTTGCGTTGAGGTCTATCTTGAAGTCCTTGAACGGCTCCAGTGTCATTCGCACCTGCAGGTCTTCGGCTGCAGTGGATGATGCCTGCGCCGATATGCTGTCGTTCCTGAGCAGCCAATTGCGCTGCTGTGCCTTGGCAAGGTAGCTGTCATCGATGAGGCCGAAGGCGAAGTCAAGTCCTGGGGTGTACATGCCGCCGCTGCGTCCCTGCCCGAAGATGTCGCCTGCCATAGGCATGAAGCCTGGGAGGTTCATTGCGTAGGCATTAGTGTAGCTGAACGTGGCGTTGCGCACCATCATGAGCACTCTTGTCGGGTACTGCATTGCCTTTGCGAAACCGCTCCGCTCGTCCTTGTTCTTTGCCAGCACTGTAACCTTTACGCTTATGCTGTCATTGTTCTTTATGAGTATGCTGTTCTCGTCTATTACCTTATACTTGAGGCGGTACTTCTCGCCGCTCTTGGTGCGTGCAGTCACTTCAAGCTTCTTGTTCTTGAGGTTGTGGGCAAGCGTTACCGTAGTGTCCATCTGCAACTTTATCTCCTTTTTGAAAGGCTTGGGCTGCTTTGCCTTCTTCTTGTTCTTGCCCGACGATTTCTTGTTGCCGGCAAAGCGCTTGTTGGTCTCCTCAAGGTAGGGGAATATGTTGTAGAGCTTCTCGAAGTTGAGTGTTCCCTTGAGTGTTACGTTCCTCTTGTTCGCGATGTTGTTGCCGAAGCTGACGCCGCCAACGGTGTTGCCGCGCTGCCAGTTGTATGTTGCCGAGTAGCTTGCGTCGGCTGTGAGCCACTCGAATATCGGCAGCTTGCTAAGCGGCAAGGTATATGACGCCGTAAAGCTCTGCTGGTAGCTGAGCGGGCGGCCCATCTCCTTGAGGCTCATCTTCACGGAATCCTTCCATATTGCATACTCGTTGGGGTAGCGCTCCTTGTTCACAGGCAGGAACGGTTCCTCCACCTCGGCATTGGTGCCAGTGCTGAGGCTCATCCTCAGGTTTGTAGTGGGGTCCCACTTTATTGAGAACGAACGGTTCCAGTTGAACTGCTGTGAGAAGGTGAGCGGTATCTCCTCGCTGCCGGCAAGGGCATTGAGGTCGCGGCGCTGAAGCTCATGGTAGGCGCGCGTGATGTCCGAATTGAGTGCAAGTGTCTGCGGCAGCGGGTTAAAGCCCCACTCCTTCATAATCTTGAGCCACTTCGACTTGCCCTTCATCTTGCCGAAAGGCTTGATGGTCTTTATTGGGCTTGCATAGCTGTACGTTGCCGACGCCTTCCAGTTGAGCCTGTTCTCCCAGCTGATGGTGCTTCCGCTGTTCTCTGTTGTAGCATGCGAGAAACTGAAGCTGAAGTTCGCAGGGTCATACGGCATTGCTGTCTTGCTCTTGATGTTAAGCCTTGCATTGCTCACGCTGAAGTTGCGCATTACCGAGCGCACCTCGGTAATATTCCTGATAGAGTCCTTGCTCTCGCCGCTGTACGAATCAATTACGTCGTCGAGCAGCAGGTCGGTCTCGAACGGGCTGTAGAGCGGCGATGTAACCTCCTCGGTGAACGAGTAGTATGTGGGGAGCGAGACCTTGAATGATTTAGGGAAGAGGCGTCCGAAATCCATGTTGCCGGTGAGCGAGTAGCGGTAGTAGTCATCGGTGCGGCGCGCTGCCAGCTTCTCCTCAAGGCCGCCGAAACCGGCAGTCTCCACCTTGCCTTGTGCCGCGAACGAGCCAATGTCGCTCAGCTTTATGTTCAGGTTGCCCTGCGCTGCCCAGCCGCTCTTGTTGTTGAAGCCCAGCAGGCGCATCTCGTTTACCCACACAGTGGCCGACTTTGCACTTGAGCTGTTGTTGCGCACGCCAATCATCATAACCTTCACCTGTCCTATTGACGGGCTTCCTACAACGCTTATCCTGTTCTTTGGCGTGTCACTGTCATATTCGCTGTAGATGGTGGTGTTGGTTACCTCCCCCGAACCGCTGTTGCGCAGGGTATTGCGCCTAACCTTGACAGCGGTGAGCTTTGAGAGCGGTATGTCAATCATGTTCTCCTGCGGCCACACTAGGGTTGCAGCGGCAGTGCTGTTGCCGTCGTATGAGCCGTGGGGCGTTATTGTAAGGGGAACCTCATACTCGTAGTAGTTGCTCTTGTAGTCCGATCCAAGGCGCACGAAGAGAGAGAGGTCGTTGTCCTTGATGCCGCCGGCGCCAGACTCAGGCGCCTCGGCGTGTATGTAGAGCTGTATGCGCTCATACTGGCGTATGTCAAGGTTGCTCTTCTTGTACACGGCGCGCGACTCCTTGCTGCCAAGGTTGCTCACATTCAGCGATAGGGCCTGCTCGTTGTCCTGGCGCAGCTGGGGCTGGCTGGGGTCGATGATACGGGTCACTCCTGGCGGCAGCACGTAGTTAACAGGCTTGCGGTCGCCGTGCTCCTCAATGTTCACTGCCGATGTGGTGAACTCTCCCGATATTGTGGGCGCTGTGTTGTGCTTTGACGCAATTGGCTGCAGGTAGGGGCGCCAGTCGCCTCTCACGAACTGCATTGTGGCGAAACGCAGCGTGACGGGTTTCTGGAACTGTGTCATGTACATTCGTATGAAACGTATTGATGTGAAGTCGCGTATTGAGCCCACAATCTTCTCATACTCGTTTATTGGAATACGGAACTTGTACCAGTTGACGCTCTCTGTGCTGCCGTTGCGCAGCTTGGTGGTTACGGTGCGCTTGTCGGTTATGTAGTTCTTGCCCACCTGCATATCCTCGGGGCGCAGCGATATCCTGTACTGGAAGAAGTTCTCGTACTCGTCCATTGTGAAGTCCTGGTTGGCGTCCTCAATGTCGGGGGTAGTCTTTGCGGCGCTGCTGTAGTTGCCCTCCGATGAGGCAGGCGAGTTGCCCTCGGTGTTGTTGTAGTACTTGTAGCGCTCTATTATGCTGCGCTTTGCGGCGTCGTAGTCGCCGCCCCTGAAATAGTGGTAGTTGTCTCCTGCGGGGTCGGCGGCAATGCTATCGTATACCTCCTGGCGCACACGCCCGCTTATTGCCGCAAGATAATCGCGATAGGCCGGGTGGGCGGCCTCGTCGGCGCTGCTAAGGCCGTTGAGGCCCACATCCTGCTGTGTGCGGCTGTCGTTGTTGTTGTCGAATGCATACACCAGGCTGGTGGTTACGGGTATGCGGCCCCACACAGTCTCCTCATGGGTGTTTGTGTTGCCTGTTGCCGGCAATCCGTTCTCGTAGAACTTCTTGCCGTCCTTCAGGATGTCCTCCGACACCTCGCCAAGGTTGAAGTAGAGCTCGCCGCCCATGCCTGCCTGCTCATAGATGAACGGGTCGAGCATCCAGAACTCAAGGTACTGGATGTTGGCGCTCTCGAAGTCGGTAGTGGTGAGCTGGCGGGTGATACCGCCCCAGCGCTTCTCCGGGCTGTTCAGGCGCCCGTTATAGTCAAGGTCGGTGTCAAGGTTGTATGGGCCGCGCTCGTTGGGGTAGTATGTCACGTTAAAGAGCGACAGGGTAGACGATTCGCCGTAGGTAGACTCCTTGTTGGGGTAGAGCTCGCGCTCGTATACCTCGCGCACATAGTGGTTTGACAGCTGCTCTACGTCGCTCTTTATGTGTGCGGGAGTAAGCGATGAGCTGCGGCGCGTGAAGAGCGGGTCAATGCTGTACCAGCTTATGTGCGCACGGTCATATCCGGTGCGTATGTCATTGGTGAGCGTGCTGTAGGGCATGCCGCTTGGCAGCGAGGCAAGCATCCACTGCGATGGCGACTTGATGTCAATGCCGTTCTCGGTGCTCTCAAAGTCGTCGATGTAAGAGGCCTCGCTCTGCACCTCGTCCGAGGTCCCCGCCTCAAGGCGCGCGAACTCTGCCGACAGGTTTATCGAAGAGGGCTCGGTGCAGCTTATGAACGGCAGCCAGTCAATCGCATTGGTAAGCCACTGGCTCTGCTTCTTCCAGCTGAGGTTGAATCCCCAGAGGAAGTTCTGCAGCGGCTCCGACCCCATGTCAACCTTTGATGTCAGCGGTTTCTCGGACAGGGACATGAGCGTACCGCCGAACTTGAAGTCGTCGGAGAAGTCATACTTCCAGTTAAGGCCGAGCACGGTCTTGCGCTGCATGTTGTAGAGGGTGTTGCTCTCGAGCGACACCTGTACATTGGTTCCCGCGTCAATTATGTTCTGGTTCAGGATTGTCACCGTTCCCGACGAGTAGTCCACCTGGTAGTCGCTGTTCTCTACCAGCGTGACGCCTCCAGCAGTGACCACGACCGAGCCTCGCGGAATGTTGGCCGCTCCAGTCTGTATCACGTTTGCCGATGATCCCGTGTACTCGCCAATGAGGTAGAACTTGTCCTTCTCGGCAATCTGCTTGGCTATGGTCTTTGTCGAGTCGTAGAGTTCCTCGAACACATACTTGCTGGCCAGTGCGTCATTTCCGATTCTTTCCCTCAGGTAGCGGCCGAAGGGCTCTACCGATGGGAAGAAGATACGGCCCGAGCTTTCATCGACAGTATATCCTTGTATGAAGTCGAATATGCCGTTAGGGTTCTCCTTGCTGTTGTTGCTGTCAAGGCGGTCAAGCCCCATGAGCTGCAGCAGTGTCCTGCCCTTGAGCTCCTGTTCGGGAAGGTAGGTGATATTGGTGCCGAGGCTGTCGCTCGCGTAGTATACGTCCAGCCTGAAGTCCGTGCTCTTGAGGTTGCGTGTGCCCAGCGAGTATACGTTCTTCATCATGAGGTCCCAGCAGCCGTTGCTAGGCGAGCATGCGTTGGGCTTTATGAGCTTTACGAAAAGCGTGGCCTTTGACTCCTTGACGTCGCTGGAGAACTCGCCCACCTGGTATGTGCGCCCGCCGTATGTGAACTCGTAGGCAACGGCAAGCACCTCGTCGGCGCGCAGGGGTGTCTTCAGCGAGATGAAGCCCAGAGCCTTGTTGAGCGTGTAGTCCGAGGATGAGAGCAGGCGGGCATTAGAGAGCTTCTCGTAGTCGGCGCCGCCGCTCAGCCCGCTTATGCTGCCAAGCACGTTGTTCACCTGGTCAATGTCGCGTATGGCCGCGTAGGTGCTGTTCATCTGCGAATAGAGGCTGTTGGCCTCGTTGGCGGGGATTGCCATAGAGCTGTTTCCTGTCCACATGCTGTTGCTTATGTGCCTGCTCTCGCCAATATCGGTGAACGCCACAATGTTGCGCGGGTTGCTGTAGTCGCTGGTCTTGTTGGTTATCCACACCTCAATGCGGTTGATGGTTATGCCCGACAGGACAGTGGGCAGCTGCGACATGGAGCGGTCGTAGCTGTCACGGAAGTAGTGCGCTAGGAAGAAGTGCTTGTTCTCGTCGTAGTTGGCAATCTCAATCTCGAATGTCGTCAGCTGGGTGCCGCCTTTTGAGTTTACCACGTTGGTGCTCGAGTTCTTTTGCGAGAGCACTGTCTGCAGGCTGAGCTTGCCGAACTGGAGGTCGGCCCTTATGCCGAACAGCGACGAGGCGCCCTTGATGAGGCTTGAGTTTGTGGGGAACGATACGTTGCCGGCCTCGAGCAGCCTTATTACCTCGTCTTCCTTGCCGTCGTACTTGAGGTTTATTTTCTTGGCGTCGTAGCTGAATGTGGCCTCGGTGTTGTAGTTGAAGTCCATGTTCATCTTGTCGCCGACGCTGCCTCGCATGCTGAGGTTTATTTTCTCGTCAAAGTCAAAACTATTGGTGTTGCGGCTGCGCGAGGGGAGCGAAGGGTTGTCAATGCTCTGGAACGAATAGCCCATCTTTATCTCGGCGCTTCCCTGTGTCTTTATGCGCACGCCGCCAGGACCGAATATCTTCTCGGCGGGGCCCAGGTCGAAATGCATGTCGGTAAAGTCGAACTTGTCCTTCTTCTTCGACTTTTCCCACTCCTCGTTGCCCTTCTTCCTGAAGTAGTCCTGCAGCTGCCTCTTCTCGTGCCACAGGGAGTACTCGCCGCTGGTGAGCAGCAGGGGAGTACCCAGCAGGGGGCCGCTGCCCAGCCTGGTGGAGATGATGTATGTGCTGTCCTTATCGTTGTAGACGGTGTCGGTGACGATGTTCTGCGGTGCCTTCAGGTCAAGGGCATGCCTCTGCATGTCATTTATGCTGCCTGGCACAGTCTTTGCCACAGGAAAGCGCGCAGCTATGCTGTCTTTGGTCTCCTGCTGCTTCTGGGCGCTGCTGCGGGCCGCTCTCCTTGCCTTGCGTATGGAGTCGGAGCGCACGTTGCCTTGCGCAAATATTGCAATACTTGCGAAAAGGAAAAGGATAAGAACCAGCGTGCGTTTCTGCATTGTGCCTTCTCTGGGGTTTACAGTTGCTTGAGTGCCAGCTTGATAAGCTGCTCTATTGTTGCTCCCGGCTCGTTCTTGGCAATGGACTGCACCACCTTGCTCGCCGCCGAGACGGGGAACCCGAGCATGGCCAGGGCCTGTATGGCCCCGTCAATGTTCTCGTTGCTTGCAGGCGCAGCCGGCGCCGTACTGGACGTGCCAGTATCATACAGGCCGGAAATCTTGTCCTTGAGGTCGACTATGAGACGCTGGGCCGTCTTCAGTCCAATGCCCTTGACACTCTTAATGGCAGTCTCGTTGCCTGTGGCAATGGCGTCGCAGAGCTCGTTGACCGTAAAGGCCGAGAGTATGGTGCGCGCCGTGTTGCCGCCAATGCCCGAAACGGAGACTAGCAGCAGGAAGAGCTCGCGCTCATGCTTGTTGCTGAAGGCGTAGAGCTGGTGGGTGTCCTCGCGTATTACCTCGTAGATATATACCTTTACCTCTTTCTTGCCCTGCAGGGCGCTGTATGTGTTAAGTGTTATGTTTGTCTCGTAGCCTACTCCCGCGCACTCAATTATTGCTGCTGCGGGAGTGAGTTCGGCAAGCTCTCCTCTCAGATATTCTATCATAGCAGTTCTGTTTATCTTCTAAAAAACGCAGATTTGTGTGCTTTATTATCTCTTTGCTGGTTTTTCTATCCTCAGTACCTGGCTGCAGTACTGCATGATTGCCGGCCGGTGAGTGACAAAGATAAGTGTCTTGCCAATCTGGCTCTGTGTAAGGCGGCGGAGCATCTCCTGCTCGGTCTCCTCGTCAAGTGCCGATGTCACCTCGTCAAGTATGAGTATGCTGCCCGGGCGCAGGATTGAGCGTGCTACGGCAATGCGCTGCGCCTGGCCTTCGCTAAGGCCTCCGCCCCGTTCGGTAATCTCGCTGTCAATGCCTTCGGGCAGTTCAAGGACATAGTCGGCGCATGCTATGTGCAGCGCCTTGCACATCTGCTCTTCTGTGGCGTCGGGGTTGCCCATGAGCAGGTTGTCGCGTACGGTGCCGCTTACAAGGGTGTTGCCTTGCGGTATGTATACGAAGTTGCGGCGTGTGAGTGTCGATGAGGGATGGCACTCCTTGCCGTTGTAGAGCTCAATGCTGCCATCCTTGGGGCTTATGAGCGCTACAAGCAGGCGTATGAGCGTGCTCTTGCCTGCGCCGGTCTCTCCAATGATGGCCGTGCTGCTGTTGGGAGGGAAGTCATAGCTGAACCCGTCAAGTATGAGGCGCCCCTTGTCGCTGTACTGGAATGTCACGTTGTTCAGCCGCACGCCTGCTGTGCCTTCGAGCATTACTGCGTCGCCCTGCTGCTCAAGGGGGATGTCCTCGAGCTCGTAGAGCCTTTCGGCTGCGGTGAGCGACGATACAAGGCTGGGGATGAACCGGCTGAGGTCCATGGTAGGGCGCTGTATGAGACTTACCAGCTGGAGGTATGCCGTCATGGTCCCGAAGGTGATTGCGCCTTCCATGAGGCCTGCCGCGCCCCAAAGGAATGCGGTCAGGTAGCCTGCGGCAAATCCAAGCTGTATAAGGGTGTATGCTCCCAGCGAGAACTTTGTGCGGCTGGCAACCTGGGAGTGGAGCTGCTTCTGCAGCTCGCTAAGCTGCTTCTCGGTTGAGCTGTTCTGCTCAAGGGTCTTGATGAGTTCCTTGTGCTGCAGGCTCTCTTGCAGCACCGACTGTATCTTGCTGTCGCTGTCACGCACGTCGCGGTTCAGTTTCCTCATCCTGCGCACGTAGAAGCGGCTCACGAAGAGGCATACAGGCATGATTATGGCTATGGAGACTGCAAGCATGGGGCTCATGCAGAAGAGCAGCACGAAGCTTGCGCCCAGCTGCAGCATTACTACCAGCGTTGCAGGCACGCTCTCGGTGATAAGCGATGTTATGCTGTTCACGTCGCCCTCGAGGCGGTTGGTGAGGTCGCCCGTGTGGTGTTTCTGCAGTCTCATCCAGTCGGCACGGAGCAGGCGGGAGAAAATCTTCAGCCTCATCCTGTTGCGCACCTTGTTGCCAATTACTGCATGAATCCACCGGCTCACGCCCCGTGACATTATCTCCATGAGCATGAGCAGGCCTATGGCTGTCCCGGTTACGGCCAGGGAACCCTCGGCCACGCCTGTAGCTATGTCAATCGCGTTCTTGCATGCAAGTACCCACAGCAGCTGGCACACTACGTCCAGCATGCCGGTGAGCGTGTTGGCGGTTGCCTGCCTGCGCGCTCCTTTTGAATTCCTCCACAGCCATCTGACAAGGCTCATGGTGTCTATGCTTCTCTTTTCCACGATGTATCCTAGGATTTTGCACTGTTCTAATCTGCGAAGTTAGCAAAAGTTATTAGAATAACGGGCGCGCGGGCGGGTTTTTGTGGCATAGCACAGCCCGATTGCCACATTCTTCGCGTTTTTATGCTCTTTATCCGTCGAATGTTGCTATATTTGAGGTTGGTTTAGAGACTTTCCTAAGAAAAGAGACATAAAAAGAACACGATATGAAAAACAGAATCTTCATTTTTGCGGCACTGGTGCTCGCGCTCCTGTCTTTCGGGAATGCTAATGCCCAGAAGTCATTTGACAAGGACGGCAGGATTGCGCGTGACTTCAACGAGCGCCGCCAGGCCATTGGCAATGACAGTTATTTTGCAGTCTTTGAGAGAGGGCTCACAAAGGAGCAGCTCCAGGCCATGCAGTTCCTGTATGCCTATATGCCGCTGCCCGACATTGCCGACTATACGGGCGATTTTCACCTGAACAATGTCAGCTATGCCCTTAAGGCGCGATATGAAATGCCGTGGGGCAGGAGGGTGCCAGTGAGGGAGTTCCTGCACTTTGTGCTTCCGGTACGTGTCAATAACGAGGACCTTGACAACAGCCGCGAGGTTTTCTTCAAGGAACTCAAGGAACGCGTGTCTGGCCTTTCAATGCACGACGCTGTGCTTGAGGTGAACCACTGGTGTCACGAGAAGGTCACATACACTCCCAGCGACATACGCACGAGCTCGCCGCTTGCTACAGTGCGCACGGCCTATGGCCGCTGCGGCGAGGAGTCTACATTCACTGTGGCAGCCTTGCGTGCCGTAGGCATCCCTGCCCGCCAGGTATATACTCCGCGCTGGGCCCACACCGACAATAACCATGCATGGGTAGAGGCCTGGATTGACGGCCAGTGGCATTTCCTGGGTGCCTGCGAGCCGGAACCGGTGCTCGACCTTGCCTGGTTCAATGCTCCGGCCTCGCGAGGAATGCTCATGCACACAAATGCGTTTGGCCGGTATGACGGTCCCGAGGAGGTGCTTAGCGTGACTCCATGCTTCACCGAAATCAATGTAACATCTAACTACGCTCCTGTTGCGACAACAGATATACTGGTTGTAGACGAGACAGGCGCTCCTGTAGAGGCAACTGTAGAGTTCAAGATATACAACTATGCCGAATTCTTCACTGCCGCGACAAAGGTATGCGGCAGCGATGGCCGCACTTCAATAACTACAGGCCTTGGCGACATGGTCGCGTGGGCGTCCAAGGACGGCAAGTTCGGTTTTGCAAAGTTCTCGGCAGGCAAGGACAGCAATGTAACGGTTGTGCTTGACAAGCAGCCTGGCTACACGGCGTCGTTTGAGATGGATATCACCCCCCCCGCGGAGCGCAATACGGTGCCGTATGTTAGCGAGCAGCAGGCGGCAGAGAATGCCCGCCGTTTTGCCCGTGAGGATTCGATACGTGCTGCGTATGTGTCAACCTTCATTACTCCCGAGGAGGCAATACGCTTTGTCGAGGGCCTTGGTTTCGGCGGTGACGCCAGGGATAGGCTGGCCGATATGCTCAGGAGGGCACGCGGCAACCACGAGACTATTGTGAAGTTCCTTGCCGCTACTCCTGCTGCAGAGCTGCAGCTTGCATATTACCTGCTTTCTGTAGTGTCGGACAAGGACTTGCGCGACATCAGCCGCGATGTCCTTGAGGACCACCTGTGGAACACTGCGCGCAACGGCAGCTATGATGAGACATACCGCAAATATATACTTAACCCAAGAGTCAGCAATGAGATGCTCACCCCCTATAAGGCGTTCTTCCGCGAGAAATTTGACGCCGGCAAGCGCCAGTTCTTCGCTGGCGACCCTCAGCGCTGGGTCACCTGGTGCCGCGAGAATATTACGGTGAACGGCGACTGGAACCCGCTGTCGCTGTGCATGTCGCCCAAGGGCGTGTGGGAGATGCGAGTTGCCGACGCCCATTCGCGCGACATCTTCTTTGTGGCAGGAGCACGTGCTATAGGAATCCCTGCACGCATTGACGAGGTTACCGGCAAGACCCAGTATATGCCTTCGCCTGGCAAGTGGGCCGATGTAGACTTTGAGGCCTCGTCCAATGAGAATGCCCCCCAAGGTACCCTCAAGGCGAAGTTCACCCCTACACGTTATTTCGATAATCCCAAGTACTACTCGCACTTCTCAATCTCAAGGATTGCCGGCGGTCGCCTTCAGCTTCTTGGATATCCCGAGGAGGCAACGACCGTAGGCTCGCATTTCAGCGACGGCGCTTCCCTGGATGCTGGCAGCTACCTTATGATGACTGGTACGCGCATGGCCGACGGCGGAGTGCAGGCGCACCTTACGTTCTTTAATGTGGCAGAGGGCAAAGAGACGGTGCTGGATTATGTGCAGCGTGAGAGCAGCGAGGAACTGCAGGTTATTGGCGACTTCAACAGCGAGAACCTCTTCTACGATACTGCCGAGGAGCGCAGCCGCTCGCTGCTTTCGGCAACTGGCCGCGGATATTACATAATAGCGCTTATTGCGCCAGGCAGCGAACCGGTTAACCATTTCCTGCGCGATGTAATGCCTTATAAGGAGGACTTTGAGAAATGGGGGCAGAAGATGGTGCTGCTTTTCCGCGACAAGAGCGAGGCCGCCCGTTTTGTCAATGACTTCCCTAACCTGCCTTCTACTGTAGTGTGGGGAACAGATATTGACGATACAATCTATAACGAGATTGTGAGGAACATGAAGCTGCAGAACCCTAACCGTCCTGTAATCCTTGTTGCAGACACGTTCAACCGCGTGGTGTTCATGTCGCAGGGATATTCAATAGGCCTTGGCGAGCAGCTTATCAAGGTAATCCAGAAACTGCAATAAAGTAATGTTTACGCCTATAAGCCCTGAGCTGCTAGTTGAGGAACTGTACATCAATTACGGGTGTGCAGTGTCGCTTGACTATGCAATCAACTATGTAGAAATGAATGAGTATGCGACGGTAGATGATTTCTACTATTGGCTGCAGTCGCTTGGTGCTGTGTAGGGATTATATTCTTTCTTATTATAAATTATAAATGCCATATGGCGGCCCCAGGGCCGCCATATGGCATTTATGTCAAGCGGTTCAGCGAATACTTGTGGCAATAGCCTTCACCTCTTCCTTGCATGTCTCCTTGCGGGCATATTCGTCGCTGCCGGGTGTACCCATGGATACTCCGCTGTGGCGGAACCTCATTCCGCTGCCAACGCTCTTGCGTGCTGAGGCGTGAATCTCCTTTGCTCCTGTTGCCAGCAGTATTGCTGCTGCATTGCTGTTGTTCACTCCGCAGCCTGGCATTATGGATATGCGTCCGCTGGCCTGCTCCACAAGTTTCTTAAGTAAAGGTATTCCAGCTTCGGCAGTCCCGGCCTGGCCCGAAGTGAGTACCCTGTCGCACCCAAGTGATATAAGTTCCTCGAGCGCTTTCTGCGGGTCGCGGCACATGTCGAATGCACGGTGGAAGGTGACGCTCATGCCTTTGGCTGCTGCAATAAGGCGCCTGCACAGCGCGGTGTCAATATCGCCG
Organism: Bacteroidaceae bacterium; assembly: GCA_045592125.1. Classification (GTDB taxonomy): domain Bacteria; phylum Bacteroidota; class Bacteroidia; order Bacteroidales; family Bacteroidaceae; genus HGM04593. Next base: position 62,928 of record JAZNUE010000071.1, on the reverse strand, counting down.
TCTGCAGTAAGCGCGCCAATGACAACTCCGTCGGCGCCCAGCTGCTTGCAGGTGCGTATGTCCTGTTCCATGCATGCTGCCTCATATTCATTGTAGAGGAAATCGCCCCCACGCGGGCGTATTATTACGTTCAGTACCAGTCCTTCAACCTTGCGTGCTTCGGCAATGAGGCCGGCCGAGGGGGTCACGCCGCCAATCTCCAGCGCTGCGCAAAGTTCAATGCGCTGTGCTCCGCCGTCGCGTGCGGCAATTGCGCTCTCAACGCTGCCGGCGCAGATTTCAAGTGTTGCCATAATATTTAAGGTGAAAGGTGAATACTGAAAGGTGAAAACTTTTGTCTGCTATATTGTTACCTGGTGATAAGCTCTACAATATAATCTGTCCCTTGTGGAACCTCGTTAAGTATCAGCCTTACGCCTTCTTTTGTCTTCTTGAACCTGACTGGTTTCTTGTCGGCGAATGTAAATGCTTTCTTTACCTTGCATTCAAGCGGAAGCTGGAGCTCGTTGCTGTCGTGGCTGAAGATATGCACGAAAAGGCGGTTGCCCTTACGTGTGGTCACGCCCCAATCCTGGGCAGGAATGTCGCCGGCTGTTGTGCCGTATACGGTCTCGCCGTTGGCGCGCAGCCATTCGCCCATCTCCTTCATGCGCTCAAGGGCAGCGGCGGGGATTTCTCCATTGGGCTGCGGGCCTACATTCAGCAGAAGGTTCGCTCCCTTGCCCGATGTGCTTATGAGCAGGCGTAGCAGTGTCTCGGTACTCTTGTAGTTCTGGTCTACTAGCTTGTATCCCCACATGCCGTTCATTGTCTGGCATGTCTCAAGAGGCAGGCGGCTTACATCCTGCCCGCTAAGGCCGGCCTTGTTCTCGCCTGGAAGATCGCGCTCGAATATCTGTATGTCCTCGCCCGGAGCAGGTGTCTCGTGGTGGTTGTTGCCGATGAGGCAGGCGGGCTGAAGGCGGTGTATCATGGCATACTGCTCGTCGAGCTGCCAGTTGAAGGGGACAGTGTCCTGGTCGCGGTCCCACTTGCCGTCGAACCATATTGCTCCAATCTCGCCATAATTGGTAAGCAGCTCGGTAAGCTGCTTGTTCATGAAGTCATAGTATGCGGGCCAGTCGGCCTTTGCCTTGTCGCGTCCTATTACCTGTGTCCCTGTGCGCCCTAGGGGATAGTCATCGCGTGCCCAGTCAATGTGCGAGTAGTAGAGGTGCAACTTTATGCCCTGCCTGTGGCACTCCTCGGCAAGTTCCTTTATTACGTCACGCCCGAACGGGGTAGCGTCAACAATGTTGTAGCTGCTCTGCTCTGTGTCCCACATTGAGAAACTGTCGTGATGGCGGCTTGTGAAGCATATGTATCTTGCGCCAGCATCCTTTATTGCCGATACCCATGCTTTTGCGTCAAAGCGGTGAGGGTAGAATGCGTCGGCAGCCTTTGCATACTCGGCCTTGTCAATAGGGAAGTTCTGCAGGTACCACTCGCCCTGCGCGAACATGCTGTATATGCCCCAGTGGATGAAGATTCCGAACTTGCTGTCAGCAAACTCCTGACGTGCCTTAAGGTTCTCCGGGGTAGGGATGTACCCAGCCGTCTGTGCATTGGCGGCAGTAGAGGCAAAAAGCAGTGTCGCTAATGCCCCAGCGTGGATTATTTTCTTTAGAATGTTCATGATTGTTATGCTATTTGTGGATTGTACATCACCTGCAAAAATAAACGAACAATGCGAAAACAACAAATAATTCTTTTGCGTTTCTCTGTTTTGTCGCTATTTTTGCCGGGTGATTTTGAAACAGATTATGGAACTTAATTTTTCAGGAATAATAATAGGTATAGTTACATTTCTTGTAATAGGAGTCTTTCATCCGCTTGTAATTAAGGCGGAATACTATATAGGTGTGCGGAGCTGGTGGCTTTTCCTGCTGCTTGGGATTGCGTCGGGCGTTGCCTCGCTTATGACCGCCAATCTTACTGTCTCAATAATTCTGGGGGTTGTGGCCTTCTCCTCCTTCTGGAGTATCGGCGAGGTGTTCCATCAGAAGAAGAGGGTAGAGAAGGGATGGTTTCCTGCAAACCCGAAGAGAAAGAATCGTCCTTAGGAATCCTTGCCTATGTTCGGCTAGCTCGCCTTTGGCCCTTGCATGCCTTGTTCTTCAGCATTTATAACCGCTGTCTCCATAGGTATTGACTGCAGCCTGTTTACCAGCGAGTCCCTGATAATTGCGAATGCCTCCTTGTTGGCGTCGCTTATGGGCATCTTGGGCTGTGACTTTATTGTGAGCGGGTTAATGGGCTTGCCGTTCTCGTGTACACGGAAGTCGAGGTGAGGCCCGGTCGATAGTCCTGTAGAGCCTACATATCCTATTACCTGCTTCTGCTTCACGTAGTCCCCTTCCTTAAGTCCTTTCGCGAACTTTGAAAGGTGCATGTAGGTTGTCGTGTAGGTGCTGTTGTGGCGAATCTTCACGTAGTTGCCTCCGCCGTTGGCCTGGTAGCCTTTCTTTATTACCTTGCCGCTGCCTATGGCATATACCGGTGTGCCTTTTGGCGCTGCATAGTCTACGCCATGATGGGCGCGGTAACGCTTGAGCACTGGATGGTAGCGGCTGTTGGAGAACTTTGACGAAATACGGTAGAAATCGAGCGGGGTCTTCAGGAATGCTCCTTCAAGGCTGTTGCCGTCGGTGTTGTAGAAGAGCTCTCCTTCTTCGCCCTGTGTGAATGGTATGGCATATACTGTGTTGCCCGAAGCGCAGAATGACGCGGCCTCAATGCGGTAATTGTTCAATGGCTTGTCTTCAGCATGCTCCTGCGAATAGATGAGGCGGAACTCGTCTCCCTGCTGAATGCCGAAGAAGTCTACCGACCATCCGAAAATATGCGACATGAGCACTGCAAGCTGCGGCGAAGCGTTGCTCTCTTCCATGGCAACCCACAGCGACGAGCTTACGCGCCCGGCAACCTCGCCTGTCTTCCAGCAGGTGGGCTTTTCGTGCCTTGCTGCGCTGAAACCGTTGGCAATGTCAAAAGTCACATAGCTCTTGGGGCTTGTCTCGTAGATGAAATGACGGGGCGTGCTGTCGCTGCCGCAAAGGAGCGCGCAGGCCTGCCCCGGCCGTATCTTCCTCTCGTCGAATATGCTGTCGGGGCATTGGGTGAGGTCATGTATCTGCTGTGCGCTGAACCCGAACCCGAAAAGCACCTCGGCAAGGGTCTCCCTTGGCTTTACTGTGTCATATCTTACAATAAACTCTTCAATTGGCAACCCATATTTCATTACTGCAGGTGCCGGCGGAACGGTGTCTTCTACAGTCTCGGCCTGCAGCTTGCCTGCAGTTTTCTCTTCTTTTGTAATAAAGGCCAGGGATAATCCTGCCGCTGCGGCAACTGCAATGGCCGTTATTGCTATAATGTTTCTTTTCATCGCGTTTTTCTGTGTCCTTTATGAACCCTGTGCGAAGATACTCCAAAATTGCGAGTTCTGAAAAAATTATAAAACACGTAACTTATATTTTATAGTTTATTATAAATTCATAACTTTTCATATCTTTGTAAAAACTAATGTTATGTCACAGGTGCTTGCAGGGCAGGCACCATAATTTGACGTATATTGATAAAACTAGCGATATCTATGAAAAGAATCTCAAGACTTTTTGCTGTGGCACTTGCGTCGCTCGCATGTGTGCCGGCAACAATTGCCAGTGCCGAAGAACTGAAGCCAAGCGTAGAGAATGTTACGGTGTACCGTATCGAGAACCTTGCAAATGGCAAGTTCCTCTCTAATGGCGACAATGTTAACAACGACGCAAGGATTGTATTCGCGGCGGGCAATGAATCAAGTGCAGGCCAAGAATGGGCAATGTATCCTACTGGCACCGATGGTGTTTTCTCCTTTGTGAACCCAACATCAGGCAAGGCTCTTGATATGGCTCCCGGCGTAGGCCATCCTGTCCAGTGGAACTATGAGCCTTCGAACCCTAACCAGCATTTTAGGATTGTGGCCCCAGGCGATGGATATAACCGTATGGCAAACGCGTCGAATCCCTACCAGTTCCTTGCGCCGTCAAGTGACGGATATCCGATGATGTTGACCGAATATGCTCCTGAGGATATACTCTACGTTTTCCACAATACGGGCAAACAGTTTACTTTGGCTAAGGTATATGCCGGCAAGAGCTATGTAATAAGCAATGTTGCGACTAAGAACGTAATTACTGCCCCGGCGAGTGGTGAGCTTGGGGCACTTATTGAGATGAAACCCTATGTCGCAGATGATGCAGCCCAGTCATGGAGGGTCTCTAATGGAAAGAAAGGCCTGGTGCTGACCTCAAACAGCTGCAACCAGTCAATAGATCTCTTCCTCAACGGTGACAAGACACCGCTTATTTATAGCACGGATGTGAACAACGAAAATCAGAATCTGGTTCTGGAGGATGCTGGTGATGGCTGCTTCTATCTTACGGCGACATATAAAAGTACAAGATACTACTTAAAGGCCAGCGGTAGCGGCCTGATTGCTTCTGCCAGCAAGGATGGTGATAACAGCAAGTTCTTCTTTACGATGGTTGCCGGTCCAAAAGGCAATTATTGGGAGGACCAGCAGATGTTCGAGGAGAACAAGGAAGCAGCCCATGCGACCTTTATTCCATATACATCTACAGCGGCCATGAAGGAGGATGCAAGCTACACTCTTCCATGGCTCACTCCTGAGAAGGCCGATTACCTCTCGCTCAACGGCACATGGAAATTCAATCTTGTTCCCGAGCCATCTGCGCGTCCGGGCGAAGATACATTCTGGGGCAATGATGCCGATGTCTCATCTTGGGATGATATCGACGTTCCCTCTTGCTGGGAGATGAAGGGGTATGACCTTCCGCTCTATGTGAACGTGGAGTATGCGTTCCTCAACAATCCTCCTTACATTTCAAACAAGGTAGATGGTGTCGGTGATAATCCTGTCGGGTCCTATCGCCGCACATTCACCTTGCCCGAGGGCTGGGACGCAAAGAATGTGTTCCTGCATTTCGACGGTCTCTACAGTGCTGCGTTTGTTTGGGTGAACGGCAAGTATGTGGGCTACACCCAAGGCGGCAACAATGACCATGAGTTCGACATAAGCGCACATGTGCGTACTGGCGAGAACAATATATGCGTGCAAGTATTCCGCTGGAGCGACGCTTCATACCTTGAGGGGCAGGATATGTTCCACATGAGCGGCATGCACCGCGATGTATATCTCTATGCGACACCTAAGACGTTCGTGCGCGACCATTACATCACAAGCACGCTCAACAGCACATACAATGGCGGCAGCATGAACGTTGCCATCGAGGTAGACAACCGTACGGGCGTTGCTGCAAGCAAGTCTGTTGAGGCCGAGCTTATAGCGCCCGACGGGACTGCCGTTGCTGCAAAGAGCGCAAGCGTGGAGCTTGCCGAAGGCGTGACAGCCGCCAGCTGCAATATCCTTTTTGAGGGCCTCAGCGATTTGCAGGCCTGGACAGCCGAGACACCTGACCTGTATACTGTTGTCGTGCGCCAGAAGGATACTGCCGGCAATGAGGAGATGGTTTTCTCTACAAAGTACGGTTTCCGCCACATTGAGATAAAAGGTGGCGTGGTGCTCATCAACGGGCAGCGCGTATACTTCAAGGGCGTGAATACACAGGATACCCATCCGCTTTATGGACGTACAATGGATAATGCGACAATGCTCAAGGATATTGAGCTGATGAAGCAGGCCAATGTGAACATGGTGCGTACAAGCCACTATCCCCGTGCGGCCAAGATGTATGCGATGTTCGACTATTACGGGCTTTATGTGATGGATGAGGCCGATGTTGAGTGTCACAAGAGCTGGACCGACAAGAAGGACAACAGTATCTCTAACGACCCTACATGGATGGCCCAGTATGTTGACCGTACTGTACGCATGGTTTACCGTGACCGCAACCATCCTTCAGTTGTGTTCTGGTCGCTCGGTAACGAGTCGGGTGTAGGCGTGAACTTTGATGCGACATATTCGGCTACACGCGCGCTCGATTCGCGCCCAATCCATTACGAGGGTTATTCAAACGTGAATTCTGCCAACAACACCGATATGGATTCAAAGATGTATCCTAACCTCTCTTATACCCAGAACCATTGTGCCAACAGTATCGGCGGCGAGCCGTTCTTCCTTTGCGAATATGCGCATGCCATGGGTAATGCTGTAGGCAACCTGCAGGATTACTGGGATATAATAGAGGGCAGCAAGTATGGTATAGGCGGCTGTATATGGGACTGGGTAGACCAGTCAGTCTACGACCCGCAGGCGATAAAGAACGGCCAGCTTGAGAAGAACGGGTTCCTGCACTATACTAGCGGCTATGACTATCCCGGTCCTCATCAGGGCAATTTCTGTAACAACGGTATCATCACAGCCGACCGTGCATGGACAGCAAAGCTTACCGAGGTTAAGAAGGTTTACCAGTATGTAAAGTTTACATACAGCAATGGCAGCCTTATAATAAAGAACAAGTATAACTTTATTGACTTGAACGGGTTTACGCTCCGGTATAAGGTTCTTTGCGACGGCAATGTCGTTGAAGAGAATACAATGGAAATGCCTTCAGTTGCTCCAGGCGCGACAAAGTCGGTTAGGCTTAGTGTTGCAACTGCGCTTGAGAGCGGCAAGGAATATGCTCTAAATGTGGAACTGCTCAAGAATAATGCAGAAGCCTGGTGCGAGGCCGGTTATCCTATGGCAACCGAGCAGTTCGTGCTTCAGGAGCGTACATCTTTGGCCGCAGCTCCGCAAGGCAGTGAGACGCTCACGGTGAACAAGAGCAATGGTGTCTCTGTAACCAACAGTAACATCAGTTTCAAACTCGATGCAAAGGGTTTCGTTACAGAGTGGATTGCCAATGGCGTTCAGGTAGTTGAACCGGGTAGCTTCCCAATCTACAGCAATATCCGCTGGATTGAGAACGAGAGCCCTTATGGCGAGCATGTGTTCGGTGACAAGAGCGCAGCAATCAGCTCTGCAACAGTAAGCAGCGCGCTCTCTGGCGATGCGAAGACATGCAGCATTAAAGTGAATGTAGACCATAGCAAGTGCCCATACGTTATTACATATACCGTATATTCAAGCGGTGTGGTGGATATGAAGGTCAATTACAGTCCCAAGACCAACGCGCTGCGCCGTATCGGTCTTGACATGCTGTTCCCCGCAGGCTATGAGAATATTGAGTACTATGCGAAGGGTCCATGGGAGAACTACATAGACCGCCAGACAGGCTCATTCCTCGGACGTTATACTACAACCGTGGACGACATGTTCGAGATGTATGCCCACCCGCAGTCACACGGTAACCGCATGGCGCTGCGCGACTTCACATTGTGGAACCCGGAGAACGGCAATGCAATCAAGGTTGAGACAGAGGGTGAAGTCTCATTCTCCCTGTCGCACTATGACCAGGCACAGTATCTTGTACCAGAGCTGCACCCGTGGGATTTGAAGAAGGACGATGTTGTCTATGCTACAATAGACTACATGCAGCGTGGTATCGGCAACGGAAGCTGCGGTCCTGGCACAGAGGCCAAGTATTACTGTCCTTACTCACCGGTATCGCATAAGCTGCGTATAAGCACTGTAAACGGCAAGGAGACAGGTGTGGGGAATGTAGGCATTGCAGCAACTGCTATAGTGTACGAGGTAGAGTCACAGGCGCTGCGTTGCACGGGCCTTCCCGAAGGTGCAGAAGTTTCAGTTGTCAATTTTGGCGGCGCCCAGGTAGGCAATGCTGTGGCAGTTGGCGGCGAGGCTGTCGTTTCGCTTGCAGCGCAGCCCCAATCGCCATACATAGCAGTAATAAAGTGTGGCGGCGAGGTGCGTTCACACCGTTTCATCAAGTGGTAGCGTAATGGATTAGCAGTCATCGGCAGGTTCTATGGGTCTTTCTGGGATTTGTAGGACCTGCCTTAATGTAAGGCGCTCTTATGGAAAGACAAGATGTACATATACGCAAGGCGGTGCGTAATGACGCTGCCCTTATCCTAGAGTTTATCAAAGGGATTGCGAGGTATGAGAAGATGGAAAATGAAGTAGAGGCGACTGTCAGTTTCCTCGAGGAACAGCTCTTTGACAAGGAGCGTGCCGAGGTAATCTTTGCAATGGAAGGCGGCAAGGAGGTGGGGTTTGCGCTCTTTTTCCATAATTTCTCCACATTTGTGGGGCGTGCAGGACTTTACCTTGAGGACCTTTTCGTGTATCCCGAGTATCGCGGCAAAGGCTATGGCAAGGCCCTGTTTATGGAACTGGTAAGGATTGCGCATGAGCGCGGCTGCGGCAGGATGGAGTGGGTATGTCTCAACTGGAACGCTCCAAGCATCTCTTTCTACCGTTCAATGGGCGCTGTTGCACTGGACGAATGGACAGCCTACAGGCTTTCAAAGGACGATATCTCAAGATTGCTTGCTATATAATAATAAGGATAAGGAAAATCTTCCCAGTGAATATGAAGCTGCTGTCTCTTGTTTTCCTGCTGTCGGCATGTGCAGCCTTTGTGCAGCGTGTCTCGGGTTTCGGTTTCGGAATATTCATCATGATGTTCCTCCCTTATATCATGCCGTCATATAACGAGGCGGTTGCGCTGTCGGGCCTGCTGTCGGGGTGTACGGCGATTTTCATTCTCCTGCGCAATTTCCGTTTTGTGCAGTGGCGCAGGATGGGTGTTGTCTTCTTTTCCAATGCATTTGTATCTTTCTTTGTGATACAGGGCATGCAGTCATTCAGCAGTTCCATGCTGAGGGCTTGCCTGGGTGCCGTGCTGATAGCGGCCTCGCTTTATTTCTTCTTTTTCGAGAATAAGGTAAAGGGCGTGTTCACTTCCTGGCGTGCACAATGCGTGGCGGGTGCGGCCAGTGGCGTGATGGGTGCAATGTTCGGCATGCCTGGGCCGCCAGTAGTGCTTTATGGTGTCAATGCTATAAGCGACAGGAGGGAATACATGGCGACTATGCAGGCATTCTGGCTCTCGTTCAACCTCTTCTATCTATGTATAAGGTCAGGCGGGGGATATTATACTCAGGCGACTCCTCTTTTTCTCTCAATAGGAAGTCTTGGTGTACTGCTCGGGCTCTTTGCCGGGGCTTACGCCTCAAAGGCCATTAATGCCAGAATTTTCAGGATTATAGTCTATTCTCTAATGCTTTTTAGCGGTTTGGCAGCGCTTTTTAGGCAATAGAATTGGAATAATTGCAAAAATGTATCAATTTCAAAAAAATATCCTGTTAATTATAATGCCATATAGATGTTTTTTTATTAACTTTGCAGGTGTGAGTGGAAATGGTTGTTTCTGCCACGTTAAAAAAAGTGAACATTTTTAATAAACAAGTAAAATAACTATGGAAAAGAAGCTTGATTTTAAGGATGGCCTTTGGAGCAAGGAAATCAATGTCGGTAACTTTGTACATGAGAACATTACCCCTTATGAGGGCGATGCGTCTTTCCTTGTAGGTCCCACCGAGAGAACAAAAGCAGTTTGGAACGTTTGCCTCAAGGCCCTTGAGGAGGAGCGTGCAAACAATGGTGTACGTGCTCTTGACAATGTGACAGTTTCTACTATCACCTCGCACAAGGCCGGTTACATCGATAAGGAGAACGAGCTTATCGTAGGTCTCCAGACCGACGAGCTCCTGAAGCGTGCTATCAAGCCCTTCGGCGGTATCAAGGTTGTAGAGAAGGCCTGCCGCGAGAATGGCATAGAGGTTGACGATAAGGTAAAGGATATCTTCTATCACTACCGCAAGACACACAACGATGGTGTGTTTGACGCTTACACAGAGGAAATCCGCATGTACCGCTCACTCGGTTTCTTGACCGGTCTGCCCGATAACTATGCACGTGGCCGTATAATAGGTGACTACCGCCGTCTTGCACTCTATGGCGTTGACCGTCTTATCGAGGCAAAGAAGGCCGACCTCAAGGGTCTTCTCAGTCCAATGACAGAGCACACAATCCGTCTCCGCGAGGAGGTTGCCGAGCAGATAAAGGCCCTCAACGAGATTAAGGTTATGGGCGAGTACTATGGCCTCGACCTTTCTCGTCCTGCTACAAGCGCCCAGGAGGCCGTGCAGTGGACATACATGGCATATCTTGCTGCCGTTAAGGAGCAGGACGGTGCTGCAATGTCACTCGGTAACGTTTCATCGTTCCTCGATATCTACATCCAGTACGACCTTGACCATGGCAACATTGACGAGACATTCGCGCAGGAGCTCATCGACCAGTTTGTTATCAAGCTCCGCATGGTACGTCACCTGCGTATGCAGTCATACAACGATCTCTTTGCCGGTGACCCCACATGGGTGACAGAGGCAATTGGCGGTCGCTTCAACGATGGCCGTACAAAGGTTACAAAGACATCTTTCCGCTTCTTGCAGACACTTTACAACCTCGGTCCCTCACCTGAGCCTAACATGACAGTCCTGTGGAGCCCAGAGCTTCCCGAAGGCTTCAAGGAGTACTGCGCAAAGGTTTCTATCGATACATCTTCAATCCAGTACGAGAACGATACGCTTATGCGCGAGGTTCGCGAGTGCGACGACTACGGTATCGCATGCTGCGTATCTTACCAGGCAGTCGGCCGCCAGATCCAGTTCTTCGGCGCACGCTGTAACTTCGCTAAGGCCCTGCTGCTTGCTATCAACGGCGGACGTTGCGAGAACACTGGTACAGTTGTAGTGAAGGATATCCCTGTCCTCGAGGGCGACGTGCTTGACTATGAGGAGGTACTCAAGAACTACAAGAAGGTGCTCGTTGAGATTGCACGTGTATACAACGACTCAATGAACATCATTCACTACATGCACGACAAGTACTACTATGAGAAGGCACAGATGGCATTCATCGATACCGACCCGTCTATCAACCTCGCTTATGGTGTTGCGGGCCTTTCTATCGCAATTGACTCTCTCTCTGCTATCAAGTATGGCAAGGTTACAGTCAAGCGCAACGAGCTCGGCCTCACCGAGTCTTTCGATATCGAGAACGAGTTCCCGTGCTTCGGTAACGATGATGACCGTGTTGACCACCTCGGCGTTGACCTGGTTTACTTCTTCAGCGAGGAGCTCAAGAAGCACCCTGTATACAAGAACGCTAAGCCTACATTGTCACTCCTTACCATTACATCTAACGTAATGTATGGCAAGAAGACTGGTGCTACACCTGACGGCCGCGCTAAGGGCGTTGCCTTCGCTCCTGGTGCTAACCCAATGCACGGACGCGACAAGAACGGTGCTGTGGCTTCGCTCAGCTCTGTAGCTAAGCTCCGCTACCGTGACTCGCAGGACGGTATCAGCAACACATTCTCAATTATTCCAAAGTCTCTTGGTGTTGACAATGAGACACGCATCGAGAACCTTGTTACCCTCATGGACGGTTACTTCACCAAGGGTGCTCACCACCTGAACGTGAACGTGCTGAACCGCGAGATGCTTATGGATGCAATGGAGCACCCCGAGAAGTATCCGCAGCTCACAATCCGTGTATCGGGCTACGCTGTTAACTTCATTAAGCTGAGCCGCGAGCACCAGCTTGAGGTTATCTCACGTTCTTTCCACGAGCGCATGTAATAACAGATAATGTCTAACAAGAATAGGCTGGCTCACAAGGCCAGCCTATTTTTAACCTATAGACTTTAAGATTGCGCTTTAGGGACCTTTGGCCTTATATTCACGCAAGATTAACCGTTAAACATTTAGTTAACATTAAACCAAACGTTTCTAATATGAAAATCAGAGTACATTCATATGAGTCTCTCGGTACTTTCGATGGTCCGGGACTGCGTCTTGTGGTCTTCCTGCAAGGCTGTAACTTCCGCTGCCTCTATTGCGCCAACCCCGATACAATAGACGCCAAGGGCGAGAGCAAGGAGACCGACATTGAGGATATCGTGCGCATGGCCATGAACGAGAAGCCTTTCTTTGGCAAGCGCGGAGGCGTCACCTTCAGCGGCGGCGAGCCCACATTCCAGGCCAAGGCGCTGGTTCCGCTAGTAAAGCGCCTTAAGGAGCAGGGCATACATGTGTGCCTTGACACAAACGGCAGCATATGGAACAGCGATGTAGAGGAACTGCTTTCTCTTGCCGACCTCGTAATGCTTGATATAAAGCAGTTCAACCCAGAGCGCCACACAATCCTTACTGAGCGCCAGAACAAGCAGACGCTTGCTACGGCCAAATGGCTTCAGGAGCAGGGCAGGCCGTTCTGGATACGCTATGTCCTTGTCCAGGGATACAGCGCATTTGAAGAAGATATGCGCGCATTGGGCGAGCACTTCAGGGACTATGACATGATTAAGCGTGTTGAGGTACTGCCTTACCATACGCTGGGTGCACACAAGTATGAGCCGCTTGGCATGGAATACAAGCTCAAGGGCGTGAAGGAGAATACTCCTGAGCAGCTTGACGCTGCAAAGGCAATATTTGACGAATATTTCGACTGTGTCTATGTCAACTGATATGGATATAAGAGAGAAAATGCGCTCAGGCGAACTGTACGACGCAAACTTTAATCCAGAACTCATTGAAGAGCGTACCGCGTGCAAGGTGAAGTGCCAGCAACTCAACACCTTGCCCTATGAGCACGGCGAAGAGCGCAGGCATATACTTGAGAGTATACTCGGGAAGCATGCCGGCAGCTTTACCATAGAACCGCCCTTCTGGTGCGATTACGGGTATAACATTGAGCTTGGCGAGAATTTCTATTCAAACCACAACCTTGTCATTCTCGATGCGGCTCCAGTGGTCTTTGGCCAGAATGTATTTGTAGCTCCTAACTGCTGCTTTACCACGGCAGGCCATCCGCTGGATGTCGGGCAGCGCAACAAAGGTCTTGAGTATGCACGCCCTATAACTGTTGGCAGCAATGTGTGGATAGGCGCTGGTGTTACCGTGCTTCCTGGCGTCACCATTGGTGACAATGTCACTATAGGCGCAGGCAGTGTTGTCAATAGGGATATCCCGGCAAATACAGTAGCTGCAGGAGTCCCATGCAGGGTAATTCGCGAACTATGACATTATAGCCGCAGGCCTCATTATAATATGCCAGAGGGGCGTGCAGCTTTGAGCGCACGCCACTCTGGTTTCTCTAATGCTGTTACTTAAGTTTCTTCCAGTATACGGTTTTTCCTATACCAAGAATGTTGCCGTATACCTCGAGTGTATTTGCGTCCTTGAACTCAATGTCTACACTGTAGATCTTGCCGCTTGATGGGTCATATATTTTGGTGTCGCACTTTTTTAAGTATCTGTGCGACTTTTGAAAAAAGTCTGGCTATTTTTACTTCTTCTCCTCGGGGATATATCTGTAGCCAAGGGCGTTTATGGTCTCAATGACTTTCCTGCTGTCAATGCCTTCGCCTTTAATATATGCAGCTCCTTCGGAGAGCTCAACCCTTACATCGGTGACGCCTTCAATGTTCCTGAGGCTTTTCTCTACATTCTCGCGGCAATGGTTGCACATCATCCCTTCTATTCTGTATACCTGCTCCTTGCTGCACTCGCACTGCCCGTCATGGCAGCAGCCGTCGTGCTTGCGGAACTTGAGAATGAAAGCAACTGCAAGCAGTGCAACGAAGACGATGCTTGATGCGGTCTGCCACCAAGGAGTGCCTTCTGCTCCGCAGCAGCCCGCTCCATGAACATGTATGGCGCCAGTGAACCACTCTGCTGGCAGCAGGTAGTCTATGATGAGCCCGAAGCCCATTGCTCCCGCCACTATTGTGAGCAGGTATATTATTAATGGCCGCTTGCCAAGTACCTTGCTTATTACAAGTATTGCTGCCATATTGGTGGCGGGACCGGCCATCAGCAGCACAAGCGCTGCACCTGGTGAGAGGCCTTTAAGCATGAGCGCTGCCGCAATAGGTATTGAGCCTGTAGCGCAGAGGTACATGGGGGCCGAGACTGCAAGAATAATGAGCATATTCAGGACTGGGTAGCTGTTAAGCTGCGTGAAGAAGTCGTCGGGTACGGCAATGGTTATGATTGCCGCCACTATGAGACCTATGACAATCCATTTGCCAATATCCTGCAACATGTCTATGAAACCATAGCGTAATGTTCCTATGCATTTTTGCCAAAAACTCTTTTTCTCCTTTTCCTCTTCCATTTGTACATTGTCGATGTTTTCATCATCGCTGCACCATCTGTTAACAGCCACTCCTCCTGCAAGTGCTGTCACAAGCGCCACAAGGGGGCGAATTATTGCAAATGGAATACCTAATAGTGAGGCTGTGGCAAGAATGGAGTCTACACCTGTCTGCGGGGTCGCGATAAGGAACGATACCGTGGCTCCTTTCGAGGCTCCTTCGCGGCGTATTGACGCTGCCGTGGGAATCACTCCACAGGAGCATAGCGGCAGGGGTATCCCGAACATTGCAGCCCAGAATACTGAGCTGAATCTCTTGCCCGACAGCCTGTTGGCGTAGAGCTGTCGGGGAACAAACTCATGCAGTATGCCTGCTATGAGAAAACCGAACAGCAGGTATGGGGTCATCTCATTGAGCAGGTCAATAAGAGGAAATATATACTCTTTCATACTGTATGTGTAAATTAAAATCTTTGCATTGCTGTCATGACAGCAATGCAAAGATAATACTTTTTTATGGTTCCGGTTCTCATTACAACTTGCTAAAAAGTGCTTCTCTCTTCTTTGCTTTTGTTATTTTCCAGTATCTGCAAGTTTACGGCAGCCTGTCTGTCTCCCAATGCGGCAGCTTTGGCGAATGCCTGCTCGGCAGCATGGCGGTGGTGGCGGCGATAGTCTATAACACCCTGCAGGTTCATTGCCCGCGGGTCCTCCTTGTATTGTTTGAGTTCTGCAATCAGTCTGCCATAATCCGGGTGCGGGTTATTGATGAGCTCATCGACAATGCTGTTAAGAGTCATAGTGGTGCTGTCCGTCATTCTGCTATAGTAGATTCCGGTGCAGCATGCCATGCGGTGGTTGGGGAATATCCTTTCAGTCAGTTCGCGGTAGAGTATGCCTCCTTTATATTTCTTGAGTATGCTTTCTCTTTTCATAGGGTCCGGTTCCTGTTTCATGACTGTAATCAGGCTGTCGGCGTTGCCGTTCTCAATGCTTCTTATGTTAGAGTACAGCATGCTCCAGTTTGTACCGCCGTTGGCAACTTCAAAAAGAGAGTCGGGCAGGCTGTGGTGCCTGCGTATATGGTCGCGCATGGCAATGGCGCGCTCCATGCCTAGCCTGCTCCTGCTGCTGCCGCCGCCGTCGGGCGATGTGTATCCCACAATCTGTACCGATTCCAGATGTGTGCTGCTGTCGGCAAGCACACCGTCAATAATCTCCATAAGCTCTTGTATGCTCTTCGCGTTGTCAAGGTACTGCGGGTCGAGCCTGCTGCTGCCTGTGACGTAGCGCACTATGCTTGGGGTCACGCTCATGCCGGGCGCATTCTCTGCCGTGAGCGGTGTGTAGCGGCGTATGCTGTGCACATGAGGGTTCTCGCTAGCAATCTGTTCGGCAATGCCATGCTGCGGCAATACCCTGTGGCAGCTCATAGGCGGGCATTCAGGCATGGCTATAGCGACCGTGTCGCATATGAACTCAATTGCAGTGCCGTTGTCATACTCGCTGTATGTGACTGCATATACCGTATCGCTTATGGCTGTCTCGGGCAGAGTGAGCGTGCAGCTGTGGGTGCCGGTCTCGTGCAGTTCGGGGCGGCTGCCATACCTCTTTATATATCTCTTTGCGTAGCGCTTGCCTTGCAGGTACCGGGTTGCAGAGCTTACGCAGGTGTCGGGCGTGCACACATGCGTGACAACCAGCATGCCCTCGTCGCTGGGCATCTTGGGCGTGCTATACCCTAGTGTGAAGTGCCAGCAACTGTCGCTGTGCATGGCGCTGTAGCTTTCGGGGCTGAACTGGGCGCTGCCTGCAACAGAGAGCGCAAGCATGGCGCAAGATAATAGACTACGTTTCATAAAGGTGCTGTTTTGGGGTTAATGTTCCTTTATAGAACGTATGTGCAGGTGTTTAGGTTCTCTATGGACTGCTATAGGGCGGCTATTATTCCAGGAACCTTCTCCATTGTATCGGTAATGGCCGTGGGCTCATGCCCAGGCTCGACAGGCTCTTCGGCCCAGCATATATTCTTGAGCCACACTGTGCTGCACCCCAGAGTGCTTGCAGGGAAGATATCCTTCCGGTAGGAATCGCCTATCACGGCAATCTCTCCGGGCGTCAGGCCAAGACGCTCTGCCCCAAGAGCGAAAAGCGCAGGGTCGGGTTTTCTCAGGCCAACCGTTGCCGATTCCACGACATCCTTAAAAATGCCCTCTAGCGAGAACTCCCTAAGGACAACCGGCATGTTGCCGTAGAAGTTTGTTACAAGTACCATAGGGTAGCGGGCGGCCAGTGCCTCCACGGCCTTGCGGGTGCAGCAGAGTGTACTGACCACCCTTTCGTAGCAGCGCTCTGCAATCTCCGTCTCCTTCTCGCGAGTGAGCGTCTTTTCGCGGATAATGTTGCGTAGATAACTGGACTGCAATTCCATCTTCTTGCCTAGCAGGGCGCGGAAGGTGTCTGTGGGCGCAATTATGGGGCTCTTGGCCAGCGAGCGCTCGCCATGGACATAGGCCTCGCGGTATATGCTCTTCTCTATGGCAATCCCGGCCGCCTGGTATTCCTGCCATATAAGCTCTCCCCAGTGTATGCCATTGGTGTCAATTGTACCGCCGTAATCGAAAATGATACCTTTAATTGAACTCATGCCCGCTTTCGATTTTTAAAGTGAGTCTCCGACAAAGTCTCTCGTGCCTGTACCTCATATAAAGGAATGCTGCCATGAGCACAATAAGCTCGAAGAAAAGGTACATCCATATCTCGCCTATGAGCATTGTAAAGCATAGCATTATAGCGCGCGAGTTGAATGTAATGAAGTTGGTGTACTTCATGAGGGGAAGGCTCCCCTTGCGGAACTCGTCGCGCAACCCGCGCGGAATGTCTGTGCCGTAACGGCCGTGAACCGTCCTGATGAGCTTCTGGAACCTGGGCGACATGCGCTCCTGGTTGCCTACATACGAGATATATGCGTTAAGGAATATCTTCCAGAAGAAGTTGCCTCTCCACGGAGTCTCCTTGTACTCCTTGCGTACGTCGGCCGAATTGTGGAACTCGTTCCCGTTCTTCTCGTTGGTGAAGTAGAGGTGTATGTTCCGGTAGTAGTCGGCAAGCTGGCATTGCGACCCGTGCACCCAGAAACCGCAGTACGAGACGAGTATCCACAGTGTCAGGCCCCAGTTGTATTCCGGTGCAAAAGGTATTGGGGAGAATGTCTCCCTGACACATATCGCGAAGTATATGCAGAAGAACCAGCAGTCGCCTGCAAAACCGTCGAGGATACGCCCCCAGCGTGTCTTCTGGCCTGTCATGCGGGCCAGCTGCCCGTCGGTGCTGTCATATAGGTTTGCCCACATGAGCAGCAGCACTCCAAGGATGTTCCACCTGAGGCTTTCCTGCGCGAAGCATATTCCTGCGCCTATGCCAAGGAAAATGGAGATTATCGTAATCACGTTGGGGTGTATGCCCCTGTTCCTGAAGAACAGTGCACAGCTGAAACCCAGTGGGCGATAGAACCACATGTCGAGGAACTCTTCTGTGTCTACCGACTTTATTGAGGCAAGGTATAGTTCTCTGTCTTCTTTTTTCATCGCTGTTCCTTTATCTTGTCAATGATGTATCCCGCAATCTCCTTTGCGGCCTGGCTGCGGAAGGCCGAGAAACTGGGGAAGTCGTTAAGGTCTATTATGTATATCTGCCCGGCACTGTCAACTATGCAGTCGCCGCCGTATATCTCAAGCCCTGTTGCCTGCGCTGCTGCAAAGACTGTCTCTTTCATCCTGCTTGCGCTAAAAGGGTAGTGCCGCGGCGTGCCGTTTATTCTCTCAAGCCCGAACTTGCTTTTTTCAGGGTCGGGGTAGCAATAGCGGAAGAAGCGCTTCCCTACGCCGTAGAACTTGATTATGTCTCCTTGGGCATGCACGCAGTGTATTGGCCTGCAAATGCCCCGGGAATGCATTTCGCCGATTGCCTTTCTTGCCTCGGCCGCGTCCTGTACGTAGCATACGTCGTCCTTGTGGCAGGTACATCCGTCGGAGCGCTTTATCCAGGCGGGATAGCGCAGCGCCTCAATGCAGGTGTTCTCCTCAATGAGCGTGAACTTTGGCTGCATAATACCATGGCCTTCAAGTGTCTCCATTATCCATTGGCGTGTACGCCCTGCTGCCTGCGGCTGGTTTATTACCTTTACCCCTCTCCTCATCGCCTCTTCAAGTTCCTGGAGCACTGCGCGGGTGCGCGACATGTGGCACACGGCGTCGGTCCCGTCGGGAATATCTCCCTCTGACGCAAAGGTCTCAGCTCCTAGGGCGCGCAGCTCGTGCGAGACGCATTCAAGTATAGCCGCGTCGTTTGCTGCCATGTTGGGAGAGTGGGCGCTGTCACGCGCAATGGTCGCTATCTTCATCTTTCCAGAAGGAATTCCTCGGCCTTGGCAATATCCTCGGCGTGGTCAATGTCTATGATTTTCCTGAACGGGTATGCCTTCAGTCTCATCCCTCTCTCCACCAGCATGCGCTGGAAGTTGCGCATGCGCCCGATACCGGCAGACATGCACTCGTCAAGAATGTCCAGGGCGCGCGGCGATAGTCCGTAGATACCTCCCGAGATGTATCTCGATTCTGGTCCAGGAGTGTCGCGGAACTCCGTTATGCGTAGCTCGCTGTCTGTCTCCACATAGAGCGGCTTCTCGTCATCAATGTAGTCAGTCACGGCCATAACGCCGTCGCAATCGCTCTCTTCAAGCGCCTTGATGTACCCGGCAAAATCAGTCTCGTGAAACAAGGTGTCAACGGTCGTGAGGCAGAACTTCTCGCCACGGAGCAGATGGCCCAGCGCGTGCAGGCTGTGCATGGAGCTTGGAGTGTTCTTTACAACAATTGCGATTGGGTATTTCTTCTGCAGCTTCTCCAGACGGGCGAGCGTGCCTGGCTGCTCCTCGTTTATTATAATGCTGACAGAGGTTGCGCCGTGCCGCATGAATATCTCTACAAGGCGCTCGATTATGGGAACGCCTTGAAGCTCTACTAGCGGCTTGGGGCATTTTATGCCCTCGCTAGCCAGGCGCGAGCCTTCACCGGCTGCAATGATAGCGAACTTCATTTCCAGTATCACTCATTGTCCGCCTGCAGGTTGAGGCGGTTGCTGTCATCGCGTTTCTCAAAGTACATCTTGCGCAGCGGGTGGCGGCGCGCCTCGCTGTAGAACCTGCGGTTGCGCAGGATGTCGATTGCAGCGTAGATGGCCTGGCGGAAAGAGTTCTCATCGGCCTCTCCCTTGCCGGCAATGTCATATGCGACGCCATGTGCGGGCGAGGTGCGTATGATTGGCAGCCCAGCGGTGAAGTTCACTCCGTCGTTCATGGCAAGCGCCTTCAGCGGGGCCAGGCCCTGGTCGTGGTACATGGCCAGTATCGCGTCGAACGCTGCGTATTTGCCGCTGCCCATGAAACCGTCAGCAGCAAACGGGCCGTAGCAGAATATACCGCTATCGTTCATCTTGCGTATGGTTGGCGAGATTACTTCTATCTCCTCGCTCCCCAGCAGGCCGTTGTCGCCCGAATGGGGGTTAAGCGAGAGCACGGCAATCTTTGGCGCGTCAATATTGAAGTCCTCTTTCATGCTCCTGTCAAGAAGGGTAATCTTCTCCTCGAGCAGCCTGGGCGTGATTGCGGCCGGTATGTCCTTCAGTGCCATGTGCGATGTGGCAACGGCAACACGCATGTCGCCGCTGCATAGTATCATAAGCGCCTTTGCCTCCTCGCCGCAGCAATCCTGCAGGTACTCGGTGTGCCCTGGGAAACTGAACTGCTCGCTCTGTATTGCGCTCTTGCTTATGGGCGCTGTCACAATAACGTCAATCTTGCCCTCCTTGCAGTCACTGACAGCCCTTTCCAGGGCCTGGAACGCGGCAAGGCCTGCCTCGGCAGTGTCTGTGCCAAGCTCAATGTGCACCTCGTCGCTGTTGCAAGTGATGATGTTCAGCCTGCCGCTTTGCGCTTCCTCGGCACTCCCTATTGCGTTGTAGGGTGTCTCCATGTCAAGTGCCTTGCGGTGGTATGCCGCAACCTTGGGCGAGCCGTATACTATCGGGGTGCATATCTCGAACATCTCGCTGTTCTCGAATGTCTTGAAGATAATCTCGTATCCAATGCCGTTTATGTCGCCTTGTGTTATGCCGACACGTATTCTGTTCTTTTCGCTCATGTATGTTGTCTTTATCTGTTATCTTAATAAGGGACCTGTTATTCTGCTGCCTGCCTGCTCCCCTCAATTACAATCTCTCCCAGATGGCTGCTCTGCTCAATGAGCTCGTCTGCCGGAAGGCGCAGCGTAAAGAGCGCGGCCTCGAGCTTGCGCATCATCGTGCCCTTCTTCCTGTTAGGGGCATAGAGGAATGCCTCAGCTACAATGACCCTGTTGTTTATCTCGTCAACGACAGAATGCGAGACGAACGGGCCTCCCATAATGTCATTCTCCATTTCCCACAGGCCGCGTGCCACCTGTATGTAGCGGTCCCTGTATAGGCCTTCGGTGATGACTACCGACCAGTCTACGGTCTTTATGTACTGGTCCATTCTCTTTGCGCGGATGTTCATCTTCATAACCGAGTCGCGCATGTGTATGTAGTTCTCCCTTGAGAAATTGTTGGGCGAGGTATAAGGGTAGCTGTATACCATGTAGCTCTGGATCTCGGCCTTGGGGTCGTTGAAGTCCGACAGCCATACGAAATCCTTGCCCTTCATGTTGCCATTGAGGTATGCCGGAACCTTGAGCTCACAGCCAAACATCTCCTTTACAATGCTGAATGCCTTCTCGTTGTAGCTGCCCTCTAGCACATTTATCTGCCTCTCCATCTCAATGCGGGTGAGGAAGTCCACGATTACCTGCGAGTTCTCGGTGACAAACTTCTCGAACTCCTCCATGCTAGGCGACTGTATGCCCATGTACACCTGGGGCTTTGCAAACACGTCGCGTGTGAACTTGAAGCTGCTCTGTGTGTACCGGTCGCCGTTTATGTCAACAAAGATTATGTTGCGGAACGCCTTTGATGAACCCTTGAAATGGCTTTTTGTGACCCTTGATATCCTGAATGAGCGCTCCGACTGCGGAAGGCAGGGCACGTCGGTGTCGAGCGCATAGAGCAATGCCCTGCCGGCAGGTGCCTCCCAAATGTGGTCGTCGCATACGACAAGTACCTCATAGGGGTTTCCGATGGAGTGCTTCGATGTGTGCCCGCAGCCCATAAGGGTAAGGGCGATGAATGCGAATAGAATAATCCTTTTCATCATATATCCTGTTTTTTGTTATTGTCCTGCTTAAGCGTGGAGAGCATGCCGCATGCCGCGAAGATATCCTCGCCGCGCGATGCCCTGATTGTGGTGAACAGCCCGTTCTTGGTGAGGAAGTCGCGCAACTGTATCATGCCTTCCTCGTCTACGCCTTCAAGCGGCACGCCTGGTATTGCATGGTAGCGTATGAGGTTTATGCGGCACTCTATGCCGTCAAGCAGCCTGATGAGCCTCCTTGCGTGCTGCAGCGTCTCATTGGTGTTCTTGAAGACTATGTACTCGAACGTGAGCCTGCGCTGGTGGCTGAAGTCGTACTGGCGCAGCACATCAAGCATCTCCATTATTGGGAATCCCTTTTCGGCAGGCATAATCTCCATGCGCTTCTCGGGTATCGGGTGGTGAAGGCTCACGGCTATATGGTAGTCGCCGGCATCGAGCAGGCGCTTGAGGCCCTTGCGCACTCCAACCGTTGACACGGTAAGGCGGTGCGGGCTCCATCCCAGGCCGTATTCGCTTGTCAGCACCTCAATTGCCGGCAGCAGGCTGTCCAGGTTGTCGCACGGCTCTCCCATGCCCATGAATACAATGTTGGTGAGCCTGTCAAGCTCCGGCAGCGCGAGAATCTGGTTCAGTATCTCGTTCGCGGTGAGGCTGGCGGTGTACTTCTGCTTTCCTGTCATGCAGAAGAGGCAGTTCATCTTGCAGCCAACCTGTGACGAGACGCAAAGCGTGGCGCGTTCCCCGTCGGGGATATACACGGCCTCGACATAATGCCCGTTGTCAACCTCGTAAAGGTATTTTATGGTCCCGTCAACAGAGCGCGCTGCGTCGGCCGGTGCCTTGAAACCGACCTCGAACAGCTCGCCGAGCCTCTCCCTGTTCTTGAGCGATATGTTGGACATGCTCTCTATTGAACGGACTCTCTTGCCATATACCCACTCGGCAATCTGCTTGGCGGTAAATGCAGGCATGCCTGCCTCCTTTACAGCCTCCTTGAGTGCAGAAAGGGTCATTCCTAGCAGTTTCCTTTTACTCGTTTCCATCTATCTTCCTCAATTTCTATACACGTTCGCACGCGCGCATAATCCTCTGCGAAGATAATGCAAAAATGTGGTATTTCTCTCCTGTATTAAGAAATAAATATTTATTAATATATGTATGCGCCTATTTGCTGGATATGCTTCTTTTTTGCTAACTTCGCAGGAAACTAGAAAAGTTATGGAAAACTACACAATAGAAATCTTCATGCCTGTTGCGGCAGGTGATTCCGCGCTCCCGGCAATAGAGCGCCATGTGTCACATCCGGCAGTATCCCGGGTGTGGCTCTGGAGCGTGTCGCCTATAAGCGCGCTCCTTCCCTCCAAGGCGCAGGTGCTGCAGGCAAGCACTCTTTCCGGCACGTCCCTTTTCGTGGACATGGCCCAGCGTGCTACGGCCGATTATGTGCTCTGCTTTACTAAGGAGAATGTAGAAGCGGATTGGGAAAAGATAGACAGCATGCTGGCCAGCATGCCTGACGGTGCCTCAATGGCCTATTCGCACTACATGAAGGATGTAGACGGTGCCCTTTCCGAGGCGCCTACAATAGACTGCCTGCCCGGTTCGCTCAGGAATGACTTTGATTTTGGGCCGGCGTTGCTTTTCAGGACAAGTGCCCTGAAAAGGTATCTTGCAGAGTCTCCTGAGGAGTACCTTTATGCCGGCCTGTACCAGCTAAGGCTTGCCATGGGCCGCTATGGCAGCATATATCACCATTGCGAGTACCTTTACACCGTGTGCGACAGCGACAGGCGCAAGAGCGGGGAGAAACAGTTCGACTATGTTAATCCCGCGCAGCGCGAGGTACAGGTCGAGATGGAGAAGGCGTGTACGCGACATCTGAAGGCGACAGGTGCCTGGCTGCCTCCGTGCAAGTATGATGGAATAGACCTTTCCATCGGCGAATTCCCGGTAGAGGCCTCGGTCATTATCCCGGTGCTTAACCGCTCTTCGACCATTGCCGACGCCATTGGCTCGGTGCTTGGGCAGAAGACTACGTTCCCGTTCAATATAATTGTGGTAGACAACCACTCGACAGACGGTACAGGAGAGATTATTGACTCTTTCGGCGACGCCAGGGTAGTGCATATTGTCCCTGAGCCTGCCGGCCTTGGCATAGGCGGCTGCTGGGACCTTGCAGTGAACAGCGCTCATTGCGGGCGTTTTGCAGTGCAGCTCGACAGCGATGACCTCTACAGCAGCGACAGTACGCTGCAGCGCATTGTCGATGAGTTCTACCGCCAGCAGTGTGCAATGCTTGTGGGCACATACCGCATTTGCGACTTTGAGCTGAATACCTTGCCTCCAGGCGTGATAGACCATCGCGAGTGGACCGAGGAGAACGGCCGTAACAATGCCTTGAGAATCAATGGGCTTGGTGCGCCGCGAGCATTCTTTACTCCTGTAATACGCGAGACAGGCTTCCCGAATGTGAGCTATGGCGAGGACTATGCTGTAGGGCTTGCAATCTCGCGCCGCTACAGGATTGGACGCATATATGACGTGCTGTACCTTTGCCGCCGATGGGGCGGAAATTCCGACGCGGCCCTTTCGCATGAGAAGGTGAATGCGCATAACCTCTATAAGGATTCCCTGCGCACAGCAGAGCTTGAGGCGCGTATAGGGTTTGTTAGGTCCTTGGCAATTCCTGCGATGGAAGAGCTTGAGGAGTTTGTAGGCAAGCAGCTGCAGCAGTGGCCCGAGGCGGCACAGCGCCATGCTGCATTGGCTGCGGTACAGGAGCGTGCCCTTGGCAACGGCATTGTGCTGCAGCACAACCCGGCGCGCGTGGTGTCCACGGCTGCGAAGGTCGACAAGGCCTCGGTTGAGGCCCGCAAATGCTTCCTGTGCAGCGAGAACCGTCCGCAGGAGCAGCTTGCATTGAGTGCGATGGGGACTCTGGAGGTGCTGGTGAACCCGTTCCCGATATTGCCTAATCATCTTACCCTGCCGCTGAAAAAACATCTCCCGCAGCTCTCGGGCGGCATGTATGCCGATATGCTGCACCTCTCGCGCGAGTGGCAAGGGATGGTGCTCTTCTATAACGGAGCCCTTTGCGGGGCCTCTGCTCCCGGCCATGCACATCTGCAGGCCGGAACCCCCGATGGCATTCCGCTTTTCGGGGAGTACTGGCAAGAGGAGATGTCGTGCGGGATGGAACCGCTGCTCGTTGATGACGAAGGATGTCTGTACAGCGTGCCCGCATATGCAGTACCGCTCTTCATGATAGTGACGCGGACTGTGTCCCGTTCGGCGGAGCTTATGAGGCGCCTTATGGCGGCACTGCCACTCAAGGATGGCGAGCCCGAGCCTAGGATAAACCTGTTTGTCTGCTACACGGCCGGCGACGGGTATGTCACGTATGTGATTCCGCGGTCAGCACACCGTCCTGCCGCGTACTATGCAGCAGGTGGTGCCCAGCGTCTTGTGAGCCCTGGGGCAATTGATATGGCCGGGCTAGTAATTACTCCCCGCGAGGATGATTTCCGTTCTATCGGTGCCGATGAGGCGCTTGCCATGCTGCGCGAAGTAGCGCTCTCACGCGAAGAGGCCGATGATGTTGTTGCAAGGTTGTGCGGAGAGGCATGAGCAGGATAGATGTAGGCATTCTGCGGGCGCCGCAGATAAGGTTCTCCCTCGTTGGGGAGTTCTTGTGCAACGGGAGTCTCTTCTCTGGCGAGAACTGCATTGTTGCCGAGAACGGCATACTGCGGCTGGGCAGTGAGGTGTCCTCTTCCTTCAGTTTCTCCCCAGTAGGCGATACGGCCCTCTTCGCTCTTCACGATGTGGTGATTGGCGTTAGTTTCCATTGGCAGCGCAAGGAAAGCCAGAGTTTCAAGGGCGAGCTGCTGTTTATTGTAGAGGATGGCGAAGTGCGCGCGGTGAACCGTGTGGATGTAGAGGATTACCTTGTGAGCGTAATCTCGAGCGAGATGTCGGCCGCGTCATCGCTGGAGTTCCTCAAGGCCCACGCCATTGTGTCGCGCAGCTGGCTCTATGCCCAGCTGCACAGGAAGCAGAAGGTTGCCCAGGGTGTGCTCGGATGGGAGAATGATGTCGAGGTGGTGCGCTGGTATGCTCGCGAGGACCACACGCTTTTCGATTTCTGTGCCGATGACCATTGCCAGCGCTATCAGGGAGTGACACGTGCGGCAAACCCGAATGTCGCCCGTGCTGTAGCAGCAACAAACGATATTGTGCTCAAGTATGGCGGCGAGGTGTGTGATGCCCGTTTCAGCAAGTGCTGCGGCGGTGTAACGGAACGTTTCTCGGCATGCTGGGAGGATGTTGACTACGCCTATCTTGAGGCGCTGAGAGATTCTGCCGCCGATGAGCCGCTGCCCGCCCTTTCCACCGAAGAAGGCGCCCGTGAATGGATAGAGAGTGTCCCGGCGTCATTCTGCTCCACAAGCAATGCGGCAGTGCTGTCGCAGATACTGAACGGGTACGACCAGGAGACTAACGATTTCTATCGCTGGAAGGTGGTGTATACCCAGGATGAACTCTCGGCGCTGGTAAAGGAACGCTCTGGGATTGACTTTGGCAAGGTCATTGACTTGCAGCCAGTTGAGCGCGCTGCCTCGGGGCGCATAGTAAGGCTGCGGGTTGTGGGCAGCAGGCGCACCATGGTAGTGGGCAAGGAACTTGAGATACGCCGCTGGCTTTCGGCCTCACATCTTTACAGCTCTGCATTTGTCGTTGACAAGACTGTGGACGGCGGCTCGCTCTCTTTCGTGATTAAAGGTGCCGGCTGGGGGCATGGAGTAGGGCTTTGCCAGATAGGCGCTGCAATGATGGGCGAGGCCGGATACTGTTGCAGGCAGATACTGGAGCATTATTATCCAGGAGCATCGCTTGAGCATATATAGTGATTTTCTAGACAAAAGGCAGGCGCCTTGTATGATGTTTAGAATCAACGGAATACGTCTGCCCAGTCTGTCGTGCCGGGTGTCAAATGCCCTGCAAGGCTTTTTTTGTCCGAAAAAAAGTGTTTTCTTTGCAATATTTTTGTTAAAAAGGAGTTTCTATAGTAGAATAACCAGATATTGCTGGCGAGAAAGAGTCGGGAACTTCTAAATCTTATGGAGGGAATACAGGTCATGAAGGATGGGATGAACGCCTTTGAACGCATTATAAAACGTTTCTTTGATATAACTTGCTCTTTTTTAGGGCTGCTGGTCTTGTCTCCAGTCTTCCTGGTGGTATATGTCATGCTCCGTATCCAGAATGAGGGCAGCGTAATCTTCAGCCAGGAGAGGATTGGGTACAAGGGAAAACCGTTCAACATATACAAGTTCCGCACTATGCGCGTCAATTCTGAGTGCAACGGTAAGCCGCAGCTGGCCTCCAAAGGCGACGAGAGGCTTACAAAGGTGGGCAAGTTCCTGCGTGAGCATCACCTCGACGAGCTTCCCCAGCTTTTCAATGTCCTCAAGGGGGACATGTCTTTTGTAGGGCCACGTCCTGAGCGCCAGTACTTCATTGAAAAAATACGTAAGGAGAATCCCGATTACGACTATGTTCTCCTTATGCGTCCGGGCCTTACATCAATGGCTACAATCCATAATGGCTACACCGATACCATGGAGAAGATGCTGATACGCCTGCAGATGGACCTTGACTATCTGCAGAACCGTTCATTGTGGCTCGACGCCAAGCTCATTCTTACAACGTTCGTATACATCATTAACGGCAAAAAATTCTGATGATGAAGAGATATTTTCTTTTTCTCCTTGTACTGCTACTCTCATTCAATAGCGTATTAGCGCAGAAACTTACCGATGAACAGGTGCTAAAGATTGTCCTTGCAGAGAAGCAGAAGGGCTCAGACGAGAGGGCTATTGCCCAGAAACTGCTGCGCCAGGGCGTTACCCCAGACCAGCTCCGCAGGATAAAGTCAAGATATGACCAGGAACAGAATGGCCTTGGCGCTGTTGATGTCTCAGGAATCAGGCGCAACAGGGATAATTCCATAAAGAATCCAGAACGTAAGGGCGGGGACTTCATGAAAAGCCAGGATGGCGTTAGGCCCGACAAGGAGAGGCAGCAGGCAATGCTCCAGAACGAGATGGCGTTCCTGGACATTGATTCCGTCGCATTCTACAGGCAACTGCTGAAGAGCGATGAGGTGTATGGCCGCAACCTTTTCAACAATGAGCTGCTTACCTTTGAGCCTGCGCTGAACATCCCCACTCCTGCCGATTATGTCCTCGGGCCCGGCGATATGGTAATAATAGATGTCTGGGGCGCGTCGCAGCAGAGCTTCAGCGGCGAAATATCGCCTGACGGCAATATTATTGTTGAGAACATAGGTCCGATACGTCTTGCCGGGCTCACCGTCGCTGTTGCCAACGAACATGTGAAAGAGGTGTTTGGTGAATACTACAACAGTTCTTCTGTAAGTCTCTCAGTAGGCTCAACCCGCAGTGTAAAGGTTGAGATTGTAGGTGATGTGGCCGTTCCAGGCTCATATACCTTGAGCGCGCTGTCTACACTGTTCAACGCCCTGTATACCGCAGGCGGCATAAGCGACATGGGTACTCTGCGCAATATCAAGGTCTTCAGGAATGGCAAGCAGGCGGCCGGGATTGACGTCTATGACTATATTGTTAACGGTAACAATACGGGAAATATACGCTTGCAGGACAATGACCTTGTTATCGTTGGCCCTTATGACGCCATTGTAAACGTGCAGGGCAAGGTGAAGCGCCCTATGAAGTATGAGATGAAGAGCGGGGAGACGCTTTCCACCCTTCTTTCTTATACGGGCGGATTTGCCGGTGATGCATATACAAAGAATGTGAGGGTAGTGCGCAAGAGCGGCAGGGAGTATTCTGTGCATACTGTAGGCAAGGATGGTTTTGCCTCTTTTGGCCTGCTTGACGGCGACTCGGTATATGTCGACTCAATAATACCGCGTTTCTCTAACATGGCCGAGATTAGGGGCGCGGTGTTCCATCCTGGCATGTACGAGGTTGGCGGCAGCATTAATACAGTATACGAGCTCATAGAGGCTGCCGACGGCCTGCGCGAGGATGCCTTTACGGCACGTGCTGTAATGCACCGCAGGAGGGCAGACAGGCGCCTTGAAGTGCTTCCGGTAGATATTGAAGGCATTATGGATGGCACGGCGGCCGATGTCGCGCTCCGTAAGGAGGATGTGCTGTTTATCCCTTCGGTAAATGACATGCGTGGCGAGGAGACCCTCAAGATATCTGGCGAGGTGAACTATCCAGGAGTATATGAGTATGCCGAGAATACTACCCTGGAGGATTTTGTCCTCCAGGCAGGCGGCCTTACAAGGGCTGCGTCAATGGCGAAGGTAGATGTGTTCCGCCAGATATATGACGCCATGGCCACCGAAGAGAGCGATACGCTGACCGAATGTTTCACTTTTGCCCTTAAGGACGGCTTTGTTGTAGACGGGACGGCTGGTTTCGTGCTGCGCCCGTTCGACGAGGTGCATGTGCGCCATAGTCCAGTGAACTCGTCCACAAAGAGCGTTACGGTAGAAGGAGCGGTGAACTTTGCCGGCGACTATGCCATGTATAGCCGCAACTACAGGCTGAGCGACCTTGTTGAGGCTGCTGGCGGGCTTTCAGAGTTCGCATTCCCCGAGGGTGCACGCCTCTACCGCAAGACAACCGACGAGGAGCGTGTGCGCAGGGAGGGCATGATGAGGCTTTCGCAGATACAGATGTACGAGGAGAACATGAGTGCGGACAATACGAAGGGTTATGACATATCGCTGGCCGATTCGCTGATGAACCTTAAGCTCGACCTTGGTGACGTCTATCCTGTTGCCATAAGCCTTGAGAAGGCCGTGGCCGCTCCTGGCAGTGCCGAAGACATTGTGCTCCGCGAAGGTGACGTGCTTGCGGTCCCGCAGTATACCAGCACAGTAAAGATAAGCGGCGAGGTACGTTACCCCATAACCATTAACTACAAGAAGGGCGAGAAACTCGGATACTATATAAAGCGTGCCGGCGGATATACCGACAAGGCGAAGAAAAGTGATGTCTATGCCATATATATGAATGGCGGAGTGAACGAGGTGTCAAAGTATTCAAGCAAGGACATAAAGCCTGGATGCGAGATTGTAGTGCCCACAAAGAGTGTCTCAAAGAAACTCTCGACAGCAGAGATTGTCGCGATAACCTCCGCTACGGCATCGCTGACCACGGTTGTGGTTACGCTTGTAAACCTGCTTAAGTAACTGGTGCGGCCTATGAGACGCTGTTCCTTTCTGTAAGAAGCCTAGTTCTTTCACCTGTTCACTTTGTAGGGTGTGGTTCTTGGCAGATATGGCTTTATATAATGATGATGGTCATAGTATAACTAAAATAAGTCTTTGTATGGAAGAGAAGAATAATGATGGCATAATAGAGATACTCCTGCTTTTGTGGTCCAGAAAGAAACTGCTGCTGATAAACTGCTTCATTGGAGGAGTGCTGGCCATTATCGTTGCGTTCAGTATCCCCAAGCAGTATACTGCAACATCGGTCCTGGCCCCAGAGTTCTCCTCTTCTGGTTCTCTTCCTGGCAGTATTGGCGCCCTAGCCTCCATGGCCGGTGTAAATATCGGGGGGAACATGAGCGACGACGCATTCTACCCCGAACTCTACCCCCAGATAGTCTCTTCTACGCCATTTCTCTCAGAAATACTCCTAATGCAAGTGAAGTCACAGGACGAAGAGATTGAGACAACCCTGTATGAGTATCTCCTGCTGCACCAGAGAAAACCATGGTGGACTGCAATTTATTCTGTACCGTTGGAACTCATAGCCGGTGACAGCAAGGAAGTCCATATCGACGGTCTTGATGCCCAGGAAAACTTCAGCCCATCGAAGCAGCAGTTCAAGATGCTTGCTGCACTTGACGGTCGCATAGGCATTTCGGTAGACAAAGGAAACAATGTAATCACTATAAATGTGACTATGCAGGACCCCAAGATTGCGGCCTTTGTAGCGAATGCGGTCTCGGAAAAACTGCAGGAATATGTCGAGAGATACCGCTCGGCAAAGGCGCGTAAGGATCTGGAGTATGCCGAGGTGCTTTACACGGCGGCAGAGACCAAGTACCGCGATGCGCAGGACGCCTACGCAAATTATTTAGGTCGTCATCAGAACATAACGAACGCAATGTACCAGATAGAACTTGACCGCTTGTCGAGTGAAAAGGACCTTGCCTTTGGAGTCTATTCACAGATAGCGCATAACCTGGAATTGGCACGTGCACGTGTTCAGGAGCAAACGCCTGTGTGCGTGGTCATGCAGCCTGCCTACGTGCCAGTAAAGGCCTCGTCGCCTAAGAAAATGATGATGGGGTTGCTGTACGTGTTCCTCGCTTTCTTCGGAACGTCTGTGTGGATTATAATCAAAGACCGTATCATAAGAACCAATAATAAATTAGAGACTGTTTAATTTTATACCGTTAAGTCCTTTTATAGAGTGCATAGCAATGTCTGGTAACTAGGAATGAGAGAGGACTGGCACTGTTCCTGAAGATGAAAAATGACGGGCTACGGTTTCTGTAAGTAAAACTATTTGGGAAATTAAATAGTTTGATATCAATTGATAATCAAGAATGGACTGTGTTCAAGATTGGCTGATACTAATATCGTTTTTATTAGAGGTGACCGTGCTTTTATATATTGAATTGAAAGCATGGAAGACTATTTATACACCATTGAACTGCTTAATGTTGCCATATCTGATTGTTTTACTTGTATCTATTGTCCTTGCAGGCAATCTAGGTTTTGTCGAGTTTTACTACCCAAGCATATTGATATGGAATGTAGGCCTGCTTATCTTCTCCCTACCGAGTCTGGTTTTCGGTGCTTTTATGGGCTGCAATGGAAAAAGTGTCATCTCAAGGCACCCGAACGATGAGATCCCAGAAAGTATTAAAGTGCTTCTGTTTGCAATAGCTTTATTGTTCTTTGTCCGTATGCGTGTTTCTTTAGGCAATACTGTCGAGGGAGAAATGGGTACAAAGGATTTCAGTGACGGACTCAGCGGCGGTGGCTTATGGGGGCACCTGCGAATTCTGACTTTTCCTTTGCTGATGATGAGTATCTACTATGTTTCCAAAAAACGTTGGTGGTTATGGCCCATTATATTGGTCTTCTTGTCTGTCGGCATTCTTAATCAGGTTGTAGGATGGATTGTGATACCAGTGCTTGGAGCGATTATCATGCGCATATTTGCAGGCAAGACGCGCTTGACAGTGAAGCTTGCCCTTTTTGTCCTGCTTGGAGCATTTGCTATATTCTTTGCTGCATATGCACTTGCCATTCTTGTTGTTCAGTCAAGAGGTGTCGATGATGTTTTTCTTGATTTTATCTATATGCATTTTCTGCATTATCTTACAAGTGGGGTGTATGGCCTGAGTATTGATATGCAGGCAGGATTCCCTGATGCAGGCAGTTTTGAAACCATTTGGGCGCCAATTGTCAATATCATCAATTCCCTAACGGGTAATGGTGAGCTTATTAGTCCGGTTAATCCGTATTATTACAATTCTGGCATTAATGTGACCAATGTCCGTACATTCTTTGGTACCATATATTTATATACTAATCCATGTTCGTTTGTTATATATATCCTGTTATTGAGCACAATGATGTATTGCCTGAAACTGGCAACAATCAAGTGGGGCAATATATATGTATATGTGATATTTTTCTTTGAATGCGGCCTTTTGGCTATGGGATGGTTTGAATTCTATTTCTTCCATCTGGTGGTGTTTGAGTTTCCTGTTATAGTCCTGTTGCTTTGGTTTGTCAATAAGTGCTTGCGTGCCAAGGATAAGGATAAAGAATATTGCATGTAATATGAAACTACAGAACTATAAGCATCTTATAGAGAACTTTCTATCGCTTTCAGTCCTGAACGCGCTCAACGTCTTGTTGCCATTGGTGACGCTGCCGTATATCATTAGTGTGGTTGGCATGCAAGGCTATGGTGCATACTCATATATATATGTTATCATACAGTATATAATACTTTTCTGCACGTACGGATTTAACTTTTCTGCTACGAAGATGATATCGCAGTGCCGCGATGACAAGGCGGCGGTGTCGCGTATATATAGTGCAGTTACGGCAAGCAAGGCGCTTATTGCTGTTGCTCTTCTTGCTGCCATGCTGCCTTTCTCCCGCTGGCTGCTGAAGGACGCCAGCGGCGTGCTGATGCTTGTGTATGGCCTTGGAATGGTAGCAGGCGATATCCTCACGCCTGTATGGCTTTTTCAGGGAATGGAGAAGATGAAGTACATGACAATAGTCAATGCGTCATCAAAGATACTGTTTACTCTCCTTATATTTGTCTTGGTGCGCCGCAGCGAGGACTATGAGCTGCTTATCCTTTTCAACTCTCTCGGGTATATCCTTGCAGCGCTCCTCAGTCAGGTGCTTGTACGGCGGCAGTTTGGCCTCAGGCTGGGAATGCCAAGGATGGCCGATGTCAAGGAGCAGCTTAAGGAGGGCAGCGCAGTCTTCGGCTCTACTTTCGGCATGAACCTCTACCGTAATGCAAATGTGTTTATCCTTAAGCAGTTTGCTGGCGATGAGGTTGTCGGTGCCTATTCTGCAGTAGAAAAGGTAA
This sequence comes from Bacteroidaceae bacterium, assembly GCA_045592125.1. GTDB lineage: Bacteria > Bacteroidota > Bacteroidia > Bacteroidales > Bacteroidaceae > HGM04593. The sequence continues at coordinate 29,861 of JAZNUE010000071.1, read as the reverse complement.
TCAAAGGGTTCCAGTCGCTGATTTCGCCTGCCGCCCAGGCCTTGTTTCCTCATCTCAGTCTTCGTTTCAAAGGTCAGCCGGTAGCGCAGAATGTCCGGTTGTTGCGTAAGATAGCCGTTCCTTTCACCGCAGTAGTGTCTGTAGCGGCAGCATGCGTTTATCTGTTTGCTCCACTCATTTCGGATATTCTCTGCGGCAAGGAGTTTGCAGCATGCGTTCCGCTTATACGCATAATGACACTTGTAGTCCTGTTCGGCGAGATCAATTACCTTGTAGGTATTGTCGGACTAATAAATATGGACGGACAGCACTTTTTCTTTCGTTCAGTATTGGTTACCGGAGTATTCAGTGTCATATTCATGCTGTGTCTTGCGCCGCAATACGGTGCTGCTGCGGCGGCCTGGGCCATGTCCTTTTCCGAGATTCTGCTGTTCTTGTTGTGTCTGTTCAGTATATACAGGATTAATAAACGCGTATGACTGCTATAATAATACTAAATTGGAACGGTGCTGATGATACGTTGGCTTGTTTGGAATCCTTGGTTAAGGCCAAAGGCAATTTTCGTGTCTATGTGGTTGACAACGGTTCTTCCGACGATTCCTTGCAGCGTATCGATTCTTGGATAAGAGAGAACGGCTGCATTGATGTCTGTATAGTGTCGCTTGATGACAACTACGGCTTTGCCCGCGGCAACAACAAAGGAATTGCAATTGCGGCCAAGGATAGCCCCGACAGTTATCTGTTGCTGAATAATGATACTGAGGTCATGCCCGATTTCCTTGTGCGAATCAAGGCATTCTCTGCCTCACATCCGCAATATCGTGTGCTCACTCCAAAGATTAATTACCATTATGACAAGCATAAGATTTGGAACTGTGGCGGCAAACTACGTTTTGGTTTCCGTCGCTATAACTATGCCGGCAGCCACGATTCTGAAGTCAAGGAGAATGAGTACATCCCAATCTCATTTGTAACAGGATGTGCGCTCTTCTTCTATCCCGAACTGATTGATGAGCAGGGGCATTTGTTCACAGAACGTTTCTTCTTCGGTGAAGAGGATTTTGAGTTCTCTTTGCGCATGAGAGAAAACAAAATCCCAATGGCATGTGTGCTTGACTCGCTTATTTATCATAAGGTAGGAGCTACGGTGGGTAAGACTATGGGCGTGTCTAAATATTATCTGCACTATCTCAACCGCTTTATAAATGTGCGTCTCCATTTCGGCACAATTGAGTATATTGTATGGGTTTTATTGAACATGCCTCTTGTGTTGAGATACTTCTACCGTACAACCCGTAGTATGCAGCTTGCATTCCGTTTGGCAAGGTTCCTCTTGTGCGACTCAAGGAGCAAGGACTGTGTAACCCAGTACGATTTCAATCGCTTGGTCATAGAGAACAATTATTTTCCCTTTAAGGTATGAAGTATATAAAAATATTATGGTCATATTTCTGCGGACTCATCTATGCTTTATGGCTCATGATGGTGCCAAAGCGACGTCTGTCGCCAGTGACCGAGGCGCAGCACCCACAACTGGTTGTCAGTCTTACAAGTTATGGCCGTCGTGCCGCAAAGGTCGTTCCCCATGTGCTTGCTTCACTGTTGGTGCAGACAAGGCGCCCCGACCGTATTATCCTTTGGCTCGATAATGTAAACTTCTCTCCTGAGCGTTTGCCACGGCGTCTTGCTACCATCCGCGACAAGTATGGTGTCGAAATCCGTTTCTGTGACGATATCCGTTCATACAAGAAACTGGTGCCGGCATTGTTGCTTTGCCCTGATGACATATTGGTGACTGTTGATGATGATTTGTTGTACAGTCGCAGGTTGTTGGAGAAACTCTATGAAACCCACTTGGAGACTCCCGATATGCGTCTTTGTGCTTTGGCTCATCAGCCAGTGATGGAGAATGGCAAGCTTGTTCCTTATAGGAAATGGCGGCACAATATTACCAACCATACAGCAATGCCAATATTCCCGTTAGGAGGTGCTGGTACTTTGTATCCTCCCCATTCGTTGTATTCCGACGTTACCGACAAGTCTCTCTTTATGCGTTTGGCACCGCAAGCTGATGATGTGTGGTTTTGGGCAATGGGTGTAATGGCTGGCACCAAGACGCGTCTGATAAATTTGAGCAATCCTTTTTTTCAGATAGACCTGCTCTATCAAGTATTGCACAAAGATGCTTCTTTGATGACAACTAATCTGCATGAAGATAACAATGACAGGCAGATTTGTAAAGTCATAGAGCATTATCCGGAATTGATTGATAAATTCCTTTCATGAACACTCCTGCTTACGGCTCTTAATGTATCTTGAAGGGTTGCCTCCTACGATGGCATACTCGGGAAAGTCCTTGCACAGTACACATCCACCGGCAATAATGCTTCCCTTTCTTATGGTTCTGCCTGGCATGATGAGCACTTGACATCCTATCCATACATCATCCTGAATGATTGTAGGCTTACGTTCTGTATCGCCTTGCATAATCATAGGGATATCTGTATGGTCATATCGATGATTACGGTCAAGTATTACACAGTCAGGTCCCATCATTACGTTATTACCGACAGTGAGGTTGCTTGGTATGTCACACCGTATTCCTAGACCGGAATTGTCGCCGAGGCTAATGTCTACGCCTGTGCCGAATTTTGCTCCATACTCAACGTTTACATTCGCTCCACAATGCCTAAAAATATGTTTGCAGCACCATCTGCGGATACTTCTGCCGCCTAACCCACGTGATGGTATGTGACGAGCTATACCATAGTACAAGCAGAGAAATACAAATTGTTTGAGTGATACCTCATCTCCTTTAATCTTCATATATTTACCGTTGTTATATGTTATTTGCAAAGTTAATCGCAAACAAAACAGAATAATTCTTTAATGTAACGTGAATTTGATATAACAATTAGTACTGAATTATCGCGAAATAAGAGAATCTTCACATTCGTTAATGACTTTAGTTCCTAAGGCTGACACTTTGGGCGTAGACCGCTAGTTCGCTAAAACTCATCAAAACCTCTTTAGTGTTTTCATTAAGGAATCGTCAGAATGACAAACATGCTCTGTCGGGACAGATTCGTAATCCGGTTGAACTTATATCTAGCTCACGTTAATGTATGTTCTTTTATACAAAGTATTCAAATTTACCAATATACTTCTGGGTATAATGTATTATTTCTGTCTATTTGCTCCGAATAGCCATTTTCCAAGCAGTGGGCTGGTGCGCAGTATGCCGCTTACAGCAAGGCACATCCCGGTAACTATCAGCGATAGCAACAAACCTAAAAAGAGTTCCAATGTGGCATTCTTTCCGTCGCCAAGCATGTTGCCCAATTGCGGCAGGTGGGGCAGGAAGAAGTAGTGTAGCAGGTATATGTCAAGAGTCCTCCTGCCAATGAACTGCAGGGTTCTCCCCACCTTCTTGTCGGCCGTGAAGGAACTCTGGTATGTCCTGAATGTGTTGTATACGATAAGCAGTCCCAAGTATCCCAGTACTGCCTCAAGCATAATGTCAACCATTCTCCACACACCGCCGCTTGCAAGTTCTCCAATACAGCACGTCTTTGTATAAAAAAGTGCGGCAAACAGGGTTATTATGACTGCCGGGACAAATCTGTTCTCAAGCATTCTGTTGAACTCCTCCTTATACATGGTGCATATGTAACCGAATGCAAAATACTGGAAATAGTTGAATGTGTGGTGCAGCGTGAGCCAGTTGCCTGCCTCGTTCAAGGCCGGGACCGATTTCAATACAATCTTTGCAAGGAACAGGCCTGCCGACAGAATTATCAAGGCAACCATCATGCGGCGCCTGTGTACCTTGGGGTCATTGTTGTATAACAAGGTGTTTGCCGTGTATACGATAAGGAAAATCTCGAACAGTGCAATGGTGAACCAGTAGCCCAACTTGTTGTTCAGTGTCACAAATTCTAATATGTCCGTGCCGGCATATGCATATGCGTATATAAGCCCGAATACAAATGTAGGAATCAACTGTATCAGCATTTTCTTCTTGCTCATCTGCCACCAAGTCGCAAGGTTCCACTGCATGCTTGCCTTGTATGCGATGAACCCGCTTACGAAGAAGAACAGCGGCATGCGGAACGAAAGGAAAAGGGAGTTTATGAACGTAGGGTCGGCAAATCCGAAACTCTTGGCCTCCACATGGGAGAACACAACGAGTATCATTGTAAACCCGCGTAAGGCGTCAATGTATTCAATCCTCTTTTTCGGCAGTGGTGTGTTTCCTGTCATAGTAATACGGTGTACGTGTTAATATCTTCTCAATACGATATGTGCCTTCTCCGAATCAAGCACAAGCGACTTCCCTGTCAGCTTCTCTACACTAAATGCATTGTACAATTCATAAAGCCCGAATTTCGCAAGTTGGGAAAGCGGTGAGCTCTTCCCCTCTTTATTGATATATATTCTGAAATCAGTCATAAATATAGAATCATCTTTGTGAGCAAAGTATGCTATATGGTTTTCTTTGACCTGTCCTGTGGGGACATCCGGTGAAACGTACGACACCAGCACCAGTTCCCGCTGGAACGAGTAGTATATGTCGCCCTTGCAGCGGGTTATGTCGCCCGTCTGCTTCTCCTCAATGCTTGTCACTTGCCAGAACCCGTCCAGGTCTCCGTTAACAAGATAGCTCTCGCACGATGTAAGCACGAGAGCGAGCAGTGCCATTATAGTGTATATCTTCCTTTTCATTATTTCTTGTTACTTAACCAACCTGATTTGCAGACTGTGAGTGTAGCGCCGAAATTGTTTCCGATAAGACGGCTGTGGTCATAGGCTATTGCAGCTGTGATTTTCCACCCCTTCAGCCTCTTGGGTATAAAGGTGGCCTCTCCCATTATGCTCAGCTGTGAGAGAGGAACTGGCAGCGGGTCCTCGTACGACCCCCAGTGCCTTGTCCACGAGCCCATTATGCGGTATTGTATAGTCTCGCACGGCGTGCCGTCAAGTCCAATATGGTGTGAGTGTATACGCGAGTAGGGCATAGTCATGTTCGGTTCCTTGTTGTACAATGGTGACAGCGTATGCGGATTGCACATGGCCATTCCCCAGTGCTGCCACGACTGGTAGTAGCTGTGCGTGTAGTACCAGTCCTTGCCGCCAGCCTGCCCCATCATGTCGCCCGAGGGGTTCTGGAGGATTGGGCCGCTCTGGTCACGCGAGGTTATGAACTCATATACAACGGTACCGATAACCCTGTTCTTTGGCACGGTAAGTTCCACGCCTATCATGAAGTCTCTCCATGGCAGGTAGGTTATCATCTGCTTCTTGCCGTCGCGGTTGTAGTGATAGTCAAAACCTAGCATTCCCGAATGGTCCTCAAAGTAATGCTCATAGTATGCCTTGGCCTTCCATCCGCATTTTCTGTAGTCAAACGCCAGGTGCCAGCTGCCAAAGACATTGCCGTTTATGTTCGTCTGGTCCATCTCGGTTGACTTGCTGCCTCCAGCCATGGGGATGAATGCTTTAAGGTACTCCTCGTATGTGTGCGGCAAGTCATGGATTATGACGTCTCCGCTGCTCCTCTTCTCCCACACCCGTCCTCCGAACTGGGTGTACATCTCCAGTCCCATTTCCACGGCAAAGGGGAACCTCTCCTGCTTGCCAATCTTTATGAATGCGCTCTTTTCGTGGAAAAGCACCTTGTCGGTATACCTGCTGCCTGTCACAGCGTTCTCCATGTGCCCGCGCTGGAAGTTGCCGTCGGTCTGCCATCCGTAGCTCAAGTGCCCCTTAACCTGCAGCCAGCTGTTGAACAGCCATTTTGCTGTTGTGTACTCGTTTATCCCGAACCTTACTTGCGGTATCGGGCGTGCATTCTGCGAGAATGTAAGTCCGCCGCCGCTCAGTCTGCGGTGCTTGTTCTCGCTCCATCGTTCCTTGCTGCCAATGCTGAGCTCCCAGCAACCGTATCTTATGTCGGCGTAAAGCTGCTGCACATAGAATGGCGAATAGTGGTTCCATGCGCCGGCCAGCTCGGCACCATAGGCCCAGGTGAACCTTTTCCCCTTGTCAAAATCGCGGAACAGCCCGGCGCTCAGCATTGCGCTGCTGTTCTTCAAGGATGTCATGCCATGCCTGTTGCTAACAAGCCAGAAGGGCGCATGCTCCCCTCGCGACACTGTGCCGTTGGCCTCAATGTCATACCTTATTTTCTCCCATTCGGCCTTCTGTGCCAGCATGGGGACAGCAAAGGCCAGTACCAGGAGCAATATGTTCTTTCTAAGGTTCATGCTTATAAGTGGCAGTTTCTTGATTATCTGCAAAGATACTCTTTATCTCTAGAAAATCTAACGAACGAAGGGAAATAATGATGGCAGCGCTGCTGTTCAGGGCCTATGCCTCTTGCGTTTTAGCTGAGCCCAACCGCCTTCAGTGTGGCGATGTATTGTCATGCCTTGAACATCCTCAAAAGCACAATCCCAATCCTTGCAAAAATTTAAATGCGCATGCATTAATTTATTTTTATTGTACAATTTGTGCAAGAATAGTCCTTTTAGTTTTGCTTTAATGCTTATTTTGACTAATTTTGTATAGATAAAACAAACATGACCATGAATAACATATATCTGAAGAAACTGCCCCAGAAGGGGTTCGCGACTACTCAGTCGTCGCTGCAGCAGTTCGTGCAGCGCGTGTACCAGATGCAGCATACCTCAATATTCTATTGCCAGCGAGGCGAGGCGCTCTTCACCATTGACGGGCAGAAGTACCGTTTCACTCCAGGGCAGCTCATCATCTGCCCAATGGGCTCTAGCATACTGCTGCTCGATATCACGAGTGACTTCTCGGCACGTCTTCTGGGCCTTTCCAAGCATATATGGCTGGCAGCCCGCAGTGCCATAAGCGCCGAGGAGATGCAGGAAATCGAGTGCTGCACCCATCAGGGCTGCAACACTGAGCTTGAGAATGAGTTCGTGACTAATCTTTTCCGCCAGGTCGATATCATAGACGCCGAGTCCTGTGTTGAGGAGAATATTGAGTTCTGCCAGCAGAATATCATCCTCGCCGTTAATTCGCTGCTGCTGTACATACAGCACATAAGCAAGGACAAGTCAAGGCGTGGCAAGGAGCGCGTTGATGACGGGAAAGAGAGGCTCTTCTATGAGTTCCGTACCATGCTCACAAAGAAGTTCCGTGAGGAGCGCTCTGTGCAGTACTATGCCGACATGCTCAAGGTCTCTACCCGCCACCTCAATGCAATATGCCAGCGCACCAGCGGGCAGAACGCAAAGGAGATTATTGACCATTACACCATCATAGAGCTGCAGGTGGCCCTTGTGTACACCCACAAGACATTCCAGGAACTGGTAAACGAGTTCAGTTTCCCCGACCAGAGCTACCTTAACCGATACTTCAAGCGGCATACAGGATATTCGCTCTCGGAGTTCCGCTGCAAGGGGGTGATGGTAGACTAACAAAAACATAGGAGAAGACGAGTCCGACTCATCTTCTCCTATGTTTTTGTCTGCATGAGATTCCTTCCTGCGGCCTGAATGACAAAGAACGGCCTTTCTCCTTTACCCCACTGCGAAGCGACGAGGGAGTCCTTTTTCATGACAACCGCCCAGTTGGCAGCTGCCGTAAGTAAACAGGATATCAGGCCTCGCCCTTGAACGGCGTTCCTGGCATGTAGCCGCCGCGTTCGGGCAGGCGAATCTCGCCAAACTGCTTCTCGTACCTCATGATGTTGTCCTGCAGGGCCATTGTAAGGCGCTTTGCATGCTCGGGAGTCATTATAATGCGCGACTTCACCTGTGCCTTTGCCACTCCAGGCATCATGCGCACGAAATCGAGTACAAACTCCGATGTAGAGTGGGCTATAATGGCAAGGTTAGAGTATACGCCCTCGGCCACATCCTCTTTAAGTTCAATCTGGAACTGGCTGTCTTTCATTTCCATAATGCTTTGCTTGTCAGTCTGGTGTCACCGGTGAGGTGAAGGAGACCAGGTTAATGTCAAATATAAGTGTAGAGTACTCAGGTATTCCTGTATGGCTTACCGAACCGTACCCGAGCTTTGCCGGGATATATACTCTCCAGTAGTCGCCGCTGCTCCTTGTTGTGCCGGCAACCATGTGCTCAACGGCAGTGGAGAAACCTATTACAGTGCCCGACAGGATAAGCTTTACAGGAACGTCAAAGTCCGGTTCTAGCTCCCCGTCGAACGACCCGTCGAACGTGTAGCCCGCCGGATAGCTCCTCGACGGGATAAGGCGTCCCTGGTAGTTTACTGTTACCGTGTCGGTGTAGAGCGGGCTTGCGGTCCCGTCGCCGGCCTTTAGCACCTGGCAGTAGACATAGTCGTCATTCTCCCACACCTGTGTGGTGTCGGGAATCCTCTCGTCGAGGAATATCTTCCAGTCGCCGCTCTCGTTTGCACGGGCCACCTGCGCAATGGAGTCTATGAACTGCGTGTTGCGCTTCTCCCAGTCGTTGAATTCAGGAATCTCCTCAGTCTCGCTGCATGCAGCAAGCGCAAGGATTGCTGCAGCAAGGAGAGAGAGTATCTTTAAATTTCTCATAATCTGTATCTTAAGACAGTTTCTTCAACAGTGATGTAATGCTTACATTGTCCTGTATAATGTTGCGGAGGTCGCTTATTGCCACGCGGCGCTGCTCCATTGTGTCGCGTTCGCGCAGTGTAACCATGCCGTCCTCAAGGGTCTGGTGGTCAACTGTTACGCAGTAAGGCGTGCCAATCGCGTCCATGCGGCGGTAGCGTTTGCCAATAGAGTCCTTCTCCTCATAGTAACAGTTGAAGTTGAACTTAAGCTCATTCATTATCTCGCGTGCCTTCTCGGGCAGGCCGTCCTTCTTTACGAGCGGGAGCACTGCCAGCTTCACTGGCGCAAGCGCAGCAGGCAGGCGCAGCACAACACGTGTCTCGCCATTCTCGAGTTTCTCCTCGCAGTACGAGGCGCACATAATGCTGAGGAACATGCGGTCAACGCCAATTGATGTCTCAATCACATACGGAGTGTAGCTCTCGTTTGTCTCAGGGTCGAAGTACTTGATGTTCTTGCCCGAGAACTTCTCGTGCTGTGAGAGGTCAAAGTTTGTGCGCGAGTGTATACCCTCAACCTCCTTAAAGCCGAACGGCATGCGGAACTCGATGTCGGTAGCGGCGTTCGCATAGTGCGCAAGCTTCTCATGGTCGTGGTAGCGGTAAGCCTCGTCGCCGAATCCCAATGCCTTGTGCCATGCCAAACGGGTCTCCTTCCACTTGTTGAACCACTCGAGCTCGCTGCCCGGGCGCACGAAGAACTGCATTTCCATCTGCTCGAATTCGCGCATGCGGAAAATGAATTGGCGTGCTACAATCTCGTTACGGAAGGCCTTGCCAATCTGTGCAATACCGAAAGGTACGCGCATACGGCCGGTCTTCTGCACATTCAGGTAGTTCACGAAAATACCCTGTGCAGTCTCGGGGCGCAGGTATACCTTCATTGCGCCGTCGGCAGTAGAGCCCATCTCGGTAGAGAACATGAGGTTGAACTGGCGCACCTCGGTCCAGTTGCGTGTGCCTGAGATAGGGCATACAATCTCCTCGTCAATGATAATCTGGCGCAATTCCTCCAGGTCCATGGCATTCAGCGCCTTTGCGAAACGCTCCTGCAGGGCGTCGCGCTTTGCCTTCTCGGCAAGCACCTTAGGGTTAGTCTCCATGAAGAGCTCGCGGTTGAAAGAGTCGCCAAAGCGCTTCGCAGCCTTTGCCGCCTCCTTCTCCATCTTCTCCTCGTACTTCGCAATCTGTTCCTCTATGAGCACGTCGGCGCGGTAGCGCTTCTTCGAGTCGCGGTTGTCGATGAGGGGGTCGTTGAACGCGTCGACGTGTCCCGACGCCTTCCATATTGTGGGGTGCATGAAAATTGCCGAGTCAATACCTACGATATTGTCGTTAAGCAGCACCATGCTCTGCCACCAGTAAGTCTTTATGTTGTTCTTGAGCTCCACACCCATCTGTCCATAGTCATAGACAGCCCCAAGGCCGTCATATATGTCACTCGACGGGAACACGAAACCATACTCCTTGCAATGCGCAACTACTTTCTTGAATACATCTTCCTGTGCCATAATCTTATATCTTTTTTTATCTGTTATTGCCTTTCTTCACGGCTGCATTCCTGCACACAGCCATCCCTTTTACAAATATTCTGCGAAGATAGTGAAATTTTGCCTAAAAATCTCATTCAAAAGAGCATATAATTCGTGAAATCCCTATTTTAAGCTATTTTAAGGGCCCAGTAGCAAACAGGAACTCCCTCGTCGCTACGCTCTGTCGGGGATGACAATTGCTCCCTAGTCATCTGTGGCGCGCCACAGATGACTAGGGAGCAATACTTTGCGTAGGCCTTGCCTATGCTTCACGCTGCCAATGGCCACGCTGTATCAGTCTGTGCAGTATTACTGCATAAGGCTGTCAAGCTTCTTGTGAAGGTCATTGCCTTTCTTCTCGAGCTCATCAAGCAGAATCTTCTTGGCAAGTTTCTTTGCCATTTCATGGCTGTATGCTATGCGCACTGTCACGTCGTATCCGTCCTTTACTTTCTTATATGCCTCAACAACGGGGATTGTGCGGCCAAGAGACTGGGAAATAAGGCTCTTGCTTGCCATGACGGTCTCCACGATAGATGTCGCGTCATTGGCCGAGAGCTGCTTGTTGGCGACAGTGTTCTGAATTAGCGTAGTCACCTCTGTCTGTATCTGTCCTGCGATGATTGTCTTTGCCAGTTCGGTGGCCTGTATCTTGGCAGCGTCATAAGTCTCGCCATAGCTCATAGCGTCCGCCATCATGTACTTCGGAAACATCTCGTCGTCGACCTCGAGCTGCATTGTATATGAGCGCTCAAGCTGCTTGTCAAGCGGCAGGGCACCCGGAAGCACCTTCCATCCAGCCTTCTTAAGGTTCTTTGCCTCCTTGCGTACCGCCTTGGACGCCTTACCGTTAAGGACCTTTTCAATGTCCTTCTTCGACTGTGCCTCAACAAATGTAGGCATTGCAATGAATAATGCAGTCAATAAAGCAATAATCTTTTTCATAATAAATAAGTTATATAAGTTGTAAATAAATATTACAGTGTGTTCTTCCTTCTCCTATCTAAGTGCCCTGAGCATGTTGTCTGCCTCGTCCTTGTGCAGGCACGACTCCTCGTCCTCGAGGTACTTCTTCAGTTCCTTTACGGCACTCCGGTCACATTCCACCATCACCAGCAGGTATATGTATGTCCAGCGCAGCTCGGCGTTCATCAGCTTCTCGGCCTTGAGGCTATAGGTCCATTCCTCGTCGTCAAAGCGCCCCTCTTTAGCGGTCTCCTTCACTTTCCTGTCGCTCTCCTCCAGCATTGGCTTAATAATGTCCAGTGCCTTGTAGTAGTCCTGGCTTGCTATCAGCTGCTCAACCTTGTCGGCCCCAGGGGTGGCGGCCCTGAAGAGCGACATTCCAGGAGCCTCCAGTGCCTGCCTGTCCAGTTGCGGGCCTGCAAGCGGCCCAACTATCACTGCCAGCGCTATGCATGCGGCTATAGACACTCCTGCATACAGCATCCTCGCTCTGGCCTTTCCTCTGGCAGCGCCTTTTTCCCATGCTGCCATCCTGTCAAGCTTGCGCTTGTGTTCGCCCAGGCGTTCTGCTATTATTGCGCCGGTCTCATCATATCCGTTTTGTCCCACATTGTCTGTCATAATCGTAGCAAGGCTAAATGTCGCACATTCTGTATTCCTTTAGCACACGTTCACGTAACGTGTTCATGCACTTGTTCTTTGCGGTCTTCAGGCCATTCTTGCTGCTGTTCTTCTCATTCCTCATTTCCATTATCTCGTCAAGGCTCTTGCCTTGGAAGTAATAGAGAGTAATGATTTCAATGCAGGCAGGCGGCAGCTGCAGTATGCATTCGTCAACAATCCTGCTTTTCATCTCCTCGGCATTCTCGTCAGCGTCAAATGCAAAAGCGCTCTCATGCTGTGCCGAATCGTAGAACTCCTCAAAGCTCTCCTCCCTGTTGCCTCGCACCAGTTCCCTGTATTCGGTCTTGGCAAATGCCATCAGGAACGTTGTAAGGCTGCATGTCATGGGAACATATTCTCCAGTACGCTGCTGGCGGCATATCCCGTTGCCTATGGTCTTTATGCGCCCGTTCTCAATCTCGGTCCACAGCCTTATGAATGCATTCTGGAAAATCTCATCCTTGCAGTCCCTGTTAAAGAACACCTCGTTAAAGCAGTTCCCGAAATATCTCTTGGCAGCATTGTAGAACCATTCCTCTATTATGGAATCCCTCTTCTGCAATCCGTTGACAACCTCGGTGTCGCTGTACGCCTTTTTCTTTTTGCCCCAAAGAACATTCATCTTTTACACAAGTTAAAGAAAATACAATCCAAAAGTAACCCTGCTATTCTAAAGTTTTTTCTTTCCGCTTACAACTGGTGTCTGGGGCAGCGGTCCGCGGTTCTTCTCCATAAAGTCATGCAGTGCCTTCTGCAGCTTGCTGCTCTCCAGCTCAAGAACCTCCAGCCCCATCTTGTAGAGCGCGTATGTGAGCTTGCCCACCTGCGGGGCATGCATCTCGGAGTTGAGCTGGAATGGCTTGCATGCGCTCACAGTGAGCCATTGCTCCTCAACCGGTTTCTCCAGCACGGCGTTACCCTGGCGCGGAATAGCAAAATTCAGTCCAATGCCTCTCACCGGCGGCATGTCGCCGCATGTGGCGTCTCCGCTGTGGCATGCGTCAATAACCACAACCAGCTCGCCTTCCGGTCCAATGCTCTTGCGTATGGCACTCAGGCAAACGGCAACCTCGTCATCCGAGAAGTGCTTCTCGCCCTTGTCCTTGGGGCCGTACACCATGTATGCGTCATAGGGTATCCACGCCTCGTCCCACTTCGAATGCATTCCGTTCCACTTGAACGACTCGTCGCCGTTAATGTCGGTCATCAGCTGCCCGTGCCCCGAGTAGTGCACATATACCTTGTCGCCTGCCTGGCAGCGGCCGGCAAGAGCCTCAAAGGCATTTACCATGGCGGCCTTCGTGGCCTGGGCGTTCTTTAGGGTTACAATGTCGGTGTACCCAATTCCCGCCAGTTCCTTTACAATGTAGTCAACATCCTTGTCACCGTTAATCTTGCCCCATGAGGCATCCTCCTGCTCTCCAAGCCCGAACACGAGCGCGCGCCTTGCCGGCTGCTGCGCAGGGCACGGCACAGCCACAAGGAACAATAGCAGTAACAAGTAAAGTCTAGTGTAGTGTCTCATAGTGTATATTTGTTTATGCTTGTCAGAATGAATATCCAAGACCAATGTGGATACCTGGAACAAGATATGCCCCAGAGATTGTTGTACCAATGTCAATATTAAAATGCTTTGTAGGCTTTATGATAAAGCCCAGGTCTATTGCTTCTGAGAATCCTTCATGATAATACTTCCCTTGATATGGTGCAATGCCCATGCCAAGGTACATGTGCATCCAGCGGCATAATCTTTTTGTAACACCAGCAGTTACAGCAGGCCAGTATACGTAGTCATTCCCGCGAAGAAGAGGCGCAACTTTAAGGTAACCGCCCCACTTCCCAAGATAGCCCGCCATGAGACCAGCGTAGGGAGATTTGTCAGTAAAGTCATTTTCAAATACAAGATTAAGGAACCACTGGTTTGTGAGAGAACCCTTTCTCATCTTGAAAAGCATGTTCTTTTCTTTAATCTTCTTTTTGTAACTGAAGTAACCATCCTTTTCTACAGTAACGGACCTTATCTGTCCTGAGGTCTTGAATGAGAATGTACCGTCTGCCTTTGAAGTAGCTATAAGGGTGCCGTCAGGACTATATACCTTTGCGCCTTCAAGCGGGAGGCTTTTCCTGTCAGTAACGGTTCCGCAAATCTCCCCCTCGTTCCTGTAGCCATTGCCTGGTTCAGCACTGCGGGAATCCTCAACAGTTACAGCGCGCACGCGGCCGTTATCATTGCGATAGAAGTCTTTAATAGAACCTCCACTCATAGATACTTTCCAGGAGTGCCTGGGGTCGCCCTCAGTGCTGCTCCACAAGCTATAGGCTATCTTGTCATAAGAAGAGAAATATTTCTCCAGCAACCTGTTTATTTTCTTCCTGTTCTGTGATATGAGTACCAGTTCTGAACAGCTTGGAAGATACCACTGCTGCCTGTCAGATTCATTGGCCTTGTAGTTCCATGCGGCCTCGGCGGCAGGCGCTCCTTCAATTCTTTTTGGGTCCTTTTTGCCTTTTGCCTGCTCAACGATAACCTTTGTATCGCTCAGGCCAGTATTAATAAATCGCTCCCTGATTTCTTTCCTTTTTTCATAATTACGCACTCCTGCAAAATCGGTGCCTGAACCTCCGAACCTGAACATTGTTTTCCCGTTAATGGGATTCCTGCATTCATTTGCTGCAACAATAAGCTCATGGCCGTCCTTCTTTATTGATACGCCAATCTGCAGGTAATTCTCCCTTTTGTCCGCAGGGAGCATCTCCCATTGGAGGGCAGTGAAGTATGCAATAGAACCGTCATTCTTGTCTGTGCAGGCAATGCATAGCAACTCAAGAGGGTCGCGCGGTACAGATACATGTCCTTTTGGAGTGGATGCAGTAACGGTGCTCGCGGCGGCCGCACTCTTCTTCCCTCCCCGCTGCAGCGTTACGCTGCGTTCAAAGACCTCGTTCTCTGTAATTACAACTTCAAGTTCCTGGGGCAGATACCCGTCCTTTGAAACCGTTACCTTGTGATTGCCAATAATAAGGTCATTTATGTTGCGTGGAGTAAGGCCATAGTCCTTGCCGTCAATGGTCACGGCCGCATCCAATGGGGTCGAGGTAATTGAGAGAGTGCCGGTAACTGGTTTAGGATGGGCTAACGTAAGAGAGACATCCTTGCCTTCCTCTATTCTAAGTGTCTCGACGGTACTTTTGTGACCGGCCTTGCGGCATTCAATGCTGTATGTGCCTTCCTTCAGTATACCGTTCCACCTGCCTGCACCTTTATTGTCACCGTCAACGAATATGGAAACGCCGTCGCCTGCCACCAGGCTGACACGTGCAAAATTAGCACGAAGAACCACATCCTCGGTGTGGGTCGCATTGGCATTGTCAAGTATAAGGACGCCCTCGCTGGGATAGCAGTTATCGGATATTATCTTATAGCTGTACTTGCCAAGTTCCAGATTCTTTACAACGGCACCATTGTCATCAGCAGTACCTAAAAGTTGCTCTGTTGCTCCAGGGCGGTCGCTCTTGTACATTATAATGGCTTTTGCCTCAACTGGAGAGATGTTGAACCTCACCATCTGTTTCACTACCTTCTGCGCCTCCGCGCTCAGTCTAATCCTGTATACCCTGCCTGGCTGCAGTGTCGTGTTCAGGCTCTCGCGGTTAATGGGTAGGTATCCTTTGCGGGCAATGCTTATGTTCTTTGCCCCGTACTGCACGTAAAGCCACAGCTCGCCGTCCTTCATCTCGGGGACATGCTTGAGCTTGCCGAAGTCGAAGCTGTAGGCCTTGAGGTCGTCATAAGGGTCGGCCGAGGTTACCTTGATTATCGCATATAGCTCGCCAGTGCCGTCGTCGCGCGATGTAGGCGCCTCGCGGGCGCTAAGGTCCAGAGGGTTCTCCTTGAACGAACTGATGTGGAACCTTGCCTTCTGTTGCGCAAGGCACGGCGCCGATAGCAGCAAGAATATGAAGAATATCCTTATTGTGCGTCTCATATGTCTGTCATTTGCATGTCCTGCTGTAATAATATGTATTAGAAGAAGTAGGTGATTCCGGTTCCTATTGCTACATACTCAAAGTCCACGCTCACCCTGACATACCAGCTCCAGTCCAAGTGCCTGTTGCTAGCGCCTGCCTGGAAGATGATGTCCTGTGACGGTGCCAGCAGGGTATTCTCGTGGTAGCCGCCGCAGTTTTCGCAATAGAATGTTTCCTCATAGTCCGATGATATTATGTCGCCGAACTCGTATCCTACGCCTATGTAGCCTGCGACACCATCATCCCTGTATACATTCCAGTTAAGCACGATGGGGTAGGTCATCTGCTGTATGCCAGTGTCAACGTATGTGCTGTACCAGTACCTGGCGCCGCCAATGAGGTTGAATATGCTCTCGGTGTTGCCAATCCTTAGCAATGCGCCTGCGCCGACGCCAAAGACCGATATCTCGCTGCCGTCAAGTGTCAGGAGCCCATAGTCGGCCGCTGCGTGGACTCCAATATTGAACCACTTGAAGAAGTTCCTCCTGCGCTTGTAGCTGAGCGAGAAGAACTCTTTGTTGCTGCCGCCTGTTATCGTGACATCGCGCTTTGCATTCCTGTAGCCAGGCTTAGAAACCTTTACCTTGTATTTTCCCATCGGGAGGCCGCTGATGGTGGCCGGGGTCTGGTAGTACTTGCCGCGCACCTCAACTGTAGCGCCCGTAGGGCTTGAGGTGACCTCGAGGACGCCTTCGCTAGGCTCTAGTCTAATATTGGCATTGGTTGTGCTGTCGCCTTCTACATAGAAATCCTTTGTCTTGCTATAGTATCCAGTCTTTGACAGTGTCACTGTGTACCATCCTACAGGCAGGCCTGTGTAAGTGCCCGGTGTCTTCCCGTACTGTTTCCCGTTTATCTCAATATTGGCCGCGGTGGGAGTGCTGCTCACACGTAGTGTCCCTTCGCGGGGCTTCTCATCGAGCTGCACGTTTACCTCTGTAATCTCCCCTTCGTTTATGGTTACCGTGCTGGAGCTAGGCTTGTAGCCGTTCTTCGATACCACAACGCTATGCTTGCCAATAATAAGGTTGTCAATTATGTTAGGCGTGCTGCCGAAGTCCTTGCCGTCAATTGTAATCTTTGCTCCTAGCGGCGACGACATTACCGACACGGTGCCTGTGATTGGGGTGGGGGAGGGCAGCTGTATGCTAATGTCCTGTCCTGCCACCACAGTAATTGTCTCTATTGAGGGCTTGTGGCTGTTCTTGCGGCACTCAATGCTGTGCACTCCTGCCGGCAATATGCCGCTCCAGTTCCCCGTGCCGGCCTTCTCGTCGTTTATGTATATTTCGGCACCGGCACCGGCGCTGAGGCGAACCTGGGCGAAGTTCGGGCGCAGGGTAACCTGCTCGGTGTGCTTGCCGTTGCTCTGGGAGAGCGTGACAATACCTTCGCTGGGATGGTAGTTCTTCGATATTATGCGGTAGGTGTATGTACCCAGCTCAAGGCTCATTGCGGCCATGCCCGAGACATCGGTCTTGCCCGAGTTGCCGAAAATCTTGTAGTCCTCGCCCGGAGCGCTCCCCTTGTAGGTGATGAAGACGTCGGCGTCCTTGGGCGATACCTCAAAGAGAAGCATCTGCCTCTGCACTTTCTTTGCCTCGGGCCTGATGGTCATGTCGTATACCCTGCCTGGCTGCAGTGTCGTGTTCAGGCTCTCGCGGTTAACGGGTAGGTATCCCTTGCGGGCAATGCTTATGTTCTTTGCCCCGTACTGCACGTAAAGCCACAGCTCGCCGTTCTTCATCTCGGGGACATGCTTGAGCTTGCCGAAGTCGAAGCTGTAGGCATTGAGGTCGTCATATGGGTCGGTCGAGGTTACCTTGATTATCGCATATAGCTCGCCAGTACCGTCGTCGCGCGATGTAGGCGCCTCACGGGCGCTAAGGTCAAGAGGGTTCTCCTTGAACGAGTCTATGTGGAACCTCAGCTTCTGCTGCGAGAACGCAGGGAGTGCTGCCATAAGGGCCAGCAGCAGTGTTATAAATAGTGCTTTAGTGTCTTTCATGGGTCGTTTGTCTTTTTAGTTCTAGTTATTCCAGGTCATCAAGGCCGAATACCGCTGCGGGGTCAATGAAGTCCGGCTGCCAGGTACGTGCTATGATGGTGGGCTCATCGGGGTTGCTCATGTCGACATACAGGAACAGGTATCCCTTGTCGGAGTAGCTTGACGACGTGTAGTGCTGCCTTATGGTAATTCCGTAGAGGCGCCTGTCCTCGAACTTTATGAGCGGCTGCACCTTGTTGTCGGCAAAATGTATGTTTATGAACTCGTTGTTCCTGAAAATCTGCTCAAGGCGGCGCATGTACTGTTCCTTGTTGTGCTGTGTGTACACAATCTCATCATTGCTAATGTAAGGCTGGTTCTCCTTGCCCACAGCAGGTTTCCTGTTTTTTACCACATGGCCGGTAATTATTACAGCGCTGTCCGAGAAAATTGTCTTAATGAACTCCTTTCTCTCAAGGCAGTATGCGGTCTTGTAGCTCTCGAGGAACTCCGCAATAAGCTCGCGCTCCTTGTAGGTGAACTTGGGCGTGTCCTTGCATAGCAGGTCGTTTGTGGCATCCTTGCCAAGGCCGAATGCAATGTTGTCAATCTTGCCCTCCTCGTTAAACGCGAATACAACATCCTCGACAAATGTCTTGCTGCCGCCTTTGCTGAACGAGAACGACATCTGCAGGCCGCGTGCCACAACGCTTCCGCGCGGTCCCTTGAAGAAGTGTATGTCGGGGGTGCCAATGATGTTTGCCCTGCCATACTTTATGAGCCTGTCAAAGACATCCCTTCCGTTGCTGGTAAAGTACTTCGAGGTGGGGAGAGTGGAATACTGCCTGCTCTTTATTGCCTTGAACACATTGTCTAGCAAGTCCATGTAGGGTTTCGGGTCTGCTACCACCTGGCTGGCGGTAGGGGTAAGCGCTATGCCAGCATTGCCCTTCTTCCCTGCCGGCTGCTTGCTGCCGCCGGCAGGTGCCTTTGCTGCGCTGCCGGTGTTCTCCACAAACTTATAGTTCTCCTTGTACACAAAGTCGGGCGTGAGACTTGCTACGCTCTTGAGCATTGCGTCGTACGAAGCCTCGTGCTTGAACGTGTGCCTTATGTTCAGGTGGTAGGCCTTGCCGGTGTACCCTTGCTTGAGGCGCAGCACTCCAATCCCGTCTTTTGCACATCCTGGAAGGTTGTCCACGTTGCCGTCGTTATAAAGGTACTCAAGGGACTTTACGGGCTTGCCCTTGTAGGTGAAGCCTAGCGTTATCTCTATCTCGTCGTCAACATTCTCTGCGTTCTTGAACACTGCTTTCACGTCCGAGAGAATATCCTTGACCTTGTTCGGCAGGGAGGTGGTAAGGGCTATGCCGTTATTGTCCTCAACCGAAGAGGGACTCTGCAGCGAGCACAGCAGCAGGTAGGCATAGTAGTAGTTCTCGAGCGCCTCCTTAATCTCGTACTCGGCCAGGTGGTCGTCGGCAATCTTTATGTAGTCCTTTGCGCTGTTGGCCCTCTCGGCAAACATACGCTCCACATCGGCGCGCTTCACCCACCCCCTCTGTATCAGGTTGGGCGCCTTGCCCGCCAAAGGCAGCGATACAATGTTGTTGAGGAATACCCCCGAGTAAGTGGTGATGTAGTTCTTGAACTCAGTGTTGCCTCCCTTGGTGTTAATCTCGGTCTCCGATGTCACCCTTGTGGCAATCTGGCCCGATATCGCATTCATCAGCGATGCCATCGCCTCCTCAGCAGTCTTGCCGTGCCCCTCGCCAAAGTAGTACTCCTCGGGGTGGTTCTGCACGTAGTCCCAGTTCTGGGCGTTAGAGCACAGCGGAATGGTAATCAATAGCAATAGTGTTGTCAAGAATGTGTGTCTCATGTCTCTCTTTATTCTTTGTTTTTATGTCTAAATGTAGGTAAACAGGCCAAGAAACCGTTTAAGTTCCTATTAAGTATAATGTTCGCATTTTTTCGCGGGTTACTCCTGAAAGGACATAGATTTAACAGCTTCTAAAAAATGCAAATATAGCTGTTTTTTGTTATAAGTTGCAAACTTTCATCCCATCTCGCATTGCAGGAACGCTCCCTGGGATGCATTGTGCCCCCCTGCCTCTGTTCCTAGAAATTATATCCAAGGCCTAAGTGAACACCGGTCTGGTTTGTTCCTTTAAAGGCATTCACAAGCGTCACTCCAATGTTTACATTAATATCCTTTATCGGTTTGATTATGAATCCTAAATCAAGCGCAGCGCCTGAGGCCGGAAGATAGTAGAGGTAATCGCCATACCATTCATTATAATAATAACTGTACTTTCCATTAAAGTAATCATCTTTGGATATATAGCCTCCAGAATTGGAACCTTGCCTTCTGCTGCGAGAATGCAGGCGCTGCAAAAAGAAGAAGCAGCAGGATGCTAGGTAAAGTGTAGTTTCTCATATGTTTCTGTTATATTTTGCTTTGTCTGGCTGTATTGCAGGCTGCCATGTGCGTACCCTTATAAGCGGCTGTTCCTTGCCGGTAAAGTCTTTCATGAGGGATGCTATTGTGCTTAATTTATGTTATTTTTTATTTATAAACTGCAAAATTAATATGAAACCCTTGTTTTAAGTTGCCGCGAAGAGTTAAAATATATTAACGCGCGGAAAGCGGTGAGAACGGAAGGAATTGCAAAATGGCCAAAACCGCTTCATGTTCCATAAAAGCAAGCCCAAATTTCGCTTTTCGCCATTTTTTGTTTATTTTTGCGCTTAAGTGCAATTAATGTATACCATTTACTGATATGGACGAACTTGACGAGAATATTGAAGAGGCAAACGGTGCTGTGGAGAACCCTGCTGCTGGCGGCGAGGAGACTGGCAGCGTGGAGCATAGCGGCTACCGCCCCGACAGTGGCGGCGACCCCATTACGCACAAGCTCACGGGAATGTACCAGAACTGGTTCCTGGACTATGCCTCGTATGTAATCCTCGAGCGTGCCGTGCCTCACCTCTACGACGGCCTCAAGCCTGTGCAGCGCCGCATTCTGCATGCCATGCGCGAGCTTGACGACGGGCGCTACAACAAGGTTGCCAACGTGGTGGGCCACACTATGCAGTACCACCCTCATGGCGATGCTTCAATTGCCGGCGCGCTGGTGCAGATGGGCCAGAAGGACTATCTCATCGACTGCCAGGGCAACTGGGGCAACATACTAACCGGCGACTCGGCCGCTGCGCCGCGATACATTGAGGCGCGTCTCTCGCATTTTGCCCATGACGTGGTGTTCAACCCCAAGACAACAGAGTGGAAGCTCTCCTATGACGGCCGCAACAAGGAACCAATCACCCTGCCGGTGAAGTTCCCGCTGCTGCTTGTGCATGGTGTCGAGGGCATTGCAGTGGGCCTTTCGTCAAAGATTCTGCCGCATAACTTCAATGAGGTGTGCGACGCCGCAATATCCTATCTGCGCAAGGAACCCTTCCAGCTGTTCCCCGACTTCCAGACTGGCGGCAGCATGGATGTGTCGCGCTACCACGACGGCGACCGCTCGGGCCGAGTGCGCATACGTGCCAAGATTACAAAGTCGGAGGATAACAAGACGCTTACCATTAACGAGATACCTTTTGGCAAGACAACTCCGCTCATAATTGAGTCGATACTCAAGGCTGCCGATAACGGCAAGATTAAGATACGCAAGGTGGACGACAACACGTCGGACAAGGTGGAAATCCTTGTTCACCTTGCGCCAGGTGTGTCAAGCGACAAGACCATTGACGCGCTCTATGCATTCACCGACTGCGAGATAAGCATTACCCCATGCTGCTGCGTAATCGACAACCACACTCCGGTGTTCCTCACTGTGAGCGAGCTGCTGCGCCGTTCGGTCGACAGCACCAAGGAACTGCTGCGCCTTGAGCTGCAGATACGCAAGGGCGAGCTGCTAGAGCAGCTGCACTTCGCTTCCCTTGAGAGCATTTTCATTGAGGAGCGCATATACAAGGACCGCGAGTTTGAGCAGGCGCCCGACATGGACACTGCCCTGGCGCACATTGACAGCCGCCTTGAGCCCTACAAGAAGGACTTTGTGCGCGAAATCACCCGCGACGACCTGCTGCGCCTCATGGAGATTAAGATGGCACGCATACTGCGTTTCAACAAGGAGAAGGCCGATGAGCTCATTGCGCGCCTCAAGAAGGACATTGCCGAGATTGAGAAGCAGCTGTCGCAGATGACCGCGGTGACAATAAAGTGGTTCACCATGCTCAAGGAGAAGTATGGCGCACGCTATCCGCGCCTCACCGAGATACGCAACTTCGACACCATTGTGGCCGCCAAGGTAATCGAGGCCAACCAGAAGCTCTACATCAACCGTGCCGAGGGATTCATTGGCACATCGCTAAAGAAGGACGAGCTTGTGACCAACTGCTCCGAGATTGACGACATAATACTCTTCTACAAGGACGGAAAGTACAAGATTGTGAAGGTGAGCGAGAAACTCTTTGTGGGCAAGAACGTTATCCACGTCGACGTGTTCAAGAAGAACGACAAGCGCACCATCTACAACGTTGTCTACCGCGACGGCAAGAACGGAATACACTATATAAAGCGCTTTGCCGCTACGGGCATGACGCGCGACCGCGAGTACGACCTCACGCAGGGTACTCCGGGCTCAAAGGTGGCATACTTCACCGCCAACCCTAACGGCGAGGCCGAGGTAATTAAGGTGCTGCTGAAGCCTAATCCGCGCCTGCGCAACTCAATAATTGAGAAGGACTTCAGCGAGATTGCCATCAAGGGGCGCCAGTCAATGGGCAACATACTCACAAAGAACGAGGTGCTGCGCATTACGCTCAAGAGGCACGGTATCTCAACGCTTGGAGGCCGCAAGGTGTGGTTCGACCGCGACATCCTGCGCATAAACTTTGACGGGCATGGCGAGTTCCTGGGCGAGTTCCATAACGATGACAAGATACTTGCAATACGCAAGAACGGCGAGTTCTATCTCTCTCCTGTGGACCTTAACAACCACTACGAGGACGACCTTATGGTAATTGAGAAGTTCGACCCAGGCAAGGTGTGGAGCGCAGTGCTCTACGACGCGTCGCAGCAGGGCTACCCGTATATCAAGCGGTTTACCCTTGAGCATGGCCCGCGCCGGCAGAACTGCCTTGGCGAGAACAAGGACAACAGGCTCATATGGTTCTCCGAGACGCCTTTCCCGCGCATTCAGGTAATGTTCGGCGGCAATGACAACTTCCGCGAGCCGCTTGTTATTGAGGTCGACGAGTTCATTGGCGTGAAGAGCTTCAAGGCCAGGGGCAAGCGCCTTACAACCTTCGAGATTGACGAGATTATTGAGCTTGAGCCCACGAAATTCCCGCCTCCTCCCGAGGTTACGGAACAGCCTGTGGCCGAAGAGCCTGATAATGAAAACCCCGAGCAGCTAAGCCTGTTCGGTGAGGAATGACCTTTTTTGTTATTGGCGCAGCCGGTTTGCCTGTAGGTCCCTCGTCGCTTCGCTCTGCCGGGATGACAGACTGGCTGAGCGAACAATGAACGGGCTAATGACTGTCCATGTATAGAATGACAAAACAACGTTTTGTTATCGACGAGTTTTGCAGCGAAAAGCAAAACGAGTCAATGACAGTGCAAATATAGAATGACAAAACAACGTTTTGTTATCGGCAAGTTTTGCAGCCATTAGTCTCGTGAAGCATAGACGAAGTTTATGCCACGCGGGTGGCTAAAAGCAAAACGAGCCAATGACCTTTTTTGTTATCGGCAAGTTTTGCAGCCATTAGTCGCGTGAAGCATAGACGAAGTTTATGCCACGCGGGTGGCTAAAAGCAAAACGAGCCAATGACTTAGCAAATATAGAATGACAGATGTAATATCAAAAGCTACAGCCTTTATTGCTGCCCTTGTGCTCACGGCGTTGCCCGTAATCTCAAGGGCACAGCATTTTGTGGCTGACAGCATAATCCCTGAACGGATTGTCGTGAGGAGCACTACTTTTGGCCTCTCGGCGCTCAACACCCTCGATACATACCTGAGCGGTTACGATTATGCCGGAGGAGCGCTCTACATGCAGCACGAGAATTTCCGCGACGCGCGCACTGGCCGCTGCCGCTGGAAATTCCAGACAATGCTGAACGCTACGCTAGGCTATACCGCGCAGCAGTATTACGGGCAGATAGCCGGCCTTGCCTCATACTCCTGGGGAGGCTACCATCAGTTTGCCATAGGCGAGCGCCTCAGGCTTCTGGCGGGAGCGCAGCTGCAGGTTGAGGGCGGCGCGCTGTATGTGCCGGGCAACGGCAACAGCCCGGTTGCCGCAAAGCTGCGTGCTGCATTTGCTGCTTCGGGCATGGCAATATACCGCATTCCCATTGGAAGGAACGGCTGGACGGCCAGGCTGCAGGCCGATGTCCCTCTTGCGGGCGCGATGTTTGCCCCGCAGTTCGGGCAGAGCTATTACGAAATCTTCGGTCTTGGACATGCAGGCGGGGTAGTGGCGTTCACCCATCCGCTCAACAGCCCTTCGTGGCGCTGCTGCCTGTCGCTCGACATCCCTTTGCGCTGGCGCCGGCACAGCACTACCTTGCGCATTGCCTACACTGGCGACATGTTCCAGAGTAATGTAAACGAGATACGCTGCCACATATACCGCCATGCAGTGTCGGTGGGTTTTGTAAAGACAATATTCAAGATTAAACAGGAGAATGCCATAAAGGCATACTCGCCATATTAGGCCTAATCCCATGATAAAGCGCCTGCTAGAATATATAATATACCTTGTCCTGCCCCTCTCCCTTACGGGGTGCATTGAGGAAGAGGAGTTTGCCAACACGCGTGCTGGCAACTTCGATGCGCTGTGGAGCCTCATTGACGAGCGCTACTGCTTTTTCCAGCAGGCCGAGGAAGAGTTTGGCCTCGACTGGAATGCCGTATATCACAGGTACAGGCCCGACGCAGACGCGTGCGTGGACGACTGGGCGCTGTCCGAGGTGCTAGGCGCCATGCTTGCCGAACTGCGCGACGGGCATGTGAACCTGATGTCGCCCTACGGCACAACATTCTACTGGGACTGGAAGCTCGGCTATCCGCTCAACTTCAGCGATTCCATCCAGCGCAACTACCTTGGACGCAATTTCAGGGTTACAGACGGCGTAAGGTACACGGTGCTGCCCGATAGTGTCGGGTATGTCTATGTGGGCAGCTTTGAGGGCCAGTTCGGCGTCAACAGCCTGTCGCTTATGCTGCTGGCCCTAAAGGAAACCAAGGGGATAGTGCTCGACATACGCAATAACAGCGGCGGCATGCTCACAGCGGCAGAGCGCCTTGCCTCGGTGTTTACCGCGGAGAGAGTACACTGCGGATATATCCAGCACAAGACAGGAAAGGGGCATCGCGATTTCTCGTCCCCCGAGAAACTCTATCTTGAGCCTTCGAAGGGCGTGGTATGGCTCCGCCCGGTTGTCGTGCTCACTAACAGGGGGGTGTACAGCGCTGCTAACCATTTTGTAATGCTTATGCGTGAGCTTGAGCATGTGACAATCCTGGGCGATAACACAGGCGGCGGCAGCGGCATGCCGCTCAACAGCACTCTGCCTAACGGATGGGGAGTACGCTTCTCGGCATGCCCTATCCTTGACGCGCAGGGGAACCACACTGAATTTGGCATTGCGCCCGATGTGAAGTGCGATATCTCAAGCGAGGACTGGAACAGGGGGCGTGACACCATGATAGAGCGTGCCAAGGAACTTATCCTCAGGCGGAAGGCTGAAAGCTGAAAGGTGAAATCTGAAAGGTGAAATCTGAAAGGTGAAAGCTGAAAGGTGAAAACGGAAAGGTGAAATCTGAAAGGTGAAAACGGAAAAGTGGAAAACTGAAAGCGTAGACGGCAGGAAAGGTCGTTACCGGCAGGTTCCTCCAGGTTGATGTGCTCCTTGGGATTAAGGATGTGTTTGTATTCTCTCAGGTTACTCTACAATCGTGTCTGCTGATACAAAGAATTGTTACCATTATAAAACCGCGTACCTGTCATCCCGACAGAGCGAAGCGACGAGGGACCTCTAAAGTTGAAAGTTGTTTGTCCAGTTATGAAACCACTTTCCACTTTCCACTTTCATCTTTCATCTTTCATCTTTCATCTTTCCACTTTCATCTTTTCTTTCCGCATTATAGCTTAAGCGAGAGAGAAAGGCGCAGTGTGTTGTTGAATGGGCAGTCCTTTGCTGTTGAAAGTACATATGCCGCGTCAATATCAAATGTGCCAAGGTTAATGCCTGCACCAATAGTGGCGTATGTGCGGCTGCTGGTCAATGTGCTTTCGTAGTGGAAACCGCAGCGGGCAAACAATACCTCATTGTAGCCATACTCAATGCCACAGCCGCCATAAATCTCCTTCAGCTCGTCTATTACCCCGCCTGGCGCGTCGGTGAAGGAACTGGCAATGGCCGCAATTGGTGACATGTTAGTGTGCCCCTCGTTGTAAAGCCATTTCTGGTACTCCTTGTAGAATGTCTTGTCTTCGGGGCCAAACTCGGGGTACTCCTGTGTCATGAATTCTGTATAAGTGGGCAGTGTTGGGGTCATTCGCTTGTTTGCGTCTACGCAGAACATAAGTGAGTGCTTGCCGCCAACAGGCAGCTTGAGCGATGCTCCTATGCGCAGGTTGGCCGGCAGGAACAGCTCTGTCTCCCCGCCGTCATATGAAATCTTTGTGCCTATGTTTGAGGCGTTCAGTCCAATACCCAAGACGCCTCCATTCATGAACACCTTGTGATAGTACAGTGCAAGGTCGGCCGCAAATGCCCTGCCAGCAGGGAAATCCTCAAGATAATAGTACTGCAGGTCGCTTTTAATGTAGCGTACTGCAATGGCGGCAGAAAAGCATCTTGAAAACCTGTATGAGCATGCCAGGTCCACAAAGAACTCAGTTGGTGCTATTGAATCCCTCTCGGCGCCGTTGGTCTGCTCTATGGCAACCTTCCCCAGCGAGTAGTGGCTTCCCGAGGCGCTTATTGTTAAGCGCTTGCTCAGGCGTATGAATGACACGAGGTTGTAGTTGCGGTGCTTGCTGTCAAACGAGAAGAATCCCGAACCGCCAATGCCGAATGTGTAGTCATCGCCAGTGAATGAATACTTAGCAGGGTTCCAGTATTGCGAATTTACGTCGGGAGTTGTTGCCGCTCCGGTATCGCCCAGCGCCCCGGCGCGTGAGTCGGGAGACATTGAGAGCGATGTTACTCCAGTGTATATTGGGTTCAGAAGTTCCTTGCTTGCGGTTTCCTGTGCAAATGCTGCTGTTGACAAGGCAATAAACGCGAGAACTGTCATTATCCTGTTCATAGTATATGATTATTGTCTGTGTTGTGTGCAAAGATAGCAAGATTACGTATTATAAACAAGCGCCAGGGGCTGTACTGCCATAATGTAGCCATAAGTATCTCCTAAATTGATTTGCCGGCGTTTAGTGCTCCTCATGCGAAGAGGAACTCACCGCATGGGTGAGGAGTAGAAAAAAACAAAAACGCAAAGCTAGAATCAAGGGCCTCTTCGTGATCGTTGTGCTTAGACATGAGAAAGGCTCCTGACTTTAGCCACTGCGGGCCCCTTAGGCAATGACAAGCCCTGAACCTTTAAGATGACCCCTTAAGAACCTGCAGAACCAGCTTCGCACAAGAAAATTGCGAAACGATAGTGGTTTCTTGAAAAAAAGAGCTATCTTTGCAAACGAAAACTAAGTTTTATCGCGCGTGTGGCGAAATTGGTAGACGCGCCAGACTTAGGATCTGGTGTTTTGCGACGTGTAGGTTCGAGTCCTATCACGCGCACGATGAGACAAAAGAGCAGATTTTTCTGCTCTTTTTTTATGCAAGCTCTCCCGCTTTTTAAAGAGGACAAAGTTGCGAGTAAGTGAGTGTAATGCAAACTTGTTTGTAATTACACAACGAACGAGAGCAAATTCGCCAAAGGCAAATACCCGAAGGGGGGAGGGAGTTCTTATGGCGCAGCGACAGGCCGTAATAAGACGGCATTGTCAATAAAAAAACAAATCGACAATGCTTGCAGCAATAGTTCGCAGGCAGTGCGGCATAGTCACGCCCTGCGGGTTGCTGTTAGCCATCAAGGGCTACCACACCCCAATATCTCCGCAGGTACGTACACGCAAACCGTACTCACCTAATGAGATGTTATTGAGCCTTATCTAAAAAAAGTGGTAGTTATAATGGCGATAAGGCTATATGTTGCAAGTATAATCATTATTTTAGGATATGCCCATTTATCAATAAAACTTTTTAGATTAGTGCAGCACAAAAAGAATGTATAAATAAACCAGATTTTAGGTCATTCTGATACATCTTAATTTGATGCAAAATCCTATTACTGCTCCAACACCTTGAATAAGCATCAAATATCTTTTGCCTTTTGATACCACTTAACATCATTCTTTATAATATAAGCTTAAGGAGCAATTACAACTATTTTTTATAGACATATACAAAAAGTGTCACACGCGCTTGCGGGTATCAAAAATAATACCTATATTCGCAGTGATAAAACTATATACAATATGCCTGAAATTTTTAGATTTTACGGATTTTCATTTTTCTTTTATAGCAGAGAGCATGAACCATTGCACATTCACGTAGAAGGGAACGGTGGTATGGCAAAGTTCGATTTAGTAGAAGATGAATTTGTGCTAAAAACAGTTTATAATATCAAAAGCAATGACCTTAAAAAGATTAAAGAGGTTATTGACTATAATCAGGACATTATAATCAAGCATTGGATTAAGTATTTTGGAAAGGAGGAATAAAGATATGAAGATTGTTAGAGTCTGGTTTGACAAGGATTATGTCTATGGAGTAGATAATAATGGCAAAGAGTATCGCCAATCCTTGCTATGGTATCCGCATTTGCTGTCTGCAAATGAAGAAGAACGTATGAAATACACTATTGGCCTTGATGGCATTCATTGGAGAGAACTTGATGAAGATATAAGTTTTGAAAGTTTTGAGTATGAAGATGCAGAACCAACACCTTTGCAAAAATTCTTTTTGACTCATAAGGAACTAAACATTGCAGAGTTTGCAAAACTTATAAATATAAATGCATCATTGTTGAGGAATTATATAAACGGTTTCAAAAAACCTTCAAAAGAGCGTGAAGAACAAATTTTGAAAGAGATACACAAGATTGGAGCTGGATATATGGAAGTTGTTTTTTAACTTTGAGCAACAAAGCAGGGTTGTACATTATGAGCAAAAAGAATGAAATTTATGATGTAAGTGCCGAACTTGCAAGGGAGTTTGGCGAGGTTGGTACTCAAACTCGTGCAGAGGCTACGGCAAAGGCCTGGGAAGAATACAATGCACAGATATTGCTCGATGCTCGTAAGAATGCACGTTTGACGGCGGAACTTGCCGAGCGTATCGGTGCTGATAGGATTTATATATCGCGCATTGAGCGAGGGATAACAGTTCCTACAGTTGCAACCCTTTATAAGATTGCAGCTGCAATGGGACTGACTGTTGAGTTAAAGCCTATTTGATAGAAGCAGTTTTCAGAGGCCATCACGAACTTTCTTGAAAGTCACCATATCGTAACCCTCTTCCCTCAAATAATGAACGAAATCCACAACCTTTAGAAAGTCTCGTTTAAAGTTGGCTGTGCCGACAATTTCTCGCCATGGCACGATGAGACAAAAGAGCAGAAATTTCTGCTCTTTTTTTATGCAAACTCCTCCGCTTTTCAAAGAGGACGGTGCGAAACCGTAGCACTGCTTGCGACGACGGAACATTTGGGCTCAGTAGCAAAAAGGTGTGGGTTGACAAAATATTTTCGGTTGTAATTAAAAAGAGATCCATTGATAATGCTGTCTTGCCGTAACCCCCGCGGCACAAACTTTGTCTGTGCTTCGCGTGACCATTTACTGCCAGCATTATCTATACCCGCGGCATTCGTCGCTACGCTCTGTCGGGATGACAATTGGGCAATGACAAGCAGAGGTAATCTCTTTAACCGGCACCGTTAAATTCCACAGTTTGAACCTGTTTGATTTTTGGAAAAAGTGCGAGGCCTGTTTGACCGCTAG
>JAZNUE010000070.1:0-9175 GCA_045592125.1 Bacteroidaceae bacterium | reverse complement strand
GGGGATTAACATCCCGAACGGTATCTTCAGTACCAATGACAGTTAATAATCTTTATCCTTTACTGCTTCTGTCCGCTTGCGAAGATAGCGATTAATCGCTATCTTCGTTTCTTTATGCAAATATAGAATGACAAAACAACGTTTTGTTATCGACGAGTTTTGCAGCAACAGGTCAAACGCAGCATAGCCGCAGGTTATGCCGTTTGGGTTGCGAAAAGCAAAACGAGTCAATGACCTTTTTTGTTATCGGCAAGTTTTGCAGCAACAGGTCAAACGCAGCATAGCCGCAGGTTATGCCGTTTGGGTTGCGAAAAGCAGAACGAGTCAATGACAGTGCAAATATAGAATGACAAGTACGCGTGTTGCGGTACTCTGTACTCTGTTATCCGTACTCTGTTATCTGTACTCTGTACTCTGTACTCTATACTCTATTCCCTGTACTCTGCATAACAGAAAAATGGGACCCGTGGGCCCCATCCTCCTGTTATGATATCAGTGGTCAATTACTTAACCAGAACCTTCTTGCCGTTGATGACATAGATACCTGGTCTGGTAATCTCGTCGAGCTTGCGGCCGGTGAGGTCGAAAATGCCCTTTACTGCAGGTGCTGTCTCCTCGGTCTCAACCTCAACTATGCTTGTGAGGCTGCCTTCCTCTGTGCCAACAAACTCAAGTCTCCAGCCAGTCTTTGCGTCGTACATACGTACTCTGCCGCTCTGGTTGTAGAGGTAGTTCTCCTCGCTGTCAGAGATTACAATTGCCTTAATGTCATTGTCAACGCTGATAATGTAGTTGCTTGCGTCCTCTGCCTTGTCTGCCTTGAGTGAGTTCGGGCTGCTGCTCAATGTGTATATGTAAGCATCGTATCCCTTGTTGTACATCTGGAACTCGCCCTTGCTGTTCTTCACGAATGCCCATATGAAGCTGTCATTCTCCTTGTCGAGCTCTGCAACGCCCATAGCATTCTTGTACTTGCCGGTAGCATCGGGGTTAACGAACGCGTATGTGCCATTTTCAACATCCTTCATGCGGTAGTAGTAGATTGTCTCGCTGTGGCTTGACTGTGGCCTGAGCACATATGCGGCCTCGGTATCGGCGATAGCTTTCTCAAGGTCCTTGATATATGTCGTAAAGTCCTCAACCTTTGACTGGTCGGCCAATGCTGCCTCTGCTGCCTCCTTGGCTTCGGTAACTCTTCTCACGAAGTTTGCAAGCTCAATGTCGCTCACGTATACTGCAAGGTTGTCGATACCATTGCCTGCCTCTGCAATAACTCTCTCTGCCTCGGCAACAAGAGCCTCAAGGTTTGCAACCTCAACGGCTGTAGCATTGTCGGCATAGAGGTCAATCCTCCACTTCGAGGCTAACTCTCCTGGTTCCTTGGTTACGATTGAGTAGTCTGTGTTCATGTAGAGCGCTGTGTTCGGTTCTCCATGCTTGAGGATGCTTGCAGTACCGTCACCGTTGTAGAATATGGTGAACTTGCTCTGTGGTGCAGGAGACAGTGCGACAACCTCGGCTGTCATCAGGTACTTGCCCTGGCCCACGTTCTTCAGGTAGTATACGCCCTCTTCGCCTTCAACCTCAATAAGTTCCCAACGGCGGTCGTCGCTATTCTTGCTCACCTGGGTGGCAGAGGCGCCGCTTACAGCATTCTCATAGTATGCAAGGCGGCGCTGGAACTTGCCCTGCTCGCAAATTATCTCATAGTGGTTCAGCGGCTTAACGCCTACAAAAGACTCTGGATTTGTCTTGACTTCGTTTGTGAGGTTTGTAAGGTTCATTGCCCATGCGCCATATGTGTACTGGCTCTGGTCCTTATTGTCAAGGGCTGCCTGTGCCCCAGCAACCATCTCAGCGAGCTCAGCTACTGCCGAAGCACGCAGATATGTTGCAACATTGGGGTCGCCCGATTTGCTTATCAATGAGTTTGCTGCAGTAATGGCCTTTGTCAGGGCATCAATCTGCTGCTCCTCGGTACCGCCCTCGGCTGCCGACATAACCTCAACCTTTGTACCGTCGGCCTGCACTGCGTAAATCTTTACCTTTGTTGCAGTAGCCGGCAGGTTCACTGTGTAGTTGTTTGTGAAGGCAACAAGGTTGTCATTCTCGTCATATACGATGAAACCTACAGCACCCTTTGCGCCCTCGTGCATGATGGATAGTGTTGTTTTATATAAGGTATAAAGATAACCTTCTGCCTTGACGTTCTTGTCAATACAGTCGGTGTACATACCAAGTTTTGCGTTCTCGCCGCTTGTTGTCGCCTCACCGTCCCAGTAGCTACGCTGTGTCTTTCCGTCATGACCGTATGATGGCGTTGCAACGCAGTCGTTGGTGAAAAGCGGAGCAAGGTTCTCCTTGTATCCCTGTGCCTTTACCCATGCTATTGCATCGTCAACCTCCTTCTGTGTCTGAGTGTAGAAACTTGTTGAGTAGTCACCACGCTCTTGTTGCTCCATGAGTGCGAAGAAACCGTATGCGCGGAAGAACTCTGTCAAGTCCTCGCCTGCAGCTTGGCAAGCCTGCTTGTAGTACTTAAGCATGCTCTCGGTGCCGCTTGCGTGACCCTTGCCGTCAATCCAGCCAAGGTTGTTGCTGCTCATCCTGTCACGGCGGTTAAGTTCGAACAGAATGGGGTAGAAATCGGTTTTGTGTCCTGCACGGTGATAGTACAGCCATAGCCTGTAGTACATCTGTGTCTGGCTCCATAGGTTCTGGCTTCCATCACTTGCCGCGTGGAACAGGAAGTGTTTGTTGTTCTTGTAGTTATTGTAAACATTCTCAAGGTTGCCCGACCAACCGTTTACGCGTGATGTACCCATACCCATATACCATACAGCCACGTTGGAGTGGAAATTGTTGGTAACCTCGGTAAGTCCGTTTACGGTAAACACGCTTTGGTGCTGGTGACCGATTTCATGCGCGGGACCCCATGCCTGGCCGGCACTTGTAGCGATATTGGCGATAATGTCGCCCATTGTGTTCTGGTTGTAGTTGCAGTTTCTCCAACCGCCACTCATGTAACCGCTGAAGTTGCCAAGTGCAATACCATGGTGGTTGAAATGCTCGCTGTAGTCAACGCCACCGCGTGTTGCGTACATGGCCTCGGTGTAGTCGTAGATATTACCGTCTTTTGCGCTCCAGTTCTTGTTCCAACGTGGGT
Source organism: Bacteroidaceae bacterium (assembly GCA_045592125.1). Classification (GTDB taxonomy): domain Bacteria; phylum Bacteroidota; class Bacteroidia; order Bacteroidales; family Bacteroidaceae; genus HGM04593. Next base: position 6,009 of record JAZNUE010000070.1, on the reverse strand, counting down.
AAAGAGCGTTGAGCGAGTCCATCTCAGCCTTGCTCAAGAGACCCATTGTCGCAAGCTCTGACAGGTGTATTCTATCCCATGCCTCAAGAACCTTGTTTACCTTTTGCTTTGCAGGTGTGCCAGCGGGAACATTTACATTATTGGGGAAGAACTTTGACATGCAGTTCTGCTCAATGTATGTGCTACCGGTCTTGTCGTCGGTAACCTGTGTGGGCCACATTGTGAAGTGGAGAATCTGACGTTTGCCAAGGAGTGTTGCACTCTCGGTGTTTGTGCGGTCCTCATAGTACTGCCAGTCGTCATCATCATCGGGCTCGCCCCAAAGGTAGTCGCCCACTCCGTTGTAGTAACCGTTCACGTTACCGCCGGCAACGTGTACCTTAATGTCTTTGTAACCGCTGAGCGGGTTCACGAACTTGCCATTCTGGTATGTGTGTACAACGTAGTTGATGTAGAGGGTGTTACCATTGCCGTGGAATGGAATTACGTTAAGACCTTCTTTCAGGGTAATACCGTTCTCGTATGTTGCAAGAAGCCCATGCCCTTGGAGAGAACCGAGCGTGAGCTCTGCGCCATCCTTGATTTCGCCCTCGACAATGACAAATACGTGCTGACGGTAGTTACCTGTGATACCCAACGGATTGTCCATATTGATGTGGGCATTCATTCCTAACCAGGCTGTGATTTCACCGGCAACGCTGTATGGCTCAATACTCTGTATGCGGAAACGCTTTGCGTGCTCGCTGTCCCAGTAGGGCTTACTGCTGTCGAAGTTGTCCTCCTGCCAGTTGTCGGTGTAAACCTTTATAACCATCTCCTGGAGTGTCTCGGGCAATGCCTGATAGTCGGCGTCAGCCTTCAAGGCGTCAACGCTTGCGAAACTCTTTGCAAGCTGTGTGCATGCCTTGTCGCTGAAGAGGCTGGCAAGTGCAGTCTCATATTTTGCGATGTTCTCCTCTTTGAGAGAGTTGTTGAACTTGTCAAGGTCAGCCCAGTTTGCCTCAAGGTCAGCTGCGTTTACTGCAACCTCCTCAATTGTCCAGTGTGTAGCGTCGGCACCGGTGTTCCAGCCTACCACTCTGCCGCCCTGCGATGTAGCGTAGTGCATGCAGTTGCTGTCGTCGGCATGGTTCTTTGAGTTGAATGTGTAGTAGTTTCCGTTTGTGTTTACGCAGTACAATACTGTAGATGCGCTCTGCGAAGCGCTGAATGTCCAGCCTGTGCTTGTGCCGCGCGGCACTACATAGAGGCCGTTGCCAAGGCTGCGCAAGGACCATGCCTCGCTGTTGCTGGGGTGCTTCTCGGCAAGCCAGTACTGTGAATACCTGTCACCCAGGGCGCTGCCGTAGATGTCTGTTGTTGACGCCGCTTCCATGGCGATGTTGGTGTTCGCCTTGTTCACGAAACGGTAGATCTTGCCGTCCTGCAGCTGCGCAGCCAAAGGCAATGCAGCAAAAGCGACAAGCAGAGTCATAAGTAGATTCTTCAATCTCATAGTTAAAATATTTAGGTTAATTGTTATCGGTCCAGTCCTTTAGCAATTTCTGTCTTGCGGTTCTTTTGCCCTTTAGGACTCTTTTGCCCTTTAGACCATTCTCATGCAAAAATAGATATATTTATTCTAATAGGTAACCTTTGAAATGTTAAAATTCTTTGCATTGAATAAATTTGTCTGTTTTCGTGCAATTTTCACCAGTTTTTGTTTGTAATTAGAAAAAATGTTGTCATCTTTGCCCAAAGGAATACTTTGGGAGAATTATGCCCGCACGTAGCGGTATTCCGCACTTGATTTTGAACTTTAGTTTTGTTTTATTTATTAACCAAAATTCTACGTTATGAAGAAAAATTTATTTCTAGCTGGTGCTTTGGCACTCTTCGCAACTGTAGGTGTTTCTGCCCAGGAGTGGTGCCGCACATTGGCAACAGGCCTTCCTGGCAAGGAGATTACCCACGACGTGAACGGTACCTCAGTTACTCAGTATCGTGCTGAGACCGGTCTGTTGCAGAATGCCGGTGCAAAGGGTGTACGTTACACTGTAGTTCAGACAACTCAGGCTGCCGGTATTTACGGTGGTGGCCCGTTCTTTGCAATGGGTGAGATGATTGTTCTCGACGCTGCCGGTGACACAATCAATTACACAGTTACATCAAATGCCGACCACAACAGCGGCGGTGCAGGCAGTGACGGTGCAGGTCTTCCTGCCTTGAACGACGGCAACCTCAATAACTTCTTCCACTCTTCTTGGGGTGGTACAGAGCCTGGTGGCTTGCACTATCTTGAGTTGACTTTCGAGGCTCCTGTTGACGCTTTCCAGCTTGTTTGGTATACACGTCCTAACCAGCATGTTAACCGTCCTACAGTTGTAGGTCTCACCAACCCAGGTGTTGATTTTACCGAGGATATGCTCTTTGCTGAGTATGAGTTCGAGGCAGGCGCACAGGTAACTGATGCTTCTGAGTTCGCTAACGGCGGTACTTTCACATTGTTCGCTAATGGTCCAGCTGAATATGACGGCGAAGAGACTAATAATGGTGACACATACATTGCCTTGAGCGGCTATACAACAGGCTCTTATCCTGAGGCAACTGTAACAAACCTTGTACAGTTTATCCCTGCAGGTGAAGGCAAGTTCGTGCTTTATCAGCCCGTATCGGCAACTTACTATGCTAGTCCCGACCGCTGGACCGATGGCTACAACGGCACGAACGGCTGGCTGCGTGCCTACAGCGAGGGCTGGACTCTTGCTGAGTTCGAGTTTACAAAGCGTGCAGACGGTGACTTCGAAATGACAACATACCTTACACGCCAGTATGTTGACGGTGCATGGGCTGAGTTTGCAAAACCACTCAAGGTTTGGGTAGGTTACGACATGCGCGGTAACCTCAAGATATTCGATGAGGATCACAAGGCGGCTCTTGAGGCAGGGGACTATACACAGGGTTTCGGTCTCCCGGTTGACTTCGGCTTTACAATCTACAATGCAAGCGCAAGCAAGGAGATGGTTCCTGACTTGACTGCAGCCCAGATGTGTGAGAGCATTCTTGCAAGCACAATCGAATTGGCAGAAGAGAAGAAGGAAGAGTATGCCGATGTTATTGCAGAATATGACTGGGATGGTGCTGAAGATGAATTGAATGATGCACTTGACGCTGCTAATACAGCAATGGCCGACGGTAACCTTGCCAGTGCATTTGAGGCAAAGAGCAAGCTAGAGGCAGCGCTTGCTTTGCTTGTGGCCCAAAAGGCAAACTACTACGAAGAGCTTTGTGGTTCCCTTGAAAAGGAAGTAAATGCGAACTTGGCAGAAGAACCTTATACTCAGGCGCAGACTGGCAAGTTCACAAAGGCATCTCAGGAGGTTATTGCCCAGGCTAAGAATCGTTATAATGATGTCCTGAATAATTATGAGAACTACTCATATTCTGAGATTGAGGATATATATGCCCAGATAGAGAAACTGCTTGACTCTCTTGAGGGTACAAGGCTTGCATTCACAGATTTCCCGGAAATTGTTAGCGATATCCCGGCCGACAACTTCCCATATGCCGACCTGCCTAACAATGCTGTATGGAAGAAGAACATTGTTCTTGCACAGGCCGCAAAGGGTATCCGCCTGACATTCCTCGACCGTCACATCGGTTCTGCAGGCGACGCCGGTAACTTCCCGATGATTGCAATCGGCGAGCTCAAGGTTTACGATGCTAATGGCGATGAGGTTACAATGGCGGCAGAGAACTTCAAGGCTAACTACACTGAGACACAGGAGGGCTTCGAGTCAACAGTAGCACGTCTCTGCGACGGCAACTTTGCTGCTCAGGGCTACTACCACTCTCCATGGAGCGGTGCCGAGCCACAGGAGTACATCTACATCGATATCACATTCCCCGCAGCAATGGACAACTTCACATTCGAGGTTTACAGCCGTGACAAGACAACATCACAGGGTAAGGTATCTCTCTTCCCCAAGAAGGTTGCCATTACTGCAGTAGGCGAGGGCTATGACCCGCTTCTCTTTGCCGAGAACCCATATAAGGTATCAGTAGGCGAGAAGGTTGCATCTGTTGACGAGATTACAGCTGAGGGCCTTTATGTAATCAAGGGCCTGCTCAATACTGTACCTGTTTACAAAGAGGTAACTAAGGGCGAGGGCACTGAGGCTGTTAAAGCAATCGAGCTGGTTGAGCCAGAGGGTACTGCAAAGTTCTATCATGGCACCGACCGCTTCCACGCTAATGCTGCTGCTGTGCGCGCCCAGGGTGTTTACCGTTTTGTTCCTAACGGTGACGGTACATTCAAGGCACTCAGCCTTGGCCTTGCAAAGTACTGGCCTTCTACAACTGAGACCGGTTATGTTGATGACAAGACAACATATGAGGCAGAGAAGGCTGCTAAACTCAACATCGTTGCTTCAAACAACGTTGAGGGTGCATTCTTGATGTATGAGAAGATTGAGGGTCTTACAACACAGGCTGACAGCATTGATACAGACGAAGACGGTACTGTTGATGCAGCCGGTGAGATATTCCAGACTCCTTATGTAATGTTCATGGACTGGGCTGACCGTCTTGCTACACGTCCTGTAACCGACCCGCAGCCTGTTGAAACAAGCGCAGAACTCGCTGACAACTGGGGTGATGCCCAGTGCTTCGCTAAGGAGAACGGTGAGACAGAGTGGGAAATCTACAAGGTTACAATGGAGAACCCCGACTTCTTCTGGCTCACAAACTTGACAGGTGCATTCGAGCAGCTCGGTCTCAATGTTGGTACAAACCCGGGTGAGGTTTCTAACCTCGGTAACCTTGAGGGCGTTCTTCTTGAGGCACAGCAGGTTGTTGCAGATTCTGCTTATGACAAGGCCGCTGCTGCCGCTGCTGCTCTTGCAAAGGAGATTGCTGCTGTTAACACTCTTGAGAAGAATCCAATGGCTCCTGGTATCTATCAGGTAGTCTCTTCAGTTAACTTTGCTACTACAAAGGCTCTCTACGCTACTGTAACAGAGGACCAGACCCAGACATTCGGCTGGAAGACTCTTGAGCAGGACAACATTCAGTTCTACTTTGACTTCCAGAAGTCAGAGTATGCCGAGGACTATGTTGCTGGCGGTACTGTTGCCGAGGAGTACAAAGACCTTATTTACACAATCAAGGCTATTGCAACTTACGATGGTGCAACTCCATACTACATTGGTGAGGCAGGCGCACAGTCAACACCTATTGAGCTCTTCTCAGACATGGGTTCTGACTACCTCGTGCTCAACGCTACAGGCTCTGCATTCTCATTCCGTCTTGCAGGCCAGGGTGCAGGCATGTCTATCCACGCTAACGGTCATGGCGGCGGTTCAGGCCAGAGCGGTAACATCGTTTACTGGGACAGTGCTGCAGGCGCTTCACAGTGGTACTTGAGAAAGGTAGACTATGAGACATCTATCGATGATTTCGTAGTTGAGGGTACAGAGGCTGTTGCAGTTTCTTACTTCACACCTGCCGGTGCTGCAGTTCCTGCTCCTGTAAAGGGTATCAACATTGTAGTTACTGTTTACGCAAACGGCGTAGTTGAGACTAAGAAGGTATTGGTTAAGTAATTGACCACTGATATCATAACAAAAAAATGGGGCCCGGCCGGGCCCCATTTTTTTGTATGTAGAGTGCAGGGAATAGATAACAGAGTACAGACAACAGAGTACCTAACACGCGTACTTGTCATTCTGAGCGTAGCGAAGAATCTCAAGCTTACCGCGTACTTGTCATTTTTCGGACAAAGTCCTTAACAACACGTCTGAGCGTGATTGAGATGTTTCGCTTCGCTCAACATGACAGGGCTGTCTAGATAACAGAGAACAGAGAACAGAGAACAGAGTACCGAACACGTGTACTTGTCATTCTATATTTGCATAAAGAAACGAAGATAGCGATTAATCGCTATCTTCGCAAGCGGACAGAAGCAGTAAAGGATAAAGATTATTAACTGTCATTGGTACTGAAGATACCGTTCGGGATGTTAATCCCCTT
>JAZNUE010000069.1:0-57135 GCA_045592125.1 Bacteroidaceae bacterium | reverse complement strand
ACTCCTTGGCCCACAGAACGACATGGCTACGATCCGACTTACGGCATAACCTGCGGCTATGCTGCGTTTGACCTGTTGCTGCAAAACTCGTCGATAACAAAAAAGGTCATTGACTCGTTTTGCTTTTCGCAGCAAAACAAGTCGGATCGTAGCCATGTCGTTCTGTGAGCCAAGGAGTTGCCCTTAACCCTTGTCTTCCTAAGACCGCTTGGCCTCCGACTTAAGACAACGTTTTGTTTTCGACGAGTTTTGCTGCGAAAAGCAAAACGAGTCAATGACCTTTTTTGTTATCGACGAGTTTTGCAGCAACAAGTCAAACGTAGCATAGCCGTAGGTTATGCCGTTTGGGTTGCGAAAAGCAAAACGAGTCAATGACCTTTTTTGTTATCGACGAGTTTTGCAGCAACAGGTCAAACGTAGCATAGCCGTAGGTTATGCCGTTTGGGTTGCGAAAAGCAAAACGAGTCAATGACAGTGCAAATATAGAATGACAAGGCCTGGTATGGCATATGTGCCTGGATTCAGAAATTTGGGACTAATATCTATATTATTACTAAATAAATTGTACTTTTGTGCAGTATGAATGTAAAATGAACTGTTATTATGAAGACTGTCTCACGCTTCCTGCTGCTTGTGTTCTCCCTTGCCATGATTTCGTGCGAGAAGAAGATTGAGGAACCGGCACGCAATATCCTTGCCGAGATACGCAGCGAGCTTGCTGCTGGCAATTACAACAGAGCCAAGATACTTATCGACAGCGTAAAGCATGCCCACCCCAAGGCCTACAAGACAAGGCGCGAGGCGGAGGCGCTGCGCCACGAGGTCCTGGTCAAGGAAAAAGAGCGCGACATCGCCTTTCTCGACGGCGAGCTGCAGCGCCTCACAACCCTGCGCGACACGCTTCTGCCTGCGTTCGACTTCAGCAAGAACTCCAAGTACCAGGATGTGGGCATATATTCAGTACCTTCACAGGCGATTTCCAAGAATGCCTTTAACAGCTATCTGCGTGCAACTGTGAAGGAGAATGGCGAGGCGGTCATCACATCGCTCTACCGCGGCAGCAGAATCAGGTGCAAGAGCGTAAAGGCTTCATGCGGCGATGTGTATGTAGTGGCCGACGCCCCTGTGTATTCATGGACCGGCAAGGAGTATGGCGTGTATGTGGAACGCTACGACTTCAGGCGAGGCAGCGACGGCGGCCTTATGGATTTCATTGCCTCGGCCAATGGCAAGGTAAAGGTAAGCCTTTCGGGCGAGAAGGAGTATGAATATGAATTGCGCCAGGAGGATGTGAAGGCCATAACCATGGTGAATGAGCTATCTGATGTCCTTATTGCTATATCGGAATGCCGCAAGATGCGCGATGCGGCGCAGTATTCACTTGATTTCCTCATGAAGGGCAGCGAGAGGCTTAGGCAGGATACGGTACAAGTTGAAGGTGAAAGGTGAAAAGCGGAAAGCGAAAAGGTGCTATTGCCTCATATAAACGTACAAGGGCGGCCAGCTGGCCGCCCTTGTACGTTTATATGAGTGCTTGCAAGTTACTTGAGTCCCTTTACAATCTCGTATGTATCGGTAGCAATCATTAGCTCCTCGTCTGTTGGGATAAGGAGAACCTTTACGCGTGAGTTCGGGGTAGAGAGGACTGCCTCCTCGCCACGCATCTTGGCGTTAGCCTCCTTGTCGAGCTCGACACCGATAAACTCGAGGCCCTCGAGTACTCTCTCACGGCAGTCGGCCTGGTTCTCGCCAACACCGCCAGCGAAGATAATCACGTCAACGCCTCCCATTGCTGCAGCGTAAGCGCCGATATATTTCTTAATGCGGTAGAAATACATCGTGTTAGAGAGCTCTGCACGCCTGTTGCCTTCCGTAGCGGCTGCACTAACCTCGCGCATATCCGATGATACGCCTGAGATACCCACAACACCTGACTTCTTGTTGAGCATGTCCGAAAGACCATGGATGTCAAGGCCTGTCTTGTCCATGATGTAGGGCAGTGCGCCCGGGTCAACGTCGCCGCTGCGTGTGCCCATCATGAGGCCTGCAAGCGGAGTCATGCCCATTGATGTGTCAACACTCTTGCCGTCCTTTACTGCTGCGATAGAACCGCCGTTGCCAATGTGGCAGGTGATAATCTTGCTGCCCTCGGCAGGGATACCCAGCATCTCGAGCGCGCGCTTTGTTATGTAGCGGTGCGATGTTCCGTGGAAACCGTAGCGGCGTACGCCGTACTTCTCATAGAGCTCGTATGGCAGCGCGTACATGTATGCGTAGTCGGGCATTGTCTGGTGGAACGATGTGTCGAACACGCCAACCTGCGGCATTTCGGGGGCAACCTCCTTCACGGCGTTCACGCCCTTGAGGTTTGCTGGGTTGTGGAGAGGCGCAAGGTCGTTGCATGCCTCGAATACCTCGAGGACCTCGTCGGTGAGCAGGGTAGACTGGCTGAACTTCTCGCCGCCATGCACCATGCGATGGCCAACAGCGTCAATCTCCTCAATAGACTTAACGGCGCCGTACTTCTCGCTTGTGAGAACGTCGAAGATGAGGCGCACGCCAACAGTGTGCTCAGGGATTGCTGTGAAGATGGTCTCCTTCTCGCCGTTAGGCAGGTTGAACTTGAGGAATGAACCCTCAAGGCCAATCTTCTCGATGCCGCCTTTTGCAAGCACGTCCTTTGTCTCAATGTCAATGAGCTGATACTTGATAGATGAACTTCCGCAGTTCAGAACAAGGATTTTCATTTTTCTGTCTCTTTATTTGTTTGTTACGTGAATTACTTCTTTGCTGCAATAGCCTGGTTTGCTGTAATTGCAATCATCATGTAGACATCCTCAACGGAGCAGCCGCGAGAGAGGTCATTTACAGGACGTGCGATACCCTGGAGTACGGGACCGATAGCCTCGGCATGTCCAAGGCGCTGTACAAGCTTGTAGCCTATGTTGCCTGCGCCCAGGTCGGGGAACACAAGCACGTTTGCCTTTCCTGCAACTGTCGAGCCTGGAGCCTTGCTCTGGCCTACGAATGGAACAAGGGCCGCGTCGGCCTGGAGCTCGCCGTCAAGTGAAAGAGCCGGGTCAAGCTCGTGTGCAAGGCGTGTGGCCTCGGTCACCTTGTCTACCATCTCATGCTTTGCCGAGCCCTTTGTTGAGAAACTGAGCATTGCAACGCGTGGTTCCTCGAAACCGCCGATGGCCTTTGCTGTCTGTGCGGTGCATACAGCAATCTGTGAGAGCTGGCTAGCGTCGGGCTGAGGTGTAACGGCAACGTCGGCAACAAAGAGGACGCCGTCCTCGCCATACTCCTTGGCGTTTGTGATGAGCATCATGGCACCGCTCACGCATGTGATACCTGGGGTTGTCTTGATAATCTGCAATGCAGGACGCAGCACGTTGCCAGTTGTGTTCAGGGCGCCTGCAACCTGGCCGTCGGCGTCACCGTTCTTTATGATGAGGCAGCCTAGGTAGAGCGGGTTTCGTACAAGTTTCTGGGCGTCCTCCATTGTCATGCCCTTTGCTTTGCGGAGCTCAAAAAGGAGTGTCGCATACTTCTCGGCGTCGGGGTTGTTCTCCGGGTCAATGATAGTTGCCTTCTCAATGTTTGCAAGGCCGTTCTTCTGTGCAAGAGCGAGGATTTCCTCCCTGTTGCCAAGAATTACCAACTCGGCGATACCGTCGGCAAGTGCCTTGTCGGCAGCCTTGAGTGTACGCTCTTCTGTTCCCTCGGGAAGCACAATGCGCTGCTTGTTCTGCTGTGCGCGCTCAATCAGATTCTTAATAACATCCATGGTTGAAATATTTTGTAATTGTATGTAAATGCATTCTGCTGCAGGGGTAGAGTCGGGCGGCATGCAGTGTCGGGCGACGACCGGTGCGGAAGCAGCTACAGCCTTCCGCTGTAACTTTCCTACAAAGTTACTCCAAACAATGTTGAGAACAAAATAAAATCTATTTTATTTTCTTTGCTACTGTTTTGTGCCGCAATTCAATAAAAAACTGTATTTTAGCTGTAGCAAGAAACTGTTTGAACCAATTGTCTAGAAACGTATATGGTTATGAAAGGCAGAACCATTGTATTACTGTTTGTTGCCGCACTATTCTCTGCGGTTTCCTGCGGCAGTGACGAGGCCGCTGTGTCAAGGCCCGACTCTCCGGCGTCGGTAGCGGTAGGCTTCTTCAATTCAATAGGAGCGTGCGACATTGAAGGGGTGAGGGAAAATATATCTTTCAGCAACCCTGCCGATAAGGAGATATTCGACGAATACCTTGAGCGCATATTTGTCCCGGCTGCCGGCAAGCAGAACCTGCTAAACGACAGTGCCTATGTGGTGCTTTCCGAAGAGATATCGGGCGATACGGCCTATGTGGAGCTCAAGGCGATGACAGTAGTGGAAAAGAGCGCCAGGATGAAGGTGCGCCTGCTTAACGGTGACGGCGGCTGGAAAGTCGACGGGTCGCAGGCAGTGCTGCACAGGACCGAATAGCCTTTTGTGTGGCCTTTATAGCCCTTTGTGGCCCTTTTGGGCATAGGGCTGGACTGCCGCTGCAAGAAGGGTTATAAAGACCAAAAGGGCCGCGAAGATATCGCTGGTCCCAGTCCTGTAGTCCATTCCTCCCTATTTATCAGAAAGGAAACGCGCGATGTGCTCTATGAGTTCCTGTTTTATTGGCAGGGCAGGGTCCTTGTATGTCTCCATCTGGGCAAGCGTGCCGCTGCTCTTGCAATGCTTGAGCACGTGGTTCATGTTCTCAATTATGTGGTACGACGAGAACATGCGCGCTGTCAGCAGGCGCTCGGCCTCCTTCACGCTCACCTGAATGTCCTTGTCGCCTTGAAGGATGAGGACCGGTATCTTCAGTCTTGCAATCTCCTTGGCCGGATTGTAGCGGAACCATGAAATAAGGTAAGGTTGCACGCTCTTGCGGTAGAGCGCGGCAAGGTAACCAGGGACGTTCTCAACTATGTTCCCTTGCAGCAGTTCCTTGTTTATGGCCGCAGCCTCGTGCCTTATCTGTTCAGGCTGCCGGCGCAGCTGCTCTTCAAGAATCTCATGGGCGGGCCTGCCGCAGCCTGCAATTGAGATGTATGCCTTCACGGCCTTGCTCTTCTGTGCTGCAACCATCCCTATGAGCGAGCCTTCGCTGTGCCCTGCAATGGCAATTGTGCTGAACCGCTTGTCGCTGGCAAGAAGATTTGCCCATGCTGCCGCGTCGTCAATGTAGTGCTCAAAGCGCAGCTCCTCCTCGCTTGCCGCAGCGGCCTTGCTCTTGCCTATCCCTCGCTTGTCGTACCTCACGCTGGCAATCCCCTTTGCGGCAATCCCTTCGGCAAGCATTTTAAGCGAATTGTTCTGCAGTCCGCTTCCCAGGGTATTGCCGTTCATGTCGGTGGGGCCGCTGCCTGCAATGATTATTACCAGCGGCCATGGCCCTTCGCCCTCGGGAGTGAGCAGCACGCCGTGGATGTCGCCAGTTGGGGTGGTGAGTATAATATTTTCCTCAACCGCGTGGGCAGTTGAGAAAAACAGTATGGCAAGTATGGTAAAGAGTGCTTTTCTCATTATGCTTAGCCAGGATGAGAGATTAGCGGATTGCGTTATCCTATTTTTCCGCCCATCTTGCCACCAAGTTTCCCGCCGGTCTTTGCGCCGCCTGCGCCTTGCGAGGCAAATATGTTCTCGCCATAGCTTACGGCCTTGAATCCTGCGTCCTGCTTGCGGCGGAATGCAATCTCGATGAGGCGGTCAACGAGTGCAGTGAAGTTCATGCCGCTGTACTCCCAAAGGTAGAACGAGAGCGAACCGGGAATAGTATTTATCTCGTTGACGAAAATCTCGCCTGTGGCCTCGTCAATTATGAAGTCAATTCGTGCCACGCCATCGCAAGAGAGCGCGCGGAATGTATCGCAGGCCGCCTTCTGGATGAAACTGGTGCTCTCCTTTGGCAGGTTCGCAGGAATCTCGCGCACTGTAGACTGCATGCCCTGTGACTGCTTGCCGCCTCCGTTCATGTACTTGTCCTGGTACGAGAGTATCTCGCCGCTGCGCACGGGCACCTCGCAAACCGACGCCTCGCACTCATAGTAGTTGCCGAGCACGGCGCAGTTTACCTCCTTAAGCCTTTGCACATATTTTTCAATGATTATGCGGCTTGTGAACGATATTGCATAGTCAACAGCGTCAAGGAACTCCTCGCGGTTGTGCGCTGCGCGTATGCCAACGCTGGAACCGCTGTTGGCTGGCTTTACAATAACCGGATAGCCAAGCTTCTCCTCAACAGCGGCTACGGTTGCCTCCTGCCTGTCGGCCCACTCCTTGTCGCTGAACCAGCAGTAGTCAATCACGGGAATGCCGCACTCCTTGAGAATCATCTTCATGGTAATCTTGTCCATGCCGTTTGCCGAGGCCAGGGTGTTGCAGCCTGTGTACGGTATGCCGCAGAACTCCATTACTCCCTGGAATGTCCCGTCCTCGCAGTTGGTGCCGTGGAGCGCCGGCATAATCACGTCGAGCCTTGTCACAACATCCTTCTGGAACAGGCCTTTCCTGGTGCGGTAGAGGTTTGTGTCGCCGTAGACGGGCTTCATGTATACCTCCTCGCACATGCCCAGCAGCTTCTTTGTATCGCGGTAGTTTGCCACATTGAGCAGCGCCTCGCCTGTGTACCATTTGCCCTCTTTTGTTATGTATATGGGGGTGATGTCATATTTCTCCCTGTCCATTGCGGCCATTGCCTGGTTTGCAGTGATGACTGAAATCTCATTCTCGACGGAGCGTCCGCCGAATACTACTCCTACGTTTGTTTTCATTTTATTATATAAGGGTTACTAAGGGTTGCTAAGGGTAATTAAGGGGCCGCTAGGGCCATAAAGGCAAAAAGGTCTACAAAAGGCTCTCCTGCAATTCCCCTTCCAATTTATTTAAAATTATCAGGCAGGTCATTTTCATATAGCACCACGTCGCCCGCGCGCAGTATCTTTGCCAGCTGCTCATGCGCGTGGCCTAGCGAGTCGGCAAGGAAATATTTCTCTGCCGGCAGGCCGCCCTCCTCAATGCCGCTCTTTATGGCCTCGCGGTTAACGGCATTCACTATTATGGCATAGTCGCAGCTCACAGCAATTGTGCGGCCCAGTTCCTTGTTGGCCGCGGCCTGTCGTGCTCCCATCTCCACGAATCCTGGGGTGATGACAATGCGCTTGTTGCCATCGCCTACGGCAAAGTTCCTCAGTACCTCCAGGCCCATCCTTGCTCCTTGGGGGTTAGAGTTGTAGGCGTCGTCAAGCACTGTTATGCCGTTTGCGACTTTCATCGACAGGCGGTGCTCAACAGGCTGCAGGCGAGCAATGGCGTTCTTCTGCTTATTTACGGGCACGCCCAGGTGGTTGGCTACGGCAATAGAGGCCAGAATGTTGAGCAGGTTGCCTGCACCAAGCAGGCGGCTGCTGTACTGCTCGCCGTTAAGGGTGAACGATACACCGCTTGCGCCATAGACAACATCCTTTGCCTTGTAGTCCCCCTCGCCTTCAACGGCATACTTTGTTATCCTGCAACGGCTTGTTATGCCATTGTAGTTCTTTATGTATTCCGAATCGATGTTTATCACTCCAAGGCCGTCGGCCGGCAGCGAGTTTATAAGCTCGAATTTGGTGTCCTGTATATTCTCTACACTCTTGAATGTCTCAAGGTGCATTTCGCCCACTGCTGTAACAATACCTATCGTGGGGTGCACAAGGTCACATATCTCCTTTATGTCATTCCTCTGCTTTGCGCCCATTTCCACAATGAACACCTGATGATAGGGGCGCAAATGCTCACGTATTGTGCGTATAACGCCAAGCAGGGTGTTGAAGTTGCCCGGGGTCACAAGCACATTATATTTCTCGGCAAGCACGCTTGCAAGGTAGTTCTTTGTGCTTGTCTTGCCGAAACTGCCTGTCACGCCAATTACAATGAGTCCTTTGTGGCTCTCGATTATGCGCTTGGCGTCATTGTAGTAGTGGCGGTTTATGGCCTTTTCAATGGGAGTGTTCACTATGTTGGCAAGCAGCATAATAAAGTTGGACAGCAATAGTCCTGCTCCGATGATAGCCAAGGCCCATTCTCCGGCAAACAGCAGTGCAAGCGCGGCTATTGCGGCAAAGAGTATAATATTTGTCGCAAGCAGCCTTTTCACGCGCATTGTGTACACAAGCGGCGTCTTGAACTTCTCGCGCAAGGAGTATATCCATGCACCTATGGTTACGCCGGTTGCAAACCCCGTACCCAGATAGTCAGGGGAAAATGCCGGCACAAGCATAAGCAGCGCAAGGACCCTGTTCTTTGAGACAATGTTCCCAGGGAACAGCCAACGGAAATAACGGCTGTAGCGGTATGAACTCAGCTGGAACATGTGTATGTCATACCTTGCTATCATCACAAAGAATGCAAAGGCAACGGCGGTATAGATTATAATAGTTCCCATGTCAGGTTATCTTATATTGAAGAAGTTCTTTATTACAGCGGTGAATAGTCCCGGGTTCTCAAGGAACGAGAAGTGCCCCGTGCCGTGTGCCACAACAAGCCCTGCGTCGGGGATTAGCCTCTCCATTGTCTTTGCGTCGCTCAACGGGGTGGCAGTGTCCATGTTGCCCCAAAAGAGCAGGGTGGGGGCCTTTATGCTTGGCATGAGGTGCTTTAGGTCCTCGTTCACTACCTTCGAGAGTATTGCGCGCATCATGGGCGTTGCATTGCTGTAGTCGCTCGAACCTGCACCCTTGCGTCGCTTGTCGATAATTGCCTGCGCCTTCTCCTTTGGCAGGAACGTACTGCACAGCCACTTCGTTGCCTTGAATGTGTATACCTTCCAGTAGTACTTCAGCGGGCGCTTGGGCTTTATTCCGGCGGCGTCAACAAGCACCACGCGGCTAACCTCGTTGCGCGAGGCAAAGACAATGCTCACCCTGCCGCCGAAGGAGTGCCCCACGAGTGCGGGTCTTTCAATGCCGTTCTCCTTCACGAATGCCTCAACCATGCGGGTGTATTCCTCAACGCCCCACACCTCGGCTGGCTCGTCCGACGCCCCGAATCCCGGGAAATCGAAACTGTATGTCCTGTAGGCTGTTGCAAGCACGTCCTGTATGCTCTTGAAAATATCGCCCGTGCAGCCCCAGCCATGCAGCAGGAGTACGGGCTCGCCCTCTCCTGCAACGGTTATGTTCACGTTTATGTTGTTATAACGGAAGGTCATTTCCTCATTATAAATTTCACGCGAAGATAGTGATTAATATTTATATATTACTTCTGAATCCTTTAAAAAATCCAATAATAAAAGAACCAGGCCTTTAGACCTGTCATCCTGGAGCGCAGCGAAGGATCTCAAAAACAGGGACTAAATTCAAGGAACTCATACTAAGGTGCTTCGCTCAACATGACAGGTGTGTTTACGGCAGTGCAACTCTCCGCTCCTGCAGGAACTCCATTATGGCCCTTTCGATGAGGCCGTGCCCTTTCTCGTTGGGGTGTATGCCGTCATCGCAGATGTAGTCGCTGTAGTCCTTCTTCTCCAGGAACACCGATGTTATGTCAATTACTGGCACCCTTTTCATTGCGCCCAGGCGGAACACCGCCATGTTATACATCTCGTGCCAGCGCTCAATCGACAGCACTGTGCCGCCCAGCCACTTGAGCACGTTGCTCCTGTTGAGCCCCTGCGTAACGAAGTTGAAGAACCTGTTGGGGTCGAGCACTGGCAGCGAGAGCAGCACAGGCGTAGAACCTAGCGACTTTACCGTGTCAATCATAGCGGAGTATATCTCCATAAACTGCTGCATGGGTGTCTTGGGCCTGTGAACCTCGTCCGGGTTCTCAGCTATGGCGCCCCAGTCGTGGTCGCAGTCATTGCCGCCGAACTCAAAGAGCACAAAGTCGCACTCCTTTATTTTCTCCTTGTAGCGTTCTACCAGTCTTGTGCCTTGTGATACCACCCCGCCAAAACGCGCGAAGTTCTCTACACCTATATTAAGGTTCCTGCGGCAGCGTTCAGCAAACCCCATTTCGCTTATCCTGTATTTAAGACCTCTCCCAGCGCTGCTGTCCTTGTCGGCGACAATCCCTTTCATAACCGAGTCGCCGAATGCGCACACGTTGTTAACTGTTATTTCCATTGTTTCTTTACCTTTTTGAATTTTCTGGCGGCAAAGATACCCATGTCGCAAGTGCGGGAGCAATTCTTGGGTCCTATGGCCGTTTTTCTTGGCGGAAAAGGGGCATTTGGGGCGAATTTGCCCCAATTGGTGGCGAAATAGAGCGGGTGTTCACTCCATTTGCACTATCTTTGTAAGCGGAATATAAAGGACAGAGATGATATACCCTCAGGATTTTGAAGCGAGAATAGAGTTCGATGCAGTGCGCCGCATGCTCAAGGAACAGTGCCTCTGCCAGCTGGGCCGGGAACGTGTCGACGGCATGCAGTTCATGACCAGTCATGCCATGGTGAGCACGCGCCTTGACGAGGCTGTGGAGTTCATGCGCATTATGCAGGTGGAGGAGGGCTTCCCCAGTGACTTCTTCTTCGATGTGCGCGAACCATTGCAGCGCATACGCATTGAGGGCATGTACATGGGTGCCGAGGAACTGTTCGCCTTGCGCCGCTCGCTCGATACCATTGGGCGCATTCTCACCTTGCTGCGCAAGCAGAGCGGCGACTCGGCCGACGGGGAGGACAGGCCGCTTTATCCCAACCTCAGGGCCCTTGCCGGGGATGTCGAGGCTTTCCCGCGCATAATACGCGACATCGACTCCATAATAGACAAGTTCGGAACTGTAAAGGACAGCGCGTCGCCAGCGCTGGCACGCATACGCGGGGAACTTTCCCGCACATCGGGAAGCATATCCCGCACCTTGAGCACAATACTGCGCCGCGCACAGGCCGAAGGCCTTGTGGAGAAGGACGCCTCGCCCACAATGCGCGACGGGCGTCTTGTAATTCCCGTTGCTCCGGCCCTCAAGCGCAAGATGGGCGGTATCGTGCACGACGAGTCGGCCAGCGGAAAGACCGTGTTCATTGAACCGGCCGAGGTGGTCGAGGCCAACAACCGCATACGTGAGCTCGAGGCTGAGGAGAAGCGCGAGATAATAGCCATCCTCACAGCGTTCTCCGCCGAACTGCGCCCGCAGGTGCCGGCACTGCTGCAGGCCTATGATTTCCTCGGTGAAATGGACTTTATCCGTGCAAAGGCCGAGGTCGCAGTGCGCATGAACGCCATCAGGCCATCATTGGCCGACCGCCCGCTCATTGACTGGGGCGCGGCCTGCCACCCGCTGCTTGAGTTCTCGTTGCGCAAGCATGGGCGCAAGATGTCGCCGCTTGATATTGAGCTCGACGGCGAGCGTCGCATACTGCTCATCTCGGGCCCTAATGCAGGCGGAAAGTCGGTGTGCCTTAAGACTGCCGGCCTGTTGCAGTACATGCTGCAGTGCGGCATGCTCATTCCCGTTCACGAGCGCAGCCGTGCAGGCCTCTTCAGGAGCCTGTTCATTGACATAGGCGACCAGCAGAGCATTGAGGACGACCTGAGTACCTATTCGAGCCACTTGCTTAACATGAAGCACACCCTGCGCAATTGCGACCGGCAGTCGCTCATTCTCATCGACGAGTTCGGCGGCGGTACCGAACCGCTTATAGGCGCAGCCATAGCCGAGGCGCTTCTCAAGCGCTTCAACGAGCGCGGTGCCTATGGCATAATAACCACCCATTACCAGAACCTCAAGCATTTTGCCGACTCCACGCCGGGCATTGTCAACGGCGCTATGCTCTACGACCGTGCCGAGATGCGCCCCCTCTTCCAGCTGCAGATAGGCAATCCAGGCTCTTCGTTCGCTGTGGAGATTGCACGCAAGATTGGCCTTCCCGAGGATGTCATTGCCGACGCCTCGCAAATCGTGGGCAGCGACTACATTCAAAGCGACAAGTACCTGCAGGACATTGTGCGCGACAAGCGCTACTGGGAGAGCAAGCGCAAGGCCGTGCACCAGAAGGAGAAGGAACTCGACGAAATCCTGGGCAAGGTGCAGGAGCAGGGCGATGAGCTCAGCAAGAGCCGCAAGCAGATTCTCAAGGAGGCGCGCGAAGAGGCCGAACGCCTGTTGCGCGAGGCCAACGCAAAGATTGAGAATACAATACGCGCCATAGTAGAGGCAAAGGCCGAAAAGGAGCGCACCCGCCAGGCGCGTCAGGAACTCAGCGACTTCGGCAAGCAGCTCGAAGAACTCGCGCGCCAGAAGCAGCAAATGCAGGCCGACCGCGAGATGGCCAGAATCCTGGCCCGTCAGGAGCGGAAAAAGAACGGTAAAAAGGACAAGAAGGGTCCAACGCAGCAGGGTAGCACACCCGGGCAGCATGCCGAACCTGGCCTGCCCAAGATAGAGCCTGGCATGCATGTGCGCATAGCAGGCCAGCAGGCAGTGGGCGAGGTCATGTCGGTAAGCAGGTCAAGCGCGACAGTGCGCTTCGGGGCAATAAAGTCCACGGTATCGCTCGACAGGCTCCAGCCTTGCGAAGCGCCCAAGGCCGAAGTGCGCAAGGTATCCTTCCTTACAAGCGAGACGCAGGAGCACCTGCACCAGAAGAGGCTCAACTTCAAGTCCGATATCGACATCCGCGGCATGCGTGGCGATGAGGCCGTACAGGCAGTAGGCTACTTCATTGATGACGCCGTAGTGTGCGACGTGCACCAGCTGCGCATTCTCCACGGCACAGGCAACGGAATACTGCGCACCCTCGTGAGGCAGTACCTCAGCACCGTGCCCTTCGTGAAGAGTTTCCACGACGAGCATGTGCAGTTCGGCGGCGCCGGAATAACTATTGTGGAACTGGAATGATGAGGATGACCAAAGAGTGTATTCTCTTTTAAATTTGTATCTTTGAAATACCTAATACACCTCTCTCATCAACGCCTACTTCGTATTCATAGTTGTGATTTGCTTTTAAATTTGTATCTTTGAAATACCTAATACACCACGATGTATGTAAATTGTTGCTATTCAGGTATTTATGACGCTTTTTAGAAAATAAAAAACAAGGTGTATTGTAAAAGGATTTGTACCGCAAGGCGCAAATCCTTTTTCTGTTTTTAGAAAAGTTCCAATTGCATGGGCTCCAGTTCCTTTTTTATGTGTTGGCAACCACGGAATAGTTCCATTTGGCTGAACTGCTTGTCTGTTATGGTCAGGATTCCTACATAACCTTCTTTAGGCAGCCATTTCTTTACCCGTTTTATGTGTACATCTGCATTTTCTCTGCTAGGGCAGTGCCGCAGGTATATTGAGAACTGGAACATAGTGAATCCGTCGCGCAAAAGCTGCTTCCTGAATTCGGCATATCTTTTGCGTTCGCTCTTAGTTTCGGTTGGCAAATCGAAAAAGACGAAAATCCACATTATCTGGTATTCACTGAATCGCTCAATCATTCCATAACAGGATATATAATCTTGCGTATTTCTCCATTGTAGCACTTGTGGAGTGAGGCGGTTGTCATTCCTACTCCAATCATTAAAGGACTTCGGCGTCCGTTTATTACAACATCAAGTACTGGAATTGAGAGTAGCTTGCTCTTTATTTCAGTTGTAACTGTTGAGATATCTGCACCGCTATCGGCAATCTCTGCAACCAGTACATCAACGTAGGGCCTGTAGGGCTCCATTATGTCATCGGCAAGGCAATAGGCGTTGTATCTGTTATGGTGGTGAATCCCCAAGGTGGGGAGCATTCCGCTGCCAACCAGTGAACGTGCTACAACGGCCCGCAGGATGGAGTATCCGTAGTTTAGCAGGTTGTTGGGCGGAATGCCCTCTCTGTCCCGGTTGAATCCCTTGATGTGCCCAAAAAGGCTCTGCCAGTAGTAGGCCGCTGCACGGCCTTCCATATTGTCGCTGTCACCGCTTTTTACCTGTCTTGCCCATGCTTTCATGTTTCCGCAATCGGTTCCCCGTATTTGCTTGAGCGCTGCCGCCTGGTTTTCAACTTTTGCCTGGATGGTCTGTTGCCATAACTGCTTTTTGAGTGGCAGGGAGGCTTCAATCTGGTGCCGGAACCTTTCGCTCTGGGTGGTGTTGCATGCAAGTGGCAGCATAAGGCCCGATGGCATGCGGTGCTCATCGCATGATATTACGGCTACATTATTATCCAGCAAAGCGCCTAATGCACCTTGTGTTATTGTTATTTGCCTGTTGTCGAGCACAACAACGCCAATATCCTCAATTGGAATCTGCTTTACTGCCGACGACTTGAAGCTTTCGGGCAATGTCGTGTTCTTTTCAACTTCGGGCAAACGTATTTCCAGTTGGGCGTACTTGACACTAAGGTAAGCGGGATTGCCAAAATATAATGTGCGTTTTATCATATCTCTCTTATTTTGCCTGTAAGGGTTACATGCACTTTGTGGGGGTTGTTGCCCAATAGTGATTTCATACTTGTAATTCTAACCATTTTCCCCATCTGAATAGATAAGGATTCTTTCTTTACCCCATTGTATTTGTCATCAACTGTGGTTTCCAGATGATGCCTGAATACGTAATAGGTTTCTGCAATCTTTTGTACCCTGTACAGATGTTTGCTGAGTGCTGCGTAGTCGCGGTTCCTCATTGCGTCGTTGTATAGTTCCTCTTCCATGCCAAGGATGAACATTTCGTTCTGCTGCATAGAGAACCTGAACTTCCAGCTTGCCGATGGCGGCAGTTGCCTCAGGAACGATTCTTGCATGCTGTCAGTTATGTTTTCCCAAATCTCGGCCGGGTCGGTTATTACAACTGGCACCCCGTGTTTCTTGCGCTCAACTGCATGCCAGAAGGTAACAATGTGCTCCTGCAGGTTGCCGCTTTCGTCTTCGTATATGGCAACATGGTGGTTGTTTGCCGGCTTGACAAATGCTATGGGCTGCCCATCAGCGTTATATCGTAAGGGGACGGTTGCGCTTAATCCTGTATAGCACCTTACGCTGCGTATCTCTCTTCCTTGGTGGTCTAGCACTGGTTCGGCAAATGCCTTTTCGGGCTTGCCGCCAAACTGCTCAAACCTGTTGCGCAGTATCTCGCGAATACGCTTGTCTATGACATAGTTTACGTCTTCTGACCTAATAGAACCAATCTTGTACTTAATGACATACTCGTGCTTGCCTGTCTCGCTGCTTTGGATACGTCCGTAGACGCTTTCTTCGCTTAATGCACCGCGCGGTATGATAATGTTATCCTGAACACAAATGCGTTTGCGTCCCTTTTGTATGTAGCGCTTTCCTTTGCTTGCCGCGCGCTTTCCGCTCTTGAATGAAACAGCAATGCCTTCGATGGCCTGCCTTACTTCCTCAATAGAGAAGTGCGGCTGCATTCTTATGTACCGTTCAAGGCGTGTAAAGCGCTGGCGTGTTGCAGAGTCCTGCGTGCTGTCGGTGAACGATGAAAAGGATACTTCTTTCAGTGAGTTAAGCTGGTTTATGCGCTGTATATATCCTTGCTTTGTGCATGCAATGGCCAGTGCGTCAACAGCATGGTGACGGTGGTCCATGCGCTTGCTCCATCCTGAAATCCTTTCTGTCTCCACTTTCTTGCCGTCTACTTCCCTCTCTACCATTTCTGTCAGGCCTGCATTCTGGTAGCGCCTGAAACTGAGCATGTGCAGGACGTCGTCCCAGCCCCAAAGATGGCGGATGAAATCGGTTATGCTGCCGCTTGTTGAATACACGTTATAGCAGATGGCCTGCAGCATTTCCTTTGCTTTCTTTGCAATATACTGGCTTTCACGGAGCTGGCGCTCAATGAAGTCGGTGGGCAGCTCTGTAGCAGGCATGAGAAGCTTATTGCGCTTGCCCGAAGAGATTCTTTTCTGTTCGAACAGGCTGTTTACTCTCTCGGTGTATGCCTGGAAATCACCCTCGCTCTTGCTGCTCATGTAGTCGTATGCTGTGCGGTTGTTCTTCTCTTTATTGCATTTGCTGCAGGCGCATACTTTGTTTGAGAAACTGTCATCGAACAGGACCGAGCGGGGAATTATGTGCTCTACTTCTGCGCCTGAACCAAGCAAGAACTCTTTTGCGCCTACCGGTTTCCCACAGTACATGCAAATGTGCTCGCTCTCTTCCCACATCCTGTACTTCTGTATGCGTGAACGTGTCGGCACTAGCCCGTATTCCTCTTGTATCCGCCGGGCTATTTCCTCGTTCTCTTTCTGGTTCTTTGCTATTGACTTTGTGGCAGACTCGCGTTCCTCCCTGCTCTGCTTCAGCTCACGCGCGAGCTCAATGCGTATCTCGTCAAAGCGTCCGTATTCTTCCATCAAGGCATTGACAAGGTTTACGAGCTGGTTCAGTATTTTCTCCACAACGGGCTGGCGCAGCTCTCCTTTCTGAATAGGCAGCAGTCTTTCTGCCAGCTCGCGTGCTTCGTTCTGCTCTTTAGTCATGGCTGTATCGCTGTAACCGGCCATGAGCCTTGCCTCGTGGTATTGCATGCCGTCCTGAAGGTATGGCAAAACCTTGCGCATTGCCCGCGACGACTTGTTGCCGTATCCGGCTTTTACAAAGTCAATCTGGCACAGGTTCCCGATAATGTGCTCATCGGTTATCCCGAATTTCTCCATGAGTACCACCCTTAGCTCGTCAATGCTTGATATTGAGTAGAGCGCATGCCACAGCCTGTACAGCGGCTGTTCCTCGAATGACGGGGCGACAACCCTTGCTGATAGTATCTCGCCTGTTACGGTGTCGACGGTCTCGCGCTCGTTGGTCTCCAGCCTGAATTCCAGCAGGCTGTCGCGTCCGCTGTAGTTCTCAAGCGCTTTACTTATTGCACAATATGTTGTGTTGCCCTGCAGGCCAGCGCTTCCAACCGCCTTTGCAACCTGCCACTCTTTCGACTTGAGGCCTAGCAGCGATTTCAGGTCACTGGCCTTGAGTTTTTCATGAGTATTCATGAACTCGAAGATTGCCTGTTTCTGCTCAAGTGTTATATATAGGGAACCGTTTACCTTGTTCTGGATGTTGATGTTGTTAATGCTCTCCCATATCTTGCAGACCTGGAATAGGGGAGAGGTGCGGGGAGCGACTCTTGGACTGTAGTCCCTGGCTTTTCCGTCCTTGTCCGTAACAATATGTCTTTCCAAGGTACATCTTGCGACGAGGTGCTTGCACGATTTCAGCGGGCGCTGGTGGAAGATAATGTAGTCGCGAATGTGTGAAATGACCTCATCGGTCAGTACTCCAGGGTAGAATTGTTTCTGGCATGCCATTATAGCATCGTATTCTTCAACGTATGCGATACGCGGGAAAATGCGTTCTTTGCACCTGAATGTACTGTCGCTGGCCAAGTGCCGGTAGAGGAACTGCCCTACAGTCAGTCCCAGTGCGCAAATTTCGTTGTGGTGCTCTAGCACTTGTGAAACGTATGCGCCTTGTTTCTTGTCGCCATAATCCGATTTTATTGTACGATAGCCTCTCTTCTGGTTTATATGGCATAGGACACGGCCTAGCTCTAGCAAGGATATCTGCTCATTTACGGCACTAGCGCGTTTGCCCCAGAGCTCAAGCTTGCTGAGTGCTAGCGGCGCTTCGTCGTACATTCCAAGCTGCTTGAGTTTCTCTATGAGTAATGCCCTGCGCAACTGGTATCTGTCATATCCCTTGCGCTGTGTCCTGCTCTTGGTCCTGTCGGCATTCTTTGTCAGTGCCTGCCCTTTTGAGAATTGAGTGCTTTCATCAGTGCCTAATGGGATAATGCGGGTGCCCACGGCTACAATCCTGTCTTTCTCGGATGTATTGCCTTCTATGAGCACCTCTTTACTGTGCTCTTCGATAATGGCCCATCCAATGCTTGATGAGCCCAGGTCTAAGCCTAATATACGTTTCATGTATGGACAAATTTAAAAGTTTTCTAGAAAATATCACAAAACTAAATATAAATTTGGAATATACCGAATTGTGTGATACATTTGTAGCACAAATTTAAAAGCAAATCACAATAAGGATTATTCCGTTGTGAAAACATTCAAGGTGGGGCGTAAATGCCTCGCCTTTTTTGTATGCTGGCGGGACTACGGGTCGCGTTGGTTCTTTCCGTGGACTTGTCATCCTGGAGCGAAGGCTAAGATTTTTCGCTTCGCTAAAAATGACAGGTGTGCTTAGGCGTACTTGTCATCCTGGAGCGTAGCGAAGGATCTCATACTAAAGCGGTTGAAGCCAAGGAGCTCAAGCTAAGGTGCATTGACTGAGGTTTTCTTCGCTTTGCTCAACATGACAGGTATGTTTATGGTGTGGACTTGTCATCCTGGAAAATTGGCAGATGTTTGACTTCAGTCCCTTCGGTTTAATGCCTCGGGCTTCGACCGTTGGTTCGCTTCGCTCAACATGACAGGTATGTCTAGGCATAAGATTCCAGAGGGAGTTAAAGCCTTTTTTGTATACTGGCGAGCAACGGTGCTCTTGCCCCTATTGTCATCTCTCTTTGCTTGCCTTAACTCTTTTTTTATATAATTATAGTAATAGTTAAACAAAAAAGTTATATTTTTGAAACGTTTTGATCAATATAGGAAGAATACTAACTTTTAACTATTACATTTTATGAAGAAATTTACTACATTTTTGCTTTCGCTCTTTGCTGTGGCAAGTGTGTGGGCGCAGGTGCCTTTCAAGGTGACCACCATTGAGAATGGCGAGTTTGCCGAGGGTACAACCTGGTACACTATGGGTATTGGCGAGGGCGCAAAACTTATCAAGGACAACGATGGTGCCGAGTTCATAACGCTGGGTTCATCAATATCCAAAGGAACCGATGACGAACTATGGTGCTTCGTTGGTAATGCAACCGACGGCTATGCCGTGTACAACAAGCAGGCCGGTCCAACCAAGGTGCTTGCTTCAAAGACCGAAATGAGCACCATTTCGGGCTATGGCGGTACAGGTGGCTCAACCTATCCCACAATGCAGGACGCTGCTAACTTGCCTGAGGGTTATGTCGGCCGTTGGGATTTTGCGACATCCGATAAGATTGCCGATGTTGCCGGTTATTTCATGAGAATTCACGGAACGAACTATGCTGTGAACAATTTTGGCGGCATAGGCAAACTTGCATTCTGGGCCGAGGGTGCCGACGCCGGTTCAACAATTGTTTTCACTGCTGCCGAAACCTCTGTTGAGGTCCTTGTTTCCAAAGGTAGTTTTACTGCCAGCAACGCAAACGGCACATGGCACTCAAAGTGGGAGAGCAGTGAGCTTGCAGGTTTCTCTCTTTCAACCAACGCCAACAACATGACAACATCGGGCGACTACATCGCCGGTTATTCAGGCCTGTCAGGTTCCTCTACATACACCATTACTGCTCCCGAGGGCCTTGTTGTCAAGGGCTACAGTTTTGACTATGTAAACACAAACAACGATGGCAGTTACACCCTCACCCTCACAGTCGAGGGCGGAACATATACCTCTTCGGCCGAGGCTCAGCATTTGAGTGTAGAGGTTGCCGAACCTGCGCGCACTGTATCATTCACACAGGCAGGTGCCAACAAGGGTATAACATTCTCAAGCTTCGTTGTTCACTTGGGGCTTGATATCCGTGTTCCCGAACCGTCGGTCGATGTGTTCACAACCACTCCTGCTACAATCCCTTACCGTATTCCTGCAATCGCTACAGCAAGCAACGGTAATATCATTGCAGTGGCCGACTACCGTCACAGCCGCGCCGACATAGGTATGGCTACCAACGGCCGCATTGACATCCGTGCCCGCATAAGCAAGGACAACGGCGCAACCTGGGGCGACATCTTCGATGTTATCCAAGGTAAGGGTGCTGCAGGTGTCGACCCATCGAACAATGATATGTATGTAGGTTTCGGCGACCCGGCTATCGTTGCCGACCGCGAGAGCAACCGTGTGCTGTTGATAACATGCTCGGGTAACGTTTCGTTTCCCAACGGCCAGCGCAACAACCACCAGGGTATCGCCCACTTCTACAGCGAGGACAACGGCGAGACATGGAGTGTACCCGAAGACCGTTCGGAGCACATCTATGCTCAGTTCGACAATACACAACACGGCCCCGTGCGCGCAATGTTCGTGGGCTCAGGTAAGATTTCACAGAGCCAGTATATTAAGGTAGGTGACTACTACCGTATCTACTGCGCAGTGCTTGTGAAGAACGTGAACGGTACACACGTGAACTTCGTTCTCTACAGCGACAACTTCGGCGACAGTTGGACTGTGCTTGGCGGTGGCGAGGTATCTCCAATCCCCAGCGGTGGCGACGAGCCAAAGGCTGAGGAACTCCCCGACGGTTCTGTAATCATCAGTTCACGTACACAAGGCGGTCGCATTTACAACATCTTCTCATATACCGACAGCAAGAAGGCCGAGGGCTCTTGGGGTACAGCACAGTACTCAAATGCCAGCAACAACGGTACAATAGCCGTGAACAACTCAACCAACGGCGAAATCCTCTTTGTTCCTGCAAAGCGCACAGCCGATGACAAGAAGGTTTACCTTGCATTCCAGTCAGTGCCTCTCGGTTCAGGTCGTGCCAATGTAGGTATATATTACAAGGAACTTGAGACACTTGCCGACTTTGTTACCCCACAGGCAATCGCAGCCGACTGGGACGGTCGTCACCAGGCAAGTTACCTCTCTGGTGCATACTCTACAATGTGCCTGCAGAAGGACAACAACATCGGTTTCATCTACGAGGAGGATACCTATGGCGGTAACGGCGGCTACACAATCGTCTACAAGAACTACAGTGTAGAGTACCTCACCGACAGCGCATATGTATATGACGCCGATGTTGACAGGACAGCCATTGTGGCTGCCGGTCTCGATTCAAAGCTCGACGCCTTTGACGCCGACGCTCCTGCCTATGTAGGCGTTGCCGACAAGAACTCTGTCGACGCTCTTGGAGCGCTAATCGAGGCATACAAGGCTGCTCCGTCATACGAGGCCTATGAGGCAATCAACGCTGCCATTGCCAACCTGCCTAGACTCGAGGTCGAGGCCGGCAAGTGGTACCGCATACGCAATACCGAGCGCAGTGGCGCTACGCTCTATCTGAACCCTGAGGCAAGCCGCGTGTCTACAGCAAAGTCAAATGTGGACAATGCAAACCAGTTGTTCTCTTTCGTTCCCACAGGCAACGACAAGGAGTATTACTTGTACAATGGCAACTTCGAGTACTATCTTGGTCCTCTTGGCGCTAACGAGACACAGCCTGCCGTACTTGCAGAGACGGCATCTGCCGGCAAATGGACAATCAGCAGCACTGCCGATGGCAAGAGCTCTATTATCTGCCAGAACAAGACTGGCAGCAACACAGGCCTTCACCTTGCCGGTGACAACCAGCGCCTTGTGCCATGGACGAACAATGCTCCGGCCTCTCTTTGGTACATTGAGCCTGTTGACGAGCTTGAGCTCGCAATTGACGGCTATGCTGCAGTTTGCATGCCGTTCGCTATGACTCTGCCCCAGGGCGTTGCCGCTTATGTTGCAGGCAATGTCGTGGTGGCCGATGGCGTTGAGTATGTGCCTGTTGCCGAGTATGGCGGCAATGTGGTCGCTGCTGGCGTTCCTGTTATACTTGCCGCCGAGAACGGTACATACGCTATTGGTGTAGGCGGTGCAGCAGAACCGTTCAAGGGCGACAACCAGCTTCTTGGCGTGCTAAAGAGCAAGGCCGTAAGCGGTTCAAACGTATATACGCTCAGCGGTGATACATTCGTCAAGCGTGCTACGTCTTCTGGTACAGTAGAGGCGAATACTGCCTATTACACAGCAGAGAGCGAGGCCGCTTCAATTGCACTGCAGAAGGGCGATACTACATCTATCGGTAGCGTTACGACAGAGAAGGGCCAGGCAAGGCTCTACGACCTCAAGGGCAACCTTGTGGAAAGGCCAGTGCGTGGCATATACGTTACATCCGAGGGCCAGAAGGTGCTTGTAAAGTAAGGTCCTAAACTACACTGTTCAACCTGTCAAATGCGGCCTGGGCGCATTTGACAGGTTTGTTTTGCCTTATCCTTGCAGGTTTAGATAATGCTGACAGTAAACGGTCACGCGAAGCATGAGATTCCCGTTATATTGGACTCATGGCGCAAAGGAAATTCATTTACTTTGCCTTATCTCATCTTGCGGATGACTGAGTCTATCGAGAACTCGCCTGGGCCGCTAAAGAACATGAGGGCGAAGATGGTGAGGTACATCAGTGCCGGCTCTACAATATTCAGCGGGTCGCCTCCATGGATGATGAACACTGCAACGCACATGCTGAATATCATTGGGATGAGGCTAAGGCGGAACAGTGCCCCAAGTATGAACCCGAAGGAACAGAGTATCTCTGCCAGCAGTACCAGCCAGAACGAGAGCGTCGGGCCAATGCCTATGGGGTCGTAGAAGGCCTCTGTAATGTCCTTGAACATTATCCACTTGGCAATGCCGTGGCTCATGAAAAGGAAACCGAAGATAACGCGTGCTGTGAGCAGGATGAGCGACTCGCCTGTAGGTACCTCGGGAGTTGCTAGCAGATAGTTCTTTGCTTTCTTTAGATACATGATATGCGGTATTTCTCAAAGCAAGAAACACCGCATACTGCATGTTTGTTCGCATGAGTCTGCTATATACTTGTTCTGGGCACGCGTTGGCCTGCGCAAGTTCCAGGCTGCGCTGTTACTGCAGCTCGAAACGCACGTTCACATTGTAGGTGTATGTCATCTTGCCAATGCTTATTACTGGTTCCTGCGCTTCTTCGGCGACGGCCTCGTCCAGCATTATGTTGGCACGTGACTTGTAGAGGCGAGGCATTATCTGCCCGCTGTTCATCCAGGAACTTATGCTAATGGCCTTGCCCACCTTCTGGCCTACGGCCCCTGCAAGCGCCTCGGCCTCGGCCTTCGCCTGCCTCATGGCCTCAATGCCCATCTCGCTCCTGAGCTCGTTTTCCTTGGTGAACTTTACCTGCGAGAGCTCTATGTCTGATATCTGGCGCTTCTCGAGCGAAGCGATTACCTGCTGCATTATGGTTGCGTCGTGGAGCCTGAGCATGTATGTTGCCTCGCTCTTTGGCTTAATCTTTTTCGAGAAGGATGTGTAGCTGACCTCGCTGCCCATGTAGTTGAGCGTGAGGCTTGCAGGGATGTCAATCCTGTTTTCCTTGAGCGCGCCGAGCATGGCCTCCTGCATCTGCTCAAGGCTCTTCTTGCCCTTGTAGTCGCTCTCGCTTATGCTAATCCTGAGGTAGAGCTCGTCGGGGGTTACCTCACGCTTTACTGTGGTGCTCATCTCAATGTAGGGCTGTGCGGCCTGCTGCGCGCTGGCCTCCTGTGGAGCAATGGCTGTTGCTATCACGGCCAGTGCCAGAATGATAAGTCTGGTTTTCATGACTGGTAAGTATTGATATTAATTTATATAGTTCTTTAAGAAATAAAAAATGCCTATATGGGAAACAGCACACAAATGTGCATATTGCTTTCCATATAAGCAAATAAATTTGCAATATTTAGAAACTGTTTAAGTTTATATTGAAATAGCTGGCTAGCCGTTCTTTTGCCGGTGGTTATCGTTTATCTGGCATTCCGGACCTTGTGTGAGGAACTTCTTCTTTCGTATTTCTATGGATTCCTCGTCGTTTCACTCGCTCGGGATGCTGCCTCCAATATAGGAATAATTATTTCAGGAACTTAAACGGTTCCTTGGCCTGTTCAGAGATTCTTTGTGCCTCTCTTGCGGAATTCAAGCGGCGGGATGCCTACTTTCTTCTTGAAGAATGTAGAGAACTGCCCAATGCACTCGAAGTTCAGCTTCTGCGAAATTTCGGCAATGCTCATGTTTGTGGAGTAGAGCAGTTCCTTTGCCTTGGCAAGCTTGAGTTCCTGGCGGTACTGCCCTGGGGATATGCCGCACTTGTTCTTGAACTCCCTACGGAAGAGCGAGTAGCTCACGTTGAGCGCCCTTGCAATGCTCTCAAGGTCCATGCTGCCGCTCATGTCCTCTTTCATGATAACCTTTGCCTGGTTTATTATGCGCATTATGTAGCTGTCGTCCGACGCATGGTTAAGGTCCATGTAGTATATCCTGCCAATGAGCGACATGGTGAGCCCGGCGGCAATCTGCTGGAAACCTTTCTTCTCGTCGGCAATGATGTCCAGTATCTCGTGGTAGGTGCTTATAATGCGGTCGTCAACGCCTGTGCGGAACACGCAGTTCTTGAAGGTGAAGAACCCCGATGTTATCTTGTCGTCCATGAACGAGCCGTTGAAGCCTACCCAGTGGTCGTCCCATCCGGTCTCAGGGTCGGGGGCGAATGTGTGCCACTCCCCGGGGAAGAGCATGAACATCATGCCGGCCTCAATCCTGGTCCTTGAGCATGAGGCGCTCTCGAAGTAGCCCGAGCCGCGTGTGATGTATACCAGCTGGTACTCGTTGAGTATGCGACGCTTGTTCTCGGGGAAGTTGTACCCGTCGGGGTGCGACGATAGGGGGTAGGTCTCCCCCTGGTGCACGTGCTGGAATCCTGCTGTGGTGACTGCCAGCCCCCATGACTTGTCGCGTGGAGATACCTGCAGGTATTTGAAGTTCTCTATCTTCCTGTTCTCTGTGGTTGCGTTTCCTTTCATCAGGTAAATGTGTATAGTGTTTTCCTTTGCTGTGTTTTCCGGTTGCAAAGATAATGAAAAATACTAACATCTGGCAAATTTGGCAACAATTGTTCATTTGGCAAACAAAACAGCGCGCGGCATGTTTAATAGTCTGTAACCAAACAACTGATATTATGGATTGTACTTTTAGACGATTTGCTTTGCTGGCGCTCCTGCTGCCGGCCTTTGGCGCTACTACTGCGCAGCGCTGGGTTGAGATTACCGATGATGTGGTGCCCATGATATGTATCAGCGAGACTGTGAACGAGGCGCCCGACGTTGTGGAGATTTTCCAGAATTCGCAGAGCAACTATCACCACGACCCGCGTGCCCCGCGCTTTGTGCTGGTTGACCAGGAGGGTAAATGGGGCCTTGGCATAGGCGGCTATCTGCAGACAAAAATCGAGTACGACTTTGACCGTGCGGTAAACAATGTAGACTTCCTGCCCTCTGCAATATACCGCAGCGGCGGCCCGTCGAGCCAGTACAGGATGGACATGAGCAACTCCACGCTCTTCCTCAAGCTGGTGGGCTCCAGCCGCTGGCTGGGCGATTTTGTCGTCTACACGTCGGCCGACTGGCGTGGCGGCGGCCTTGGCCTGAAGCTGCAGAATGCCTATCTGAGTACAAAATATTTTACAGTGGGCTATGGGATTGGTTCTTTCATGGACATTAATGCAATACCTACGACCATTGACTATGGCGGCCCGTGCGGCATGACTTTCTACCGTTCGACACAGGTGCAGCTGAGGTATGGTTTCGACTTCGGTCTCTCAATGGGTATATCGCTTGAGGCGCCTGACGTGAACGCCACGGGAAACGAGACGGTGAGCGTGGGTGCCCAGCGCTGTCCCAATATCCCCATCTATGTGCAGTATTGCTGGCGCAACGACATAGACAACCATGTGCGCATTGGCGCGATAATGCGTGATATATCCTATACCGACAGGCTAAAGGGAATTGATACCGACAAGGTGGGCTGGGGTGTCCAGGGCAGTGCTCTTGTCACCATAGGCAGGCTGCAGCTGAAAGGGCAGTTCACGGCCGGCGAGGGCATAGGCTCGCTGGTGAACAATATCTCGAATATTGGCGTAGATGTAGTGCCCGACCCAAAGGTGCCTGGCAGGGCAATGATGCTTACCAGCGAATCGTGGTATGCCGGCATACAGTATAATTTCAGTCCAAGGTGGCTGGCCTCGGCCGCCTTCAGCCAGACAGCGCTCTTCTCCCGCAGCGGGTACGCCGCTGCACACCCCGAGCAGTTCCGCAAAGGGCAGTATGCTGTCGCAAATGTCTTCTACAATGTAAGCAATAACCTGCAGCTGGGCGTTGAGTACCTGCATGGCTGGCGCCATGACTTCGACGGCCGCACATCAAACGCCAACCGTGTGAACCTGTCGGCAAGGTACGATTTTTGACAACTGAAATCAAGTTCGCTTTAAACCAAGATGGGCACGCCGTGGCGTGCCCATCTTGGTTTTGTATTGTCAGAACATTTGTGTTACATGTTCTCCCAAATGTTGTCCCAATCTGCGCGGCACTACGCTTGACCTATTGCTGCCGGCATTATCTAAACTATTTACGACTTTATTTTATTAATGTCTTCTTGCCATTAATAATGTAAATACCTTTGGTTGGGTTTCCTGTTTCCCTTCCTTGCAGGTCATGAACAGTATTTATCTTTCCGTCTTGGCATTTCAAATCCTCTATTCCTGTTGTAGCGACCTTTTCGAAGTTCGCGGTGAAGGTTGCGGTTTCTCTTGCTACGGTGTTGTATACGGGTTCGGTACTAACCACTTCGGTGCCGCGTGTCCAGTTTACAAAATGGTATCCGTTATCGGCCTTTGCCTCCAGTATAAGCTTGCTGCCAAGAGCAATGGTCTGCTCCTGCTTGCCGTAGATGGCGGCTGTGCCTCCGGGCGTTGCTGCGGCCTTTACTGTAACGTCGAGGCTGGTGTCCTCGGTTACAAAATTCGCATAGAAGGCAACATCTTCGGTAACGGTGAAAGAGTAGGGGTTTTCATTTGTGAATATTGTTCCTTTGCCGCTGGTCATGGTGTTGCCAATTGACCAGTAGGCAAATTTCTTGCCTGTTCCTTCGGCGGCCTCGGCGCGGATGAATGCAGTGCTGCCTATGGCAACATCCATGCTCCTGTCTGTTCCACTGCCTACATACATGTAACCGCCGCTGCCTTTAACCTGCACGGTCGCTGTACCGCTGTTCTCTACGAATACGGCAGTGTACATTCTGTCGTTCTGTGCGGTGGTAGAGAAGAAAGCATCGGTACTGACGACTTCTGTGCCCACTCTCCATTCCACAAAAGTGTATCCGGCATCGGGAGTGGCAAGCAGTGAAAGTATCTTGCCTACTGGCACAACCTGTTCCTTGTCGCTGTTCACGGTTGCCGTGCCTCCTGTGGTCGCTTCGGTCTTTATTGTCACTTCGGCGGGTGCGCCGCCCTCTTCGTTGTTCTCGTTGTTACCGTTGTTGTCATCTCCATCCTCGATATCCTCGGGTTTGTCGGGCTTGAGCATGAAGTATGCCTTGTGCGATTTTGAGTAGTCGCTATAGGCGTCGGGCTTCATTTCATTGAGCTTGAACCAACCATTACCTTGTCCACCCCAACCCCAGTTGAAGTGGAAGTAACCGTTGTCGGTGTAACCGTCGAGGATGAATATGTGGCGTCCGCCGCTTGTGGTTGTAGATGAGTAGGGGATTGGGCAACCGGCGTCAAGGCTCTCTTTTATGTATTGTACCCATAGTTCATCGTTGGCAAGTATATCTCTGCTAGTAGCCATTGTCGCCGATGATGTGCTGGGTGATTCGCTCTTGTATTTGAATATCTCTATGAGCTTGCCTGCACCTTCACCACCTGAACCCGATGCTGTATTGCCTGTGCCGTACTCCACACCGTAGGCCCAGCCAAGGTCACGCATTAGTGTGGCAACAGCCTCAGCCTCAGCCTCGCTGTATGTTCCGCTGTAGTCCGCGAGCATGTTGTCCCAATCATATACATGCCCAAGGGTTATGCTTTCTCCTGTGCCTGAGTGGTAAACCTTCTTTTCGTTGGCTTCTGTAGGCCATTTATGGTGTTGCATTAGAATTGCGTATGCCGTAGGTACGCAACCCGTTATTGCCTGTTCGCCATTGGTGGTGAAACAGAACTTGTTGTAAGGTGTGTCCTGCCCCCACGCAGCGGTGTTTAGGTTGACTACTATGTTGCCAATTTCTTCTTCTGTGGCGCCAGCGCTCTGCGCGGCAGCGGTGCTGCATGCCATCAGTGCTGCCGTAAGCACAATGAGCATGCCTGTCATTCTCTTTTCCATATCTAGTGTTGCAATTATTCAGCAAAGGTAAGAAAATATCAGTGTGTCATGGATTTTTAAACATAAAATATGTTTATTTTGCTGTAAATTAGTTAAATTGTAACAAATATAGTATATTTGTAAATATTTTTTCTTTGCTTTATCCGATTAGGAATCAAACATAAACACAAATAAGTATGTACAGAAGAAAAGCAGCAATATCCTTTTTAGGGGTATTATTTGTCCTTGTATCGTGTATCGACAGCAGGTACGACCTTGTGAACAAGGACATCTCGACCGATGTAAAGATTGAGGGCAACCGTATTGCAGTCCCTATTGGCAGCCTCAAGGCCATTACGCTTGACTCTATTGTCGATACCGATGAAATCGATATCCTGGAGAAGGGCAGTGACGGAGTCTACAGCATAAGCATGGATGACTCTATAGAACCGATAGAGATTGAGATTGACCCTGTAAGGCTTAGCATTGACCTTGAGAGGCATACCGAGGAGATTGACTTTGCAACAGTGGACCTGGACTCGGTGCATGTAGAGGCTACGCATATCGACCCTGTGAGGTTTACTGTTCCCGAGATATCGCTGGCAGGCCTTAACAAGAAACTGCCCCGCCTGCAGTCAAGTGTGGTGACGCCAGTTTCGAATGAAAAGGTGGACGCGTTCTTTGCGGCCCTGGAAAAACTCCCTTCCTTTAAAGAAACGGTAGCGATTAATGGCTCGTTCTCTACAGGTGTGCAGGAGGTTTCATGTGATTTTGAGTACAGCCTCCCTGCCGAAGTGGAGACTATCAGCGATATCAGGCTGGGAGACAATGTCTCTTCTCATGGTACTCTTGTGGAGATTGTCATTACATCTACGCCCTTGTTCGAAAGGGTGAGCAAGAGCGTGGACTTTACCATAACGTTCCCCGCTTACTTTGTGCTTTATACAGGCAATAAGGACTATACGCTCTCTGCTGCCAGGAATGAGATTAGCGTCAGAGGGCTGGAACTTAAAGGAAACAGGAATGTTGTCAGTTTCTATATCCAGGAGGTGAAGGACCTCGACAGCAAGGTTAAGGATGGAGTGCTCAAGGTTGACGACAAGATAACATACTCTCTCGAATATGTGCTTGAGGGTGATGTTGAGCTGTCGTCGTCTGTAACCCGCGAAGACATGAACTTCAATGTAGGCCTTGATGCGCAGCTCACGTTCTGTGACGCCAAGGGAAGGATGAAGGACGTGAATGTCGAGTTCGACCCCATTGTAATGGACTTCAAGGGTCATTTCAACGACCTTGAATATATTGACACAATCTACTATGTCGATTTTGACGAGGAGAAGAGCCGCCTCAGGTTTGAGTCTTCGATGGAGACGGACTGGCTGTCTGGCTTCAGCCTGAAGGAGGGATATGCGCTCAAGATTGATTTCCCCGACGACATGACTATAGATGACAGCAAGTCGTCCTATGAAGGAAAGGGCGATAAGATTGTATATAGTGCCGAAGACCATGCTTTCTACATATATGACCTGAGGGTTCTTGGCAGTACTCACTGGAACCTTGCGCTCGACAGCCTTATACTTGATGTTCCTGTTGAAGGTGATGAGTGTGACATTGATGTGGAGGCCGAGGTATACTTTGTGAATGGTGATAAGCAACGTGTCGGAGAGTTTGCCTTTGGCGGAATTGAGATAGAGTCAATGATGAGCGCCCTGGCCAGGTTTGCCGGAACAAAGGAGGCGGAATTCAGCATGGCCTCGACCGACCTTGTCATTAAGGAAGCTTCTGTACATACAGAGGTGGTAAGGTCGGAACTGGATGCGTTTGCCGACTTCTCAATAGAAGAGGAAATTCCCGAGGAGATTGAGTGCATAGAGGGCATTGACTTCCTCGAGGATGTGCTGATGAGTGTCGAGATGAGTGTTGCAGGCCTTGACAGGCTGGATACTGAAGTCCATCTTGACCTTAATGTCACCTTGCCCTCTTTCCTCAAGGTAGCGCCCTCTCCCAGGCGTGCCAATGGGGCTAAGGTGGCTGTTGATGGCAGTGTGCTGCATATTGAGGCGGCGGTGAATCCTAATGAGACATCCTCGCTTGGTTTCGGCCTGCTGTGCACCGGCCTTGATTTCAGGACCGGTGAGTTTGGTCTCAAGGGCATTATGCCCAAGGACTCAACTGATGGCAAGTCTTACCTGGTGTATGACGGCGACATATCAATATCGGGCGATGCATACATTGATGGAGTTGAGTTCCACTCCGATGTGCTTGAGAAACTGGATGATCTAGTCTTTGACATAAATGTCTCGGTAAGCGACATGGAGGTGAAGGCTTTCCATGGTTTCTACCGTGGCGAGATTGACGATGTGGAGGAGTCGTTTGACCTTGACCTTGGCGATGAGCTCAGTTTCCTTAAGGAAGAGGGCAACTCGATGACTCTTGCAGAACCGCAGATTGAGATTGTGCTTGAGAACACTATAGGCGTTCCGGTTGATGTCGACATGCAGATTTTTGGGCGCGACAGTAACGGCGAGATAATATCAGCCTCGCTAATTAAAGAGAAGGTGAGCATACAGCCTGCTGCATATGACGAGAAGACGGGCGAGATAACACCGGTGGAGACAAGGCTTTTCCTTACCGCCGACAGCAACAGGGTGTCAAAGGCCGGCTATACTAATGTTGAGATAAAGAACCTGGCAAACCTGCTCAAGAGAATCCCTGAGACGATAGATTTCAAGATTAAGCCTGTGGTGACAAGGGAACAGACGCATCATGTGGATATAAGCAAGCCTCTGATGTTCAGCGGTTCCTATGCAGTGAACATCCCGTTGAAACTCGATAATTTCAACTTCGTGTATAACGATACTATTACAGGTCTTGCCGACAGCTTTGGCGAGAATCTTGATATGCTGAGCAATATACAGCTCAGTGCCAAGATGAAGGTTACAAACACAATTCCTCTTACACTGGACATGAATGCTATCCCGCTTGACGTTGACGGCAAACCGGTCAAGGGTATGGAGATAGCCCCTGTGACCATAAAGGCCGGTAGCGGCGGCGAGATTAGCGCAAGCGCAGAGGAGGCGCAGGAGATTGTCCTTTCAATAAAGAGCGCCTCGGGTGACTTCTCAATGCTTGATATGCTCTCCTTGTCTATTGAGGCCGCAACGGACCACACGACCGGTTCTGCAGGCTTAATGGGCGAGCAGGGAATAAAGATTGAGGACATTGTCCTTGAGATTGTCGGCGACATCGAGACGGATTTAAGTGAATAATACCTTAATAAAGAACTATTATGAAAAACACAAGATATTTATTGGCAACCCTGCTGCTTCTGTGCTCACTTGCAGTCGTGGCCCAGACTTCGGTGTCGTCGTACTTCCTTGACGGCACATTCCATAACAGCAGGCTTAACCCGGCGATGAAGGCCGAGCGCGCCTTCTTCTCTCCTTTGCTGGGAAACATCTCTTTAAGGACAAAGTCGAATGTGGGAATATCCGATTTCCTTTATCCTCGCGGCGACAACGAGCTCACAACCTTCATGAGCGGCGATGTGGGCGCTGAAGAGTTCCTTGGCAAGCTTCCTGATTTGCCAACCATGGGATTTAATCTTGGCGAGTCTATTCTGTCGGTCGGCTTCCGCGCCTTTGGCGGCTATGCTACGCTGGACATGTCGCTTCATTCCTCAATGTCGGTGTCTCTCCCCAAAGGGCTCTTTGAGTTTGCGAAGAGAGGCTTCCAGAAAAGCTCATATGATATTGCAGGAATAGGTTTCAATACAATGAACTACGCCTCCCTCTCTCTTGGCTACTCGCATGAGGTCTTTGACGGTTTCAGGGTGGGTGCCAACCTTAAGTATCTGATGGGTATGGCGTATGCCAGCCTTGCGATAGACAGGCTCAAGGTTGAGATGGACGACAAGCACTGGCTCATTGAGAGCCATGCCAAGGTCCAGGCGGCAATGTTCGGCCAGGCAAACGCGACACAGGACGAGGAAGGCGTTATTGACGGCGTTGAGATTGCCAGCTATTCTCCCTCCTCTGCGGGCTTTGCAGTTGACCTTGGCGTAGTATACGACATGAAGAAACTGGTGCCTGGCCTCACCCTGTCGGCCTCGGTAGTAGACCTGGGATTCATTGGCTGGAAACATATGATGACAGGAGAGAGCACCGATGCAAAGGTGGAGTTCAACGGTTTTGGAACCGTTGACCCTGATAATATGGACGCTACGCTAGAGGATGAGCTTGAGAGGCTTGGCGATGACGCTGCAAAGATGGTTGAGCTTACCTACAACGGCACTGAGTCGCTGAAGACAAGCCTTGACGCTACAATGTACCTAGGTGCTGAGTACAATATGCCTTTCTACAAGCCGCTTTCAGTTGCGCTGCTCTATGGCCAGTGCTTCTCAAAGATTGACAGCAACAAGTGGTACGATGTGCGCGGATTTGTGAATGTCTCTCCGCTGAGCTGGCTCGAGGCGTCGGTGAACTTCGGTTATAGCACATATGGTGCAAACCTTGGATGGATGCTTAATATACATCCTGCCGGTTTCAGTATCTTTGTAGGCAGCGACCACATGATAACAAAGGTTACTCCGCAGTTCATCCCTGTTGATGACTTCAGTTCTCACCTGACCTTCGGCATTAACTTCCCGATAGGCAAGCGCGAGTAAGCAAACAATATATTACAAGAAAGGCCTTGGAAGAAACTCTCCAAGGCCTTTCTTGTATGCCATACACTAGTTTTGTCACTATTGGTGTCCGATAAAATTTTATCGGACACCAATAATTCTTTTTACCGGTCATTACGTCCTCCATGAATTGCAATGCCTTCTCAGATAGACGCAAGCATCTTGCTGTAATATGCGGCTTTCCTTTCAAGCGGGAGCGGATAGGCGCGTGAACTTGACGGCATGCGCCAGAACTGAATTTTCCTGCCGCATACGTCTATCTCGCTTGCTTCGCCTATGGCCGGTTCCTCGCAACAGAAAGTCTCCGCGATGACGTCTGTTGCCTTCTGCCCGGTTGTCACAATTGCAGCACAGCGGGGCAGGGCGGCAAGCAGTGCGCCTATGTCGGTCGGGGTAACTACCTCGAGGAACTTGTCCGAAGCGTTCTCTTTCAGGCGCCTTACCTCACAGGCGGTGTCGTAGAGAGCAATACCTTGCTCTGTGCAGAACTCGATAATCTGTTCCTTGTTGAACCGCTTCTCGACTTTTATTTCAAAGCGATGCCTGTCATTGTAGAAGATGTGCCCAAGAATCCTCCACATGTCATTAATCCAGTTGGGGTAGAAAAAATCCATTGACCACCGTGCCTTTGGTGGCGGGAAGCTGCCGAGCATGAGAATCCTTGCATTCTCGGGCAGGAAGGGCTGCAGCGGGTGCTTCTCTGTATTCATATGCGCCATAGTAGAAAGAAACCTTGAATGGACATCTTCGGTACATTCAAGGCTTCAATGTGTTGTTTACTTGTTGTCCGTCTCCTCGGCCTGCGGGCGCGGTTCCTTCTTGGCGAGTGTGACAATCTTGTATACATACTCTGTCATCCACTGCTGTGAGTAGCCCAGCTTCTCCTTGTACTGGCGCACTGAGTAGACGGTACGGAATGTGGCCTCGTCCTTCCAGCTGTTCTTTGTGAGTATGTCGTCGATAATCTTCTCGGTCATGCTGTGGAGCAGCTTGTGCATGAAACCTGGCACGCGGAACTTCCACTTCATGAGGTTGCCAACGAGCATCATCAGGTCATTGCTGAAACCCTGGAATGCGAAGAGGAACGACTGTACGTCCTGTATCTTCCTGCAGTTCTTCTTTATTGAAAGGTCTATCTCCTTGAAGAAGTTCTCGTCCATGCCGTAGAGTTCCTCAATCATCTTCTTGCAGCGTCCGCGCTCGGCAAGGCCCAGCTTGTTGTTCTGTGTGGCAACCTTAAGCGTGCGCTTGAAGGTGGCAAGGTCGGGCAGCATGCCAATATTAGTGATACCGACATGTGATGCTATTGCAGCCTGGTAGTATACGCGGATGAGGGTCATGAAGTCCTCCATGCCTCCAACACGTGCGGTCTCTTGCTTTTTCTTGAAAAAATTAAACAGTCCCATCTATTTATTGTTTTTTGTTTTTTCTCTCTTTGCGAATTCTGTCTCTCTCCTCTTCGAGTCTTTTCTGCTGCTCCTGCAATGCCTCAAGGCGCGACATCATGTTGCTCTGCTTTGCAGGGTTGCTCTTGTTGCTCTCGGCATATGCTTCCATCTTCTTTAGCAGTTCATCCTCCTTGACGGCCCTTCTCAGGTATATGAAGATGAACACGCTCACGAGTGTTGAAACGAAGTAGTAGAAGTTGAGGCCCGATGAGTACTCGTTGAACATGAAGAAGAACATTATTGGCATAATGTACATCATCCAGCGCATCATCTTCTGCTGTTGCTCCATTTCGGGGCTGCCGCCCATGCTTGGCTGCATTTTGCTTGTGTAGTATGTGTTAAGCAACTGTGTCACGCAGAAGAGGAGGCAGAAGAGGCTCAGGTGGTTGCCTATTGGCCAAATGTTGGTGTCCCAGCTGAGGATTGCGTCATACGATGACAGGTCGTGTGCCCACAGGAAGCCCTGCTGGCGCAACTCAATGGCGTTGGGCACAAAGTTGAAGAGTGCAATGAACACAGGCATTTGTATGAACATTGGCAAACAGCCGCCCATGGGACTTGCACCGTACTTCTGATAAAGGCCCATGGTCTCCTGCTGCTTCTTGAGCGCGTCCTCGGGCTTGGGGTACTTGGCGTTAATCTCGTCAATGTATGGCTTGAGCGCGCGCATCTTTGCCGATGACACGTATGACTTCTTGGTGAATGGGTACACAATTGCCTTTACAATGAGCGTGAGAAGTATGAGCACGATACCCATGTTAAGGCCGAAGCCTGAAAGCACATCGAAGAGCGGCATTATGAAGAAACGGTTAATCCAGCGCACGATAGGCCAACCGAAGTAGATGATTTCGTGCAGGTCAGGGTCCTTGTCGCTGCTTGCTACAAGTGCGTTGCTCTCTTTGAGCACGTCGAACTTGTTGGGGCCAAAGTAGAACTGTAATGCAGTAGGTTCGCCACCGGTGGGGTCAAACGGTGTCTGCATTTTCGAGGTACAGCGCTTGAGCAGGCCCTTGTCCTTTTGTATGATTTCCGATTTTATGTCTACATCGCTGAACTTGTCGCCGGCAATCATTATAGATGAGAAGAACTGG
Organism: Bacteroidaceae bacterium; assembly: GCA_045592125.1. Taxonomy (GTDB): domain Bacteria; phylum Bacteroidota; class Bacteroidia; order Bacteroidales; family Bacteroidaceae; genus HGM04593. The sequence continues at coordinate 21,975 of JAZNUE010000069.1, read as the reverse complement.
TTCTTGTATGCAATCCAAGTGAAGTCCTCTTTGAATTTCTCGTTATCATCGGTCATCTCGCTCAGGTAGTCTGTGTCGTCGCCGGCAAGCTTGTAGGTTACGCTTGAGAATCTCTGCTCAAAGTCGTATCCAGGCTCCAGCTGGCGCATGAACTGCTTCCATGTAATGCCTACCTTGTCGCTGCTGATGATGTCGTTCATGTTGTGCGCCACAATGTCAAGGTCCATCATGTAGCTGCCGCTCTTGAGCGAGTAGATGAAATCGATATAGCGCTCGCCCTCCTTGAAGTTGAGGCGCATGGTTACAGAACTGTCGGTTGCGTTCACAGGGACAAAGAACAGCTCGTTGGTGTTTATGTTCCTGTCGGCAAGGCTGCTCTTGAAGTAGAAACTTATGGTGTTGCTGCCGTTGAGGTCCTTGTTCTCCTCGGTCACCTTAATCTTGTCCTTGCTGTCGAAGAGTACAAGCGGGTTGCCCTCCTGGTCTTTGTAGTCCTTGACAGTTACCGACGCGACGCGTCCGCCGTAAGTCGATATCTCGGCCCTAATCTTGCTGTTCTCAATGGCCACGTTCCTGTTCTCGCCGCGGAGCACGTTGTAGAAAAAGCTGCCGGTGTCGTTCGCCTGGGCCTGCTTTTTCATCTCTTCGGCCATCATTATGCTGTCCTTCCTTGCGCTCTCCCTTCTCTGGTTCTCGGCAAGTTCCTTCTGTGCACGTATCTGTTCCTCCGATGGCTGGTTGTAGTAGAAATAGAACACCAGTACCAGGCCAATGAGGATATATCCAACAATGCTTCTTTTGTCCATTTTTGCTTAATATGTTGTTTTGTGGTTAAATTTCGCAATTTCGCGCAAAGTTACAAAAAATAATGATAGCAACGCCCAAAAATGTATAAAATATATGATTCCTGTACGCGCGCGTACGCATTTGCTTTCCTATAACTTTTAAAAATAATTAAAAAGCTTTATCTTCGCGTCCTGAAACTGGTGCCTTGCACATCTGCTGGGCAAGATTTGTAAAAATTGCGTTATTATGAAAACAAGACTTTCCCTGTTCCTGTCGCTTGTGGTGTCTGCCGTACTGCTGAATGCGCAGAACAGTGCAACTTACGATTATTTCAGCAATGGCATTGAAGAACTAGTGGCGGCTGCCGGCGATACCGGGGACGTGCAAGAGGAAGAGAAGACGAACCACGTATACTCAAGGATGTTCACCTCCCCGGTGCTTTATGAGTCTGTATTGCGCAAGGCCTTTTCTTGCAATGACGAGGAGAGCGAGGCCTGCAGCGAGATGCTTGCAATGGACGAGAAACGCTCGTCGGTAATTGACAGGCTGCTGCTTAATGTATACAGAACTCATCCCGAAAAGATTGCCATGATGGAGGAGGAGCTCCGTAAGGAGAATACATATTCAGGCGTGGATAACAGCGGGGAGAAGCCGTTGCTCTCCTTAAAGAACTCTTCTGTGTATATTCCTGAGAATGTCGCTGGCGACATGAAGACTACAGTGGTGAAGCCTAACTACTGGAAGTTCGCAGGCCGCTCATCGCTTACTTTCAGCCAGAATTTCCTTTCGCCTAACTGGTTCCAGGGCGGCGAGAACTACTACGCGATGCTTGCTACCGTGGACATTGACCTTAACTATGACGACAAGGACCGCATAACCTTTACAAACCATTTTGACCTTGACCTTGGCTTCGCCACTGCACAGGCCGATACCGTGCACCAGTTCAAGACTAATACCGACAAGCTGCGTATTGAGTCGACATTCGGCTACAAGGTCGTGAAGAACCTTGACATAGCAGCTAAGCTCAAGCTTGAGTCGCAGATGTTGCCATATTATGCTCCTAACAGGACTGATTTCAGTTCGGCCTCTCTCGCGCCGTTTGACGCGAATGCCTCAATAGGTCTTAACTACAAGCCGTCATTGGGCAACTTCAGGCTTGAGATATACCTTGCGCCTCTTTCGGCATACAACTTCCGCTATGTGCACTACGAGCGCCTTGCGTCGAGTCTCGGCATCTCGGCCGACAACCGTTTCAAGGTCGGCAGGGGATGGGCAAGGCACGACTTCGGTACACAGCTTGTAGTGACCATGCCCACCTATAAGCTTGCCTCGTTCCTTGATGTGTGGTCGCGCCTGGAGTACTATACAAACTACCACAGGGCATTCTTCCAGTGGGAGGCAAAGTTTGACTTTACGCTAAACAGGTACTTCACGGCGTCGGTAATGGTGCACTCACGTTTCGACGACAGTGTGATATCAAACGAAGACTACGGCTTCTGGCAGCTCAAGGAACTCTTCACTCTTGGTGTCGCCTATTCTTGGTAACAGGGCATTAACAGCACGACGGCATGGTATTCAGCTCAATATTCCCTGTTTCGGACCCCACTTGGATATTTCTGGGAGTGCTTTGCATAGTGCTCTTTGCTCCCTTGATATTCAACAGGCTCAGGATGCCTCACATAATAGGCATGATTCTGGCAGGCCTGCTCATTGGGCCTAACGGGTTGAATATCCTTGAACGTGACGACAGCTTTGAGCTCTTTGGCAAGGTAGGCCTCTACTACATAATGTTCCTTGCCAGCCTTGAGATAAACATGCAGGAGATGAAGCAGGCCAAGGGCGGCGCACTGCTCATGGGGCTGGCCGTGTTTCTCATTCCCATTGCCTTGGGAATGCTCACTAACGCGTTCATTCTTGAGTACAGTATTATGGCGTCGCTGCTCCTTGCCAGCATGTATGCCTCATACACCCTTATCTCATATCCTATAGTTGCGCGCTACGGACTCTCGCGCCTGCGCTGCGTGAACTTTGTTGTGGGCGGAACCATCATAACCGACACGCTTACCCTTTTTGTGCTGGCGGTTGTTGCCGGTACATGCACGGGCGAGGCAAGCCTGTGGTTTGTGGTGTGGATGCTTGTGAAACTGCTGGCAATAGTGGCGGTAATAGTGTTCCTGTTCCCGCGTGTGGCGCGCTACTTCTTCCGCACATACAACGACAGCGTAATACAGTACATATTTGTAATGGCAATGCTGTTCCTTGGCGCAGGCATGATGGAGCTTGCAGGCATGGAGGGCATCCTTGGCGCCTTCATCACCGGTCTTGTGCTTAATCGCCTTATCCCGCACTCCTCGCCGCTCATGCGACGTATCGATTTTGTGGGAAATGCCATTTTCATTCCTTACTTCCTCATTGGCGTGGGAATGATGATTGACATTAGCGTGCTCTTCAAGGGTGGCGGGTCGCTGCTTGTGGCCGGCGTTATGGTGGCAACGGCCCTTACAGGCAAGTGGCTGGCGTCGTTGCTTGTCGCCAAGAGCTACAGGATGTCATCGGGCGAGCAGCGCCTTATGTTCGGTCTCAGCACCTCGCAGGCCGCAGCAACGCTTGCCGCGGCCATAGTGGGGCATGATGTTGGCCTCCTGAATGAAGATGTGCTCAACGGCACTATCCTGCTCATCCTTGTGACATGCATTGTTAGCTCAATAGTCTCGGACAGGGCCTCGCGCAGGCTTGTAGTGTCGAGTGACCTGCTGGCGCGTCCGGCCACGGCCGATTCCAAGAAGACACTGCTTGCCCTTGCCAATCCGGCAGCGGTTGACAAGCTCATGGACCTTGCGCTGCTTGTAAGGAAAGAGGGCAGCAAGATTCCGCTCTCGGCAATTACAGTCGTGCTCGACGAGGACAAGCAGCTGCATAAGGACGCGACCAGTGTCCTTGACCTTGCGGCCGGTATAGCAGCGTCGGTCAACGTGCCGCTGCTTACGAAAATGCGCCTAACGACGAACCTTGCGCATGGCATTATACACGAGGTAAAGGAGAATGATTACCGCGAGCTTATTGTAGGGTTCCACAAGAAGGAGACAGCGAACGACACATTCCTTGGCGGCGTGCTCCCCGAGGTGCTCACCGCTCTCGATTGCCAGGTGGTGATGGCGCGCATGAACATTCCGTTGAACACTGTGCGCACAATTCATATAACCTTCCCTGCCAAGGCCGAATATGAGGCAGGCTTCTCCTATTGGGTAGAGGAGACCGCGCGCATGGCAAGCGGCCTTGACTGCAAGATAATGTACCACGGGCACCCCGATACCATGGCCAAGATACAGAACATGCTTAAGGACTATGACCCTGTAGATGCCCATTTCTTTGAGACTGACGGCGGCAACGACCTCAAGCGTCTCGCTAGCATAGTTCGCGAGGACCATCTGCTAGTCATTGTAAGTGCCCGCCGCGGTTCAATCTCCTTCCGCCCGTCGCACGACCACATCTTTGTGCAGCTCCAGCGCGACTACCAGAACACCAGCGTGCTGCTCATCTATCCTGGTGCATACAAGGTCGAGGGTGGAGAGACGCACTAATAAAGAGAACATAGAAAGTTGCAAGACCAACAGAGAACAGGGTTCCTTTCTCTTTCTTCTTTCTTTCTTTCTTTCTTTCTTTCTCCTTTCTCCTTTCACCTCACTCCGTGAGCCTGAGCCTGCTTCCGCTCGCTGTGTACGTAAATGGATTTACGCCCGCTCGCTTACCCGCAGCCTTCTCCTTTTACTTGAACTCCAGCACTCCGCCGCCCGTTATGTCGCGGTGGGTAATTGTTGTGCCTTCCACGCGCTTGCCGTTGAGGAATGCCTTACGGTATCGGGCAGTCTCATTGCCAGTTTCCTTGTCATTCCGAAGGAGCGGAGCGGTTGAGGAATCTCTTACAGTTTCTTGGGCGTGGTTTTTTGGAGATTCTTGCCTTTGGTCCCTTCGGGCGTCGACCGTTGGTTCACTACGCTTAGACGTGTTGTTGAGGGCCTTGTCCGAAAAATGACACTGGCGGCGATTATCTTCGCTTTGCCCGGAATGACACAATATTGTGAATCTTTTTCCGCCCGGCAGGTCAATTGTAACCTCGGGGAACAGCGGCACTCCAAGCTCATACTCCCCGCCGCAAGGGTTAACAGGGTAGAATCCCATTGCCGAGAACACGTACCAGGCCGACATCTGGCCGCAGTCCTCATTGCCGCAAATGCCATCAGGGCTGTTACGGTACATCTCGCGCATGATTTGTGTTACATAATGCTGTGTCTTCTCGGGCTGTCCAATCCTGTTGAACAGGTATGCCACATGGTGGCTAGGCTCGTTGCCGTGGGCATATTGCCCAATCATGCCGGTGCTGAAGATTGGCAAGCCGGCATTCCCGGCAGGGGAGTATGCGAGCATGCTGTCCAGTTTCTGTGCAAAGATTTCCTTGCCCATGTGAGCGATGAGGCCGTCAATGTCGTGCTGGACACTCCACATGTAATGCCATGCGTTGCTCTCGCATATGTGTGCGGTGTATTCGTCGGGGCAGAACTCGGGTTGGAACTGCCCCTTGCTGTCGCGCGGCTGCATGAAAGTGGTTGCGGGGTTATAATGGTAACGCCAGTTCTCCGCGCGGCGGTAGAACTCCCGGGCAATGCTGTCATGTCCCATTGTCGCTGCCATGCGGGCAATGCAATGGTCATCGTATGCATATTCAAGTGTGCGCGACATGGCCCAGTTGTCAGCATTATACGGGTCTCTCACGTCATACGGCACATATCCCAGTTCCTTGTACAGCCCAATGCCTCGGTAGCTGTCGCAGTTGGCAGTGGCGACGCATGCGGCAAGGGCCTTCCCGGCGTCGAATCCCTTTATCCCTTTAAGGTAAGCGTCGGCAATCACTGATACGGAGTGGTAGCCTATCATCATGTCCGTCTCGCTTCCCCACATGTTCCACACTGGCAGGCGCCCGTGCTGCTCATAATGGGCGATGAAGGAGTTTATCATGTCGGCAACACATTCCGGCGCTGTTATTGTGAACAGCGGGTGTGAGGCACGGAATGTATCCCACAGCGAGAAGGTGGAGTAGTTCTTCCATCCGTCGGCATTGTGGTTCTTGCCGTCGGCACCGCGGTATGTGCCGTCAACGTCGCAGTAAAGCGTTGGGGCAATCATTGTGCGGTAGAGCGCTGTGTAGAAGCATACACGCTCGTCATGCGTCCCGCCTTTTACCTTCACATGTGACAGCCGGCTGTTCCAATGTTCACGTGTCCTTGCGCGGTAACGGTCGAAACCGTTGTGCGGCGCTTCGGCTGCCAGGTTTTTTGCAGCGCCTTCAAGGCCAGTGCCCGAGATGGCGGTCACAACGGTGAGCTGCCGCTCGTCGCCCAGCGCGAATGTGAACCGTGCAGTGCCGGCAACTTTCTTGGTGGCAGTTCCTTCATGGATGTCTATACTGTCGCACAGCATTGCTGCAATGGGGTGTGAGAAGCGTGTGCGGAAGTATACTTGCTGTCCGCGCGCCCAGCCGTCGGAGTAGCGGTAGCCTTCAATTGTGTACTCATCAGCTTGCGCAATGTATGTGTCAACCGTGGCGTCCCAGTTTGTGGCCTTGCCCAGGCTTAGCAGCACCGTGGCAGTATCGGTGGGGTAGGTGTAGCGCTGAATGCCGCAACGTTCCGTGGCGGTGAGCTCAACGTCAATGCCGTAGCTGTCGAGATGTACCCTGTAATAACCGGCCTCGCACTCCTCGCGCTCGTGACTGAACGTAGAGTGCACGCCCAATGGCGCAGCAGCCTCCTTGAGCGGATAGGTCACAGGCATGAAGCTTATGTCGTAGAGGTCGCCCGCTCCCGTGCCGCTCAGGTGGGTGTGGCTGAACCCTGCAATGGTACTGTCGGGGTAGAAGTATCCTGCAATCCAGTCCCAGCCAGGCCGTCCGTTGTCAGGGCTCAGCTGCACCATCCCAAAGGGTGCCTGGGCGCCAGGGTATACATTGCCCTTATAGTCAGTACCTATGAGCGGGTTGACAAGCGCTGCGTAGTCCGTCTTTTCCTGCGTGCTGCACGATAGCAGCAGCAATATTGCCAGTGCGGATAATATGTTTCTCATTGAATAGCCTATTTTGCGCTAAGATAACAAAAAAAGACAACAGCGCACTGTTGTCTTAGAAGTTGTTTAAATTTATATCGTTGCTTTGCGAATATCGGCTGCGCACGATATTTAAGTTTCTTATAGGTCAAGAATAGGATGCCTTGTTATTTCCTGAGGGCGGGCTACGCAACCCGCGCGGTTACTCGTGACCTTTACCCGGTTGCCCCGCAAAAGTTATTCAAAGTGGAACGGCTCGAACTGCGAATCCTTGTCTACCCAGTCTGGCTTGCGCATTGCATATATTATAAAAGGAGCTCCTACAACAATTACACAGCCTATTACCAGCACAGCATACCACACAGCGTTGCTGCCGACAGAAATCTGTGCAGGCGGGATGAAACTGAGCACAAAGGCCAGCAGGCTGCCAAGGAAACCTACACCTGCAACAATCCACATGAGCATGTTGCCGCTCTTGCCCAGGCGGAACGGGCGCGGCGTCTCCTTCATGTTGTAGCGCAGGTATATTGCGGCCGCGAACATGAGCAGGTACATGATAAGGTACAGAAGCACAGTCAGCTGCGACAGTATCTGGTAGAAGCTCTGCACCGATGGCATTATAACGAACAGCAGGCTGAGCAGCGTTACAATGCCGCCCTGTATGAGCAGGATATTCCTCTGTACGCCAATCTTGTTGCTCTTCTGCATGAATGGCGGCAGGTATCCGGCCTTTCCCACGGCAAAGATACCCTTTGAGGGACCCGATACCCACGTGAGTACGCCTGCGAGCACGCCGAATGCAAGCGCGATGGCAATTATTGGCGACAGCCATGACATGCCTATGAACCTGAAGTAGTTGTCAAAGCCCACAAGCAGGCTCTGAGTGAGGTTAATGTCCTTCTGCGGTATTATTATGCCAAGCGCAAATGTTCCCAGCACAAAGATGAGCACAGTGATAATGGCACCAAGGAACACGGCACGCGGGTAGTTGCGGCTCGGGTTCTCCATGTCCTTTACGTGAATGCCGGTCATCTCCATTCCTGCATAGAAAAGGAAGATTCCCGAGGCAAGCACAAGGTTGTCAAGCTTGGTGATGTCGGGGAAGAAACTGCCGCTGAAGTCCATCTGCGGCTTCCCTCCCGATACAAGGTATACTATCGCTAGGAGTACAAGCAGCGCAGCAGGGATGATAGTCCCCACAAGTCCGCCAATCTTGGCCACCTTGCTCACCCATCCTAGTCCCTTGAGCGAGATTAGCGTGGCCGCCCAGTATATTGCCAGCACCACTACAAGTGTGTAGAACTTGTTGGCGGCCAGTGTCATGTCGGCGCTGCTGTTCATGCCGATGAACGCAAGCGAGACGGCACCGAATGTCAGCACAGTGGGGTACCATATTGTGCTTTCCACCCATTGCAGCCATATTGCCACAAAGCCGATACGCTTGCCGAAGGCCTCGCCCACCCAGCGGAACACGCCGCCTTGCTTGTCCTGGAACATGGCGGCAAGCTCGGCTGCCACAAACGATGTGGGGATAAGGAATACCAGCGCAGCGAACAGGTAGTAGAATGCCGAGCTGAGCCCGTATTCCGCCTCGGCAGGCAGTCCGCGGAGCGATACAACGGCAGTCACGTTCATTATGGCCAGTGTGGCCACACCCAATTTTACACTTTTTGTTAATGTAGACATAGTTATCCGTATTTAAAGGTTATTAAGCATGAAAGGATAACATATCCAGGGCATGGTTGGTTCAAAAGAGTAGCACGATACAGGTCCCAGTTGCGTAAAGAATGGGATTCGCTTCGCGCATCCCTGCGCTGCCGCGTGAAGAATGGAATTCGCTTCGCGCATCCCTGCGCTGCCGCGGAAATAATGGAATTCGCTTTGCGCATCCCTGCGCTGCCGCGGGCGTCCTTGCAATAAAGACAAAATAAAAATGCACTCAAGCGGGGCTTGGTGCATTTTTATTTTGTCTTTATTGCGGAAAGAGTGGGATTCAAACCCACGGTACACTAAAAGCGTACGCCGGATTTCGAGTCCGGTCCATTCGATCACTCTGGCATCTTTCCGCTACAAAAGTACAACATTTCATTTTCTGTGCAAAGGAAATCGCTTGTTTTTTCTTGGCCGAAACAGATGATGAACTCATGATGAACTCAGCTGACGAACCCAGATGATGAACTCCCTCCGCTTCGCTCGTCCCTCTTTCGAAAGAGGGACAGTTTTTCGCCCGCAGGGACAAGAACTGCATATTCATTACTGTGGGCGACTCGGTATGCGGCCTGGTGATTGGCGTCGCGGCTCTTTGTTATTGAGCCGTGTTCAGCCTGCGAGGCTGAGCCTTGTATCTTGTCAATTCTTACAAAAGGAACTGTGTCAAATTTTGACACAGTTCCACTCAATTGCTCGTCCCTCTTTAAGAGGGACAGTTTTTCGCTAATTCCTAAGGATTATTCAGCGGCCTCCTCCTTGCTCCAGTCAAGCCTGGCGGCACTCGCTTTTCGCAACCCGCGGGGCACGACCTTGCAGCCGTGCTTCCCGCGACCATTTGCTGCTCGTGCAGTCTAGCTTGAGTGTTATTCAGCTGTCTCCTCCTTGCTCCAGTCAAGCTTGGCAGCACTCGCTTTTCGCAACCCGCGGGGCACGACCTTGCAGCCGTGCTTCCCGCGACCATTTGCTGCTCGTGCAGTCTAGCTTGAGTGTTATTCAGCGGCCTCCTCCTTGCTCCAGTCAAGCTTGGCCATGCGCTGGTAGCTTGCATAGCGCTTCTTTGCCATGTTCTCGGCAGCCTCAAACAGCTCGTGAGCCTCGGCAGGGAACTGCTTTGCAAGCGAAGCATAACGCACCTCGCCCTGCAGGAACTCCTGGAACTTCTCCCACTGCGGTTCCTTGCTATCGAGTGTGAACGGGTTCTTGCCCTCGTCCTCGAGTGCAGGGTTGTAGCGCCACAGGTGCCAGTAACCGCACTCAACGGCAGCAGCCTGCTCGGCCTGTGCCTTGCCCATGCCACGCTTTATACCGTGGTTGATACATGGAGCGTATGCAATCACAAGTGACGGGCCTGGATATGCCTCGGCCTCGCGTATTGCCTTCAGGCACTGGTCGTAGCTTGCGCCCATTGCAATCTGTGCAACGTAAACGTATCCGTATGTTGTGGCAATCATGCCAAGGTCCTTCTTCTTTATGCGCTTGCCCGCAGCGGCGAACTTAGCGATAGCGCCAAGAGGAGTAGCCTTTGAAGACTGTCCGCCGGTATTTGAGTAAACCTCTGTATCCACTACAAGTATATTTACATCCTCGCCCGAAGCAATCACGTGGTCAAGACCGCCGTAACCGATGTCGTATGAAGCACCGTCACCGCCGATAATCCACTGTGAACGCTTTACAAGGTACTGCTTTATAGCGAGAATCTGCTCGCTTGTGTCGCTCTCGAACTCCTCGCAAGCCTTGATGATGGCCGGGGTAATCTCCTTTGTCACATCGGCATTCTCCTTGTTGTCAATCCACTTCTGGGCAAGAGCCTTGAACTCCTCGGGGCAGCTGCGGTATGTCTGTATCTCGGTAAGCAGTCTCTCAAGGCGTGCGCGCATTTTCTTCTCGGCAAGTTTCATACCAAGGCCGAACTCGCAGAAGTCCTCGAACAGTGAGTTGCCCCATGCCGGGCCTTCGCCCTTCTCGTTTGTCGTGTATGGTGTTGATGGAACCGAAGCGGTGTAGATTGACGAGCAGCCTGTTGCGTTGGCAACAACCTGACGGTCACCGAAGAGCTGTGTAAGCAGCTTCACGTATGGAGTCTCGCCACAGCCTGAACATGCGCCAGAGAACTCGAAGAGCGGAGTCGCGAACTGTGAGTTCTTGGGGTTGCTCTTCACGTCTACAAGAGCCTGCTTGCTCTTCACGTTCTTCACGCAGTAGTCCCAGTTGGCGGCCTCTGCTCTCTCCTCTTCCAATGGAACCATTGTGAGGGCCTTGCCTGTCTTTGGATGACCCGGACAGATGTCGGCACAGTTACCGCAACCGAGACAGTCGAGCACGCTCACCTGGATGCGGAACTGCATACCCTTCATGGCTGCAGGAGCCTTCATCTCAATCTTGTCGGCATTGATGCCTGCCGCCTCAGCCTCATCCATTACAAACGGACGGATAGCAGCATGAGGACAAACGAATGAACAACGGTTACACTGGATACAGTTCTCGGCATTCCAACGTGGAACGAATGCGCTCACACCGCGTTTCTCATAAGCCGATGTACCTACAGGCCATGTACCGTCCTCAAGGCCCTTGAATGCAGAAACAGGGAGCTGTGCACCCTTCTGCGCGTTGATTGTGCGCACAATCTTTGTAATGAACTCAGGTTCGTTCCTCTTCTCCTCGACGTCGGCAGGAAGCTTAGACCAGTTAGGATCGATAGCCAACTGACGGTACTCGCCACCGCGGTCAACGGCCGCGTAGTTCTTGTCAACGACATCCTGTCCCTTCTTGCCGTAAGACTTCACGATGAACTTCTTCATCTGCTCAATGGCAAGGTCAACCGGAATTACCTGTGTAATGCGGAAGAATGCGCTCTGCAGGATTGTGTTCGTGCGGTTGCCAAGGCCAATCTCCTGTGCAATCCTTGTGGCATTGATGTAGTATACGGTTATGTTGTGGTCGGCAAAGTACTTCTTTACATTGTTCGGGAGGTTCTTTACAAGCTCGTCGCCCTCCCATACAGTGTTCAGCAGGAATGTACCGCCATCCTGCAGGCCGCGTGTAACATCGTACATGCGCAGGTAGGCCTGTACGTGGCAGGCCACGAAGTTAGGAGTGTTCACCAGGTATGTGCTGCGGATAGGCTTGTCGCCAAAACGAAGGTGCGAGCAGGTGAAGCCGCCCGACTTCTTTGAGTCGTATGAGAAGTATGCCTGGCAATGCTTCTTGGTGTTGTCACCGATAATCTTCACAGAGTTCTTGTTTGCGCCTACAGTACCGTCGGCGCCAAGGCCGTAGAACTTTGCCTGGAACATTCCGTCCACAACTGCAATCTCCTCCTTTGGAGGCAGTGAGAGGAATGTGACGTCGTCCACGATACCAAATGTAAAGTGGTTCTTAGGCTCGGGCAATGCGAGGTTCTCGTATACGCCCATAATTATTGCTGGCGTTGTGTCGCATGAGCTCAGGCCAAAGCGTCCGCCCACGATAATCGGGTTGATTGCCTGAAGCTCAGGTGTGCTGTTGAATGCCTCTACAACATCAAGGTACAAAGGTTCGCCGTTGCTGCCCGGCTCCTTAGTGCGGTCGAGCACGGCAATGCGCTTCACTGTCTTTGGCATTACTGCAGCAAGGTACTTCACTGAGAACGGGCGGTAGAGGTGTACGCTCACAAGGCCCACCTTCTCGCCTCTTGCAGTCATGTAGTCGATAGCCTCCTTTACGGCCTCGGTTGCCGAGCCCATTACAATGATTACACGGTCGGCGTCCTCGGCTCCGTAGTATGTGAAAGGAGCGTAGCTGCGGCCTGTGATAGCCGAAATCTCCTTCATGTACTCAGCTACGATATCGGGAACAGCGTTGTAGAACGGGTTCTCGCTCTCCTTGTGCGTGAAGAATGTCTCGGGGTTCTCCGCTGTACCGCGTACAACAGGCGAGCTTGGGCTCAGTGCGCGGTTGCGGAACTCCTGGATAGCGTCCCAGTCTACCAGCGGAGCAATCTCCTCCTGCTCTATGAGTTCAATCTTCTGTATCTCGTGCGATGTGCGGAATCCGTCAAAGAAGTTCAGGAACGGGATACGGCTCTTCAGTGTAGAAAGATGTGCCACGGCCGCAAGGTCCATAACCTCCTGTACCCAGCCCTCGCAAAGCATTGCGAAACCAGTCTGGCGGCATGCCATGACGTCCATGTGGTCGCCGAAGATACTGAGCGAGTTGCCTGCCAGCGAGCGTGCCGATACGTGGAACACTGTAGGCAGCTTCTCGCCTGCAATCTTGTACATGTTAGGAATCATCAGCAACAGGCCCTGCGAAGCAGTGAATGTGTTTGTCAAGGCGCCGGCCTGCAGTGAACCGTGAAGTGCACCTACTGCGCCGCCCTCTGACTGCATTTCCTGTACCGATACAGTCTCGCCGAAGAGGTTCTTGCGGCCTTGCGCTGCCCACTCGTCAACATATTCTGCCATTGTTGATGATGGAGTGATAGGGTAGATTGCTGCTACCTCGGAAAACATGTAGGCAATGTGTGCTGCTGCCTGGTTTCCGTCACAAGTGATGAATTTTTTTGCTTTAGTCATAATGCAATTGTTTTATGAATAGTTGTATTATCTCTTTTCCTGTCTGTAAGGATGGCTGCAGCATAAGAAACCGCGGACGGGCCATGCTGCTTCCTCTTTTATGCATATTTCAACAAGCAAAGTTACAAAATAATCGGTAACTAGGCCATAAAAAAAGGTGAAAATGAGTACTTTTGTAATTATTTCCTACGATTTCCTATGATGAGACAGATACGTGTGGCATTTTTCCTTTCTTGCCTTCTGGCAAGCATGGTCTCTGCGGCGCAGGGCGTGCAGCCCAAATATGAGTACCGTGCCGTGTGGGTCACAGTCATCGAGAACCTGGACTGGCCACGCACCGTTGCCCTTGACAGCGAAGGCGCCCAGCGGCAGAAGGCGGAGCTTGTCCAAATGCTCGATTCCCTAAAGGCGCTGAATGTCAATACGGTGCTTCTGCAAGTGCGTGTCCGGGGCGATGTCATCTATCCCTCGGCCATAGAGCCATTCTCATATCTCTTTACAGGCGTCACAGGCAAGTCGCCAGGGTACGACCCGCTGGCCTTTGCCATTGAGGAGTGCCACAAGCGCGGAATGCAGCTGCATGCATGGGTGGTTACCCTTCCCCTGGGCAAGGACAGCCATGTCGCGCGTCAAGGGAAACGTTCGCTGGCTCGCCGCCGCCGCGACCTGTGTACGCATTACAAAGGGCAGTGGTACATGGAACCGGGAAATCCTGGCACCAAGGAGTATATTGTTGCGCTTGTGAAGGAAATAGTGTCTGGCTACGATGTCGATGGCCTGCACCTTGATTATGTACGCTACCCCGACCGCACGGCAGGCTACCCCGACGCAGCCTTGTATCGCAGATACGGCCATGGAATGACACTTGCCGATTGGCGCCGCGATAACATAACCTCCATTGCCCGTGCTGTCTATGAGTGCGTAAAGGAGATAAGGCCCTGGGTGCGTGTGAGCTGTGCTCCGCTAGGCAAGTACGGCGACCTCACCCGTTACAGTTCCTTGGGCTGGAATGCCTATGGCGCTGTCTATCAGGACGCCCAGGCCTGGGTGCGCGAGGGCATTATGGATATACTTTTCCCCATGCTTTATTTTAACGGCAACAACTTCTATCCGTTTGTTCGCGACTGGCAGGAGAACTCGAATGGGCGTCACATTGTGCCGGGAATAGGCGCTTACCGCCTTTTGCCGGAGTATGGCGGCTGGCCGCAGCTTGAAATAGAACGCCAGATTTCCACTTCGCGCTCGGCCGGCACTGCTGGGACAGCCATGTTCCGTGCCGAGCATTTGCTCGGTTGCGGCTATGGGCTATATGAGAAGCTGTACCGCGCCAAGGCCCTGCTGCCGCCAATGTCCTGGGCAAAGGGTAGTGCCCCTGCTGCGCCCAAGGTCGTTTTTGCTTCAAGGAACGACAGTGCTATGTGCATAGGGTGGAGCGCCGTGAAGGGCGCGGCTGCCGAACCCGCACTCCGTTACAATGTCTATGGCTCGCCGGGTAACAGCGTGGATGTGAATGATACCGGCAATTTGCTGGCCTCTTCTCTCTCTGACACCATCTTTAATTGGAAATGCCGTGCATTCCGTGCCTTGACGCTGGCAGTGACTGCTGTAGATGTCTATGGCAGGGAGAGCGCCCCCTCTTATGTGACCTTGGGCAGTGATGAGGATGTATTTGTGCAGGAACTTGAATTGCCTGGGCAGCAGGCCTGGGGTTCGCGTATTGAAGTTTCCGATATGTATGGACGCATAATATACAAAGGCAAGTATGCAAGGCGCATTGGAGTGCGCGGGCTGCCTGGCGGGCACTATATCGTGAGGATATATGACCGCCATGGCGGGCTCACGTTCTCAAGGCACATAAAGGTGTAGCATGCAGGCTGGAATCTTGAGATTCTTGACTTTGGCCCCTTCGGGCGTCGGCCGTTGGTTCGCTACGCTCAGAATTACAAGAACGCGGGATTGTCATCTTTCATCTTTGCTCTTTCATCTTTCATCTTTCATCTTTGCTCTTTGCAATTGAAGCGCGCTTCCCAAAGGAGCGCGCTTCAATTGCCTGTGTATTAATGTGCTGCTGCATTATTTCTCTTTCTTATCTTTCTTTCCGAAGATTGAGAAGTGTACATATCTCTTGGGGTTGCTCTTGAGGTCCTCGAGCAGCGCATTTGCCGACTCGCATGTCTCGCTTAGCCTGTTGTAGAGCGTGCTGTCCTTGAGCAGCATGCCGGCTGTGCCTTCGCCGCTGTCCAGCGAGGCGGTGATTGCCTCAATGTTCTTTACCGACGCCTCGAGCGACGCGACGATGTTCTGGTACTCAATCTCGTTGAGCTTTGACGAGAGCTCAAGCATCTCGTCCTCCAGTTCCACCAGCTTGCTGCCTGCGGTTGCTATGTCGCCCTTCAGCAGGCTGTTCAGCTGTGCCGACGTGCTGCCCAGCTCTGCCGTAAGCTGCTCGACGTTGCTCAGAGTGTTGTTTATTGCCGGGTTGCCGAGTATGCCGTTCACCGACATTAGTATTGAGTCTACCTTTGGCAGCATCTCGCTAAGCACGGGCAATATCTTTCCCGCCTCGTCCAGCGCGCCGCCGTTGAGCTTGCCGGCGATGGTGTCGCCTGGCTGCAGGAAGGCACTGCTCTTGCTAGTGATAATGCTAATGCTGCTGCTCCCCAGCAGCTCAAGGTTAATCTCGGCGGTACTTCCCACGGGAAGCCTAAGCCTGTCGTCAATAGCGAGCTCCACTACGGCTCCCTCTCTTGTCTCGAAGTTGTAGTCAATGCCCTGCACGTTGCCCACCTTGTACCCGTTGATGAATACAGGGCTGGTTTTTACAATCTCGCCGATATTGCTGAACCTCACGTAGTATACGTTGCCCTTGTCGAGCACGCTTATTCCCTTGAAGAAATTTATGAGGAAGTAAATTATAAGCAGTGCAAGAATTCCCAGGAAACCTATCCAGAATTCGCGTGTAAATCTTCCTTTTGCCATTTTCGCTATGTTATAACAGTTATATTACTCTTGTCCTATTTCTATGTAATGTAAGCCCTCACTTGCCGTTCCTCTCCTTGAACATCCTTATGGCCTCCTGCGTGCTTACTTTCTTGCCGTCCACGAACGCTATGATGAATGCCTGGCCGAACTTCTTTGATATTTCCTTTCTCTTCTTTACAATCTCGTTGTAGTCCTCGCTCTCGCCGTAAGTGTACTTGTACATGCCGTTCTCCTTGAAGTAGCTTGCCTTTACGCCCTTGAGCCTTGCGTCATTCTTCTTTAGCGCCTTGTCTGTAGCGAATATCTGCACCTTGAACACCGGCACGCCGCTTTTGCTAACACGCTCCTTGCTTCCTTTGTTTGTGGCGCTGCTTGCCTTTCCGCTCTTTGTGCTGCTTTCCGCCTTCTCCAGGCTGCCGCTCTTTGTCCTGCTGTAGAGGCTGTAGTATTCCGAGAATCCGTCAAATATTCCTTTTGCAAGTTTCTTCTGCCCTGCGGCCGAGGCAATGAACTTCTCTTCCTCGCGGTTGCTTATGAAGCCTATCTCGACAAGTATCTTGGGCATCACAGTCTTGTGCAGCACAAGGAAACCGGCCGAGGAGACGCCCCTGTCGCGCAGGCCGGTGCTCTTGACCATCCCTTTCTGCACCATCTGCGCCAGCTCGGCGCTCATCTCCATGTCCTGCCCGCGCATGAGCTCAAATATAATGTAGCTCTCGCTTGAACGCGGGTTGAATCCCTTGTATATCTCCTCGAAGTTATCCTCGGAGAGAATCACCTCATTCTCGTACATAGCGGCGGCCTTTGCCTCGGCGCTGCTTCCGGCACCCAGCGTAAATGTCTCGCAGCCATTTGCCGAACGGTTCTTGGAGGCGTTGGAGTGGATTGAGATAAAGAGGTCGGCATTGGCGTTGTTCGCTATGGCGGCGCGCCTTGCAAGCTGTACCTGCACGTCGGTCTTGCGTGTGAATATAATCTTTATCTCGGGATATTCCTCCTCAATCATGCTTGCCAGCAGCCTCGACACCTTAAGGTTCACGTCCTTCTCCTTGGCGTTCCTGCCCAGCGCGCCCGGGTCGGTGCCTCCGTGCCCAGGGTCAATGACCACGGTGAAAGGCCTTTCCTTGCCCTTCTGCGCGAAAATGCTGCCCATGCCTATGAACAGCAAAAGTATTATCAGTGCCGCCTTTGCTCTTGCCATGTCCTGTCTATGCGTGTGAGTGCCGCTTCGCCTTGCCAGCATGGCCGGGCCTGGCGGTCCAGTCATCCTTGGCGCAGTGAAGGCTCTCTCCTGTCTGTGAGATGTCTATTCTGTGCAAAATTACTCCAATTTATCTTATTATTCAAAAAAGATAACTTTATTTAAGGAAACTGCCGGTAAAAAGTGCTATAGGCTCATGAATATGGCATTATCGGGTTGCTGGTTTGGAAAATTGTTGTATATTAGCCTTGTTTAAGGGTACTGTCCTGCATTCCTGCTGTCCCTCTTCGCGATGAGGGACGGGAAATCGTAAGATTTCGCAGGGGGTTCCGGCAAATGGACAGGCATTTTTATGGTATAAAACGACGGCAACAATGAAATTCCTGGAATTCAACATACGTTACGGTGCGCCCGAAGGCGCTGCCATGTACATACGCTACATGCTCGATGATAACGGGTATGCAACCGAAGGCGTCCTCTCGCTGCGCGAGGTGCAGAAAGGGTGGTGGCGCGGTTCAATGGAGGTGAGCGAGGACTATGGCCATGTGCAGTATGGCTACGAGGTGCTGCTCGGCGGCAGGCCAATATGCAACGAGTGGGACATTACCCCCCACAGGCTCCGCTTCAACTGTGTCAACCGCAACTACATTGTGCATGACATGTGGCTCGACTCTCCGCTTGGATACTATGAGCAGACGAACCTTTTCCGTTTCTTCGACAAGCGCGGCCTCAGCCTTGATGAGCCCAGTATCAACTGGTATAACCGCAGCGTCACCTTCTCTCTCTATGTGAGCGGCCTGCTCAAGGGCGAGCGCCTCTGTCTTGTGGGCGACGCCGATGTGCTCGGGGCATGGGACCCCAGGCGCGCCTTGCGCATGCAGCAGCGCGTGCCTAACCGCTGGAGCGTAACCTTTGATGTGGAGACAATCCTTAACGGCGGCCTTTACTACAAGTTCATTGCTGTGGGCGAGGACGGTGCCGTGCGTTGGGAGGAGGGCGAGAACCGCCACATACTGCTGCCCGATTTCGAGGCGGCGACAAATTACTTCTACCAGCTCGACGAGCTCAGGCTCGGCGCGCCTGCCCTGCGCGTTGCCGGAACCGTAATCCCGCTCTTCTCCTTGCGCTCGGCACACGGGTGGGGCATAGGAGACTTCGGCGACATAAGGCTCATGGCCGACTGGCTCTCGGCAACAGGACAGAACATACTGCAGCTGCTGCCAGTGAACGACACCACGGTGTGCGGCGGCAACGAGGACTCATACCCCTATAACTGCGTGTCGGTGTATGCGCTGAACCCTATATATGCCGACATGTCGGCGCTTCCTGCCCTTGCGAGCGAAAAGCGCAATGCCTATTACCAGAAGGAACGGCAGAAACTGAACTCGCACCCCACGGTAAAGTATGCCCAGGTCTACCGTCTCAAGATAGCCTATCTGCGCGAGCTCTTTAACGAGGCCTCCTCTGATATCCTTTCCAGCGAAGGCTACAAGGCCTTCTGCAGAGAGCAGGAACAGTGGCTGAGGCCATATTGCCTCTTCCGTTTCCTCTCCACACGCCTGCATAGCAACATGTGGGAGTGGAAGGATTACCCGCAGTACGATTCAAGTACATGGGACCGTGTCACCGCCGAATACTCCGACGCTGTGCGCGAAATGCAGTTCTGCTCCTATGTGCAGTACATCCTTTATACCCAGCTCTCCGAGGCGCACCTCTATGCCAACAGCAAGGGTGTCGCCCTCAAGGGCGATATTCCCATCGGCGTTGCCCCTAACGGTGTAGACGTGTGGTGCGACGCGTCGCAGTTCAACCTGCAGGTTTCGGCAGGAGCCCCTCCCGACATGTTCTCGGCCGACGGCCAGAACTGGGGATTCCCCACATACAACTGGCAGGCAATGGCGGCCGACGGATACTCATGGTGGCGCCGCCGCCTGCAGTACATGTCAAGTTTCTTCGACGCTTACCGCATTGACCACATACTCGGTTTCTTCCGCATATGGGAAATCCCGCGCACTGCCAAGAGCGGCCTTGCCGGCAGCTTCTCTCCTAACATGCCGCTTACAGTAGAGGAAATCGAGAAGGCCGGCTTTGAGTTCAACGAAGCGCTGCATACCCGCCCTTATATTGACGAGGAGGTCCTCAAGTCGCTGTTCCCCCGGAAAGCAAGGATTATAGCCGAGGCGTTCCTTGAGAAGTGCCCTGACGGCACATACGTCTTCAGGCCCGAGATTGACAATGCCAATACCCTGGCCTATTACATATTCGAGCGCACTCCCAAGCTCCCGGATCCGCTCAAGGCTGCGCTCCAGCACCTCTATGGAAATGTGCTGTTCATGCGTGACATGCACGAGCCCGGAAAGTTCGTGCCGCGTATCCTTGGCAACGAGACCGAGGCCTATGAACAACTGGAATTCGGCGACCGCATAGCCTATGACCACATATATGAGGACTACTTCTACAACCGCCACACCATGCACTGGTACCGCGAGGGAATGCGCAAGCTTGCGCCGCTGCTCCTCTCTACCAGCATGACGGCCTGCGGCGAGGACCTTGGCATGATACCGGCCTGCGTGCCCTGGGTCATGAAGAACCTTCAGGTGCTCTCGCTTGAGATTCAGCGCATGCCAAAGGTCTATGGCGAGCCGTTTGCCCGCCCCGAGGCCTATCCTTACCTGTCGGTAGCGACACCGTCAACACACGACATGAGCATCCTGCGCGGCTGGTGGCGCGAGGACGAGGCCGTGACTCAGCAGTTCTACAGCCATGCCCTTGGCCTTGAAGGCAAGGCGCCTGCCGAGATGGACGGCGGGATAGCGCGCAGCATACTCATGCAGCACCTTAATTCGCCCTCGGCCTTTGCGCTTATTGCATGGCAGGACTGGATGGCAATGGATGAGCGCCTGCGCCGCGAGAATCCCGATGACGAGCGTGTGAACGTTCCCTCGAACCGCGACCACCAATGGAACTACCGTATGCACATACCGCTGGAGCAGATGATGGAAGAGCGCACCTTTAACAGCACATTGCGCAGGATGATTGAGGACTCAGGACGGTGTGTATAAAGGAGAAAGGTGAAGGCTGCGGGTAAGCGAGCGGGCGTAAATTCATTTACGTACACAGCGAGCGGAAGCAGGCTCAAGCTCACGGAGTGAGGTGAAAAGTGAAAGCGGAAAAGTGAACCGTAGGTAGCAGGAAAATACTACATGAGTAGCAAAACGAAAAGATTACAGAAAAGAGAAAACCCAATAACAAGATATTTAATAACCGGTTATAATATGAAAGATACATTCCGTTCATCAATCCTTTCGGGTGTGGCGGTGGCCATTGCCGGATGGGGCTATCTCGCATTCCCCAACATAATAGGTGCCGTGCTCTTCTCGTTCGGTCTCCTCACAGTTGTAAACTACCGGCTCAAGCTCTACACCGGTACGGCCGGTTTCATCCCCTTGCGCACCGAGGACGGCCGTTCGCGCTGGCTCAAGGCCATTGGGGAACTGCTCTTTATCCTTTTCGGCAATATCTGCGGATGCCTGCTGGTTTCATTGCTGGCGCGCATGTCTCCTATTGAACTTGGCGAGCAGGCACAGAGAATCCTTGAGTCGCGTCTGGCGATTGGTCCTCTTCGTGCAGGCCTGCTTGCAATAGGCTGCGGTTTCATAATGACTACAGTTGTTACCTTCGCGCGCGAAGGCAAGCCGCTGACGCTCCTTTTTGGTGTGCCCCTCTTCATCAACTGCGGTTTCCCGCACTGCCTTGCCGACGCGTTCTACTACATGACAGTGCCGGTAGAGTATACTGGAGCGCACCTTGCTCAGGTTGCATTGCTCTATCCATGCCTTGTAATAGGCAACTTCATAGGATGTAACCTCTACCGCTTCATAGCACCCAAGGACTGAGAACTACATCCTTGCAAAAGAAAAAGCAGACAGACCTTCAAATTATTTGAACTTCTGTCTGCTTTTTTTCGTCATAAATTGCAGGTGAACCAATATCTTATTCGTCCGTAATTTGTCCGCGCTTTTAATCAAAAAGCGACCAACTTGTTAAATCGCTTTTAGCGGAGAGAGAGGGATTGACTTTGTCCATCCCTTGCGCTGCCGCGGGCATCCTTGCAAAAAGAAAAAGCAGACAAACCTTCAAATAAATTTGAGTTTCTGTCTGCTTTTCTTTTAGCGGAGAGAGAGGGATTCGAACCCCCGGTACCTCTCGGTACGTCGGTTTTCAAGACCGGTGCAATCGACCACTCTGCCACCTCTCCTAAGGTTTTGTTGTCAAGGGAAGTGGTCTTTCCCGTTTGACGTTGCAAAGGTATATCAAACTTGTGGACTGTGCAAGCGTTTTGTGGATTTTTTTTGAAAAATCTCCGTGAATGGTATTTGAGTGGGGTGGAGCGATGTCCGATGCAGTGAGTGTTGGCTGCCTGGACTTTGCAGTTTGTCATTTGAATTACAAGACTTCCTCTGTACTCAGTTATCTATCTCTGTACTCTGTACTCTAGACAGGACTTGTCATGTTGAGCAAAGCGAAACATCTCGGCCGACACCCATTAGATCCTTCGCTACGCTCAGGATGACAAGGAACGCGAAAAGTTTGAGATTCTTGACTTTGGTCCTTCGGTTTAATGCTACGCAAAGCTTGAGATTCCTC
>JAZNUE010000068.1:0-2561 GCA_045592125.1 Bacteroidaceae bacterium | reverse complement strand
GATACGATTGCCGCAGGCAACATTGAAACCCTCAATGGGATGGCCCCGAAGGGGACAAATGCTTTACAATAAGAACTGCCTGAATAGAAATCGTAAAAAATAGGTCACGCGTAGCATAGCCAAAGGTTATTCCGCGTGGGTGGCGATTGCAAAGCAACTGCGATTGGTTCAATTATTGCGAAGCGATGATAGAGGCCATTGTTTAGCAATGGTCACGCGAAGTGCTGCAAAGTAGCACCGCGTGGGTTGCGATTGTCAAAGACAAAAACAATGGACTCAATGGGATGGCCCCGGAGGGGACAAACACTTTAAGTATGCGCCACGGGCGCAGGCTATCTCATAGTGTGTTGTGGTTTGTGGTGAACCAGGAGGCGTATGACGGTGGTCTGCGCTTTTCTTTTTATAGTCAAGCGTAACCCAGTATAAACTGTTTACGTTTAACCATAAAATACCCAATCATGAAAAAGCGCGTTTTCTTTACATTTGTTGCCGCTCTTGCCTTCGTCGCAGGCAGGAATTCGACATATATGAAGAGATAAATGTAAAAGAGAGTGAGAATGGAGAAACATACGTATACAAAGCAGTCGGCCACAATGGCCAGATACTTTTTACCTTCATGAATGACGGGATAATATGCCAGAACTAGTTCCAACGGGGGGCTTCCTTGTAAAAGCAGGTTTTACGCCACGTTCATTGCACCCCACTCCATTACCCTGCTGTTGCCGCAATCTGGTTAATAAGGTACGAGAGGTTCGATGTAAAGAGCTTCACCGAGATTGCAAGCAGGATAATCCCGAAGAACTTGCGTGTGAAGTATATACCCCCCTTGCCCAGCAGCCTTTGCAGGAATGCTGTAGCGCTTAGCATTATGAACACCACAACTGCGTTCAGCAGCAACGCGAACAGGATATTTATTGAAGCGTATTCGGCCTTGAGCGAAAGCAGTGTCGTGAAGGAGCCTGCTCCTGCCAGCAGCGGGAACACCAGCGGCACTATGGTGGCGTCATTGGCGGCAATTGAGGAGTCCTTGAAAATCTCAATGTCGAGCACCATCTCCAGCGCCATAAGGAAAATGACAATTGAGCCGGCCACGGCAAACGAGTTGATATCGACGCCAAAGAGGTTAAGTATCCAGTCGCCGAGGAAGAAGAACAGGAACATCAGGCCGAATGCAAAGAACACGGCCTTCACGGGGTTTATAACCTTCCCCTTGTCGCGGATGGAAAGCACTATAGGCATAATGCCAATGGGGTCAATAACCGCAAAGAGCACAATGAACGCGCTCAGGAACTCAATTGAGCTGAAAGCTGCCAGGAAATCCATATCTCACCTTTTTATAGTTGCACAACCACACCCTTGCGTGCTCTACATGACAAGAAACCGTCATCCCAGCAGAGCGCCGCGGCAGGGAGCCCCAGACACAGTACATACTGCATAATCTATGCAAAAATATAAATATTCCTGGAAAAAGAGGCAGCCTGCGGCAACTTTAACAGGCCGCCTGGGCATTTTTCACACAAAATAGCGCCTGAGCACTTTCACTTTCTAAATTTTAACAAAAATATCCGCCCAGAACGCTGTTGTTTGAGGAATATTTTGTATCTTTGCGCCCGAATTCTATCAACATAATGTCTAACTCATTAACTTTTAAAAAATTATGAGCGAAATTGTAACAGGTACACCCGATTTCAATTGGGAATCGTACGAAAATGGAGAGAACATCTCAGGTCTCTCACACGACCAGCTTGAGCAGGCGTATGATGCCACACTTAACAAGGTATCAAGCCGCGAAGTTGTAACAGGTACTATTATCAGTATCAACAAGCGTGAGGTTATTGTAAGCATTGACTACAAGCAGGACGCTATTATCCCTATCAGCGAGTTCCGCTACAATCCGGACCTCAAGGTAGGCGACCAGGTAGAGGTTTACATCGAGAACCTCGAGGACAAGAAGGGCCAGCTGAGCCTTTCACACAAGAAGGCGCGTGCAAGCCGTTCATGGGAGCTTGTAAACAAGGCCATGGAAGAGCAGGCAGTTGTACGTGGCTACATCAAGTGCCGCACTAAGGGCGGTATGATTGTTGACGTATTCGGTATCGAGGCATTCTTGCCCGGTTCACAGATCGACGTTAAGCCTATCCGTGACTACGATATCTACGTTGACAAGACAATGGAGTTCAAGGTTGTTAAGATCAACCAGGAGTTCCGTAACGTAGTTGTATCACACAAGGCACTCATCGAGGCAGAGCTCGAGGCTCAGAAGCAGGTTATTATGTCTAAGCTCGAGAAGGGTCAGATCCTCGAGGGTACTGTTGAGAATATCACTAACTACGGTGTATTCATCGACCTCGGTGGTGTTGACGGTTTGATCCACATCACAGATCTCTCTTGGGGTCGTGTAAACAAGCCCGAGGAGTTGGTTGAGTTGGATCAGAAGCTCAACGTTGAAATTATCGACTTCGACGAGCAGAAGAAGCGTATCGCTTTGGGCTTGAAGCAGCTTACTCCCCACCCCTGGGAGGCTTTGGATGCTAACCTCAAGGTTGGCGACACTGTTAAGG
>JAZNUE010000067.1:0-1799 GCA_045592125.1 Bacteroidaceae bacterium | reverse complement strand
GTGGGGAGGAAGCCGGAGGCGAAACACAGACAGGATGAACAAGAACCGAATAGAAGGCCAAAGCGCACGAGGTGAGGCAGCCTTGGATGCTTACGCCCGATACTCTGTCAAGAGTGCGCATGGTAAATTCGGCCTGCACTGTGTGAAAGCTGCGTGCCTTATCCTGAGAGACCCGTTGTTCTGCCGCAACAGACGGCTACGAGCGCAGAGATGAGCAAGGAAGGAGCAACGGGAGTCAGCAGAGGTCATAGTACCCGCCCTCCTGCGGGGAAGGACCGAATCCAAACCGGACAATTCAGCCGGATACCCATGAACACGGAGCAGCAGAGACGAGGCGTTACATATCAGCCCGAGTTTGATTTCACAACTCAGGCAGAATGGGCGCGCCCACTCGGGAGTGGTGAGGGTGCAATTCCCACAGCTACCCCAAAGCGGGAGCAGCAAGTGTTTACGGCGTGGAAGGAGAAACTGAACAGGGACGAACGCCTGCTGGAGGCTATAGCCGACCCCGGCAATCTCCGCAGGGCATACCGGAAAGTGAAGAGCAATGGAGGGGCTGTCGGAGTCGATGGAATGAGCATCGAGGAGGTAGCCGAGTGGCTCAGAGCACATCCGGGAGAACTGAGACAAAGCCTGTTACAGGGCAGCTACCAACCACAGGACGTGAGGGGGAAGAGCATCCCCAAGCCCAATGGAGGGGAGAGAAAACTGGGTATACCGACGGTTATTGACCGCATCGTCCAGCAAGCCTTTGTGCAGGTGCTCACCCCCATACTCGACCCGCAGATGAGCGAGTCAAGTTATGGATTCCGACCGAATCGAAGCGCCCATGATGCCTTGCGCAGCGCAAGCACATACGCGCAGGGAGGCCGCCGAGTGGTGGTTGACCTGGACTTGGAAAAGTTTTTCGATAAGGTGAACCACGACGTGCTCATGGCACGCCTGAAGAGGAAGATATCGGACAAGCGACTGCTCTACTATATCCGCCAAATGCTCAAGGCAGGAGTGATAGACGAGCGGGGCATGAGACATGAACGGGAAGAGGGAACACCGCAAGGCGGACCTCTCTCTCCACTGCTGGCCAACGTGCTGCTGGACGATTTTGACAAGGAACTGGAGAGACGCGGACACAAGTTTTGCCGATACGCGGACGACTGCATCATCATGGTGAAAACCATGGCGGCAGCGAAGCGGGTACTCAACAGCGTGACGCGCTATCTGGAAAACAACCTGAAACTCAAAGTCAACCGCGAGAAAAGTAAAGTGGTTAGCGCGAGCGAATGTCCTTACCTCGGCTACATTATAGGAGCAGCAGGCGCATTACGAGTAGGCAAGGAAAAGGTGGCGAAATTCAAGGAGCGAATCCGCGAAATCACCCGCCGCAACCGAAGCCGCCGACTCGGAGTCGTGATAGATGAACTCAACGCCTTTATATGCGGCTGGGGCAATTATTACAAACTGGCAGCGTTAAAAGACAAGGCGATAGAGTTGGACGGATGGATAAGACGCAAGCTAAGGGTAATCAAACTCAAACAATGCAAACGCGTCTACACCATAGCCTGTTTCCTGCGAGAAAACGGGGTCAGAGAAGACCATGCCTTTATGGTAGCAGGGTCAGGGAAAGGGTGGTGGCGACTATCCAAGACCGGGGAGTCCCACCGAGCCATGGGAAAGGAGTGGTTTAGGAAACAGGGGTTAGTCTCATTGCAGAGCGTAGTCTGTAAAGGTTAGGAAACCGCCGTATGCCATAAAAGGCACGTACGGTGGTGTGTGAGGGGGCGAAAGCCCCCTACACGATT
>JAZNUE010000066.1:0-11849 GCA_045592125.1 Bacteroidaceae bacterium | reverse complement strand
TGTGGGTGCAGGTCAGCTTGACGCACTTATCCACATCAAGAGCAAGAACGAACTTATTGCCGAGGTTGTTGCATTGCTGCAGTCTCCCATCAAGAACGTTGTTTCTGCTCTCCAATCAGGTGGTAACACCATTCACGGTGTGCTTCAGACACTCAGTGAAAGATAAACAAAAATTATTATTAGTAAAAAACAATCTAAATTTATACGAAAATGGCAGATTTGAAAGCTCTTGCAGAAGAATTGGTTAACTTGACAGTAAAGGACGTTAACGAACTTGCAACAATCCTTAAAGAAGAATATGGTATCGAACCCGCTGCTGCAGCTGTTGCTGTTGCTGCTCCTGCTGCCGGTGGCGCTGCTGCTGCTGAGGAGAAGACAGCGTTCGACGTAGTTTTGAAGAGCGCTGGTGCTCAGAAGCTCGCAGTCGTTAAGGCTGTTAAGGAGGCTTGTGGTCTCGGTTTGAAGGAGGCTAAGGACCTTGTTGATGCTGCTCCTAGCGTGCTGAAGGAGGGTCTTCCTAAGGCAGAGGCTGAGTCTTTGAAGAAGACTATCGAGGAGTCTGGTGCTGAGGTTGAGATTAAGTAAGCCCACTCAGGCCCTGCACAAGGGTATAATGGTTAAGAACCCCCAAAGTGGGTTCTTAACCTTTTGTGCGTAAAGAGAAAAGTAAGTTCTAAAACATTATGCCACAATGTCGTTAAAAACTGATAATCAAAGAATTAACTTTGCTTCTATAAAAGATCCAATGCCATGCCCGGACTTTTTGGAAGTACAATTGAAGTCTTTTGAGGACTTCCTGCAGCTGGATACTCCACCTGAAAAGAGAGTCAATGACGGCCTCTACAAGGTCTTCGCAGAGAACTTCCCTATCACTGACACGAGGAACAACTTCGTGCTGGAGTTTCTGGATTACTACATAGACCCGCCTCGCTACTCAATAGCAGAGTGCCTGGAGCGCGGCCTGACATACAGTGTTCCCTTAAAGGCAAAGTTGAAGCTTTACTGTACCGATCCCGATCATGAGGACTTTGATACCGTCATCCAGGACGTGTTCCTTGGCCCTATCCCCTACATGACCAAGCAGGGTACATTCATTATCAATGGTGCTGAGCGCGTTGTGGTTTCACAGCTGCACCGTTCTCCTGGCGTATTCTTTGGCCAGAGCGTACACGCTAACGGTACACCGCTTTATTCAGCACGTATCATCCCGTTCAAGGGCTCGTGGATTGAGTTTGCTACCGACATCAACAATGTCATGTATGCATACATCGACCGCAAGAAGAAGCTGCCCGTGACAACCCTTCTCCGTGCCATCGGCTTTGAGACCGATAAGGATATCCTTGAGATATTCGACCTGGCCGAGGAGTACAAGGTGTCAAAGGCAAGTATGAAGAAGGTGCTCGGCCGCAAGATGGCAGGACACGTGGTAAAGACACGTCAGGAGGACTATGTCGATGCCGATA
The DNA here is from genome assembly GCA_045592125.1 of Bacteroidaceae bacterium. Taxonomy (GTDB): domain Bacteria; phylum Bacteroidota; class Bacteroidia; order Bacteroidales; family Bacteroidaceae; genus HGM04593. The sequence continues at coordinate 10,386 of JAZNUE010000066.1, read as the reverse complement.
CCGGTGAGGTAGTGTCTATCGAGCGCAGCGAGGTTGTAGTAAAGAGAGAGTCAGTGCTTGACCAGGAACTGGTTGACCTTATCCTGGACAGCGGTGTCGAGACAATCCTGCTCCACAAGGAGAAGGAGGGTGCCGACAGCGCCGACTATTCTCTTATCTTCAACACTCTTGACAAGGATACAAGTAACTCCGAGAAAGAGGCTGTCAACTGCATTTTCCGCCTGTTGCGCAATGCAGAGCCCGCCGATGACGCAAGCGCGCGCGAGGTAATCAACAACCTCTTCTTCTCTGACAAGCGCTATGACCTGGGCGATGTAGGCCGCTACCGCATTAACCGCAAGCTCGGCCTCACCACCGACATGGATGTCAGGGTATTGACAAAGGAGGACATCATAGAGATTATCAAGTACCTTATAGGTCTTGTAAACTCAATGGCTACTGTCGACGACATTGACCACTTGAGCAACCGTCGTGTACGCACCGTTGGCGAGCAGCTCAGCAACCAGTTCGCTATCGGCCTTGCGCGTATGGCACGTACCATCCGCGAGAGGATGAACGTGCGCGACAACGAGGTGTTCACGCCAACCGACCTCATCAACGCTAAGACAGTCTCTGCTGTCATCAACACATTCTTCGGTACCAACGCGCTGTCGCAGTTCATGGACCAGACAAACCCGTTGGCCGAGATTACACACAAGCGCCGTCTCTCGGCACTCGGTCCTGGCGGCCTTTCACGCGAGCGTGCAGGCTTTGAGGTGCGTGACGTTCACTACACACACTATGGCCGTCTCTGTCCTATCGAGACGCCTGAGGGCCCGAACATCGGCCTTATCTCATCTTTGTGTATCTATGCAAAGATTAACGAGCTCGGCTTCATTGTAACTCCCTACCGTCCTGTTGCCGACAGCAAGGTCGACATCAACAACGACCACGTAGTATACTACACTGCCGAGGAGGAAGAGGGCAAGATTATCGCCCAGGGAAATGCTCCGCTTGACGCAGAGGGCAACTTCATCCTCAAGAAGGTGAAGACACGCCAGGATGCCGACTATCCGGTAGTAGAGCCAGGCAGGGTAGAGCTGATGGACGTATCTCCGCAGCAGATTGCCTCTATTGCAGCGTCGCTCATCCCGTTCCTCGAGCACGACGACGCCAACCGTGCGCTCATGGGCTCGAACATGATGCGCCAGGCAGTCCCGTTGCTCACCACCGAGGCGCCTATCGTAGGCACAGGCTTCGAGAAGCAGCTCGTAGAGGACTCACGCACACAGATTGTTGCCGAGGGCGACGGTGTCATTGAGTTCGTTGACGCTTCAAGGATTGTAATCAAGTACGACCGTACCGAGGAGGAGGAGTTCGTAAGCTTCGAGCCAGCCTCAAAGGAGTATATCATTCCTAAGTTCCGCCGTACAAACCAGAACATGACTATCGACCTCCGTCCAATCTGTGACAAGGGCCAGAAGGTTAAGGCCGGCGACATCCTTACCGAGGGCTATTCGACACAGGCCGGCGAGCTTGCCCTGGGCAAGAACCTGCTTGTTGCCTACATGCCTTGGAAGGGCTACAACTATGAGGACGCTATCGTGCTCAACGAGAGGGTTGTGCGCGAGGATATCCTCACATCGGTTCATGTCGACGAGCTCTCTCTCGAGGTCCGCGAGACAAAGCGCGGCATGGAGGAGTTCACATACGATATACCTAATGTCAGCGAGGACGCTACAAAGGACCTTGACAAGAACGGTATCATCCGTGTAGGTGCCTATGTAAAGCCTGGCGACATCATCATTGGCAAGATTACCCCCAAGGGCGAGTCCGACCCGACACCCGAGGAGAAACTGCTCCGTGCAATCTTCGGCGACAAGGCCGGTGACGTAAAGGATGCTTCTCTCAAGGCGTCTCCTTCGCTCCAGGGTGTCGTAATTGACCGCCGCCTGTTCCAGCGTGCCGAGAAGACACGCTCGGCAAAGATGGCCGACAAGGCCAAGCTGCCGAAGATTGACGACGAGTTCCAGAAGAAGGTAGACGACCTCAAGGCAATCCTTGTCGACAAGCTCCTGAAGCTTGTCAATGGCCGTGTATCGCAGGGCGTAAAGGACTTCATGGGTACCGAGGTAATAGCCAAGGGCGCCAAGTTCACACGTCCCGAGCTCGACGCTCTCGACTATACATCGGTGCAGCTGAGCAAGTGGACTGCCGACGCGCACACGAACGACCTTATCCGTGCCCTCATCATCAACTTCATCCACAAGTACAAGGAGCTTGATGCCGAGGTTAAGCGCGAGAAGTTCGCCCTCACAATCGGTGACGAGCTGCCATCGGGCACAATGAAGATGGCCAAGGTGTACATTGCCAAGAAGCGCAAGATTGGCGTGGGTGACAAGATGGCCGGACGCCACGGTAACAAGGGTATCGTCTCACGCGTAGTGCGTCAGGAGGATATGCCGTTCCTTGAGGATGGTACTCCGGTAGATATTATCCTTAACCCGCTGGGTGTGCCTTCGCGTATGAACATCGGACAGATTTTCGAGACCGTTCTTGGCCGTGCAGGCAAGGAACTCGGCGTTAAGTTCGCTACTCCAATCTTCGACGGCGCCAAGCTCGAAGACCTTTGCGAATGGACCGACAAGGCAGGTATCCCGCGCTATGGCAAGACATACCTCTACGATGGCGGTACAGGCGAGCGTTTCGACCAGCCTGCGACAGTGGGCGTGAGCTACATGCTCAAGCTCGGCCACATGGTAGAGGACAAGATGCACGCACGTTCAATAGGCCCTTACTCACTCATCACCCAGCAGCCGCTCGGCGGTAAGGCGCAGTTCGGTGGACAGCGTTTCGGAGAGATGGAGGTATGGGCGCTTGAGGCGTTCGGTGCGGCGCACATCCTGCAGGAGATTCTGACAATCAAGTCCGACGACGTGACAGGCCGTTCAAAGGCCTACGAGGCTATTGTCAAGGGCGATCCTATGCCGACTCCAAACATACCAGAGTCGCTCAACGTATTGCTGCATGAGCTGCGCGGCCTTGGCCTGAGCATTTCATTTGAATAATTAATCCATCACGTTTGTCAATATACAACTATGGCTTTTAGAAAAGAAACTAAGACAAAGAATAATTTCTCGAAGATTACCATCGGCCTTGCTTCACCGCAGGAGATACTCGGTAATTCATGTGGAGAGGTGTTGAAACCCGAAACAATCAACTACCGTACCTATAAGCCCGAGCGTGACGGATTGTTCTGCGAGCGAATCTTCGGTCCGGTAAAGGATTACGAGTGCCACTGCGGTAAGTACAAGCGTATACGCTATAAAGGTATCGTCTGCGACCGTTGCGGCGTAATGGTTACCGAGAAGAAGGTGCGCCGTGAGCGCATGGGCCACATACAGCTTGTAGTGCCCGTGGCCCACATATGGTACTTCCGCTCATTGCCAAACAAGATTGGCTATCTGCTGGGCCTCCCCACAAAGATGCTCGACGCAGTAATCTACTACGAGAAATACATCGTTATCCAGCCGGGTGTAATGGCCCGCAAGGGCGACGAGCCGCGCCAGGACATCCCCGGAAAGGAGAATGTCCTCGACGGTGTCGATACAATGCAGCTGCTCACCGAGGACGAGTACCTTACAATTATGGACAGCCTGCCTCAGGGCAACGAGTATCTCGATGACAGCGACCCCAACAAGTTCATTGCCAAGATGGGTGCCGAGGCTATCCAGGACCTTCTTGCACGCATTGACCTTGACTCGCTCTCATACGAGCTCCGTAACCGTGCGAACACCGACATGTCGCAGCAGCGCAAGAACGAGGCCCTCAAGCGCCTCCAGGTTGTAGAGTCATTCCGCTCTTCAATGGCTGCCTCAAACGGCAACAACCGTCCCGAGTGGATGATTATGAATGTCATTCCCGTGACACCTCCCGAGCTTCGCCCGCTGGTTCCGCTGGATGGCGGCCGTTTCGCGACATCGGACCTCAACGACCTCTACCGCCGCGTAATCATACGTAACAACCGCCTTAAGAAACTCATCGAGATTAAGGCTCCCGAGGTAATCCTGCGCAACGAGAAGCGTATGCTGCAGGAGGCTGTCGACTCTCTGTTCGACAACTCACGCAAGGCAAGCGCCCTCAAGTCCGACGCTAACCGTCCCTTGAAGTCTCTTTCGGACAGCCTCAAGGGCAAGCAGGGACGTTTCCGCCAGAACCTTCTGGGTAAGCGTGTTGACTATTCAGCACGTTCGGTTATCGTCGTTGGCCCTGAGCTCAAGATGGGCGAGTGCGGCCTTCCGAAGCTCATGGCTGCCGAGCTCTACAAACCGTTCATCATCCGCAAGCTCATCGAGCGCGGTATCGTGAAGACTGTAAAGTCGGCCAAGAAGATTGTCGACCGTCGCGAGCCAATCATCTGGGATATCCTTGAGCATGTAATGAAAGGCCATCCGGTTCTCCTTAACCGTGCGCCGACACTTCACCGCCTCGGTATCCAGGCATTCCAGCCCAAGATGATTGAGGGCAAGGCAATCCAGCTCCACCCGCTTGCATGTACCGCGTTCAACGCCGACTTCGACGGTGACCAGATGGCCGTTCACTTGCCGCTGAGCAACGAGGCCATACTGGAGGCACAGATGCTCATGCTCCAGTCGCACAACATACTGAACCCGTCAAACGGTGCTCCTATCACCGTTCCTTCGCAGGATATGGTACTTGGTCTCTACTACATTACCAAGCTCCGTGACGGAGCCAAGGGCACAGGCATGAAGTTCTATGGTCCCGAGGAGGCAATGATTGCCTACAACCAGGGCCGCGTCGAGGTTCATGCTCCAGTAAAGGTTATGGTAGAGGACATTGACGAGAACGGCGACTATGTCCAGGTTCTCCGCGAGACATCTGTAGGACGTATCATCGTCAACCAGATTGTTCCACGCGAGATGGGCTTCATCAATACAGTAATATCAAAGAAGTCGCTCCGCGACATCATTACCGAGGTTATCAAGCGCGTAGGTGTTGCCCGTTCGGCCGAGTTCCTCGACGGTATCAAGAACCTTGGCTACTACATGGCGTTCAAGGGCGGCCTCTCATTCAACCTCGATGACGTTATCATCCCTAAGGAGAAAGAGGAGCTTGTACGCAAGGGTAACGAGAAGGTCGAGGAGATTCTTGCAGAGTACAACCTCGGTCTTATCACGGACAAGGAGCGATATAACAAGGTTGTCGACGAGTGGACACACGTTAATGCCGACCTGGCCAACGTCCTGCTCAAGACTATCGCCGAGGATGACCAGGGCTTCAACTCAGTATACATGATGCTTGACTCTGGTGCCCGTGGCTCTAAGGACCAGATTCGCCAGCTCTCTGGTATGCGTGGCCTTATGGCCAAGCCCCAGAAGGCAGGTTCCGAGGGCTCACAGATTATCGAGAACCCAATTCTCTCTAACTTTAAGGAGGGTCTTTCGGTGCTTGAGTACTTTATCTCTTCTCACGGTGCCCGTAAGGGTCTTGCCGATACCGCGCTCAAGACAGCCGACGCCGGTTACCTGACACGCCGTCTTGTCGACGTCTCTCACGACGTAATCATCAACGAGGACGATTGCGGCACATTGCGCGGCCTTGTATGTACAGCGCTCAAGAACGGCGACGAGATTGTCGCAACGCTTGGCGAGCGCATTATGGGCCGTGTATCGGTACACGATGTTGTCCATCCTACAACAGGAAAGGTTCTTGTTGCTTCGGGCGAGCTCATCACCGAGGCCATTGCCGAGGAGATTGAGAAGTCACCTATCGAGAGCGTCGAGATACGTTCAGTGCTCACCTGCGAGTCTAAGCACGGCGTCTGCGCCAAGTGCTACGGCCGCAACCTTGCAACAAGCCGCATGGTCGAGAAGGGCGAGGCTGTAGGCGTAATCGCAGCGCAGTCTATCGGTGAGCCTGGTACACAGCTTACTCTCCGTACCTTCCACGCCGGTGGTACAGCGGCCAACATCGCTGCCGACGCTACAATACGTGCAAAGCACGCTTCACGCCTCAAGTTCGAGGAACTGCGTACCGTAGACACTATTGAGCCCGACGGCACACCAGTGAAGATTGTCGTGAGCCGCTTGAGCGAGGTACGCTTTGTTGACGTGAACACAGGCATTGTCCTCTCTTCACACAACATCCCTTACGGCTCTAAGCTCTATGCAGGCGAGGACGAGCTCGTTGAGAAGGGCAAGGTAATTGCCTCTTGGGACCCCTTCAACGCCGTAATCGTGACTGAGGTTGCCGGTAAGGTAGAGTTCGAGTCTGTAATAGAGAACATCACATATAAGGTAGAGACTGACGAGAGTACAGGCCTTCACGAGATTGTCATCATTGAGTCTAAGGACAAGAACAAGATTCCTACCGTACACATCAACGATGAGAACGGCAGCTCGCTGCACAACTACAACCTGCCTGTAGGCGGCCACGTAGTTGTTGAGGACGGCGACGTGCTCAAGGCCGGTGATGTAATCGTGAAGATTCCGCGCGTGTTCGGCAGCGCCGGTGATATCACCGGTGGTCTCCCGCGCGTAACAGAGCTCTTCGAGGCCCGCAACCCGTCTAACCCTGCAGTCGTTTCTGAAATTGACGGCGAGATTACAATGGGCAAGGTTAAGCGCGGTAACCGCGAGATTGTGGTTACATCAAAGGTTGGCGACGTCAAGAAGTACCTTGTTGCCCTCTCTAAGCAGATTCTTGTTCAGGACGGCGACTATGTACGTGCCGGCACACCGCTCTCCGACGGTGCCATCACTCCATCGGACATCCTTGCTATCAAGGGTCCGACCGCAGTGCAGGAGTACATCGTTAACGAGGCGCAGGACGTATACCGCTCACAGGGTGTGAAGATTAACGACAAGCACTTCGAGATTATCGTGCGCCAGATGATGCGCAAGGTCCAGATTAACGAGCCGGGCGATACCCGCTTCCTTGAGCAGCAGATTGTAGACAAGCTCCAGTTCCAGGAGGAGAACGACCGTATCTGGGGCAAGAAGGTTGTTGTTGACGCAGGCGATTCTGAGAACTTCAAGCCAGGCCAGATAATCACAGCACGCAAGCTCCGCGACGAGAACAGTACTCTCAAGCGCCGCGACCTCAGGCCTGTTGAGGCACGTGATGCACAGCCCGCAACATCTACACAGATTCTGCAGGGTATCACACGCGCAGCATTGCAGACACAGAGCTTCATGTCGGCAGCGTCGTTCCAGGAGACCACAAAGGTCCTCAACGAGGCAGCAATCAACATGAAGAGCGACTACCTGCTCGGTATGAAGGAGAACGTTATCTGCGGTCACCTCATCCCCGCCGGTACAGGCCAGCGCGACTTCGGCAGGATTGTCGTAGGCTCAAAGGAAGACTACGAGCGCCTGCAGGCAAGCAAGAATGTAGTGCTTGACTTCTCCGATGACGAGGACGAGCAGTAATACATGACATATGCACACTGTAGAAAAAACTCCTGGCGGTAGCCAGGAGTTTTTTCTACATAGGCGGGTGGGGAAACGGGGGCGTTCCCTAAAAAATAGGGCAGTTTGTTTTTTCAATGGCGCAAAAACTGTAAATTTGCGCCTTGGAATTTATTTGTGTGAAAATGAAAGTAATGAAATTCGGCGGAACGTCTGTTGGTTCCGTAAACAGCATACTTAACCTTAAGGGAATAGTTGAGAGGGCCGCTGCCGAGGAGCGCGTGATTGTCGTGGTGTCGGCACTGGGCGGCATAACCGACAAGCTCATAGGGACAGCCAACATGGCGGTGAGCGGCGACGCGGAGTTCAACCGTGAGTTCCAGGAGATTGTGGCGCGCCACCATAGCCTCATTAATGCCGTTATAGCATGCGAGGACAAGCGCAGTGCCCTGCTGCAGGAGGTTGATGTGCTGCTGAATGAACTGAACAACATATATCAGGGCCTTGCGCTCATAAACAACCTCACAGCAAAGTCCGAGGCGACGATTGTGAGCTATGGCGAGAGGATATCGAGCCGCATTGTAACTGCGCTCATCGACGGTGCAGTGCGCTTCAATGCGCGCCGCTTCATAAAGACAGAGACCAAGCACGGCAAGTATATCCTGGCCGACGAGGTTACCGGCTGTCTCATACACGAGCAGTTCGACGGCTGCAGCGAGAGGGTTGTGGTGGTTCCCGGCTTCATTGCACAGGACAAGGACAGCGAGGAGATTACAAACCTTGGCCGTGGCGGCAGCGACTACACTGCCGCGATACTTGCTGCTGCGCTCAAGGCCAGCTGCCTCGAGATATGGACCGATGTTGACGGGTTCATGACCGCCGACCCGCGCGTAATAGGCAACGCCTACACCATAGGGCACCTGAGCTATGTCGAGGCGACAGAACTCTGCAACTTCGGCGCAAAGGTAGTCTATCCGCCTACTATCTACCCAGTGTTCAAGGCAAATATCCCCATAAAGATAAAGAACACCTTCAACCCCGATGGCGAGGGCACTGTAATTGACAGCCACAGTGAGGATGAGGGCAGGCTCATCAAGGGTATCTCAAGCATAAACGATACCTGCCTGCTCACTGTGCAGGGCCTTGGCATGGTGGGCGTTGTGGGCGTGAACCAGCGCATTTTCCGTGCGCTTGCCAATGCCGGCATAAGCGTGTTCCTTGTGGCCCAGGCCTCGTCGGAGAACAGCACGTCGCTGGGCCTGCGCCATGTCGACGCCCAGAAGGCATGCGAAGTGCTCAACATCGAGTTCGAGAGAGAGATTTCAATGGGTCTCATGGAGAGCGTGCGCGCCACTGGCGGGCTCTCTACCGTGGCCATTGTGGGCGAGAACATGCGCCACAATGCAGGCATAATAGGCAAACTGTTCCAGACACTCGGGCGCAACGGCATAAATGTGATTGCATGCGCGCAGGGCGGCCAGGAGACCAATATCTCGTTCGTAATCGATTCAAGGCTGCTGCGCAAGACACTGAACGTAATACACGACTCCTTCTTCCTGTCGGAGTACAAGGTGCTCAACCTCTTCATCTGCGGCATTGGCACAGTGGGCGGCAGCCTCATTGAGCAGATTGCCTCGCAGCAGGAGAAGCTCAAGAGTGAGCACGGCCTCAAGCTCAATATCGTGGGCATAGCCAACAGCCGCCATGCGATATTCGACCGCGAGGGCCTTGCCCTCGACGGCTACCGCGCCCGTCTCAAGGACAGCAAGGAGAGCAACATAAAGCAGCTGCGCGACGAGATTATACACATGAACATCTTTAACTCGGTGTTCGTGGACTGCACGGCTAACAGCGAGGTAGCGTCAATATATGCCGACCTGCTGTCGCACAACATTAGCGTTGTGGCGGCCAACAAGATTGCCTCCTCGGGCGACTACGATACATACTGCCTCCTCAAGCAGATTGCGCGCCAGCGTAACATAAAGTACCTGTTCGAGACGAATGTGGGCGCAGGCCTGCCAGTAATAAATACAATTAACGACCTCATAAACAGCGGCGACAAGATACTTAAGATTGAGGCGGTGCTTAGCGGCACGCTCAACTTCATCTTCAACGTGCTGGGCCGCGATGTGCCTATGAGCGAGGCGGTGCGCCTGGCCCAGGAGAAGGGCTACAGCGAGCCCGACCCGCGTATCGACCTATCGGGCAAGGATGTTATAAGGAAACTGGTAATCCTGGCACGCGAGGCCGGCTATGCTATTGAGCAGGAGGATGTAGAGGCACGCCTCTTCATTCCCCAGGAACTCTTCGACGGCACGCTCGAGAACTTCTGGGCCAGGCTCCCGCAGCTCGACGAGCAGTTCGAGAGCGAGCGCAGGCAGCTTGCGGCCGAGAAGAAGCACTGGCGCTTCATTGCCCGCTACGAGAACGGCAAGGGCAGCGTGGCGCTGAGCAAGGTAGACGAGCGCCACCCCTTCTACCACCTCGAAGGCAGCAACAACATAATCCTGCTCACCACCGAGCGCTATAAGGAGTATCCAATGCTCATACAGGGCTACGGCGCCGGCGCGAGCGTCACCGCAGCAGGCGTCTTTGCCGACATAATGAGAATTGCGAATATCTGAGACAGGAGGGGGAATTTCCTTTTCCCCACTTTAGGGGGAGCAAAGCTCGCCAACGGTCGATGTGCCTGTCATCCTGAGTGCCCTGTCATGTTGAGTGCCCTGTCATGTTGAGCGCAGCGAAACATCTCATCCAATGCGTTCTTGAGATCCTTCGCTTTGCTCAGGATGACAGGCACATCGGTCTTGGCATTTGGCTTTCGGCTATGCTTCGTTTGACCTGTTGCTGCAAAACTCGTCGATAACAAAACGTTGTTTTGTCATTTTTCGGGCAAAGCCCTCAACAACACGTCTGAACGCAGTGAAGAATCTCTGTCAATGCGCTCTTGAGATCCTTCGCTTTGCTCAGGATGACA
>JAZNUE010000065.1:0-22143 GCA_045592125.1 Bacteroidaceae bacterium | reverse complement strand
GCCACCTACGCTCCCTTTAAACCCAATAAATCCGGATAACGCTCGCATCCTCCGTATTACCGCGGCTGCTGGCACGGAGTTAGCCGATGCTTATTCATACGGTACACGCAGACAGGTACACGTACCTGCGGTTGTTCCCGTATAAAAGAAGTTTACGACCCGTAGGGCGGTCTTCCTTCACGCTACTTGGCTGGTTCAGGCTTGCGCCCATTGACCAATATTCCTCACTGCTGCCTCCCGTAGGAGTCTGGACCGTGTCTCAGTTCCAGTGTGGGGGACCTTCCTCTCAGAACCCCTATCCATCGCGGGCTAGGTGGGCCGTTACCCCGCCTACTACCTAATGGAACGCATCCCCATCCTTCATCGCCGGGGCTTTCATAGCCGGATCAGGTGACTTGGCTATGGCATTCGGGATTAATCTCCCTTTCGGGAGGCTATACCGAAATGAAGGGCAGGTTGGATACGCGTTACTCACCCGTGCGCCGGTCGTCCCGCGGAAGCAAGCTCCCTTGGGACCCCTCGACTTGCATGTGTTAAGCCTGTAGCTAGCGTTCATCCTGAGCCAGGATCAAACTCTTCGTTGTAATTATATATCTGACTATGCCCGTAACGGGCATGTGATGCCAAATAAGAAGAAATTGTTTGTACTGGCCGGAAATTATCTCTTGTCAAAATATGACGGTCTGCTTTTTCGTTCCTTACTTTACCTTTATATCCTTCCGCCTCTGGGGCGGAACGGACATGTTGTACTGCTTGTCTGTATGGAATGCTGTCAAGGATCATCTTTGCTCGCCAGGAGGGCAACCGTGGTTGCTTCCCGAAAGCGAGTGCAAAGGTAAGGCAAATTTTTAGACCGGCAAACAAAATCGCAAATAAAATGCAACGATTTTTAAACATTTTTTAAAGATTGCTAATAATCAACAACTTATAAAACCAATATTTTTTTGTATAGAAATTGATTTTATAACTGTCGCTAAGCCGCGACAAGCAACCCTGGCAACTCCGCCGGAGTGAAGAGATGAAAACTTTGGAAACATTTTATGCATTTTTAAGCAGCTTCTTTAATTATAAGGTATATAAAATTATATATTTTGAGTAACTTTGCAGCAATTTTCGCCAGAACGGGAAAAGAGAAACTGAAAACGGCATGAAGAGAGCGCACGGCACATACATTATATCGGTACTGCTGCTTGCAGCACTGCCCCTGCTGGCATTTGCACAGGGAGAGAAAGTGCGCATATACGGCAAGGTCTCCGACGCCAGCAGCAGGTCTCCTCTACCCTACGCGTCGGTAAGGATAAGCGGCACGTCAATCGGCTGCAGCAGCGACAACAACGGCAGTTTCTCCTTTCATGCTCCTGCCATGCGTGATACTCTCATAATATCCAGTGTAGGATATACCGAGCAGCGGATACCCCTGAGCGGCAGGACACGCCTGCCCATCAAGGCCTCGCTCACTCCAATAGACTACTCGCTCTCCGAGATTACCGTCAAGCCCAAGAAGGAGAAATACCGCAAGAAGGACAACCCTGCCGTGCTGCTTGCAAGGACCATAATAAAGAAACGTGACGAGAACTCGCCAAAGAACAAGGAGTACTTCAGCCGCGAGCGCCATGAGAAGCTGAACCTGGCGCTGAGCAATTTCAGCGCCGACAGCGGAGGGCGCTTCGGCAAGCAGTTCGGTTTCCTTGAGCAGTACATTGACACTTCGCTCATCTCAGGCGAGCCGATACTCCACATCTCGGCACGCGAGCTCATAGCCACCGACTACTACAGGAAGGTCCCGGAAAGAGAACGCCAGCATGTAAAAGGCCGCAGAAGGAACGGAATTGACGACATGTTCTCTACAGGGGAGATTGAAGCGCTATACGAAGAGGTATTCAAGGATGTCGACCTGTTCCAGGACAACATATCTATCTTTGGCAGCAAGTTCGTGAGCCCGTTATCAAAACTGGGCCCTACCTTTTATAAATATTATATAATGGACACCCTGGACATTGATGGCGAAAGGTGCATTGACCTGGCATTCACACCGTTCAATGTAGAGTCGTTCGGGTTTACGGGCCACATATACATAACTGCCGACTCCACATTCTTTATCAAGGAGGTGCAGATGAACGTGCCGCACGATATAAACATGAACTTTGTGGAATACATGAACATAAAGCAGGAGTTCAGCCGTCTTGACGACGGCACGCGCATTCTCGGCAAGGAGACGCTGACGGCCGAGCTCAAGCTCTTGAACTCGCTCAACGGTTTCTACGCACACAGGGAGGTGGCATACGGCAGCTACAGTTTCAAGAGCGACGAGATTGCAGAGAAGATACTCAGCAACCCGGCCAGGGTTGTCGAGGAGGAGAATTCCATGGAACGCGACGAGGCATTCTGGAACAGCAGCCGCCTGAACGAGGTTAGCGAGAAGGAGATGTCGGTTGCTAGGATGATGCAGGAACTGCGCAGCAACCCTGTGTACTATTGGGCAGAGAAATGCGTTTCGTTCCTCTTCACGGGCTGGGTGCCCATAAGGCAGCACGAGCCGCCGCTATTCTACGGCCCTGTAAACACCACATTCAGCCACAACGGCCTTGAGGGATGGCGCCTGCGCACTGGCGCCATGACGTCGGCCTACCTCAACCCGCACCTTTTCGGGCGTTTCTATGTAGCATACGGCACAAAGGACCACAGGTGGAAATACATGGGAGAGGTCGAGTACTCGTTCAAGAAAAAGAAAGAGCATCCTAACGAGTTCCCTATACACTCGCTAAGGGCACACTATGAGAGCGACATCTACCAGTATGGGCAGAACTACCTTTACACCAACAAGGACAACCTGTTCCTGAGCCTGAAACGCGACGAGGACAACAAGATAGGCTACCTGAAAAAGGCCGAGCTGACGTACACCCGTGAGTTCTACAACCACTTCTCCTACAACATTACCCTGCGCAACAGGATTGACATTGCCAGCCACCTTGTACCGTTCGAGCGCACATCAACGGCCGAGGGAGTGACTTCCAGCACATTTGTCAAGGAACTGAACAACTCAGAGATTGAGATTGGACTGAGATACGCGCCAAAGGAGAAATTCATACAGAGCAAGTGGAACAGGCACTCCGTGCTGCCCGAGCACCCGGTATTCACGCTCAAGCACAGGATTGGAATTAAGGGGGTGCTTGGCAGCGAGCTCAACTATCACCACACCGAGGCAAGCTTCAGCAAAAGGTTCTGGTTCTCGGCCTTCGGGTATACCGACTGCATAATCAAGGCCGGCAAGGTGTGGAACAAGGTACCGTTCCCGTTGCTTATTATACCGAACGCGAACCTGTCGTACACGATACAGAAAGAGTCCTATTCGCTCATGAATGCAATGGAGTTCTTCAACGACGAGTACGCTTCATGGGACCTGACATACTACATGAACGGGCTTATATTCAACAGGATTCCGCTTATACGCAGGCTTAACTGGCGCGAAGTGGTAACATTCAGGGGAATGTTCGGGCACCTGAGCGAGAAGAACCGCCCCGACCCTTTAGACACGGGCCCGCTGTACAAGTTCCCGTATGATAACGACGAGTACCACTATCTTGGCACTACACCATACATGGAAGTGGGTATAGGCATTGAGAATATCTTCAAGGTGCTGCGTGTCGATTATGTCAGAAGGCTCACATACACAGGACTGCCAAATGTGAGCAAGTGGGGAATAAGGATACAGTTCCACATCCAGTTCTAGCCGGGCCGTCACCACCCTGCCGCCTGCCATCCTGCAGCAGAATACCACTCTGTTGTCCTGAAGTCGGCATTAAGCTTCTCGTTGCGGCTATGCGCCTGTGGCATATACAGCGAGATTCCGCCGCCAATGAGGGAATCATAGGCAACCTGACGGCCGCATACTGCCGAATACCAGCATGGCGAAGAGATGACATAGGGCACGGCCTTGTCAAGCGCGCCACGCCAGTGGGCATATTCCTCGGGCGCAAGGTACTTGCACATAACAGCATTCATGTCGAAGAAGCAAGGATATTCACTGTACCTTCCGCCAGGAAGGTAGGAGAACACATCGGCGTAATCGCGTTTCTTTGCCGTATTGAAATACTTGATTACATAGGAATAGGTTACATCGGCAAGATACTGCATATCCTTTGCCGAGACTGCCGACAGCACTGCACCGGCCGGTTCGTTGGCATAGGCGCCGATATATGAGTCTATGATATCCTGCGGTCCATCGGAACTGAAGAAACAGGGAACCATTGAGGAATAGAGCGCTCCGTCGCCTGGAATTTCAGCAGGTGAAGCAATTATCCACTCTGCCACGTCGCGCAAGGCATAGCTGCTCTCAACGCACTGCATGAAACAGGCGTCGAACATAAGGCGCCCTACCTTTGCAGGCAACCGCTTGAGGAGCGCAGCCAGTTCTTCGGGCTCAATCGTCTCGGTGACTTTATTGCTGAACGAGTTATTCCCGTTATCGACACCAATGGAACGCTGCTGCGCCGCATTCAGCGGCCCGCGCAGCCAGCCGCTACCATGCGACCACATTACAAGGTCGAGCGTACGGGTGGGATAGACATCTAATATATAATCAAGAAGCGCGCCTAATGCCGCTGTATCGCTTGAGCATACATCTGTGCTGAAAAGCACGGTATTGGAGTTCCCTGCATCGCCGTTAGTCATGCGGAAATGTTGAGTGAGAAGAGGATGGCCGGAGTCATCGGTGTAGACGAACAGGCGGCAGTCGCGGGGAATGCCAGGCACTGCCTCGACAATCTCGTCCACATCGAGCGAGGCGTAGCTGCTAAGGCTGTTCTCGGCCATCATGTACACAAGAAGCGTGCGGCGTGCCGTGTCGCCTTTGGCAATTACATCGGGCCTGACGGGGATACTTATAGTTTCCCTGCTGCACGATGACACAAGCATAAGCAGCAGCAAAAGGACGGAACCCGCACCCCGCAGAACAGCCTTGCCGAGCATATCAGGGTTTCACGAACTTGAACTTGTCACCAAGATAACGCACAGTCCTGCCGTCCTTCTCAACAAGTTTCTTCTTAAGCCTAGCCTCGGTCTTCTCCAGTTTTGAGCGCTTTGTAGAGAAGTAGACTGCTGAGGTACGGCCAGGCATGTTCTCCTGGAAATTCATGTAGTCCTTGAGCTCGTAGGCATAGTACTGGCGATGAAGAAGGAACTTTGTCTTCTCGTCAAGCATGGCACCCTCAACAGGCATAATCTCGGTAAAGTACACCACTGAGTCGGACAGAGAGAATGAGGCGCCAAAAAGATAGACTGCCTCAACCTTCTCCTTATCCTTGTCGCCTTTGGCGCTTGCTGTTGAGAAAAGAGCAGAGAGTGCCAGGAACAATATAAATAATGATTTCTTCATATACTGCAAGTTTAAACCGCTTCAACGGTTTGCAAAAATAGGAAAAAAAACAACCAGATAAAAATATATCGCGAATTTTAAGTATCTTAGCCGCAATGAAACGGTTTGCTGCCACACTCCTGATAGCGCTGCTCTACGCAACAGGCGTAAATGCAACACATTACGCCTCGCCAGCACAAGAGCTTGCACCCTGCTCCATTGAGGACAAGGGCAGGACGGATATTGCCAATATCGCAAGCATGCTCCACAGCAGCAGCCTTGACATGCCCCAGAACGGGCAGCCGCGATACCAGCGTAACGACGACAAATCGCCACGCAGGCCGTCGTGTAGCAGCAGGAGCGCAGGCACAGCAGCAGTAGCAAGCACATCACACCAGATACAGATAAGCCTTAGCAACAGTTGCCAGAAGGCAGTGGCCGCATTCCGCTACAACCGGGGATACTACATCTACACCCTGCGGCACATCATCATTTAGCGTCTTTATACTAGAAGTCTCCAGGACATACCATTCTGGAGAGCAGGCGGAAACAATAGCCGCGTGCTTGTCATTCCGGACCGAAGGGAGGAATCTCTACATTATTCTAGGGATTTCTCGTCGCATGGTATATACATTATAAAATACTATATACACAACTAAATACGCTAAATCATGAAAAACGAAATAAGCAAGGATTTCCTTAAGGCAAACAACATATCACTCAAGAAAAAGACTTCGGCACTCCCAATGGCCCTGCTGGTTATTGCGGTCCTGGTACTCGCAGGCGGCCTGTGCATTGACAATAGCAGCGACGCGAAGATGCCTGTGCTGCTGCTGGCCGTTATACTGGCCGTATTCGGGATTGCAAAGATACTTAATATGCCCACTGTGCTTGTGAGCGAGCCGCATAACGAGATACTGAGAGAAGAGGAACTGTTCTTTGACCTTAAGGAGAAAAGCAACGTAATTGCCATGCTGCGCAACGGCGAGCTAAAGAAACTGCGTGCCGAAGCAAAGGAGAGCCCCAACTATCCGCTCAAGGCAAAAGTATTCTCGAACCAGCAGGGAAGCATTGCAGTGTTCAGGGTATACCATTTCGTGCCCTACACGTTCGAGCCTCTAACAGATTTTGAGATTTACCAGAAGTAATCTGTTGGAATTAGGAATTAGGAATTTCATATCAGGAAACTGTCTAAAATTCACGGAACCATGGCAGTTTCTTGATATTATTTAATATCTTTGCACGAAAGCCAACGCCGGATTGGCAATCCATAGAAAGACGATTTCCGGCAAAATTTAAAAACAATGACTATGAAAAAGGTAATTTTGACATTCGCGCTCATGCTTACCACAATGGTTGCAAGCGCACAGGTTTACGTTGGCGGCGGCCTTAACTTCAGCAAGGATGCCACAACAAAGATTAACGTAAACCCCGAAGTCGGCTATGCTATCAATGAGAACTGGACTGTAGGAGCTGTCCTTGGCTTTGACTGGACAAAGGACGTTGAGACAAAGTTCAACATCAACCCCTACGCACGCTACACATTCTATAAGGCCGGCAACTTCTCATTCTTTGCCGACGGCGTTGTTGAGCTCGGCGTCAATAATCCTAATGTTGGCGACTCACAGTTCTGCTGGGGCATTGGCGTGAAGCCAGGCATTGCATACAGCTTTACAGAGCACATTTGCGCTGCTGCACACGTAGGATGGCTTGGGCACAGAGACAATGGCGGTGAGTACACAGCGATTAGCGTTAACGGCAACGAGCTCTCATTCAGCCTATACTACAATTTCTGATACACATGTAAGGAAGGTGACACAAGAGTCCTTTCTTTAGACACGACACCCCTGCTGGAAGATGTTCTGGCAGGGGTGTTCATTCTGTATATATTACTTTGGGGTCACTCTCTCTAGGTGCGAAATAATTGACAAGATATACGGCTTAACAGCTATAGCGACGAAGCGCGACAACGAAGCTGCATGTTAATTATGACACACCGCCATGCTATTTGGATTTTAATAAGTACCTTTGCACCACAAATGCCCATAAGGTACTAGACTATGAAATACATTCTGCAATTCGGGATAATCCTATTTATCTCATTCATTGGGGAAGTGCTCAACAAGCTCATTCCCCTGCCTGTCCCAGCAAGCATATACGGCATGCTTATTCTCTTTACAGCATTGTGTACAGGCGTCCTCAAGCTCTCTCATGTAAAGGAAACAGGCAAGTTCCTCATTTCCATAATGCCGCTAATGTTCATTGCTCCGGCAGTGGGCCTCATTGAGTCGTGGGAAACCATGAAGGAGTTCATTGTCGCCATCATTGTAATCTCGGCAATATCGACCGTCGCAGTAATAGCTGCTGCCGGCCACATCACACAGCTTATCATAAGGATAAAAGGGAAGGAGGGGAAACAATGAACGGAATAGCAGAGAACTCGCTTTTCTTTGGAGCAGCACTGAGCATTGGAACATATATAATAGGTACTCTTGTAAAAAGGAGATGGAATTTCTTCCTTTTTAACCCGCTGCTGGTATCAATTACCATAACTATCGCTACCCTGCTGGTGCTCCGCATTGAGTACGGCACATACAACGGGAGCGCAAAATATATAACATACCTGCTTACACCTGCAACTGTAGCATTGGCAATCCCCCTCTATGAGCAGATAGCGCTGCTCAAGAAGAACATCACGGCCATACTTGCAGGAATTGCCTCGGGAGTGCTGTGCAGCGGAGTGTCAATCTTCGCCTTGTCGCTGCTCTTTGGACTGGGCCACACGCAATATGTTACACTGCTGCCAAAGTCAATAACAACAGCCATAGGCATTGGCCTCTCGACCGAGCTTGACGGGTATGTGGCCATAACGGTAGCGGCAATCATCTTTACAGGACTCATAGGCAACATTGCCGGCGGCCTCATATGCCGCATGCTGCGCATAAGGCACCCGATAGCAAAAGGCATTGCAATTGGAACTGCCACTCACGTCATGGGCACTTCAAAGGCCATGGAGATTGGAGAGATTGAAGGCGCCATGAGCAGCCTGTCGGTAGCCGTTGCAGGCTGCATGACGGTAGGCGCTGCAATATTGTTCCAATGGTGGATATAGAAAAATATGCGCATTTTTCCCAGACAACACCTGTAAATTAAAAAAAATCACTACATTAGCAGAATCATTCACCAAACGACAAGCAACATCATGATTATTGCAGTAGATTTTGACGGCACCATTGTGGAGCACAGATATCCCGAGATTGGAAACGAGCGTCCGTTTGCGACATCAACCCTGCGCAAGCTCATTGACGACAAGCACCGCCTCATACTCTGGACCGTGCGCCGCGGCAAGGAGCTTGAAGAGGCCGTTGAATGGTGCAAGGAGCGAGGAGTCGAGTTCTATGCAGTCAACAAGAACTTCCCCGAAGAGACAGTGGAGCCGCACGGCGGATATAGCAAGATTAACGCGGAGATGTTCATTGACGACCTCAACCTTGGCGGCATCCCCAACTGGGGAAAGATTTACCAGATGATAAGCGAAGGCAAGACATGGCGCGACATCTATGGCCAGAGCAGCGAAAGCGAAGATACGTCCAAGAGGAAGAAAAAAGGATGGTTCTGGTAAATGCTGCCAAAGAAGGAGATGAAAATACAGAAGTGCCCCAGGAACTCATTCCATGGGGCACTTCTATTGCTTACAGGCTAACGGTTGTTACCAGCAGATACCAGCACCAATGAAGTGCATGTTATTGCCAAGTACGCTCTTCGACTTATCGTTAAATGTATACCTGTACTGGAATGTGTATTTAAGCGATACGTACCAGAACTTTACAATAATGCCAGCCTCTGGCGAGACGCTGCTGTACCAGTCAAGCCTGTACTGAATCTCATCATTGTCATAGTACTCGTCCTTATACTCTACAAAAGAACCGCCTCCAGTGTAGCCAAGGCCGGCAAATATCCATACAGGCTTCACAATCTTGGCAGTAAAGCCCAGGGAGACATTCGCCTCGCCGTACTTTTGAGGGTCCTTCTTTGACTTTGGGAAATTAAATATTTCAGGATTAACTCTTGCCGAGAAATATCCGCCGGCCTTGCGCATCCTGCATCTTCCGACAGATAAACCGATGTTAATGTCTGGATTCCATTCATAGACAAGGAAACGCTCATGATTCTTCAATGCATTCAGTTCGCCATTAATGAGCAGTATCTTCTCATTTGCGGCAGTTGCATTGGGACAGCCCAGCTCTACTACTTTCTTGTAGTACTCAAGCGCCGACTTACGTTCCTTGTTATAATATAGGTCCTCGGCCATTGAGAAATAGATATCACAGTCACTCCTGTACCTTGAACTGCACTCCATCGTCTTCATGTACACGCTCTTGTCCCCAGGATTCAGTTTCATGATAGCCGTATAGTAACGATATGCCTCAAGATACTTCGATTCAGAGAAAAGTTTCTCTCCTCTTTCACGCCACACCAGGATAGAGTCAATAGCCTGTATCTTGCTGTCAATACTCTCCTTGTAAGTCTCATATTCAGGATACTCCTTGGATATCAGGTACTGGTGCTTGGCCTCTTCGTACAATGAATTAGCGAAGAGGTCGTCACCGCTGTAGACACTCTTGAAATAAGGGTTCTTTGCCTTGACGTACCTATTCGTAACCTTATACTCCTTTAATGTGCTTTTGGGAAAGTTGAACTCGAAAATGTTAAAGACATCAAATCCGTCACAATATATCTCCAGGAGACGCCCGTCATAAGAAGTGCCTTTACCGTTAGTAGGAAACACCAGCTCGTATGACTTCCTTTCGCCCTCAAGCACCTCATTCAATGATATTATGTCATCATAGCCAGACTTGAACTTAAGGACCATAGAGGAGTCGCAATAGAAAATCGCCTTCATCTCGTTCCTGTCCTCACAGGCATATACATTCCCGGCATTCTCTATTTCCGACAGTTCTAGTTTCATCTGTGCATTGCACACAAAAGGCAATAATGACAACAGAAATACAAATATACGTTTCATAACTAGCGTTTTATGTTAAATGACTTGAGAGTAAAGATTTCATTCCTGTCAATAGGTTTCCCGTTATACTTCTCGGGCTGCCATGTACGCACCTGTATGCAAGGCAGGGACTCGTCCTTGAAATCTATTAGAAGGAAAAGGTAACCTACGTCATTGTATGTGCTTGAATTCCAGTACTGCTTGAGGTTAACGCCATAAATGTCGTCATATTTCGGATGCCTCACTACTTCCAGGCTGTCAAATATTACATCAATATACTTGTTCCGCTTAAAGTTCCTTCTCAGGTCATTAATGTACTGCTGCTTTCCCTTAGTCTGGTAGACAACCTTCTCCTTTAGCAGAGAATTAGACATCTCAGAATCCTGCTTTACCTTTATTACCTTGCCAGATATTATCAGTGCATTGTCACTGTATACGGTATTCAGGTAATCAATATCCTTCCTGTTATAAGCAGTCCTGAAATTCTCGACAAAGTCAACTATTATCTGCCGGCGCGCCAAGTCATCGAGCGAGATATTTGCAGAAATCACGTCGACATACCTGTTCTTGTCTATCGCAACCATCACGTTGTCGACCTTGCCGCTTGCAGTGAGGTTAACAACGATCTCCTGTTCACGCATCTCATCGGGCGCATTCATGACAGAGACAGGGATATTGCGTATCTGGAACCCGCCGCCTGGCATTGTCAGGCATCTCTCGTTTATGGAAGATACCGGACATGACATAGGACTTGACTTCCACATCTGCAGCGCATCATCCTTACCGCTTGCGGTAATAAAGGAGGCATCTAGCCGAGGTTTCTTTCCGTCAATAATTGCACGGTTGAATGAATTTATAAGCGAGGATACGTTATCCTCGATTGCCGCTTTAAGACTAGGGTTATCAATGCCTTCTGTAATCTCAAGCCTCACCTGGTCGAGCTGTGCATTGGCACTAGTTACCAGGAACAGCGCCGTTAATAGTAAAAACACTCTTTTCATATAATTAAAATTTAATTAGAACAAACTTTTAATATTATCTTGCGGTATATTGCTGTAGAAGTCGGCATCCACAATGGCAGAAGCGCCAAAGATCTCCTCTATGCTGAATGTGGCAATAAGCATATGCAGGTAACTGTAGACTGTATTCTTGAACACAACTACACATTGCCACTTTCCGTTCCTTAGCCTGTTTATACCTGCGTAAATGCTATACCCGTCATCAAAGCATGATATGACATTGTTGAGCGGGACCGTTATATCAAGGGTGTAGCCTCCATATTTACGGTGCTTCACATTCAGCATTACATCACTGCTAATGTATCCTTGAAAGAGGTTCAGCACACTCTCTCTGGGATATTCAGGAGAGAATACCGGCACAAGGTCACCGCTGGTCTCCTTGAAATAGACATCATTCCTGAGCGAATCGGCCACATAGGCAGTACCGCGCCTAACGTACAGGCCGTTGCCAGTCCTTATAGCTTTCCTGCTCGCTGCAGGGCGCGCATTGCCTTGGGAGAGCTGCAGCATGGTGCCTATGTGTTCATCTGCCTCCTTCTTGTCAATCCCGGTCACCAGCTCGCGCGATGCCGGAAACTTTATCTCAATACAATCGGCAATCCCAAATTCTATTGCTGCATAAAGTTCAGAACCATTGTTTGAAAGCGTAAAGCCAGATGGCATTTCCATGCTTCTAATAACTTTGGCAAACGACGTAAACCCTCTTTGGCCGTACTCCAGTCCATTATACCGCAACGATATCCTTTTGCTCTCAAGGAAAAAACGGACATCCTCAGCACTCTTCGCCAAATAAAGCTGCAGGAAAAGACGCTCTACAAAACAGCAGACATCCCTATTCACCATCTCTTTTGTCTCGTTGCTGAAAAGTGAAATCCCTACATGTGTAAGTTCGCCAGAGGAATTACGGCAAAGCACAGCATCCTTGTCCAACGCAGCCAGATGTACAACCGAATCCCCGCTATTGGCACCTATCCTTTCAGCAAGACTACTAAGCAGAGCGGTCTGCGAGAAAACAGGCAAACTATAGAATATAATGATGACTGCAAGAATCCTTTTCATACGCAAGATGTCATTCTGTTTCTTTAATGGAAAAAAGACCACCTTCGGAAGTAAGCACATACATAGACTTGCCATCATGCAGGAACTGCTCAACACCGCAAGAGAACAGATGCTGGCATGTCATATCGTCAACCAGTCTAAAGATACCCTTGCCAGAACCTATATAAATACTACTCCCGAAGTATACCACGGAATTAATCCCTTCCACGCTATTGAACACTACAAGGTTTTCTTTTCCGTAGGAATATATGTTATCCTTGGTTGCCACCCATACCTGTTCCAGCGCTTTTCTCTCATTGACGCCAACAATTTCTTTGCCTAGCTTGAGCAGAGGGGTAATGCTCTTTTCTACAAGAGATATGCAGAAGAGTCCCCATTGGCCACCGTTCTCCATCACCAGGTACACATCATCACCTGAACGCTGGAAAATCCTGAAAGATTCAGTCTCGAATGCAAGTACAGGCTGTACGCCGTCCTTATACATGCATACAGCATTCTTGAACTTGAACACAAACTTGCCATCCTGATAAAAAAGATCTGTTATGTCTCCCTTCTCAGAAAGTTCAACTTCTATTTCTATAGTGTCCTTAAGCGAATATATGACATTGCCCTTGGCCGCATATAGCCCGTGCCCAGGCACGGCACATAGCGATGCCCCGGCCAGGCTGGCATCTTCGGGTGAATATAGCAGGCACACCTCAAGGTTCTGGGCAGAAACAGCCGGACAGCAGGCCAAGAGCAATAACGTTAAATACCTATTTATATACTTTATGCAAATCATTGGTTCTCGTCGCGTAAATAAGATTCTAGAATTTCACCGGCATTAATAGTCTTGTACCTAGGCGAGAAGGCCAACTTTGCCTTGACTGGGGAGCGTTTTGCGATGGCCTGCAGAGATAAAGAAGTAACGACCTTTAAGTCACCTCTGATTTCATAGACCTTTACCTCCCCTTCCCTATTACGCCTTACATATACTCCTGCCGCGTCAGAAATCGCAACCGGTGAATTCGTTAAGCCTGTATCTTCAGTTCCGGCCTTTACCTCTAGATCGACTCCGGCCTCTCCCCCACCTCTAATGCCAATGCTATGGTTATCAAAGAGAGTCTTGTTTATCTGGACTGTGACAGATTCTGTGTCCTTATATCCCATTAACCTAAGTTCCGCCTTTATCTTATCAGTCTCGCTAGGCTTATCATTGCCGGGGTCCTGGACTGCTTCCTTCTTGAATGGTTCAAGATCTTTCTCGTAAACCAAGTTTGCAGAAAGTGAACCATCGGAGTTCTCTCTCTCCACCTTAACCTTAAAACCGTCTATAGGCAAATCTCCCTCAACCTCTAGTTTGTCTTTGGAAATTGAGGTCCCTAGCAGACCAGATGAGAACCTGCCTTCAAGCCCCCCGGTCTCTTTTGCCTTGTTGTAAGTTGCACATACAAATGTTGTGCCATCCTCAGATATACGGAAAACCTTGTCCCCTGTTGCCGACTCAAAAATATAGGCATTGCTGGTATTCTTCCCTATAAAGACAGGCATTGCACCATTATTGTACAGCATTAGCATTGCAAGATTCATCTCCACCCTCTCGCGTTTCATATTCTTGAGCATCGTTGTCCACACTGGCTTGCTCCGGTATCTTGCACCACTGAAATCCGTTTCTTTATACGCGAGATCATCGGAAAAAAAGACAGAGTTCTGGGTAATTGGCACACTGCTAAGGTCCAGATACCCCTTGACCTTCGGTTTTTTCTCTAGCACAACAGGTTTTAAAACCATTCGGGCCTTAGGCTTAGCAACTGCAGTATTCGGTTGCCCCTCCGGCATGTTTACAGCAATATTTTCCTTTTGGGTAAACTTGCGTCTGGAGAGGGTCTTGCTGAGTTTGCTGTTCTCCTTACGCTGGAATTGTCTTATATTGTTGTCATACGAAGCATCGTATGACGGACTATCCCTGTTGAACACACGCAAGTCAACCTTCTTCTTATTTACCTGCTGCTTTTTATCTGAATTGGCCTTATTGCCAGTATAGAACCTATTCTGCACTGTGCTGTACGAGGCCTTTACTATGAACTCCTTCTTACAGGCGTCTATAGTCCGGTAGAACGATGAGAAAGCACTCTTTGAGACGCCATTAGAAGAAAGATAGCTGTCAACCATTGACCTGTACTTGTCTATCTCGGCAATATGCTTGTTGTTCGCTTCAAGCGAATTCTTGAAACGGCGCGCTTCGGTATCGCTGTCAAAATAAAGCAACATGGATTTTCCATTAATGCTGAACTTATATGCAACAGGGTTATTCTTCTTGGCATTAGCATTGGACATATGCTGCCTGCAGGCATCATTAATCCAGTCTTTATATTGGTTTCTTGCCTGGTTGAGATATGAATTGAGCTGCTCGTTAATATTCGCGACATACCCCTTTGCCGCCTGCTGCCAAAAGTATCCCTCATTGAACTGGGCACAGGCATAGGCAGGAAGCGACAGCAAGAGAAGCATTACGGATATTTTCCTGAAAGAAGTCCTCATAAGTGTTATTCAATGTTTATATGCCAGCCAAGCGCTGCACGCCATTCCTTATTATATATACAAATATACTTGTCGAAGATGCGGGCCGATTCGGCATAATCCTGCTTCACGCCTATACCCTGCTGGTATGCGAGCGACAGAAGCTTGAGAGCATTGTAGTCATTCCGTTTCAATGCCATATCTACCAGCGCAATGAAAGACTCGGAATCGTCATAGTCCTTATACAATGTCGCAAGGCTTATCATTGCAGGAGAATATCCATTGTCAACAGCGGCTGTAAGCAGTTCGGTTGCCATCTGCTGTTCTGCCTCGTTTCCATCCTTCATCATCATCTGAGCCAGATTGTAGCGTGCCTCATCACTGTTATACTTTTCTATTGCCTCCTGGTAGAAAGATACAGACTTTGCATAACCGTTCATAATGTCATATGTCTGGCTGTACCACCCTTGCACAATGCAATAGTCAACAGGAGACATTGTCTTGAGCCTTTCAGAATATTTTTCGGCCATGGCCAGGTACTTTCTCCTTTTTGAGTTGCTGTAGTTCTTGTTCTGAGACAGTTCATAGTACAATATCGCCACCACCCTTGTTGAATAGACGTTTCCTTCGTTAGAGGCCTTTATGAATGACTTGATACCCTTAAGAGGATTCCATCTTGAGGCTGTACCTTTGCCCAGATTATAGCCCTTTGCTATTGCATCAATGAGATAGCGTTTTTCCTTGTCGTCCTTGAATTTCTTCTTGGCCTCTTTTAGTATTTTCTCCTCAAAGTCTTCATCCATTGAGGTCTTCTCAAAATTCCTTGCCACTGAGCCGTAAAAGTTATTTGGAACCTTATAGAAAATGCAGTTGAATACATTATTGCACTTTTCCTGCCTTACACCATCCTGCGACACGTGAGCAAGCACTTCTTTACAAGTACCAACAAGACCACATTCCGTGAGTGTAAGCCTGAAGCCAACCAGGCCTTCAACACTGAAAGCGACATCGTTCTCCTGCGCTAATTCGACACCGGCCGAGATGAGCGAAGAAAACAGGCCTGCTAACGGACTGTTGCCCGTAAGGGCGTTGAGTGTCTCAGAGAACTTGTTTGCACTCTGGCGATTAATGTCATGCCTTACCGAACTGGGGGTATAGGATTTGTTTATTACATACTCGAATGAAAGCTCATCGTTTTCAATCCCTGCTGGCACATTCTTGCTCTCAAGATTATTCAACAGGAGCATTGTCTCATAACGGATGTCATTACCGCTGTAGTTATCAAGCGCCATTGTCACATGTGTATTCCCGCTGAGAGAAGCATTCATAAGGGCACGGTCGCCTCCAACCATTGATGACTGGGCATCGGGTATGGCCGCCATCTGATAAGCGCCTGAACCTTTAGTAATTGCAACCTTCAGTTCGTTCTGCTCGTAAGCAATATCTAGAACCCATACCTCACGTCCGCTGTTCTGCATTCTTGTACCAGAGACCCATCTTCCGCATATATCGTCGAGCGTCATCTGCTTCTTGGCCAAGGCTTTGGCATAGGTATTTTCAGGTATAACAACAATATTGTCACTAAGTTCCGGGAATTTGCTATGCTCCCCAAAACGACTTCTCATAACATCAAATTGCGGAACAATCGGAAGTGTTTCTGCTTTCGCGCCTTCGGGTTCCTCACCTGTCTCTTCTGCAACGTCGCCAACCATGTCCTCTACAGACTCATCTATTGATTCCTCTACTGTTTCTGCTACTGCCTCCTCTATAGTTTCTACAACAGATTCCTCTACAGTCTCTTCAGTAATCTCTTCAACTGGCTCTACAGTTTCCTCTACAGTCTCAGCAGGGACATCATTCAATGCCAAGATATCTTCAATCTCATCCTGTGATGCAGGAATGGAGTCTACATCGGCAGGCTGGTATTCCTTGGTCTCGGAATATTCTACGAAAAGGGGGATATTCAGCGACTTCTCGAGCTCGCATAGACGCTCTCGTGCATCCTTACTTTTATTGAGGTCTAGCTCCATATCGACATAGTGCCTGTACATGAGGATTGCAGCCTCTATATGTTCCCTTCCAGCACCGTCAACATCATAAAGCCTGGCAACCCTTAGATAAGGTTCAGGCATTGAGGGTACATGCTTTATTATGGTTAGGAAACGCTCCACCGCAACAGAATCATTCTTGCTCTCAACAGCAACATTGGCCTCATAATACAACTTCAACAACTCGTTTCTAGTGATTTGCTTCTGGGCGTTACCGACAGAAGCAACAACAAGAAGAATAAATAGGACAACCTGTAGACGTTTCATAGTATATGCGTGTTTAAAATATTATTTCCAAATCAGTATAATTCAAGATAAGAAATTTCATAAAAATATTGTAAAAAATCATTAAATAACAAAACGCACCGTGAATAATAAGCAACAGCAGAGACTGTGCTATGCGAAAAGAGTATTTCCGGACAAAAGAAAGCAGCATTTACCAGAGTCATCCTTCTCTTCTTTTGCGGTTCATGCCAAGGGTATAATGTATAAGGCAAAATTTCTCAAATTTTTTTATTGTTAATAATCAGGCATTTGACCACAAATGCAAAAATATTTGCAAAAAAAGCCGCAAAAAAGTTTGCAGGGTTAAAATAAAGTAGTACCTTTGCAACGCGTTAAGGCAATGCGCTGTTAGCTCAGTTGGTAGAGCAATTGACTCTTAATCAATGGGTCCAGGGTTCGAGTCCCTGACGGCGTACAGAACGGAGGAAGGTCACTTCCTCCGTTTTTTTGTTTTTACACGCACACGGAAATTCCAGTCGGCCTCTTCTTTGTCCAGGAATCGCCTATTGAAAGTATATATATACATTATTTGAAACTGGGCGGTTGCTTTGTCCTCTTCGTAAAGAGGAAGAGCGAGAAAAGCGCCCTTTATAAACAGAGGGAGAGCGCTATGCGCATACCGGACTACCGGATTGCACACAGCACTCCCCTTATTCAGGTACCCCAAGGAGCAGGGACTACACAATAAACAGCAGTTCCCTGTATTTGGGAAGCGTCCACAGCTCGTTATCCACCACTAGCTCAAGGCTGTCAATGTGGGAACGTATCTCTTCGAGCATTGGCGCTACTGTATCGTGATAGGCTATGGCCTTGTCGCGTTCGCTTGCAATACGGTTAGCCACCTTGCGGCGCTCTACGAGTTCGGCAACAAGGCGCCTTATCTCCTCTACATGCCCCGCCATCTGCCGCACCAGCCCAATGTTGCCGGCCGAGAGACGGTCACCTTCCTCCTTGCCAATCACCTGCTCCATCTTTATTACATTGTCGAGCAGGGAACTCTGGTATTTGGTCGCAGTGGGCACAATGTGGTTTAGGGCAAGGTCCCCGAGCACACGGGCCTCAATCTGAATTTTCTTGGTATACATCTCCCACTTGATTTCATTGCGGGCACGAAGCTCAGTCTCAGTCATCACGTCCATCTTGCGGAACATCTCGACACTCTCCTTGTCAAGGTAGCGGTCGAAGACAATAGGAGCGCTCGCCTCGCAGTCAAGGCCACGGCGCGAGGCCTCACGACGCCACTCATCACTATAGCCGTTTCCGTCAAAGCGCACAGGCTTGCTGTACTTTATGTACTTGCGTATAATCTTTACAAGCGCGTCTTCCTTGGCAATGCCACGGTCTATAAGCGCATCCACCTCTTGCTTGAAAATAGTGAGCTGCTCGGCCATGGCGGTGTTAAGCGCAATCATGGCCGACGCGCAGTTGGCCTCGGAGCCCACTCCTCGGAACTCAAACCGGTTGCCTGTGAACGCAAACGGCGATGTGCGGTTACGGTCGGTATTGTCTATCATCAGTTCAGGCAATGCCGGAATATTAAGGCGCAACTCGCGCTTGCTGAGGATTCTCACTACATCATCGGTTGTCTCCATGTGGTCGAGCACCGACGAGAGGTGAGAACCGAGAAAGCTTGAGATTATAGCAGGAGGCGCCTCAGCAGCGCCCAGGCGGTGGGCATTGGCCGCCGACATTATGCTTGCCTTGAGCAGGCCGTTATGACGGTATATAGCAGCGAGCGTGTTCACTACAAAGGTAATGAAACGCAGGTTATCCTTGTCATTCTTTCCTGGCGCCATGAGCAGCACTCCGGTGTCGGTACCCAAAGACCAGTTGTTGTGCTTGCCCGAACCATTTACGCCCTTGAAAGGTTTCTCGTGCAGCAGCACGCGGAATCCGTGACGGCGCGCGACCTCTTTCATTATTGCCATTATGAGCATGTTGTGGTCGACGGCCAGATTGCACTCCTCATATATCGGGGCAAGCTCAAACTGGTTAGGAGCCGCCTCATTATGGCAGGTCTTTGCCGGAATGCCAAGCTTCAGAGCCTCAATCTCGAGTTCCTTCATGAAGGCTGCTACACGTTTGGGAATAGAACCGAAATAGTGGTCCTCGAGCTGCTGGTTCTTCGCACTGTCATGCCCCATGAGGGTGCGGCCAGTGAGCAGCAGGTCGGGACGCGCAAGAAGCATGCCTTCATCTACCAGAAAATATTCCTGCTCCCATCCGAGGTATGTGGTAACCTTCTTCACATTCTTGTCAAAGTAACGGCACACATCGGTTGCCGCCTTGTCTATCGCGCGCAATGACTTGAGAAGCGGCGCCTTATAGTCGAGCGCCTCCCCTGTATAGGAGATGAACACCGTGGGGATACAGAGGGTGTCGTCCATGAGGAAGGCCGGCGAGGTGGGGTCCCATGCGCTGTATCCGCGCGCCTCGAACGTGCTGCGTATACCGCCATTGGGGAACGAAGAAGCGTCGGGTTCCTGCTGCACAAGCAGCTTGCCCGAGAACTCCTCGAGCACACCGCCCTTGCCGTCATGCTCAATGAAGGCGTCATGCTTCTCGGCCGTAGTCTCGGTAAGCGGGTGGAACCAGTGGGTATAGTGCGTTGCGCCGTTCTCCACGGCCCAGCGCTTCATGCCCTCGGCAACGCTGTCGGCAATAGAACTGTCCAGCGGCGCGTCATTGTCTATTACATCAATGAGCTTGCTGTATACATCCTTTGGAAGATACTTGAACATCTTCTCACGGTTGAACACCTTCACTGCAAAATAGTCCGACGGACGTTCGGCGCACGCAGGCACTTCCACTGCATTCTTCGCGAATGCAGCCGTTACGACTTCAAATCTAAGTTTTGACATTTTATATATAAAGTGTATAAATTAACCCGGCTTTACTATTTGGCTGCAAGACAGTGATTTTACTGACAGAGCACAAAGCAAGCATTTAGATAACTTTTTGTTAAGAGATAAAAACTGCACAAATATAACACCTGCACAGCAACAGACAAAGAAATTTCATAAAAAGGAACTGTTTTTGGGTAAATTTACTTAAACATACGGGGATTATTTCAAAAGACGGAAGTGTTTTTGCCGCAAACCAGCAATATCGCGCCACGCAGGCAAGAAAGAGGCAAGAAAGCACACATCTGTCATTTTGACGCCAAACAACGATAAATAGCAGCATTTTGTAAGGATACAACAAGGAGCACAATACACAGTCATACAGGAACAGCAGCCTCAATCTCCAATTGCTGTGCGACGTGATGGACAACTCCCTGTAATTGCAGGAATTTGCTCATTGGGAGCGCATTTTTTGCAATCTAACGCAATTTTTATAAAAAAAAACTGAAAATAATCGCGAACATGCAATTATTTAAATAACTTTGTGGAAAGGGAGCGCCTGGGAAGGAGCGCCCGTACGCTAAGAGACTGTAACACAATAACTAACCACAAATATTATGCTTAAGCAAATTATCAATGGCAAGATCCTCACCCCTCAGGGCTGGCTGAAGGACGGTTCAGTTATCATCCGTGATAACAAGATTCTTGAAGTTACTAACTGCGACCTCGCTGTAATTGGCGCAGAGGTTATTGACGCCAAGGGCATGTATGTTGTTCCTGGAGGCGTTGAGATCCACATCCATGGCGGTGGCGGCTGCGACTTCATGGAAGGCACAGAAGAGGCTTTCTGCGGCGCAATCAAGGCGCACATGAAGCATGGTACAACAAGTATCTTCCCCACCCTTTCATCGTCTACAGTCCCCATGATTGAGGCTGCTGCCGAGACATGCACTAAGCTGATGGCCGAGCCTAACAGCCCGGTACTTGGCCTTCACCTCGAGGGACACTACCTGAACATGGCCATGGCCGGCGGCCAGCTGCCAGAGAACATCAAGGACCCCGACCCTAACGAGTACATCCCGCTTGTAGAGAAGTGGGACTGTATCAAGCGTTGGGACGCTGCTCCAGAACTCCCTGGCGCAATGCAGTTCGGCAAGTATATCACATCAAAGGGTATCCTTGCGTCAGTAGCGCACACACAGGCCGAGTATGAGGATATACATGCAGCACGCAAGAACGGCTACACACACGCTACACACTTCTACAACGCAATGCCTGGTTTCCACAAGCGCCGCGAGTACAAGTACGAGGGTACTGTAGAGAGTATCTACCTGCATGAGGACATGACCGTTGAGGTTGTTGCCGACGGCATTCACGTGCCTCCTACAATCCTGCGCCTCGTACACCACATCAAGGGCGTTGAGCGTGCTTGCGTAATAACAGACGCACTCGCATGCGCAGCAAGCGACAGCACTACAGCATTCGACCCGCGCGTAATCATTGAGGATGGCGTATGCAAGCTTGCCGACCGCACGGCCCTCGCAGGTTCTGTTGCAACGATGGACCGCCTTATCCGCACATTGGTACAGAAGGCCGAGATTCCATTGGACGATGCAATACGCATGGCCTCGGAGACACCTTCAAAGATTATGAACGTGTACGACCGCAAGGGTTCGCTGCAGAAGGACAAGGACGCCGACATCATGATTCTGGACGACGACCTGAACGTACGCGCAGTATGGGCCATGGGCGAGCTCGTCGAAGGGACATACAACCTGTAATAAGGAACTTAAGACCGAAAGGGGCTGTGTCAGAATCAGACACAGCCCCTTTCGGTCTTAAGAATCGCCGAGGCACAAGGCTTGCACCCCTTGTGGGCGCAGGAACATGCCATTCTATATTTGCACTGTCATTGACTCGTTTTGCTTTTCGCAACCCAAACGGCATAACCTGCGGCTATGCTGCGTTTGACCTGTTGCTGCAAAACTCGTCGATAACAAAAAAGGTCATTGACTCGTTTTGCTTTTAGCCA
>JAZNUE010000064.1:0-4868 GCA_045592125.1 Bacteroidaceae bacterium | reverse complement strand
AATGAAACGCATCCCCATCCTTCATCGACGGATCTTTCATATCTGTATCATGCAATCCTGATATGTTATTCGGTATTAATCTCCCTTTCGGAAGGCTATCCCAATATGAAGGGCAGGTTGGATACGCGTTACTCACCCGTGGGCCGGTCGTCTATCAGGAGCAAGCTCCATCAAGGCCCCTCGCCTTGCATGTGTTAAGCCTGTAGCTAGCGTTCATCCTGAGCCAGGATCAAACTCTTCGTTGTAATTATATATCTGACTATGCCCGGAACGGGCATGTGATGCCAAATGAAAGAAATTGTTTGTACTGGCCGGAAATTATCTCTTGTCAAAATATGACGGTCTGCTTTTCGTTCCTTACTTTACCTTTATATCCTTCCGCCTCTGGGGCGGAACGGACATGTTGTACTGCTTGTCTGTATGGAATGCTGTCAAGGATCATCTTTGCCATCAGCAGCAACACCATGTTGTTTGCCGAAAGCGAGTACAAAGGTAAGGCATTTTTTTAGACTACAAAAACATTTGGGCAACTTTTTTACTGAAATTTCAAACTTTTTTCAAGCACCATTGATAATCAACATGTTGCAAAGAGTGCTTTTTTTGAAGAAAAATCCCGAAAGAGACTCCCTCCTCCGGCCGGAACGACAAGAACGGCATGGCGACAGGGACCAATACAGTCCTGATTGGGATTCTGCAACCTCAATCGCTGCACTACTTAGAAAGTATTTCCTCGAGCTTATGGGCATCAAGGCCGAGCATGAACTTGCCGTCCTTTGCTACAGAGATTGCGCCTGTCTCCTCGGAAACCACAATGGCAAGCGCATCGGTCTTCTCGGCAACGCCCATTGCCGAACGGTGACGCAGACCAAGTTTCTTGGGGATACTCAGGTCATGGGAAACAGGGAGTATGCACTGCGCTGCAACAATGCGGTTGCCGCGGACAACGATGGCACCATCGTGCAAAGGAGCGTTCTTGAAGAATATCGCCTCAATAAGGCGCTGGCCCACGTTGGCATTTATCACTTCGCCCGTTGAGATAATCTCGCTCAGGGAGTCATCCTTCTCAATAACTATGAGGGCGCCGACCTTCTGCTGGGACATGCTCACGCAGGCCATGACTATGGGCATAATCATCTCCTTGCCCTTGTCATCCTCATTCTTGCGCGCAAAGTATGACGTAAGGAAATGTATCCTCCTGTTAGAGCCGATACGCTTGAAGAAGTTGCGGACCTCATCGTGGAAAATCACGATAAGGGCAATTGTACCCACGCTCATGAGCTGGTCCATAATGGAACCCATGAGACGCATCTGCAGCAGTCTTGAGACCACCATCCAGGTAAAGAAGAAGAGGAAGATCCCAATGAAGACGTTAAGCGAGCCCGACTCCTTCATTAGACGGTAGAAATAGTAAAGCATTGCTGCTACAAGCAGAATATCTATGATGTCGATAACTGAAAATCCAAAAAACATATTACTATATATATTTATTATGTAATAACGGAAGCAGGCTCACTGCCTGCCCTTCATTGCCATGAAGAGCCTTACGGTGTCGGCGGCCTCCTTTACATCATGCACCCTTAGTATATTGGCACCGCTAATCAGGGCTGCCATGCCCAGCGCTACAGTACCAGCAAGCGCTTCAGCCGCAGGAATGCCGAGAAGCCTGGTAATCATTGACTTGCGCGAGACGCCTACAAGCAGCGGCGCCTCAAGCAACCCAAATTCACGAAGAGCGCCAAGCATCATATAGTTCTGTTCCACGCTCTTCCCGAACCCGAATCCAGGGTCAACTATTATATCCTTAACGCCGTTCTGCCTCAAGCGCCACATCTTTTCGGCAAGCTGCTGCAGCACAGCTGGCAGGAAATCATCACGCTGCACATCCGCGCAGCTGGCCGAATGGGTAAGGACATAAGGCACATTGAGTTCTGTGACCGCCGCCAGCATGTCATCGTCCCAGCCAAATGCCGAGACATCATTGATTATGGCCACATTATGTTCGCGAACACACTCGCGCGCCACCGCACCGCGGAAAGTGTCTACAGAGACCACAGCGCCAGGCAGTTCCTTGTCGAGCAGCGACAACGCCTCGTGCAGCCTCGCCATTTCGGTTTCCTGAGGCACAGGCCTGCTGCCAGGACGGGTTGAGCATGCGCCGACATCAAGTATTGCAGCACCGTTTGCAAGCATGCTCCTGGCACGCTCAACAAAGGCCGGACCGCTCACGCGCGACCCTTCATAGAAGGAGTCGTCCGTCACATTAAGTATTCCCATAACCAGCGGCCTTTCCATGGAGAGGAGCCTGCCGCCTGCATTAATAACATAAGCCATATATCAAGGCCATTCAACGGCCACACCGCAAAAATACAAATAAAACGAAATATATTGAAAACCTGGAGCACATATTCACACTAATTAAGAAAAACAGTTTCATTAAGCAAAGAAAAAATTCTTCTTTATAGGCTTATTTGTATTATCTTTGTAATGAAAAAGAAACAGCGGCAAAAGCGCTGGATACCATAAAGCAAAGAATTCACGAATTGATACCAAATGGAAATTACAAGATTCAAGGTTGCCGGGCACATCTTTGACATTGAGCCAGACGGCAAAAGCGTCCTGGAAATCCTGCCCAACCTGGAACCGTTCAAGAGCGACGAGAGCGGCAGCGCGCTCTTCACAATCAAGATTGACAACAGCATAAACCCTTCATGGCGCGGTTCAAGAGTAGGCTATTTCCCTTGCCCGTCGGCCAGTTTTGAGGTTTACCGCATGGACAACGGTGCATACCAGATTCTCATCCTCATGGACGGCAAGATTCCATGCACCTTCATCGAGAGCGACAGCGAATACAGGAACTTCAAGGTTGCATCGCGCGGTTCCGACACTAACGTGGCCTTCGGCCTGAACAACGCCATAATGGTAATATACACCATGTGCACAGCCGCTCACAGCACCCTCCTCATGCACTCGTCGGTTGTCGAGAACGACGGCAAGGCATACATGTTCCTTGGCGTTAGCGGAAGAGGGAAAAGCACGCACAGCGACCTGTGGGTGAAGCACATCCCAGGCAGCACGCTCATAAATGACGACAACCCGGTGCTGAGGATTGCCGACGACGGAACCCCCATCATCTACGGCTCGCCATGGAGCGGGAAACGCCCGATTTACAAGAACGTGCACTACCCTATCGGAGGCTTTGCCGCCATTGAGCAGGAAAAGGAGAACAGGATCCGCAAGGAGAGCATACCGGTTGCATTCGGAATAATCCTGAACTCATGCTCTACGCTCAAGTTCGACAAGAAGATACACCTTGCCATTTGCCAGACCGCAAGCAAGGTGCTTGAGAAGATACCCGTACACACATTGTCGTGCCGCCCCGACAAGGAGGCCGCAGAGGTATCAAGCAATGTACTGAAAGCATGAAAGAAGAGGCACCAAGCATAACCCGGCAGATAGACAACCACTCCTTTATGCAGGAGATACGCAGGCTGTTCGCAGAGCAGAACATGAAGAGCGTGACTTTTGTTGTAAAGGGAGTGAGCATGCACCCTTTCCTTGAAAGCGGCAGAGACAAGGTTGTGCTGGTACCGCCTAGGATACCAAAGATTGGCGACGTAGTGCTCGCCGAGGTTCAGAAGGAGACATATGCGCTCCACAGGGTAATAAGGATTGAGGACGGCGTATACACTATGCGAGGCGATGGCAACCCGCTGTGGATGAAGGAGACATTCACACAGGAGAAGATTGTGGGCATTGCCGACGCCTTCATAAGGAAAGGCAAACCAGTACCGGTGAGCGGGCGCAAGTGGCGCTGCTATTCGGCATTTTGGAAAGCCATGACCCCAATACGTAGGATACTGCTAGCAATATTCCGCAGGATATAAAGAATTAAGATATGAAAGCTAAGACAGGATTTGAATTGCAGAACGTATGCGGCGAGCACATCATTGTGCCCGCAGGCATTGAGAACGTCGATTTCAGCCGCATAATAAGCCTGAACCCCACAGCAGCATTCCTGTGGGAGCACGTCTGCGGCCTTGAGACATTCACAGTAGAGAACATGGTAGAGGCGCTCCTCAATGAATATGACGTTGAGGAAAAGGTTGCCCGCGAAGACTGCACGCTCATCGTAGAGCGCTGGAGCGAAATGGGGCTTATTGAAGAATAAGAGACTTGTCATCCTGGAGCATAGCCAACCAACAGCCGAAGCCCGAAGGGGCTAAAGTCAAGGAACTAAAATCAAAGGGCATTGACTGAGATGTTTCGCATTGCTCAACATGACAGGTTTGTTTAGGGCACGGTGTCCTAGTACAAAGACAAAGCAAGTAGAGATCCTTCACTACGTTCTGGATGACAGAAATGTGATACAGATTCTTTGCTGTGTACCTGCCTGTTTCGCGTTTTATTGAACTCCAGTTATATTATTGCAGGCCGCGACGGGGAATCTCTTCTTTCATGGCCACGGAGGGTTCCCCTACGGTGGCCGCAATGCACCATTGCCACAGAATGAACTGTGTTAAATTCCAAATAAATCAAGCATAAAATTCGCTATACGCGCAATTATTCTTCA
The DNA here is from genome assembly GCA_045592125.1 of Bacteroidaceae bacterium. Classification (GTDB taxonomy): domain Bacteria; phylum Bacteroidota; class Bacteroidia; order Bacteroidales; family Bacteroidaceae; genus HGM04593. The sequence continues at coordinate 298 of JAZNUE010000064.1, read as the reverse complement.
CAATGGCGAAAATCTGTTTCAATAGTTTGTTCGCTACAGCAATCAAAGCAACCTTTACAGCTTTCCCTTTTTGTCGCAACCGTTCGTAGAGAGAGGCGCACGCCCTATTGTGCCGTGCGGCTGAAATGGCGCACATATACAGCAATTTCCTTATCCACCCCATCCCCATCTTGCAAATGTGCGCCCTTCCATGCACCGACTTGCCGGAATCGTATATTCTGGGGCATAGTCCAAGATAAGAGCAAACCTGCCGATAGTTGTCAAATCCGTGCATGCCTTTTGTTGCAGTAAGCAGAGC
>JAZNUE010000063.1:0-11721 GCA_045592125.1 Bacteroidaceae bacterium | reverse complement strand
AGTACCGTTACTGACAGAAAAATAAAGAAGACACAATACAAATTAAACGAAAGACCTAGAGAAAAACTGAATTTTTCAACACCAAAGGAGTGCTTTTACAAATTTATTTCGTAATGTTGCACTTGCTGGTTGACTCTGCGATTATGCATACAAATAGTCTTATTTTCAACTATTTTAACGTTTGGTATAAGAATATAATTAATTTTGACTATATTTGTAAAAACACAACATCCTGAATATGGTAGCTACCAAACACGTAATGATTGGGTACCATGCACTAAATAGATGTTTCAAGAATAAGTATAGGGAGTGTAATGTGGAAGGTATTATTGATACTTGTTCTAAGGCTGTGTATAATTATTGTGGCAAGAAATTCAAGTGGATTATGATTTGCTATTCATGAATTTAAATTCACATAAAAAGATTTATCCAATACTTTAATATTAGATATGAATATACTAGAACGCAATTGCTCTTGGCATTTTGCAAAACAGCCGGATGCGAGCCAGGATGTTGGTCCAAACAATGCAGCTGCAGAACATTTTACAGCAACACCTTATCCATCATTGATACGTGAGTCTATTCAGAACTCTCTTGATGTGGTATTAGATAGAAGCAAACCTTTAAGGATGAAGTTTGCTTTTGGCAATTTACGAACTTCAACATTTAAGGCATTCTATGAGTTGAGGTCGCATATTGAAGGTGTTGTGTCTTTATATAAGGACAAAGCTACTCCACAATATTCACAAATGTTGAAATGCTTTGATGCAGCATATAGGAATCAGAGTGTGGTTGAGTATATTAAAATCTCAGACTACAATACTAAAGGAATGTATTATGAGCCAAATGACTCTCCCTTTCATGCGTTTGTACGTGCTGTAGGTCTCACTGTTAAAGATGATGATAGCTCTGGCGGTTCTTTTGGATTTGGTAAAGCAGCATACTTTTTAATGTCCCCAATACATACTGTACTTGTTTCGACAATGACAGATGGTGGTAAAACATTCTTTGAGGGTGCCGCAAGTTTGTGTACACATCTATATGAAGATGAAAATGGGGAACGTGTAAAGTTTCAACATTACGGTTATTATGATAATCAAGATGGCAAACGGCCGGCAAGTGGTCCAACGGAAATTCCATCCAAATTTATAAGAGAAGAAGTTGGTACCGATATTTATATCATGGGTGTAGACGGCTGTGAGGAAAAACGTGAAGCAGCATATGATGAGATGGTAAAAGCTGCATTGCGCCATTTTTGGTTGGCATTCATGCATAATAAACTGGAGGTGGAAATAGGTAAAATAACCATCAACTCAGAAACACTCGATGAGCTTATGAACCATCATTTTTCAGATATGCTAGACAAGGTTCGCTCTGGAGATAGTTACAATCCACGTCCATACTATGAAGCTGTAAAGAATGCAAACTCCAATAAGAATTATATTCAAATTGATAAAGTCTTACCTCATCTAGGGCAAGTTTCTTTATTTGTTTGGAAAAACAAGGAAGCACGTGATGGGATTGTACACATGCGTAAACAGAGAATGTTTATTCATCGCTCAAGATTCTACTCTAGTAGTTATGGGTATTTTGGCGTATTCTTGTGCACTGATAATTATGGCAATAAACTTCTTAAGAGTATTGAAGATCCATCACATACGAAATGGGAACCTCGTAGAAACAAGGAACAGGGGCGAATTATTTATGAAGAACTACAGAATTTTATAGAGGAATCTATAAAGGATATTTTTACATCTGACAATAATGGTCCACTTGGAATAACAGGACTTGAGGATTATCTTTTTGTTCCAGAAGAACTAGTTGCTTCCAATAGGGATGATATCGAAGACAATCCTTTCTTTGGCGAACCAAGTGAAGATGAGCAAGAAGAAGGTGTATCTCCAATATCCATAATTGAACCTACAGAACCAACATTAAATAATGATAAAAAGGAATCCATAGGCAAGGTAGTTACGACTAACCCTAACGCTGGCAAAAGGATGTCTGGAGGCGAACTAGGAGGCCATAAACGTAGCAAGAGTAAAACGAAAAAACGAGGTTCAGGAGGAAGTCCAGATTCAGACGGATATACACCTACGAATACGGACAAAGAAGGCAATTTTAAGCAGAATATACCTGTTTGCTATAGAGTAATGGCGGAGAACAAGAATGGCCGTATTGTACATTCTATCATAATTCATTCGGACTTTGATATAGAACGTGGTGAAATAGAAATCATCGTAGGAGGAGAAGAGTTTGATGAATCCATGGATATTCTAAGTTCTTCTGTCGGTGTTGTTGTCGGTAACAAAGTAACTAATATAAAATTATTTGCGCAAACAAAGAATGTTGTTGAGTTTGAGTTTGCTGATGATATGAAACATGCAATAAAACTTACTGCATATGAATTTAAATGATATAACTTTCCCCTATCCTGTCCTAGGTAGTTTCGATGATATCTTGCCTAGACCTGATGAACCGGAAGTAGAAGTTACACAAGATAAAATGAACTACCACTTTGTAGTCAAGTTGGGATACCATAATGAAGAAATACAGAAACTGGTAGAGGGTGATTTTGCAGACTATGTGTGTGAAATCAGTTGTGATATGACAAGGTATCGCAAATGCTTTTCAGGAAAACATCTTTACTTTCAAATAGATATTCCACGTAAAAGTGTTGCGGGTAAAATAAATTTTGCTTGTACGATAACCGTAAAAAAAGCGTTTGCGGGGTATACTAATCAAGGATTCCATTTGGATTATTATGGTCACTCATTTGAGATGGAACCTGGAGATTTATTAGGTATACTTGGACAATTTTATTATTACGCTGATATTAAATATGATAAGCTAAAGGCTGTTGGAACATTTATGGAAATAAATGAAACGGATGAATCATTACCATCAACAATATTAGATAAGGATAAAATTGAGCTGCGTCTTCCAATAAAGCTTTATAAGCAGTATAAAGAAAATCCTGTTGTTAATAGCAAAGTTGATATATTACATGCTTCAATCGTTTTAAACTCACTAATCTATGCATTGTGTAGAATCGATAGGCACACTAATAGGAAATGGGCACAAACAATTTATTACCGTATAGATACGGAGCCTGAATTGACTGAATTTAGAGATTGTGAATCTGAGGAGTGGCGAGTAGATAAACTCGCCCAAATGTTGTTAGGCAAACCGTATGAGAGATTATTTGACTACTTAGAAAGAGAACAAAACTTATAGTAATATGGCACTGCAAAAGATTTTGACAAAAACATATATAGATACTGTTTTTGAAGAGGTTGAAGGTGGTAGAGGCCTTGATAGGTTTCTTCAAGATTCTTTTCCATACGAGGAAGATAAGTTGCTTATTACTCCTCAGGTTGAAGAACCAATAGGATTACTTGAACGTATGGTTCCAACAACAGAAGGTGATTATATATCAGCTATAGCATTATACGATGCTTATAAAGGATTAAAACCGTTACAGGCTATTAATGCACAATTTTGGGAATCATTATCATTGACAGATTTATTCCCATATATGCAAAAGCGTTGGAATCTAGCAGAGGCAAAAGATCTTAGAAAACGCATTCTCAATCACTTTACTTTTAAAGCGCATGGAATGATGCGACATGGTTTAGCTGGTTTATGGTGGCTTGTTTACATGTCTATTGATGAACAACGAGATAATAAATACGAATTGACCGAATATCTCTTCAAGAACTACACATTACGATACATACGCTTTGGAGTTGGAAAAGTCATTCAGCATAAAGAGGCTGCTATTGGCATTTTGCAGTATATAAAGGATAATGAGAAAAATATTCCAAGTCTAGAGAATGTTGCAAATGGTCTTACTTCTTATTTTAATAAACTTGGAGCAGTAAAACAACTTTCATTTTTAAATCGTGACTTCTTTTATAATGAAATGCATAAACATATAGAAGAATTCAAACAAGCTACGACCCATCGTCGTGATGATGATGAGAATTATGAAGATTGATTTGATATTATTATATTTGTAACACTAAAGAATAATGCACGACCTCAACCACTACATAAACTGTTTTTCTTCACTGCATACGATGAAGAAACTTGGAAAGCCTGCACCGCACAAGGCTTTGTTGCTTTTGTCGGTGATTGACCTTGTTGAGCGTGGCATAATCACAGATTGCCGTGTTCCGTTGTCGGATGAATTGATACGGCAGTTCAAGAGCAATACTGCAAGGCTGTTGGGTGAGAGTGTAATCTTTCAGTCAAAGATTGGTTATCCGTTCTTCCATATGCGCTCGGAACCTTTTTGGGAACTGGTTTCCCAAACTGGCGGAAGGGTAGAGGAGGTTGGCAATTATTCAATGAGTAATCTCCGCAAGCAGATTGCTTATGCGCGGATTGACAGCGAACTGTCTGAACTGCTTAAGAACCCGAATGTGAGGGCAAAACTGCGTGTGGTGTTGATATCAACCTATCTTGACAACCAGCCCACATTGGCCGATTCTTTGCCAACTGTCCTTTTTGCACTGGGGTGCTTTACAACGCTAGTAGCGTGATAGCTCCAAAAAATGAATTTGATAAATCCCTTCTGAACTGCCTGTTGTTAAAAGGTTGTTCCGGGGGATTTTATGTGTATTGAAAGAGAGACTTGCTGCATGGTGTTATGCTGTTTGTTTTTTTATTGGAAATGTGCTACCTTTGCTCCAAGTAGATAATACTGTATGGTAATACTTGACAATTATATTCAAAACGGACACAGTCTTAATCCTGCATTGTTGTGGGAGTATGATTTGAAGGACTTTGATTGGCAGGGTTCACGTACGCTTGTTGTGCAACGTGTGATTGAACTTGGCTGCCCCGAAGATTACTATGCTGCATTTGACATGTATGGTGGAAAAACTGGATTCCGTGAAGTGATTAAAAGCATTCCGTATTTGAGTCCGATAGATATAAATTTTGTTTGTCTGGCTTTCAAACTTAAAAAGGAGGAATTAAGATGTTGCAGACACAGACAGTCGAACCGAGGACATTGGAACTTTTGAGAAAGTTGCAAAGTGAACCGCTAATGTCATCATTCAATCTTGTTGGTGGCACTGCACTTGCTCTCCGCATTGGACATAGAAATAGTATTGACCTTGACTTCTTTACAAAAGAAGAATTCAATATTGTGGAATTGCGCGAGATGCTGGTAGAAAAGTATGCGATGAAAGTTGCCTTTGAACGTGGACAGACATTGAAAGGCTTTATAGATGGTATAATGATTGACTGCATACGTTTTAATTACCCGCATATCAAAGACCCCGATATTATTGATGGTATCCGTTTAGAAAGTATTCCTGATATAATTGCAATGAAATTAGATGCCATTTCACATAATGGCACACGAATAAAAGATTTTATAGATATTGCGACTTTGTCAACAATGTATTCATTGGATGAAATGTTACAGTTCTATTTGGCAAAGTATCCTAATTCAAATGTTTTGATGCCGGTTAAATCCCTTGTCTATTTTGATGATATAAACTTTGAAGAATCGGTCATTATGACAAACGAGGCTTTTGATTGGGATAAGATTGCCCAACGTCTTGTGGACATGACAAATAATCCTGCCCGAGTTTATAAATAAGAACGTTTTTGTGAAAACAAAACAATCCAGCAGTCTTGTGCTGGATTGTTTTGTTTTTTGGGGGGATGGAAATGTCGCGAAGTATCTTATAAATGTGAAAGACGGAGTTCCTTGGCTTTATCTCTCCAGACGGTGAACTTAGTTCCAGGATAACAAAACAAAGTTTTGAATCGGCGCGCGTTACCATAATATTGTATTTATATATTATAATTATTTTTATTATCTTCGCAACAAATTTCTATTTTGGGTATAATATAAACTATAAAATACATTTATGGCAACAGTAGACGACAAGAAAATCATCTTTTCGATGGTGGGCTTGAGCAAGACTATCAAGCAGACTAACAAACAGGTTCTTAAGAACATTTATCTATCGTTCTTCTATGGTGCGAAGATTGGTATCGTGGGTATGAACGGTGCGGGTAAGTCTACCCTTATGAAGATTATCGCGGGTCTTGACAATGATTATCAGGGCAATGTGGTTTGGTCACCGGGTTATTCGGTGGGCTATCTGCCGCAGGACCCTCAGCTGCAGGACGGCAAGACTGTAATGGATTGTGTTAAGGAGGGCGTGCAGGCAACCGTGGACGCTCTTGCGGAGTATGAGGAGATTAACATGAAGTTCGGCCTTCCCGAATATTATGAGGACGAGGAGAAGATGAACCAGCTGTTCGCGCGCCAGGCTGAACTGCAGGATATAATAGACGCAACCGACGCATGGAACCTCGATAGCAAGCTGGAGCGTGCTATGGCGGCCCTGCGCTGTCCGGCCCCCGATGAACTGGTTGACCACCTGTCGGGTGGTGAGCGCCGCCGTGTGGCACTGTGCCGCCTGCTGCTGCAGAAGCCCGATGTGCTGCTGCTTGACGAGCCTACCAACCACCTCGACGCCGAGAGCATTGACTGGCTGGAGCAGCACCTGAACCAGTACGAAGGTACTGTTATCGCCGTTACTCACGACCGTTACTTCCTTGATGATGTTGCCGGTTGGATTCTTGAACTTGACCGTGGCGAGGGTATTCCCTGGCAGGGCAACTACTCTTCATGGCTTGAGCAGAAGACAAAGCGCATGGAGCAGGAGGAGAAGAGTGCAAGCAAGCGCCGCAAGACTCTTGAGCGCGAGCTCGAGTGGGTGCGCATGTCGCCAAAGGCTCGCCAGGCAAAAGGTAAGGCACGTCTTAACTCGTATGAGCGCATGCTTAACGAAGACCAGAAGGAGCGCGAGGAGAAACTTGAAATCTTCATCCCTAACGGTCCGCGCCTTGGCAACAAGGTTATTATTGCCGACAATATTGGCAAGTCGTTCGGCAGCAAGCACCTCTTCAGCAACCTCAACTTCATGCTTCCGCCTAACGGCATTGTGGGCGTAATTGGTCCTAACGGTGCGGGTAAGACAACGCTCTTCCGCATGATTATGGGCCTTGAGACTGCCGACGAGGGTACATTTGAGGTTGGCGAGACTGTAAAGATTGCATATGTTGACCAGAACCACAAGGATATTGTTGCCGACAAGACTGTCTACGAGGTTATGAGCCAGGGTAACGAGCTCATGCGCCTGGGCGGCAAGGAAATCAATGTGCGTGCCTATCTTTCACGCTTCAACTTCTCGGGTGCCGACCAGGAGAAGAAGTGTGGTGTCCTTTCCGGTGGTGAGCGTAACCGCCTGCACCTTGCAATGGCACTTAAGGAGGGCGGCAACGTGCTCCTCCTCGACGAGCCTACCAACGACATTGACGTGAACACATTGCGTGCTCTTGAGGAGGGTCTTGAGAACTTTGCAGGCTGTGCAGTAGTAATCAGTCACGACCGCTGGTTCCTTGACCGTATATGTACCCACATCATTGCATTCGAGGGCGACGGCAAGGTGTTCAGCTTTGAGGGTTCTTACTCTGACTATGAGGAGAACAAGATGCGCCGCTTGGGCATTGAGGAACCGAAGAAGGCAAGGTATCGTAAGTTGATGGAAGACTAATACTTTATTGTCTAAAAGGTCACTTACAGCGTTATGCAATGCTGATGGGATGTCATGCTGGAGCGAAGCGAAGCATCTTAATACGCTGGACTTGTCATTCTGGAGTGAAGCGAAGCATCTTTAAACACAGGACAGAGATCCTTCACTACGTTCAGGATGACAACACCGCGAGAGGATAATCTTTGGACATGTCATGCTGGAGCGCAGCGAAGCATCTAAAACGGTTGCTAATAGAGATCCTTCGTTACACTCAGGATGATAGAGCAGGAGTAATGATATTTGTAAAAGTATGAAAGACTATGGTAAATATCCATCAATATTGGGTCTATATTATGTCAAATAAATCACGTACGGTTTTATACATTGGCATGACTAACGACCTTTATCGGAGATATTTAGAACATAAGCAAGAAGTAATAAAAGGATTTACACAGAAATACAAATGTCATGATTTGTTATATTATGAGGAGTTCGCTGATGTTAACGAAGCAATAGCAAGAGAAAAGCACCTCAAAGGATGGATAAGAGCGAAAAAGGATGAACTTATTGCAACTATTAATCCTGATAAGAAAGATTTGGCCGTAGAGTTGGGATGGTTATGACCGAGACCTGTCATTCTGCAGCGGAGGGTAACGAAGCGAAGAATCTTTAATAGTAGGACAGAAGAGATCCTTTACTCCGTTCAGGATGACAAGGTACATGAGGATGAGAGAAGCACAAGGATAACATAACAACAAGAAGACAATCATTGGACATGTCATTCTGGAGCGCAGCGAAGAATCTAGTCAACATGCAAAGCGCGAGTGGATGACAAGGCTACGAGAGGACAATTATTGGATTTTTCATTCTATATTTGCACTGTCATTGACTCGTTTTGCTTTTCGCAACCCAAACGGCATAACCTGCGGCTATGCTACGTTTGACCTGTTGCTGCAAAACTCGTCGATAACAAAACGTCGTTTTGTCATTCTGGAGCGAAGCGAAGAATCTAAAAGTGAGTATAGAAGAGAACCCTGTCGAGATGACAAGTACGCGCGCAGGGGAAAGCGGAAAATGGAAAACGGAAAAGTTCTGAAATATTGGAAATGAAATGACTGCAAGCAGAGGAAGAGCAAAGATGAAAGCAACGACTGCAAATAAGAGATCCCTCGTCGTTGCGCTCTGTCGGGATGACAAGCGTGCAGTAGGGACGGGACCATCCCTGTTGAAACGACGGCATTTAGTGCGCCTGTGTTTCCTACGGCTTTCACTCGCTTGCACGAGTTTTCAATTTTCCGCTTTAACCTTTCAGTTTTTATGATTCCCTTGCTGCTATTTATCCTGTACAAGAAGAAAGGAAAGCATATTTCCCGGACGGCCAAGAAAATGCTCAGCAAGGCCAAGGCAAGGAGAATGCTCAAGAAAAAAGAAAAAGCTTCAAGAAGGAGGCCTATAAGATATGTGTATAGTAGATTCAGAAATAATAGACTCAATAGTAAAGGAACTTGAGATTGAGGACATACGCAGTGCGTCCATCCGGCAGATTGGGGCGGTGGTGCGCGCTGCCGAGGCACGCACAGGAACCGAGTTCATCCATTTTGAAATGGGTGTTCCGGGCCTGCCGCCTTCGGCCGTGGGCGTGAAGGCGGAATGTGAGGCCCTGCAGCGTGGGGTAGCGTCGGTATATCCCATAATTGACGGGATACCTGAGGTTAAGGAGCAGGCATCGCGCTTCATAAAGGCGTTTGTGAATGCCGATATACGCCCCAGCGGGTGTATTCCCACTGTGGGCTCAATGCAGGCGTCATTCGCCTCGCTTATGCTAGCCTCGCAGCTCGATGAAAAGCGCGATACAGTGCTTTACATTGACCCTGGGTTTCCTGTGCAGAAAATGCAGGCGCAGGTTATTGGCGTGAAGATTGCCTCGTTCGACATTGCAGAGCACCGCGGCAGGCTGCTCGAGGAGAAGCTTGAGAGCTATTTTGCACAAGGCAACATATGCGCAGTGCTCTACTCAAGCCCCAACAACCCCACATGGATGTGCCTGAATGACGAGGAACTTGAAATCATTGGACGCCAGGCAACAAAGCATGATGTTATTGTCATTGAGGACATGGCATACATGACAATGGACTTCCGCAAGGACCTTGGTGTTCCATTCCGGGCGCCTTACCAGCCTAGCGTGTCGCGCTACACCGATAACTATGTAATCCTCATAAGCGCCTCAAAAATCTTCAGCTATGCAGGGCAGCGCATTGCCATGGCCTGTATAAGCGACGCGCTCTATGAGCGCCATTATGCCTCGCTGAAGGAACGATACGGCATTGCACGCTTTGGTGCCGCTTTCGCCTATGTGTTCCTCTACTCATTCTCGTCGGGCGTCTCCCATTCGGCACAATGCGCAATGGCCGCAATGCTCAAGGCTGCCTGCGATGGCGAGTACCGCTTTGTGGAGGATATAAAGGAGTATGCCGTGCGCACTGCACGCATAAAGGAGATTCTGCTGCGTAACGGTTTTCACATTGTATATGACAAGGATGACGAAGAACCTGTAAGTGACGGTTTCTTCTTTACAATAGGCTACAAGGATATGGAGGGTGGGGAACTGCTCAAGGAATTGCTGTATTATGGCATAAGCGGAATTGACCTTGCCACGACAGGAGGTACACGTAAGGGTATAAGAGCATGCTCATCGAATATAAAGCCTCACCATTATGCAATGCTCGAGGAGAGGTTACGGAAATTCAATGAAGATCATTAGAATCTGTTTGAATGATATTGTTGAAGACAGTTTCCATTAAAAAGAAAGCAAGTCGGACAAATCTCCATTGATTGTTTGACACTTATATTTTTTTGTATATTTTTGCGTTTGTAAACAAGAGACTTATGAGGAGAATTAATTTGATTTTAGTGTTTCTTTTTTTCTCAGCATTCAATGCTTTTGGGCAAGACCTGATGTCGGTGAATACTCGGGCTTCTGCATCCAGCAGCATTCCGAGCGACAACACATTGCGTTATTACCGTCTTGCAATTCCTGTAACCTGTTCGGCCTATGTCGAGGATTTGGGTGAGGATTACAACAATGTGCTGCAGTTCTGGAGAGATTGCGAGGAGTTTGCCAACAGGATGTTTGTTCCGTTGGGAATCTGTTTTGATGTTGTTGAAGACGAACGTCTTGTAAAGAACGACTATTTCCCTAATGAAGATAGTGAATCATTTATATATACTTTGCAATCCAATGGTACTTCAAACACGAACAACTTGATAGAAGAAGATTCATACGATGTAGGTATGTGGGTACATCATCGTGACCTTACAGCCGAGAACAGCGGCCTATCGGCCGAAGGTGGAGTATATAGCAGCATTGCCAAGGGAAGCGGATACTCAAAGACTGACAAATGGGTCGTAGCACACGAACTTGGACATATGTTCGGTGCTCCCCACACAACAACAGGTGAAGGAAGTCTTATGGATAGTGGCGGTGATGATTTTTTCTCATATCCCTCAATAAAGAAGATACGAGAACTTGCAGTGGAGAAAGGGGCTGGAAGTGCAAATAACGCAATAAAAGTCAGCAATAATGCTCCTGTGTTCGACAATGCAAATATGAAAGATAGCTACAGGATACCACAAGGTGCTTGTATAGCCATACCGGTATATGCAAATGATACTGACGGCAACATGCTTACATATTCAGCAATAGGCTGTAGCAGTTCTACAGTAGGCAACGTTAAAGAAGGAGGCTATATGCCGCATTTTGCCTCTTTGATACCTCAGACAAGCAACATCATTGATTATAGGCCTAAATTTACTGCTGACATATTATACGACGATTTTTATTATGAGCAAGACGGCACAAACATTCCTGCAATGAGTGCAGGTGAATACAATATTGCCATTCTGGTGAACGACGTACCTGCATCCATGGAGTATGACTATTTAACTGCCAATCCTTTTTACAGCAATTATGCAGTGTGGGATGCAACAGTACAGATTGTTGGCGGAACAGCATTTAACGCTTCAATGTCGCCGGCAAATAACAGTTACTCGGCTGGTGAGCAAGTGACAGTGAGTTGGGGTGTGAACAGCAACTATTTTACAGCAGACAGCCGTCTTCGCATAACAATGTCAACCGACTATGGAAAGACATTCG
>JAZNUE010000062.1:0-18290 GCA_045592125.1 Bacteroidaceae bacterium | reverse complement strand
GTGCCAGCTCTCGTAGCTGTGCTGCAAGCCGTAGGTGAGGTCCGATAGTGAGAGGAAGCCTCCCGCCCAGCACACCACATAGGCTCCGATGAATCCCGAGGCGATGCTGAAGGTCACGAGCAAGGGTATGGCGCTCACCATGGCCAGTATCTTGGGCAGCAGGATGTAGTTGGCCGAGTTCACTCCCATAACATCGAGTGCATCGATTTGCTGAGTTACCCGCATGGTGCCTATCTCGGAGGCGATGTTGGAACCCACCTTGCCGGCAAGGATGATGCAGATGATGCTCGATGCAAACTCCAATAGGATGACCTCGCGCATGGCATAGCCGATGGTGAAGCGGGGCATCCAAGGCGACCAGATATTGATTTTAATCTGTACACACAGCAGGGCACCGATGAAGAACGACATCAGTATGACGATGAACAGTGAGTTGTAGCCGAGGTTGTAGAACTCACGCACATATTGCTGCCAAAAGATGCCTCCCCGCTGCGGACGAGTGAACGTGCGGCGCATCAGGAGCAGGTAGCTGCCTAGGGTATGTAACGGTTTGAGTAGCATAAGTTGATGCAAATATACGAATAAACGAACGAGAAATATCAAACTTGCTTGGATATTTTTCACAGCGAGTGCGGAAATATATTCGTTGCTTGCAACAAATTTAGGAATTATCTTCCAACTATAGCGGTGTGTTCGCGAAAAAATCGTACATTTGTCGGAAAATATGGTTAATGGATGATGGTTGATGGATGATGACCTCAGCCCTCAATCATAAATTCAAAAACTCTAAAGCAAATGAGCGAACAAGATAAGATGGTGCTGCGTGCCGAGCATCTGGTGAAGAAGTATGGTAAGCGTACGGTGGTCAACGATGTGACGTTCGATGTGAAGCAGGGCGAGATTGTAGGTCTGCTCGGCCCCAACGGAGCGGGCAAGACTACCTCATTCTATATGACTACTGGATTGGTGGTTCCCAACGGAGGCCGCATCTTTGTGGACGACAAGGAGATAACCAAGGATCCCGTGTACAAGCGTGCTCGTGTGGGCATCGGCTACCTGGCACAGGAGGCCAGCGTGTTCCGCAAGATGAGCGTAGAGGATAACATCGCTTCGGTGCTTGAGATGACGGGCAAGCCCAAGGAATACCAGAAGGAGAAGCTTGAGAGCCTGATTGCTGAGTTCCGCCTGCAGAAGGTGCGCAAGAACCTTGGCGACCGCCTGTCGGGCGGCGAGAGACGCCGCACAGAGATTGCGCGCTGCCTGGCCATTGACCCAAAGTTCATTATGCTTGACGAGCCTTTTGCCGGCGTCGACCCAATTGCGGTTGAGGACATACAGTATATTGTGTGGAAACTCAAGGACAAGAACATAGGTATCCTCATTACCGACCATAACGTGCAGGAGACGCTGAGCATTACCGACCGTGCGTACCTGCTCTTTGAGGGACGCATACTCTTCGAGGGCACGCCCGAGGTGCTGGCCGGCAATCCTGTCGTGCGCGAGAAATACCTTGGCCGTGATTTCGTGCTGCGCAAGAGGGAGTTCCAGCTGGGCGACGAATGACGCTTTTCAAAGTGGAAAGCGGAAAGATGAAAGCGGGAGGGTGAAAAGTGAAACCCTTTAGTCCTTAATTCTCCTGGCGCATACTCCTTCGGCCGTTCTTGATTGGCCGAAAAAGCACCTGTTTTTTCAACAAAACCGCTTTTTTCTTGATTTTGTGGCTTAGTTGTTGTATTTTTGCACGCCTTAAATTAGGCATATAGTATGCTGTGCACATTTGTAAGCCGAAAATAACTTAATACATATTTATAAATGGAATTTACACTTAAGAACGAGAGCGCTACAAGCGCAATCCTGTCTGTTACAATTCAGGAGGCAGACTATTCTGCATTGGTTGAGAAGCAGTTGAAGAACTTCCGCCAGAAGGCAAACATCCCCGGTTTCCGTCCAGGCATGGTGCCTATGGGCCTCATAAAGAGGCAGTACGGAACTGCCGTAAAGGCCGAGGAGATTAACAAGCTGCTGCAGACAAAGATTTTCGAATATATCAGGGACAACAAGGTTGACATGCTTGGCGAGCCTCTTCCAATAGAGGAGCAGCAGGCAAGCATCAACATGGCCGAGGACAAGGACTTTACTTTTGAGTTCGAGATTGCTCTCGCACCCAAGTTCGACGCTGTGCTCGACAAGAACGACAGTCTCCCTTACTACCGCATACAGCCTACCGACGAGATGATTGAGGGCCAGGTGAACGCATACGCGCAGCGTTGCGGCGAGTACAGGCAGGTTGGTTCTTATGAGGAAGGCGACATGCTCAAGGGTACTCTCACCGAGGGTGTCGAGGGCGGTATCGTTGTCCGCGAGGCGGTTATGATGCCTGCATACATGAAGGCTGAGGAGCAGAAGGCTCTCTTTGCAGGCGCAAAGGTTGACGATGTGGTTACATTCAATCCTTCAGTTGCCTTCGCTAACAACGAGGCCGAGCTTGCCTCTCTCCTCAAGGTGGAGAAGGGCGAGGTTGCTGCTCACAGCGGCGACTTCACATTCGCGGTTACCGAGATTACACGCTTTGTCGCAAGCGAGCTTAACCAGGCTGTGTTCGACGCTGCGTTCGGCAAGGATGTGGTTACAGACGAGGCTGCTTTCCGTGCAAGGATTGCCGAGCAGTTCGTGGCGCGTTTCGAGGTTGAGAGCGACTACAAGCTTCTCCTTGACGTACGCGCTTACCTCACAGAGAAACTCGGCAAGTTTGAGTATGACGAGGCTATCCTCCGCCGCGTGATGGAGGGCAGCAAGGCCGGCGAGGCTGTAAGCGACGAGGAGTTCCAGAAGAGCCTTCAGGAGCTTTCATGGCACCTTGTCAAGGAGCAGCTTGCAAGGAAGTTCGAGGTTAAGGTGGATGACAATGACGTGCTTGAGGTTGCAAAGAGCGCTACACGCGACCAGTTCGCGCAGTACGGCATGGCCAATGTGCCCGATGACCTGCTCGAGAACTATGCAAAGGAGATGCTCAAGCAGGAGAAGACACGCGAGGCGCTTATCAACCGCGCTGTTGACGTCAAGCTTATCCAGGCTATCAAGGGCGCAGTGACTCTCAACGAGGAGGATGTGACTGTTGAGGAGTTCAACAAGAAGGTCTCAGAGAACGCCTGATTAGGGCGGCATGACATGCGTTCTGGTCCACTGGGCGCGCCCAATGGACCAGAACGGTTTTTAGGCCCCCGATATTATTACCATAATTAAAAGCAATATCTTATGGAAAGGAATGACTTCAAGAAATTCGCTACCAGGCACCTGGGCATGAGCAGCATGGTGCTTGACGATGTAATCAAGGTGCAGTCCCAGTATCTTAACCCTTATATCCTTGAGGAGCGCCAGCTGAATGTGACACAGATGGATGTGTTCTCGCGCCTTATGATGGACAGGATTATCTTCCTGGGTACACAGATTGACGACTACACTGCAAACACGCTGCAGGCGCAGCTGCTTTACCTTGACTCGGTTGATAGCGGCAAGGATATCTCAATATATATCAACTCTCCTGGCGGTTCGGTTTATGCCGGCCTTGGGATATATGACACAATGCAGTTCATACAGAGCGACGTCGCTACCATCTGCACAGGAATGGCCGCCAGCATGGCTGCTGTGCTGCTTGTAGCCGGCGCCGAAGGCAAGCGCTCGGCACTCACCCACAGCAGGGTGATGATACACCAGCCTCTTGGCGGCGTGCAGGGCCAGGCTAGTGACATTGAGATTACTGCACGCGAGATACAGAAACTCAAGAACGAGCTCTATACTATAATCTCGGACCACAGCAAGCAGCCGTTTGACAAGGTGTGGGCCGACAGTGACCGCGACTACTGGATGACTGCTGCCGAGGCGCAGGAGTATGGCATGGTTGACCGTGTCCTGACACGCAAAAAGTAAAGCAAGGATGGCCGAGAAGAACAAGAGGCGCTGCAGCTTTTGCGGGAGAGGAGAGGACGAGGTCGCGCTGCTGATGACTGGAATGACGGGCTACATATGCAACGACTGCGTGGAGCAGGCGCATGCTATCCTCAGGGAGGAGTCGCTGTTGCCTAAAAGCGGCTTTGAGATGAAGGAACTGCCTAAACCAAAGGAAATCAAGGAGTTCCTTGATGAGTATGTCATCGGTCAGGACGAGGCCAAGTGTGCGCTGGCGGTTTCGGTGTACAACCATTACAAGAGGCTCATGCAACGCGGCGCTGCCGATGACGTAGAGATTGAGAAGAGCAATATAATTATGGTGGGCAGCACCGGTACTGGAAAGACTCTGCTTGCCCGCACAATCGCCCGCCTGCTCAAGGTGCCGTTCACTATTGTTGACGCAACTGTGCTTACCGAGGCCGGCTATGTTGGCGAGGATATCGAGAGTATCCTCACCCGCCTGCTGCAGGTGGCCGACTATAATGTGGAGGAGGCCGAGCGCGGCATTGTGTTCATAGACGAGATTGACAAGATTGCGCGCAAGAGTGACAACCCGTCGATAACACGCGACGTGAGCGGCGAGGGTGTGCAGCAGGGATTGCTGAAACTGCTTGAGGGCTCTGTGGTGAACGTGCCTCCCCAGGGCGGCCGCAAGCACCCCGAGCAGAAGATGATTCCTGTGAATACAAAGCATATACTGTTCATCTGTGGCGGTGCCTTTGACGGCATTGAGAAGAAGATTGCGCAGCGCCTTAATACTCACGTTGTGGGATATGACTCAGCGCAGAACAGGCATAGGATTGACAAGGGCGACATGATGCGGTACATAACGCCGCAGGACTTGCGCTCGTTCGGCCTTATCCCCGAGATTGTGGGCCGATTGCCTATCCTTACATCGCTGCGCCCGCTCGACCGTGCCGCATTGCGCAACATCCTTACCGAGCCAAAGAACTCTATCATAAAGCAGTATGTGAGGCTCATGGAGATGGATGGCGTAGAGCTCTCCTTTGAGGATGAGGCGCTTGAGTATATCGTGGACATGGCCATTGAGTACAAACTCGGCGCCAGGGGGCTGCGCTCCATTGTGGAGACGATTATGATGGACAAGATGTTCGAGATTCCCTCGTCGGGCGCCAAGGCCTGCGTGATTACCAGGGAATATGCCCGCCAGCAGGTTGAAAGGAGCACTGTACTGGCATAGGAATTGCCTGTAAAGAGTGAACTCCCTATGTATCTTGCTGATACATAGGGAGTTTGTCTAATGTCCGAAATATTTTGCAATATTTCCGAAAATATATTTGAAAAAAGTTGCGCGTTTTATTGAGATATTTATAACTTTGTTTTCAAATAGGCATATTGTAAAATGACGAAGAAGTGTAATTTGGCGGAAATTCTAAAGCAGAATTTCGGTTTCGACGCATTCAAGGGGGATCAGGAGGCCGTTATTGAGAACCTGTTGGCCGGTAACGACGCCTTTGTCCTGATGCCTACGGGTGGCGGCAAGTCGCTGTGCTACCAGTTGCCTTCGCTGGTTATGGAGGGCACTGCGATAGTAATATCTCCTCTCATTGCCCTGATGAAGAACCAGGTTGATGCAATCAGGAACTTCAGCGAAGAGGACGGCATCGCTCACTTCCTTAACTCTTCGCTTACCAGGCAGGCCATTGAGGAAGTGAAGAGTGACGTGCTCTCGGGAAAGACCAGGCTGCTCTATGTTGCTCCAGAGTCATTGACCAAGGAGGAGAACGTGGAGTTCCTGAAGAGTGTGAAGATTTCGTTCTATGCCATTGACGAGGCGCACTGTATCTCGGAATGGGGCCATGACTTCCGTCCCGAGTACCGTCGTATACGCCCAATCATCAACGAGATTGGCAAGGCGCCGGTGATAGCGCTCACGGCAACTGCCACGACAAAGGTGCGCGACGACATAAAGAAGAACCTTGGCATACAGGACGCGCCCGACTTCAAGTCATCGTTCAACAGGCCTAACCTCTACTATGAGGTGCGCCCGAAGACAAAGGACGTGGACAAGGAGATAATAAAGTTCATTAAGGCCAACCAGGGGAAGTCGGGCATAATATATTGCCTGAGCCGGAAGAAGGTTGAGGAACTTGCCGAGATACTTCAGACGAACGAGATATCGGCCAAGGCGTACCATGCAGGAATGGACTCGGCCGTGCGGTCGCAGACTCAGGATGACTTCATAATGGAGAAGATTGATGTCATCGTCGCGACTATCGCCTTTGGAATGGGCATTGACAAGCCCGACGTGCGCTATGTGATACACTATGATATCCCCAAGAGCCTTGAAGGGTACTATCAGGAGACTGGGCGCGCAGGCCGCGACGGCGGCGAGGGGCAGTGCATCGCATTTTACAATAACAAGGACTTGCAGAAACTTGAGAAGTTCCTTGAAGGAAAACCGCTGGCCGAGCAGTATATTGGGCGCCAGCTGCTGTACGAGACGACTGCGTATGCAGAATCGTCGGTTTGCAGAAGAAAATTGTTGTTACATTATTTTGGTGAAAGCTACGACGTGGAAAATTGTGGAAACTGTGACAATTGCCTCACTCCTAAGAAGCAGGTAGAAGCAAAGGAGATGCTTGAGGCTGTCCTTGAGACAATCCTTGCGCTTAAGGAGAACTTCAAGGCGGAATATGTGATAGATGTAATGCTTGGCAAGGAGACTGCCGATATCCTGTCGCACAAGCACGATGAGCTGGAGTGCTTCGGCTGCGGCGACGATGAGGACGCCAAGCGCTGGAATGCAGTGATACGCCAGGCCATGATAGCCGGATATATTGACAAGGATGTGGAGAACTACGGCCTGCTGAAGATTACAAAGCAGGGCAAGGCTTTCCTGAAGAAGCCTGTATCGTTCAAGATTGTGGAGGACAGGGACTTTGACGAGGAGGAGACTGTTGTGCAGACATCGAGCACCTTCGCGGTGGACCCTGAGCTGTATGCAATGCTCAAGAACCTGCGCAAGCAGCTGTCGAAGCAGCTGGAATTGCCGCCGTATGTTATTTTCCAGGACCCGTCGCTCGAGGCCATGGCAACTACATATCCCATTACCATAGATGAGCTGAAGAATATCCCTGGCGTGGGCGAGGGAAAGGCAAAGCGCTATGGCGAGGAGTTCTGCGCGCTCATCAAGCGCCATTGCGAGGAGAACGAGATTGACCGCCCCGAGGACATACGCATACGCACCGTTGCCAACAAGTCCAAGCTCAAGGTTGCCATAATAAATGCCATCGACCGCAAGGTGGCGCTCGATGACCTGGCAATAAGCAAGGGCGTGGAGTTTGACGAACTGCTCGACGATGTGGAGTCTATCGTGTACTCCGGCACAAAGCTCAATATAGACTATTTCCTCGAAGAGATACTCGATGAGGAGAATATGTACGAGATATATGACTACTTCAAGAGTTCCGATACCGATAACATTAACACGGCGATTGAGGAGCTTGGCGGAGAGTACAGTGAGGAGGAGATACGCCTTGTGCGCATAAAGTTCATCTCGGAGATGGGTAACTGATATATAGAAGAATAAAGATAAAAAATATACTCTTATGAATGATTTTATAAAAGAAAAGATTGTGATGGATGGTCTCACCTATGACGACGTGCTGCTTATTCCTGCATATTCAGAGGTGCTGCCAAAGGAAGTTAGCCTGAAGACCAGGTTCTCAAGAAACATTGAACTGAATGTCCCGTTCGTAACGGCCGCAATGGATACTGTTACCGAGGCCAAGATGGCCATTGCCATTGCTCGCGAGGGCGGTATCGGTGTCATTCATAAGAATATGTCTATTGCCGAGCAGGCCCATCAGGTGGCTATAGTGAAGCGTGCCGAGAACGGCATGATATATGACCCGGTTACAATCCAGGCCGAGGCGACCGTCAAGGACGCGCTCGACATTATGGCCGAGTACCATATTGGCGGCATTCCAGTTGTTGACAGCGACAAGAAGCTTGCCGGTATCGTCACTAACCGCGACCTGCGTTTCGAGACGAACATGGCGCGCCCAATCTGCGAGATTATGACTCCTGCCAGCCAGCTTGTGGTTACTCACCAGAAGACCGATATGGAGGCTGCGGCGAAGATTCTCCGCGAGAACAAGATTGAGAAGCTGCCGGTGACCGACCCGGAGGGCCGCCTTGTGGGCCTTATCACATACAAGGACATAACGAAGGCAAAGGACAAGCCTATGGCATGCAAGGACAGCAAGGGCCGTCTGCGTGTTGCTGCTGGAGTAGGCGTTACTGTTGATGCAATGGACAGGATAAAGGCGCTTGTTGAGGCCGGTGTCGACGCTATTATCATTGATACGGCCCATGGTCATTCGGCAGGCGTTGTGCAGAAGCTTAAGGAGGCCAAGGCCGCGTTCCCGCAGATTGACATTGTAGTGGGCAATGTGGCTACAGGCGAGGCCGCGAAAATGCTTGCCGAGGCTGGTGCCGACGCTGTAAAGGTGGGTATCGGTCCTGGCTCAATATGTACCACACGCGTGGTTGCTGGTGTAGGCGTACCGCAGCTCTCGGCCGTGTACGATGTAGCTAAGGCCCTTGAGGGCACAGGTGTCCCCTTGATTGCCGATGGCGGCCTGCGCTACTCGGGCGACGTGGTGAAGGCACTTGCTGCCGGTGGCTACAGCGTGATGATTGGCTCGCTGGTTGCCGGAACCGAGGAGTCTCCAGGCGATACAATAATCTTCAACGGACGCAAGTTCAAGTCTTACCGTGGCATGGGTTCTCTTGAGGCAATGGAGAACGGTTCTAAGGACCGCTATTTCCAGGCCGATACCGCCGATAAGAAGAAACTTGTCCCCGAGGGCATTGCTGCGCGTGTTCCTTACAAGGGAACTCTCTATGAGGTGATTTACCAGCTGGTTGGCGGCCTGCGCTCTGGCATGGGATACTGCGGGGCAAAGGATATTGAGTCGCTCCACAATGCCAAGTTCGTGCGCATAACGAATGCAGGCGTGCTCGAGAGCCATCCGCACGATGTGTCAATAACTAGCGAGGCTCCTAACTATAGCCGTCCAGAATAAATCAAAGTATTGAAGGATGAATAAAGGTTTTAGGAATATATTCCTCTTTTTGCTGCTGCTCCAGGCGCCGGTGCTCGCACTGGCTGATGACCCGGTGCTCATGACTGTAGGCGGCAAGGAGGTAAAGCGCTCTGAATTCGAGTATGCCTTCAACAAGAATAACAAGAACCTTGTCGATGGCGAGCAGACGGTGGAAGAGTACCTTCCAATGTATATTGACTTTAAGCTGAAGGTGGCGGAGGCAGAGGCCCTTGGCCTTGATACCCTTGCCTCGTTCAAGGAAGAGTACAGGAACGACCGCGCGCAGATGGCCGAGAGCTATCTCACTGCTCCAGGGTTCATTGAGAATGAGGCGTATAAGATATATGCAAAGGATTCTGCTACAATAGGCAAGGACGGTTTCCTCAAGCTCAGCCATATAATCTTCTTCGTGAAGCAGAAGGAGGACAAGGCTGCTGTGGAACAGGCCAGGGCACGTATTGATTCTGTATATGCAATGCTCGAGGCCGGCCAGTCATTTGAAGAGGCTGCCGCTCACTTTGGCATTCCGCAGCGTGCGCTTGAGCCTTTTGAGATTATAAGAGGACAGGCTTATCCTGAATTTGAGGCTGCTGCGTTCTCGCTTGCCGACGGGGAATACTCAAGGCCGTTCGAGTCTCCTGCCGGTTTCCACGTGGTAAAGCGCATATCAT
This sequence comes from Bacteroidaceae bacterium, assembly GCA_045592125.1. Classification (GTDB taxonomy): domain Bacteria; phylum Bacteroidota; class Bacteroidia; order Bacteroidales; family Bacteroidaceae; genus HGM04593. Next base: position 8,596 of record JAZNUE010000062.1, on the reverse strand, counting down.
CGCGTCCGTTCGGTTCTTTCGAGGAGTACAAACCTGCGATTATAAGCATGCTTGAGCGGCAGAATATACGTGAGGCAGCGCGCCTGGCGAAGGGCGAGGAGCTTGCAAGGCTTGCGGGCGGCAACATGACTCCTCAGGCAGCACTTGCACGCGAGGACAGCCTGCTTGAGAAGAAGTATCCTGAGTTCGGCAACCTTATGCGTGAATACTATGACGGCCTGCTGTTCTTCGAGGTCTCTGCACGCGAGGTGTGGAACAAGGCGTCAACGGACGAGGCGGGGCTCCAGAAATACTTCAAGAAGAACAGGAAGAAGTACAGGTTCGAGACACCGCGTTTCCGTGGTGCCGTGATAAAGGCAAATAATCAGGAGACGCTTGATAACATAAAGGCTCTTATTGCAGGAAAGAGTGCTGGGGAGTACAAGGCCGCCATAGACTCCGGTTTCCCTAAGGACTCTATGCGCAACATGCGTGTGGAGATTGGAGTGTTCGCTGTTGGCGACAACGGATGGGTCGACAAGCTGGTGTTCTCGCAGGGCGAGGGCGGAAAGCTTGTAAGGGGCTTTACTGTTGTAGACGTCGCGGGAACTGTGATTGAGAAACCTGAGACGTATGCCGATGTCAAGGGCGCAGTTACCAATGATTACCAGAAATACCTTGAGGAGAAGTGGGTGAAGTCGCTGAGAAAGAAGTACAAGGTTAAGGTAAACAAAGAGGTGCTAAAAACAGTTAACAGCCACGAATAACAAGAAACTGTTTGCTTATCTTTGCAGGAAATTTGAAGAAAAGATGTCCAGGTACACTCTCTCTAGAATCCTTTATGTAATTCCGGTTATGGCAATGCTCGTTTCCTGCGGCGCTGAACTGCCGGGCGATGGGCGTGCAGTGCTTGCCCAGGTGGGCGAGTCACGCCTTTACAAGGACGAGATGGACCTGATTCTAGCAGCGAACAGCGTTGCCGACAGTGCAGCATTTGTTGACGATTATGTCGAGCGCTGGGCGATGGAGGAACTCTACTACGCCCAGGCAAAGCGCAATGTGGCCTCTAACGAGGATGTTGAAAGGATGGTGGAGGGGTACCGCAAGAACCTTATCCTGAACCTCTATCAGGAGAGGCTGGTGAACCAGCACCTGAGGGTTGGCATAGGCGAAAAGGATATTGTGGATTTCTATGCCTCTAACATTTCCCTTTTCGATTCCGACGTGGACATGCTCAAGGGGTTCCTGATTGTGCTTCCCGCCAAGGCACCGCAGCTCAGCAAGGTGCGCAGGTGGTGCATTGCCAAGGCGCCTGAGGACATGGAGGAACTGGAAAAGTATTGCGCAGAGAATGCTGTGGCGTATGAGTATTTCCGCGACACCTGGCGCGAGGCCGAGGATGTGGCCTCAATGCTGCCCCTTACCCAAGGGCAGCTGCTTGACAGGGTCTCCAAAAAGAGCACCATAGAATTCAAAGAGGACGGCAAGGTCTATTTCGTGTGTGCCGACACTATTGTGAGAAAGGGCGAGGCGACGCCTGTAGAGCTGGTGTCGTCCGAGATAAGCGAGCTGCTGGTGAACTCACGCAAGGCCGGATTTATCAAGGCCAAGAAACAGGAGCTTTTTGAGGGTGCCAGGACAAGAGGCGAAATTAAGTTTTACAAATGAGGCTTGCGAAAGCCGTAATACCTGATGATGATGAAAAGATATATAGTTTGCTGCGTGCTGGCTGTGTGTGCTATGCTTCCTGCCGCTGCACAGGACAATGTAATTGACCGTGTAGAGTGGGTTGTTGGCGACAAGGCCATACTCAGGTCCGATATTGAGGAGACGATACGCTACTGGATAAGCCAGGGGCGCAAGTTTGACGCCGACCCCTATTGTGTTGTGGGCGAGGACCTTGCTGTGCAGCAGCTCTTCCTGCACCAGGCGGCGCTTGACAGCATTGAGGTCGACGAGACAAAGATTATGCGTCAGGTCGACGCTCAGATGGAGTTCGTTGTGGGCCAGATTGGCTCAAAGGAGAAACTTGAAGAGTACTTTGACAAGAACTCGTCTGAAATACGCGAGATGTACCGCGAGCAGCTCTATAACATGGAGATGATGGAGGCCATGAAGGGCAAGCTTGTTGGCGACATAAAGGTGTCGCCGTCCCTGGTGCGCCGTTTCTATGAGTCTTTGCCCAAGGACAGCCTGCCATTTATACAGGAGCAGGTTGAGGTGCAGATAATTACTCTTGAGCCGGAAACCGACATTGAGGAGGTTGAACGCATAAAGAGCGAGCTGCGCGACTATACTGAACGTATTACTAGCGGCGAGACAAGCTTCTCGACAATGGCGCTTCTCTATTCCGAAGACCCTGGCTCGGCACGCCGTGGAGGCGAGCTTGACTTCATGGGCCGTGGCGAGCTCCAGCCCGAGTTCGCGGCAGTTGCCTTCAGCCTCACCGACCCCAGCAAGATTTCCAAGATTGTGGAAACGGAATACGGCTATCATATCATCCAGCTTATTGAGAAACGCGGAGACCGTGTCAAGGTGCGCCATATATTGAGGAAACCGGCTCACTCGAGCGAGAATACAAAGAAGATGCTGCTGCAGCTCGATTCGATATCGGCCGACATCAAGGCTGGCAAGTTCACCTTTGAGGAGGCTGCGGGTGCTCTGTCGCATGATAAGGATACCCGTAACAACTATGGTATAATGTATAACAAGGCAACTGCCTCGTCGCACTTCTCCCTGGAGGAACTGCCAGTTGATGTGGCGCGTGTAGTCGACGGCCTGAAGGTGGGCGATATGTCCCAGCCTTTCACATGGGTGCTCGACAATGGCAGGGCGGTGTGCGCGATAGCAAAGCTCAAGTCAAGGACCGACGCCCATATTGCTACGGTCAATGACGACTATGTCACCCTGAGCGCCATGTACCAGGCAAGGCTCAGCGAGGAGCGCATACAGGAGTGGATAAGGCAGAAGCAGAAGACAACCTATGTGAGAATTAATGAGGACAGCCGTTCATGCGAGTTCAAGTATCCTCATTGGCAGTTCTATGAAGAGAAGTAGGATGGTGTGCAGGCTGCTGCCGTTTGCCATATTGCTCTTTTGCGTGTTCCCTGTGCTTGGCCAGGAGGGTGTAGAGGGCGGTCCTTCGCAGGAGAAGGACTACATTCATATGCTGCACACCAATGTAACGCGTTTTGATGAGGATGTGAACCCTGATGCCTGGATTCTTGTCGGTGATGTGCGTTTCCGCCGCGATAGCATGTACATGTATTGCGACAGCGCTCACTATTTCCAGAAGAAGAACGCGTTCCAGGCTTTTGGCAATGTCCGTATGGAGCAGGGCGACACACTGTTCCTCTATGGCGACTACCTCGATTTTGACGGCGAGACCAACCTGGCACGTGTGCGTAATAATGTGCGCCTCATTGACAAGAACTCTGTGCTAGAGACTGACAGCCTTGACTTCGACCGCAATGTGAATGTGGGCTTTTTCTTCGAGTATGGCATACTCTCCGATGAAGGCAGTACCCTGAGCTCATACTATGGCGAGTATGACGTGAATACGAAGGAGGCGCTGTTCCTTGACGATGTGAGCCTTGAGAACCCGCGCTTCAGGATGCTGTCCGATACGTTGCGCTACAGCACCAGCAGCAAGGTGGCGACAATAATGGGGCCTACGAACATCTATGGCGAGGAGTCTGAGATATACTCCGAGCGTGGAAGGTACAATACTGCCAGCAGGCAGGCGCAACTGCTTGACAGGTCGGTGCTCTACAATGACAAGAAGGAGATGACTGCCGACTCTATCTTCTATGATGCCAGCGAGGGCTACAGTGAGGCCTTCGGCAATATCATCTATTCCGATACTGTTTCGCGGAATATGCTCACGGGTGCCTATGCGTATATGGATGAGATTGCCGATTCGGCATACGTTACCGGGCGTGCCCTGGTTGCTGACTTCTCGCAGAGGGATACTCTTTTCATGCACTCCGATACAATATGGGCGGTCTCGTATAATGTTGGCACCGACTCTCTCTACCGCATGATAAAGGCCTATGACAAGGTGCGTGCCTGGAGCGTGGACATGCAGGCGGTGTGCGACTCGGCGGTGTTTGATTCCCGCGATACGTGCATGACAATGTACAAGGACCCTATCCTGTGGAACGGTGACGTGCAGCTGCTGGGCGAAGTGGTAAAGGTGTATATGGACAGCGCCTCGATAGACTGGGCGCATATAATAAACCAGACACTCTATGTCGAGCCTGTTGACAGCGTAAACTATAACCAGATATGCGGCAAGGAGATGAAGTTCTTCTTCAATGAGGGCCGCCTGGCCGAAATGCAGGTCATAGGCAGTGTGAACGTAGTCTTCTACCCGTTGGACGATGAAGGGAACTTCGTGGGCATGAACACTACTACGGCTGGCATTACTAAGGCGTATATAAAGGACGGGAAAGTAGACAAGGTGGTTGTTCCCAACGAGGCCAGCGGCGTTTTCTACCCCATGAGCCAGCGTCCGCCCGCTGCCTGCTTCCTTGAGAACTTCGCGCTGTTTGACTACGTGCGCCCTAAAAGCAAGGAAGACCTCTTCAACTGGAGAGGAAAGAGTGATGACATGAAACTCAAGGTGTTCAACAGGGAGAGTGTGCCGTTGCCAACGCTCGACCGCTTTAAGAATGATAACTGATAATGGGATACTTCAAGCAGAGGGAACCGCGCAGGTTCAATCATAAATATATATTTGTTGACGAGCGCAAGGAGAAACTCGACAAGATTGTAGAGAGCGCCAAGCGCGACCTTGGAATGCTGCCGCCAAGCGACCAGCCGTACAGCGAGCGTCTGAAAGGCGCATTTGTCAACGAGAACTCGCACCTTTCAAGGCGTCAGGAAGATGGGCCTCGTTTCTCATCAAAGTTCCTGTTCGTCGCGCTTTTTGTGTGTCTGTTCTTGCTGTATTATATATTAAAGGGCATTTGGGTACTGTACTAAAAGAGGAACCATGCAGGATGTAATACATTTGTTGCCCGATTCTGTGGCGAACCAGATTGCTGCAGGCGAAGTGGTGCAAAGGCCGTCGTCTGTAGTTAAGGAACTCATGGAGAACTCTGTTGATGCAGGTGCCATGAGTGTCAAGGTCATTGTGGCCGATGGCGGCAGGACCCTTATACAGGTGATTGATGACGGCAAGGGCATGTCCGAAAGTGACGCACGCCTTGCATTCGAGCGTCATGCGACATCGAAGATAAGCTGCGCCGAGGACCTCTTCTCTCTTTCCACAATGGGATTCCGTGGCGAGGCGCTTGCCTCAATTGCGGCTGTGGCCGAGGTGGAGCTGCTTACCCGCCGTGCCAATGACGAGCTAGGCACACGCATCTCAATTTCTGGCTCCAGGCTTGAGGAGCAGGAACCAGTTGCTGTTCCCGTGGGGAGCAACTTCAAGGTAAAGAACCTGTTCTACAATATCCCGGCCCGGCGCAAGTTCCTCAAGTCAACTCAGACGGAACTGAACAACATAATAGCAGAGTTTGAGAGAGTGGCCCTAGTGAATTGTGGCATAGAGTTCTCGCTGTCGCATAACGGGAATGAGATAATTTCGCTTCCGCCCTCATCTTTCCGCCAGAGGATAGTGGCCCTCTTTGGCAAGAAAATCAATTCACAGCTCATTGAGGTTGGCGTCTCAAGCTCCCTGATAGATGTCAAGGGGTTTGTCGGCGCTCCCGAGAGCGCCCGCAAGAAAGGTGCGCTGCAGTTCTTCTTTATAAACGGGAGATATATGCGCCACCCCTATTTCGCCAAGGCTGTTGCTGAGGCATATGGTGAGATTATCCCTCAGGGAGAGCAGGTCCCGTTCTTCCTGTCGCTTGAGGTGGACCCGTCACGCATTGATGTGAATATACACCCCACAAAGACAGAAATCAAGTTCGAGGATGAATCGAGCCTGTGGAAGATTATATCGGCCGCTGTGCGTGAATCCCTTGGGCGCTTCAATGCCGCGCCCAGTCTTGGTTTCGATGATGACGAGATTCCCGATATTCCTGTAATGGACATGTCGGGCGCATCCAGCGTTGCCGTCCAGGCACCGAAGATATCATATAAGCCAGGATATAATCCGTTCAGCAGCCGTCCCGCCTCCTGTGGCAGCGCCGGCTCGTCGTGGGAAATGCTGTATGAGGGCACGACCGGCAAGGCGCCAGCGCTTGACCTCTCTCCATTTGAGGACCTGCCCGATGAACTGCAGGTGCACTCCTCGCTCTCCGAGGCTCCAGGCGAGTTCTTTGAGCGTGACGAGTATATTCCAATGTCGCAGTATAAGGGAATGTATATACTTGTTCCGGTAAAGTCGGGGCTTATGTGGGTGCACCAGCGCAGGGCGCATGTCAGGGTCCTGTACGAAAAGTACAGGAAGCAGCTGGCCGAGCAGAGTGCCCCGGTCCAGGGACTGCTCTTCCCCGAGCGTGTTGAGCTTTCGCTTGCAGAAGGTGCTGCCATGGAACCTTTGCTTCCTGAGCTCCTCTCCTTGGGCTTTGATGTCTCCTCTCTTGGCGGCGGCACTTATGCCATACAGGGTGTGCCGTCAGGCCTTGACGGGCTCTCGCCTGTAAGGCTCCTCATGGAGATATTGCATACGGCAATGGAGCAGGGCGCTCTTGCAAAGGAGAGGCTATATGACATGCTTGCCAATGTGATGGCAAAGGAGGTTGCTATAGTCGCCGGGCAAGTACTGAGCCATGATGAAATGAAGGCCATTGTAGATGATCTTTTCAGTACATCCTTGCCTTCCCGTACCCCCGACGGCAAGAGCGTGCTTTATATAATGTCGGACAATGAGATAGAGCGCTTTTTCTTGAAATAGTTCTTCATAATGGCTCTCAATGTTAAAAAAAGCTAATATACGGTTTAATTGTCTGATGTTGTTATGCGGCATTGTGAAAATTATGTAATTTTGTGCAATAATTAGTGGTGTGGAGTGTTGTGTGTGATGCGCAGGGTTGATTTAAACAATTTTATGTTTCTGCGTGTTTGGATAATATCTGCAGCCCTAAAACAGAAATATAGTAGTTAATATATTAGATTCTAATTAGTTTAAGTATGAAAAAAATGATGATTTCACTGGCAATCGCTGCTATTGCCATGTTCTCTACTGCAAATGCACAGGAGACAGTAAGCGAGGTCGTAGTTCCTACTAAGAAGGATGCTGTGGTTACCAATGGTTTCGGCAGCAACTGGTTCTTGGGCGTGAACGGCGGTGTAAACCTTTACAACGGTGTTGTAATGAATGGTGAAAGCGTGTTTGATCATGTGTCACCGGCCCTCAATGTCTATTTTGGTAAATGGCATACTCCTGGTTTTGGCTGGAGAGTTGCTTATCAGGGTCTGAACCTCCATACATATGAGAACTTTGACCACTGCGCTTTCATGAACTTCCATGTTGACATGATGTTTGACCTTTGCAACCTCATCGGTGGCTACAAGGAGGACCGCGTGTGGAGCCTTATCCCTTATGTTGGTACAGGATGGGCCGGCCGTTGGGCTATGAACCACGAGCAGGGTACAGGCCGTATGACATCTGGCAATATTACAGGCTCTATCTCTATAAACTATGGTCTTATCAACTCTTTCCATGTTGCTAAGCACTGGGATATCAACCTTGAGCTCGCTGGCGCATTCTTCCGTAACGGTTTCAGCGGTATCGTAGGCCAGAGCGGTCACGACATGATGTGGTCGGCTAACGTTGGTGTTGCTTACAAGTTCAACAAGACAGGCTGGGAGAACGCTGTTGATGTACCTGCACTCCAGGCTATCTACACAGCAGCTCTTAGCGAGCTCATGTCTGACCTTAATGACGTTCAGGCTGAGAACGCAAAGCTCAAGAAGGACTACAATGCTCTTAAGAATGAACTTGCTAACCTGAACAGTTCTTATAACGAGCTTAAGGCGGAGCCTAAGTTCATCGATGTTAAGGAGTCTGTATTCTTCGCGTTTGCATCTTCAAAGATTGCTTCTAAGAAGGAGCAGCTGAACATCGAGGCTTATGCTAAGGCTGCTGTTGAGGCAGGCGTTAAGCTCAGGGTTATCGGTTACACTGATATCATTGGCTCAGATGAGTACAACAAGGGTCTTGCCCTTGACCGTGCTAATGCTGTTGCTGATGTTCTCAAGGCTGCAGGTGTTAAGGATGTCGAGGTTGTAGTTGTTGGCGAGTCTGAGGAGTACAGCAACAAGTATCTCAACCGTCGTGCGGTTATCGAGATTGCTAAGTAATCATAACTTTATAGATTGCATTATTGCGGGTGGACATAAGTCCGCCCGCATTTTTTTATTCTAATATACAGATAGTATGTGGGTTGCGTATACCGCGCAATCCATGCATTCTGTTTTGAGTTCCAGGTTTGCTTTTTGCTTGTCAGTATGAAAACAGGTTGCGGCGAGGAATCTCCGAAACACACGCCATGTCATTCTATATTTGCACTGTCATTGACTCGTTTTGCTTTTAGCCACCCGCGTGGCATAAACTTCGTCTATGCTTCACGCGACTAATGGCTGCAAAACTTGCCGATAACAAAACGTTGTTTTGTCATTCTATATTTGCACTGTCATTGACTCGTTTTGCTTTTCGCAA
>JAZNUE010000061.1:0-13115 GCA_045592125.1 Bacteroidaceae bacterium | reverse complement strand
CCTCCTTTAATTAATCGAGTACTTTAATTTCCTCCCAAGCAACGTGGCCGTTCTTAACTGCACTCTTGAGAGCAGCATCAAGACCTACTCGGTTGATAATTTTTAACCCCGCTGCACTCACGCGCAACTGAATCCAACAATTCTCTTCTACATAGAAGAACTTCTTAGTAAACAAGTTCACGTTGAAAAGACGCTTTGTCCTTCTCTTTGAGTGTGAAACATTGTTACCCACCATAGCTTTCTTACCGGTGATTTGACAAATCTTTGACATCTCTATATATTTTTTGTTTATTCTTTTGATACTTACTCAAAACAGTGTGCAAAGATATAGATTTCCGTACAACTGTGCAAACAAAACTTCAAATATTTTTTGAAACCTTACCAATATACAGCACGGTGTTGCGTCTGTGCCTCAAGGAGAGCAAAGCGGGCAACGCCGCAGCATTTCACACAGGAGCTGCAGCACCTCGCGCACACAGTTATCTACATTCGCCTCACGGCCCTCATCGCCCAGACATAGCAGCCTTGTCTCTACTGTATCATCGATTTTCAGGGCCACCCACACTGTGCCTACCGGTTTCTGCGGAGTGCCGCCTCCAGGCCCTGCAATGCCCGATGTAGCGACAGCACAGCGCGCGCCAGTGAGCGAAGAGACGCCTCTTGCCATCTGCTCGACTACAGGAGCGCTTACAGCACCATGGGCATTAAGCACATCCTCGCTCACGCCCAGCACTCCAGTCTTGACACTGTTGCCATACGCAACCACCCCGCCTAGCACAACCGACGAGCATCCAGGCACAGAAGTTATTGCAGCGGCCAGCGAACCGCCTGTACAGCTCTCGGCCGCAGCAAACTGCAGCCCTTGCTCCTGCAGCAGCGCAACGGTCTCGCATGCAAGCCTCCTCACTTCATTGCCAATCATACAGGTATCATAATGTAGTGCGCGAGAAGGCAGGCTGGTCCATCGCGCAGAAGTCATCATCAAGGAACTTGTAGTATCCCACAATGCCAATCATTGCGGCATTGTCGGTTGTAAAGCCGAACTTGGGGATAAAGATTTCCCAGCCATACCGCTTGGCGTAGTCCTGATAGGCCTGGCGCAGCGCCGTATTCGCCGACACGCCGCCCGAAAGCGCAATGCGCTTTATGCCCAGGACCTTGGAGGCCTTGTAGAGCTTGTCCATCAGTACAGCGACAACTGTTGCCTCAAAAGAGGCTGCAAGGTCTTCCTTATGGTTCTCTACATAGTTCTCGTCCTCGGCAACCAGCTTGCGCAGAGTGTAGAGGAACGATGTCTTAAGGCCACTGAAACTGTAGTCAAGCCCAGGTATGTGCGGCTTGCTGAACGCATACGCCTTTGGATTGCCCTGACGTGCAAGACGGTCGATGATGGGGCCGCCCGGATAGCCCAGGCCCATTATCTTCGCGCACTTGTCCATGGCCTCGCCTGCAGCATCGTCAATCGTCTGGCCCACAATCTCCATGTCCTTGTAGCTGTTAACCTTCACTATCTGCGAATTGCCGCCCGACACCATAAGGCACAGGAAGGGGAATTCGGGACTCTTGTGCTCCACTCCCTCCTCTTTAATGAAATGGGCCATTATGTGTCCTTGAAGGTGGTTCACCTCAATCATAGGAATACCCAGCGACGCCGCTAGGCCTTTAGCGAACGAGACACCCACAAGCAGCGACCCCATAAGGCCAGGACCGCGCGTGAACGCAATCGCGCTGAGCCGCTCCTTGGCAATGCCCGCCCTCTTGAGCGCCGCATCTACTACCGGAACGATGTTCTGCTCATGCGCACGCGACGCAAGCTCAGGCACAACGCCTCCGTATTGCTCATGTACCGCCTGGCTCGCGGTAACGTTCGACAGCACCTCATCGCCGCGCATTACAGCCGCCGATGTATCGTCGCACGATGACTCTATCGCCAATATATATACTTCTCTTTTTTCCATATCCAAGCACTGTAAGAGCCAAGAGACTGTTAGAATTTCTATGAAACATTTCCCAAGTAGAGGCAGGTTCCGTTTATTCCACTGTTTTTTACATCCAAGAAATGCGAGCTGTACCCGGTACAAGTACGCAAGTCTAGAGATTCCTCATCGCTTTGCTCTGTCGGGATGACAAGCAAGGCTGGAGCGTTCTTTTCTGTCTGTTCTCCCCTTTTTGCAGCTACATAGCCCGCTATGTGCCTTGGGAAAATGAGAAAACATCCTAAAAAAGAGCCATAAAATTTCAAGGACATAAATTAAGCAGTTTCTAGACAGTCTCTAAAAACCCTGTCAAAACATAAATAAATTTAACAGGACATCATTTTCGTTACGCGAAGATACAACATTATTTCTTTTTACTTACCTTTACATGGCAAAAACTTTCCTTGGGAAGCACACTCATGCGCATAGAGATATACACGACAGGCGCCGAACTGCCCAGGCTCATTGACGGGCCGGTGCTCCATTCGGCCATGCTGTTCCGCTCATACGGGCAGAGCAGCAAGTGCAGGCCATACATGCTTGTCGCCTATGACAGCGATGGCGCCGAGATTGGGCATCTGCTCATGGTGAGGAAGCACACAGTGCGTATTATCCCGCCAGTGTTCAGCGTATGGTACTCAATACAGGGCGAGGGCGCGTACCGCCCAGGCTGCAACAGGGAAGAGGTCTTCGCATGCTTCCTTGACAAGGTCTTTGGGATGTTCGGTTTTCACCACACATTCATTGAGGTGAGGAACATCGAGGACTCGCGCTTTGCCTATGGCACTCTGCGCAAGCACAGCTTCATACCAGTGCGTGACCACAGGAACTACATCTCGCTGCACAGCAGGGACCCCAAGGAGAGGCTCACGCGGGCCTACCGGGCACACATACGCAAGAGCATAGAACGCGGCGTCACATTCCGCAGGGCAACCGGACGCGAGGAGATTGAGGAGGGACTGAGGCTTATGAAAGCATTCTACCGCAGCAAGACACGCAAGAGCCCGCCGCAGACAGCGGTACTGGCCGGCATGCTGCTCGGCAGCGACGGCCGGCTGCAGGAGCAGGCAAAGATGTTCCTTGTAATGTTCAAGGGAAAGATAATAGGCGCCTCGGTGTGCCTTTACGAGGAGACCCGCGCCTTGCTGGCATACACCTTCGGGCTGCGCAAGAGGTTCCCGCTGCAGTTTCCTGGCATAATGGCCATTTGGGCAGCAATCGCCGACGCATACAGTAGCGGATACGACCACTTCGAGTTCCTTGAGGTAAGAGGCCTGTCGCGCCTGCGCAAGAGTTTCCTCAGCACCATAGGCAATTTTGGCGGAAAGGACGTGAGCACCCTGCAATGGTACCACTTCAAGTGGAACTGGGTGAACAAATTTTTGCGCTGGATATACGTTTAGCGCCAAAAGCACGTTATAATAGAGATATAACGCGCAAGTATCATATAATGAGATTCAGGCAATACATAACTGCATTATTGCTGATACTGCTTTCACAGGCGGCAGCAGCACAGAAGGTCACTATAAAGGGGCAGGTCACAGACCTCAGCCACAGGCCCATCGAGATTGCCAACGTAAGCGTCGTGGGCAGGCCCGTCGGCACCGTCTGCGACCTCAACGGCAGATACACCCTCACTTGCGACAGCAGCGACAGCCTTGTCATAGCATACTCCATGATAGGGTACCAGACAAGAAAGCGCACTTTCAAGAACCCGACCGACACAATCATCGCCAATGTCACACTGCCGCCAATGGACATACAGCTGAGCGACGCCGTCATCACCCACAAGGAGCGGCAGATGACAACAACGCAGCAGATTGAGATGCCCGAGAAGCTGCGCCTCAATCCCTCGGCAAGCAGCAACGGCATTGAGGACATCATAAAGTCGCAGGCAGGCGTGAGCGCCCACAACGAACTGAGCTCACAATACAACGTGCGCGGCGGCAACTTCGACGAGAACAGCGTATACGTGAACGGCATTGAAGTATACAGGCCGCTGCTCATCAGGGCCGGCCAGCAGGAGGGGCTCAGCTTCCTTAACCCCGACATGACAGGCTCTATCGCCTTCTCCACTGGAGGGTTCGAGGCCAAGTACGGCGACAGGATGTCATCGGTGCTCGACATCACCTACCGCAAGCCCCGCGAGCCTGAAAGCACAGTGTCGCTGAGCATGCTCGGCGCAAGCATATATGCAGGATGGGGCAACAGCAAGGTAAGCGTCTCGAACTCCCTGCGCTACAAGAGCAACCGATACCTGCTGGGCACGCTCGACACAAAAGGAGAGTACAGCCCGTCGTTCATCGATTATCAGGCCTACCTTGACTGGCGCATTACCGACAGGCTGAACCTGAGCGTAATAGGCAATATTGCAAGCAACGAGTACAGGTTCACGCCAAGCGACCGCAAGACAAGCTTCGGCACCCTTGAGGACGTAAAGGAGTTCAAGGTATACTTTGACGGTTGGGAGCGGGACCTCTTCCGCACGCTCTTCGGCGCCGTGTCGCTCAACTACGCGCCCAGCCAGTACAGCCTGCTCACCCTTCAGGCATCGGCATTCAGCAGCAAGGAGGAGGAGACATACGACATCATTGGAGAATACTGGCTCAACGACATTGACACCGACGAGACAATGAGCGTGGGCGGATACATGGAGCACGCCCGCAACTATCTTGACGCGAACGTAGCGGCCGTGTCCCTCAAGGGCAGCCATTACCTAGGGGCACATGGAGTGCGCTGGGGCGCCGAATGGAAACGGCAGCAGTTCAGCGACAGGCAGCGCGAATGGGAGATGCGCGACTCGGCAGGCTATAATATCCCGGCACTGCCCGACGCCCTGAGGCCCGTCTACAGCCTCAAGTCCAGGACATCGTGCAGCAGCAACATCCTCTCCCTGTACGTGCAGGACACATACAAGCTTACCAGCAGCCTTGGCCTAATATCAATAAACGCTGGAGTAAGGGTCTCCTATTGGGACTGGAACCGGGAGACCATAGTATCGCCCCGTGCCTCAGTGGGCCTTGTCCCCAAGTTCAATGACGACATGACGTTCCGCTTTGCGGCAGGCGTCTACTACCAGACACCTTTCTACAAGGAAATGCGCGACACCACAACTGTCGACGGCATTGCGTCGGTAACACTCAACAGGAAAATAAAGTCGCAGCGCTCAATACACTTCGTGCTGGGGTATGACTACCACTTCAAGATGATGAACCGCCCGTTCAAGTTCACTGCCGAGGCCTACTACAAGAAACTGGATAACCTCATTCCCTACAATGTCGACAACGTGCGCATAGTATACTACGGCGAGAACTGCGCCCGCGGATACGCCACTGGGCTCGACCTCAAGCTCTTCGGCGAGTTCGTGCCCGGCACCGACTCCTGGGTCACATTCTCCATAATGGACACAAAGGAAAAAATCAACGGCGGCGACTGGATACCCCGCCCCACAAACAGCAGGTTCAACGCCTCGCTCTACTTCACCGACTTCTTCCCGGGCACCAGCCGCTGGAAGATGAGCCTGCAGGGAGTATATGCCGATGGCCTGCCGTTCGGGCCGCCCCACACAGGACGCGAGAAGCAGCGCTTCACAGCACCAGCATACATGCGTGTGGACATAGGAATGTCGTACCGCCTTCTCGACAACGAGGAGCACATCTACCGCACAGGCATTCGCCAGTACCTAAAGAACGTGTGGCTTGGCATAGACGCCTTCAACCTGCTTGGAATTAACAACGTGAACTCATACTACTGGGTAAGCGACGTGCACAACAACAACTTTGCCGTACCCAACTACCTTACCGGGCGGCAGATAAATGCAAGGATACTGGTTGAGCTCTAAAGATGACAAGGTGCTTGCGAAGAGTCTATTTCACGCCTTACTTCTTGAATGCCTTATATATAAGGTAGCCCACAATGAACACGCCCACGGCAATAAAGAAATATCCAATCTCGCTGCTGTACTCGGTAACGCGCTCAATGAGCTGCTCCTTTGTCTCAATGCCAGGGACCTTTGAAAGGTACCAGCCAAGAGCCGCAAGGATTGTGTTCCATATACCGGCGCCAAGCGCTGTAAATAGCAGGAACGTGCTCATCTTCATGCGTGCAAGGCCTGCTGGGATTGAGATGAGCTGCCTTACGGCCGGAATGAGGCGGCCAATAAAGGTAGAAAGGGCGCCTCGCTCGTCAAAGTAGGCCTCGGCCTTCTTGACAGCAGGCTCGTCAATGAGGCACATGTGCCCGAAACGGCTGTTTGCGAACTTGTAGATAATAGGACGCCCGAGCCACATGGCAAGGCAGTAGTTAATGAGCGCTCCCAGCATTGCGCCAAGAGTAGCGAAGAGGACCACAAGATATACGTTCATCCCGCTCGACGGGTCGGCGGCCAGCCATGCGGCAGGCGGCACAACCACTTCCGACGGGAAAGGTATGAATGAGCTCTCGATAGCCATCAGCAAGGTTATTGTCCAGTAATTCAGGTGCTCAAGGCACCATTCGATAAAAGCGACTGATTCCATAAGTTATTAGAGGGTGTTTAAATTTCAAAATCCTATTGTTCTTTGTCTGCCGCGTCCATACGCACCAGAAGCTTGTCAACACGCGCACCGTCCATGTCGGCTATCTCTATTGTAAATGCATGCCACTTGAACGATTCGCCAGCAAGCGGGATACGTCCCAGTTCTTTAAGGCACAGCCCTGCGACCGTTGTATATTCCTCATTGCTGTACAGGTCACTGCTCTCAAAGAAATCAAGGAACTCATGCATATAGCACTGCCCGTCGACAATCCACTCCTCGCTGCCAGGACGCCTGGTTATCTGCCTTGGAGCATCTTTCCCCTCATCAACAGTACCCACAAGACCCATCATTATATCCTTTAGCGTGACTACCCCTACACATGAACCGAACTCATCGCACACAATTCCGCGGCTTATACCTTCGCGCTTCATGCTCTCTAGCACTCTATATACACTCATGTTCTCATAGAAATATGTAGGGGCGCTCAATATCTCACGCAAGGAGAAGTCATCCCTGCCTAATGCCAGCACCAGGTCTTTCATTGTAACAAAGCCTAACAGATGGTCCAGGTCGCCCTCGGCCACAGGATAGGCCTCATGCAATCCGTTGCTTATAATGTCACGAATGTCGGCAGCAGTCATGTCCGCATCGAACCACACAAGCTCGCGGCGCTGCGTCATAATAGAATCGGCATTCATATCGCCCATCAGGAACACCCTCTCTACAATCTCCTGCTCTACCTCCTGCACCTCGCCATCTTCGGCACCTTCCTTGACAATAGACTTTATCTCCTCCTCCGTAACCTTACTGCCCTTGCCCTCAATGCCAAGTATCCTTACAAGCAGTGCAGTGCTCTTAGACAGCAGCCACACAAATGGAGATGCTGCAACTGAAAGAATGTGCATTGGACGCGCCATGAACTTTGCCACACTCTCCGCTGCGCCCATACCTATTCTTTTTGGGAGGAGCTCGCCAAAGACAAGTGTCAGATATGTCACAAGAGCCACAATGATAACCTGTGCTATCTCCTGGCTGGCCGATACAGGTATACCGGCCTTGACTAGGAGGGGAGCAAGGTAACCGGCAATCCTTGCGCCAGAATATATACCTGTCACAATTCCTATGAGCGTAATGCCAATCTGCACAGTAGAGAGAAAACGGTCGGGTTCCTCGGCCAGCCTAAGGGCAAGGCGGGCCGAACGGTTCCCGCGTTTTGCAGCGCTCTGCAGGCTTGACTTGCGTGCAGACACCAGCGCAATCTCCGCCATCGCAAAGATTCCGTTAAGCAGTATAAGTACAATTATTATAGCTATCTCGCTCATACATTATTTTTGAAGACAGGCATTTATAGGCCGTCTAGGTTTCTTCCAGATACAATGCAAAATTACCGCAGATATATTAGAACAATACCAATTTAATAAACTTTAACGCCTAAAGGCTCATTCATCGCCGAAGAGGCTGAGCCTGTTGGCGCGCGCCTCCTCAAGCGTACGCAATGGGGCGC
Organism: Bacteroidaceae bacterium; assembly: GCA_045592125.1. Lineage (GTDB taxonomy): Bacteria > Bacteroidota > Bacteroidia > Bacteroidales > Bacteroidaceae > HGM04593. The sequence goes on along the minus strand of JAZNUE010000061.1, from coordinate 5,118 downwards.
TTGGCCTTGCCGCGGCCTGCTCCCTTAGCGCCTCCTGCTCCTCGTGGAGCCTTGCCACAAAGGCATTGCAGCGCTCGCTGCCGCCAAGCAGTTCGGCAGCAACCAGCACGTTCTGCGACACGTCTTTCACATGAACCACAGCGCCTCCGTACTCAGGAGCAATCCTAAGCGCCGTATGCATGGGACTGGTGGTAGCGCCAGCAATCATCACCGGAACTGAAAGGCCTGCCGCTTTCATGGCCTTCACCGTCGCTACCATCTCGCCAAGCGACGGGGTAATGAGGCCGCTCAGTATAACAATATCGGCCTTTCTCTCAATCGCCTCAGCCACAATCCTCTCGGCCGGCACCATCACCCCAAGGTCAATGACATCGTACCCGTTGCAGCCCATGACCACAGCGGCAATATTCTTGCCAATGTCGTGCACGTCACCCTTTACGGTAGCGACCACTATGCGGCCGGCCGAAGCGCTGCGTGTGCTGTTCTCGCTCTCAATTAGCGGTTGCAGTATCGCAACGGCCTGCTTCATTGTACGCGCGCTCTTCACCACCTGCGGCAGGAAGAGCTTTCCGGCACCGAAAAGCTCGCCAACTGCGCCCATACCGTCCATGAGCGGACCGCCGATGACATCCACTGCGCTGCCATACCCGGCAACCGCCTCGGCGAGGTCTTCTTCAAGATAGTCGCCAACACCCTTAACAAGGGCACTCTTGAGGCGCTCTTCAAGAGAGGCCTCACGCCAGGACTCCGAAGAGGCGGGCTGAGTGTCCGTGCCCCGTTCCTTGAGCTGCGTTGCCAGCGCTATAAGGCGCTCTGCTGCCAAAGCATCGCGGTTTAGCACAACATCTTCCATCGCGTCACGCAGTTCCAGCGGGATATCATCATACTGCACAGAGCTCTGCGGGTTTACGATACCCATGTCCATGCCTGCCGCAATGGCATGGTAGAGGAACACCGCATGCAGCGCCTCGCGTACATAATTGTTGCCGCGGAACGAGAATGACAGGTTGCTGACGCCGCCGCTGATATGCGCCCCCGGCAGGTTTTCCTTAATCCACGCGCAGGCACGTATGAAATCGAGCCCGTAGGACGCGTGCTCCTCAATGCCTGTAGCAACCGCAAGTATATTGGGGTCGAAAATTATGTCATGAGGAGCAAGCCCGGCCTTTTCCGTCAGCAAGCGGTAGGCGCGCCCGCACACCTCAATCTTGCGCTCAAAAGTTGTTGCCTGCCCATCCTCGTCAAAGGCCATTACCACCACGGCCGCCCCCAGCGCCTTGGCCTCGCGGGCATGCGCTAGGAACATCCCCTCGCCCTCCTTTAGCGATATCGAGTTCACTATTGAACGCCCCTGGGCGCACTTAAGGCCCTCTCTAATCACATCCCAGTCCGACGAGTCTATCATCAGCGGCACGCGTGCTATTCCAGGCTCGCATGCAAGCATGTTCAGGAAAGTCTTCATCTCCTCGCGGGCGTCGAGCAGGCCGTCGTCCATGTTTATATCGATAACCTGCGCGCCGTCCTCAACCTGCTTGCGGGCAATAGAAAGCGCCTCGGCGTAGCTTTTCTCATTTATGAGACGCAGGAACTTGCGCGAGCCTGCCACATTGCAGCGCTCGCCCACGTTTATGAAGTTCATCGAAGGGTTAACGGCAAGGCGCTCAAGGCCGGAGAGCCACATCTCCTGCGGTGCCTGCACGGGCACACGCGGGACAGCGCTGCCTGCCAGCGGCGGGAACAGCGCAATGAACTCATCGGTTGTACCGCAGCAGCCTCCCACAATGTTCACAAGCCCCTCGTCTATGTACTCCTTTATTATGGCCGCCATTTCGGCAGGCGTCTGGTCATACTCTCCAAGCTCGTTCGGCAGGCCCGCATTCGGATATACGCTCACGTAATAGGGCGCCATTCCGCTCAGCCTCCTGAGGAAAGGCTTCATCTCCCTTGCGCCGAAAGAGCAGTTAAGGCCGACAGAGAGCAGGCTGCGCCCCGACAGGGATGCAAGCACGGCCTCCAGTGTCTGGCCCGAGAGAATACGTCCTTGGGTATCGGCGATGGTGAACGAGAGCATTACAGGCACCTCGCGGCCTGCAGCAGCCATAGCCTCGTCGGCAGCGCAGAGCGCGGCCTTGGCATTGAGAGTATCGAAGATTGTCTCGCACAGCAAGGCGTCTACCCCGCCCTCAATGAGAGCGGTCATCTGCTCCCTGTACGCCTCGGCCAGCATATCGAACGTGACATTGCGCATGGCAGGGTCCTCGACATCGGGACTCATTGAGCAGGTGCGCCCGGTTGGGCCCACCGAACCGGCCACAAAGCGCGGCTTGCCTGGCGTGGAAAAACTGTCGGCAGCCTCACGCGCGAGCCGCGCTGCCTGGCGGTTGATTTCGGCACAGAGGTGCGCACAGCCATACTCGCCCTGCGATATTGCATTGGCATTGAAGGTACAGGTCTCTATTATATCGGCACCTGCGGCAAGGTACTTTGTGTGTATCTCGCTTATGACACTGGGGCGGGTGAGCACCAGAAGGTCGTTGTTTCCCTTCAGCGCTACCGGATGCCCTGCAAGCAGAGTGCTACGGAAATCCTCTTCGGCAAGGGCGTATTTCTGTATCATAGTGCCCATTGCGCCGTCAAGCACCATTATACGTTCCTTTATTACATCTTTGAGATTCACTTTCAAAAAAATCTATCTATTCATATCCTTCGCGTTGCTCAGGGACAGTCATTGCGATGCTGCCAGCGTTGTCCTAGCATTACTGCCATGTTGAGCATATTGTCATATTGAGCGCAGCGAAATATCTTTTTATCAGCGTTCTAACAGAGCGCCCCTTTAGTCCCTTCGCTTCGCTCAGGACGACAAGGCCCGGCCTGGATAGGGTAAATCGCGTTAATAGCTTCGCCTTATGCGGTCAATCTCGCGCTTGTCGTCACGCTCCTTTATGGACTCGCGCTTGTCATACTCGTGCTTTCCCCTAGCAAGGCCAATGACAAGCTTTGCAAGGCCCTTCTCGTTAATGAACAGCCTTGTGGGCACAATGGTAAAGCCAGGGTTCTTCACTGCCTGCCTGAGCTTGCGCAGTTCCTTTCGCTCAAGCAGCAGCTTGCGGTCGCGGCGCGCCGCGTGGTTGTTGTACGAACCGTAGAAATACTCGGCAATATGCATGTTCTTCACCCACAGCTCATTATTAATGAACGTGCAGTAGGTATCGACAAGGCTTGCCTTGGACAGGCGTATCGACTTAATCTCGGTACCGGTTAGCACCAGGCCCGCCGTGTATGTCTCCGTTATGATATAGTCGAACGTGGCCCTGCGGTTCTTTATGTTTACATTTGCAGTTCTCTTGTCCATAATCATTTGAAGGGATTGTCAAGTTCACCGCCTATGATACTTACCTCCTTTACGGCGCCGTCAGTCTCACGGCTAAGGTATATCTTTGTCCTTAAGGCCTTCTTCCCTTGCAGGGCGCTCTTCTGCCCGTCGTCGAGCAGGCCGTCAAGGCCAGAGAGGTCAAAGGTGAGCAGCCTGGTAACTGTCGCGTTGCCGTCGCGCTGCGCCTTTGCATAGAGGTTAAGCTCAAGGCATGCCTTGTCGGGCGCACCGGCAATCTCGCTCACGCCACGCACCGTCATTGCGAACGACGCGCCTTCCTTGGCGCCAAAATAGGAGATGTTTATATTCTGGCGGTTCTTCTTTATCCACACTGGGGCAGCATAGCGGTCGAGAAACTCAAAACGGTACAGGCTGTCGAAAGGAGCAGTATACTCCGCCACATCAATGCTATCCTTTGGCGAAAGGGGATATGTGGGAATGACCTCGCCAGCATAGTAAATGTCAATGTGCGGCCTTTTCATCACATTGTAGTCGTAGTAATGGCGAAGAATCATGTATGCCCTGTCGCCTGTCTTGAAACCGGCATTGTCCATATTGTCGATACGTATCACGGAGTCGGAATCCTCGGCCGTGAGAGTGTGCTTGTTAACCGTATATATGTTGTCGTAGTAAAGGTTGAACGTATTCCCCACCTCGGCCGGGCCGCATGAGAAAAGAAGCAGCGCCACCGCCTGCAGCAGCATAATATTAAAGAACTTTTTCATGAATTATCGCATTTATCCTGTTATACTTTCTGTAATTAGGCGCGAAGATACGAAGAAAATGCCAAACATAGATACCGTTGCTGCAAATAAGCTTGCCATTTATTGTTTTTTATGACGGAATTTGTTTTTGTAAAGAAAAAAATGCGGCAACTTTTGCGTAAGACATTATTTTTACTAACTTCGCAGATTGAAAGAGACTATGTTTCACATTTTAAACATACAACAATTATGGTTTATTCACACGAAGTAGAAAACATGTGTGTTGTAAAGAAAGGTCCTAACCACGGTCCTGCTCCAATCCCTGAAGAGGGCAAGTGGATCAAGGCAAAGGAGGTTGCTGACATCTCTGGCTTTACACACGGTATCGGCTGGTGTGCTCCCCAGCAGGGCGCATGCAAGCTCTCATTGAACATCAAGAACGGTATCATCCAGGAGGCCCTTGTCGAGACTATCGGCTGTTCAGGCATGACACACTCAGCGGCTATGGCTTCTGAGATTCTCCCTGGCAAGACAATCCTTGAGGCCCTGAACACCGACCTCGTTTGCGACGCCATCAACACTGCAATGCGCGAGCTGTTCCTGCAGATTGTCTACGGTCGCAGCCAGTCGGCTTTCTCCGAGGGCGGCCTGATTATCGGTGCAGGTCTTGAGGACTTGGGTAAAGGTCTCCGTAGCCAGACAGGTACTCTCTACGGTACTTTGGCAAAGGGTTCACGTTACCTTGAGATGGCAGAGGGCTACATCACACGCCTCGCTCTTGACAAGAACGACGAGATTTGCGGCTACGAGTTCATCAACCTCGGCCAGCTTATGGATGAGATTAAGAAGGGTACCGACGCCAACGAGGCTGTCAAGAAGCTGACAAAGTCTTATGGACGCTTCTCTGAGGAGGCAGGTGCTGTTAAGTATATTGACCCACGTAAAGAATAAGGAGGACAAAGCTATGATAAGACCCGTAAAATTTGAAAGTCAGGATCGTCGTATCAAGCAGATCCTCGCTGTACTTAACGAGAACGGTAT
>JAZNUE010000060.1:0-14610 GCA_045592125.1 Bacteroidaceae bacterium | reverse complement strand
GGCAAGGTTGTGCTCTACCAACTGAGCTATTTCCGCAGTTTGTGTATTTGCTCTATTGTTTTGCCTTTCCTTGCCAAGGTTGGAAACCCTTATTCTTTTTCGGCAAGGTTGTGCTCTACCAACTGAGCTATTTCCGCAGTTTGTGTATTTGCTCTATTGTTTTGCCTTTCCTTGCCAAGGTTGGAAATCCTTATTCTTTTTCGGCAAGGTTGTGCTCTACCAACTGAGCTATTTCCGCAGTTTGTGTATTTGCTCTATTGTTTTGCCTTTCCTTGCCAAGGTTGGAAACCCTTATTCTTTTTCGGCAAGACTGTGCTCTACCAACTGAGCTATTTCCGCATTAATCGCTTGGCGATTTGCTTAACGGGTGCAAAGGTAGTACTTATTTTCAAACCTGCAAAATTTTTTGAAAGTTTTTTGTAGAAAATCTCCAAAGTTCACAAAAAAGGAAAGAATCCTTAGTCACCCTACAGCCCCAGTTTCTTAATCCTGGAGAGGATTGCTCCAGGCTTGCGCTGAAAGTGCCCGGCAAGTTCCTCCACTGTAGCGCCCTCGCCCCACATGGCAATCAGTTCAGCGTCATCGTCATCAGTCCAAGGATTATATGCATTGGGAAACTCTTGCCGGCAGGCATAGACTGAATATCGCGGTTCGCCCGTGAGCAGCTTGTACGCCTTCAGGTACTTCTTCAGGCGTTTCACATCCTTGTCCGACATATATGGCAGGCGGCGTATATCCATGTTATCGCTCAGGTCATTGAGCTTTACCGCCACGGCCAACGGATTACCCTTTATGCGGGCAATGAACTTATCATACGGTTCATCATCGGAGAGTTTAGTGACACAGCGCAGGGCCTCAATTATCTCGGCCGAGAAACCTTCGGCCTCAAGCATCTCGAATGTCCAGCCGCCGTCCTCAACAACATCGTGCAGCACACCCGCAATCTTCTCCTCCATGCTTTTGCCCGCAGCCATAACACGCAACGGATGACCTATATAATCGCACCCGGCCTTGTCCAATTGCCCTCGATGCGCCTCGGCCGCTATCTCTATTGCCCTTTCAAGAGTACTCATAATATCCTAGCACATGCGGTCCCTGTAGTCCTCGTATCCGAACACCTTGTACATCTCAAGTTCGCCGTTCTCATGCAGAAGCGCTATGCTCGGGTGTGAAATCCCGTTGAACATGTTAGTCTTTACCGTGGTATAGTGTATCATGTCCTCAAATACGACCTTGTCGCCAACCTCAAGCGGCCGAGGGAACTTCCAGCTGCCCATGTAGTCGCCGCTAAGGCAGCTGTTGCCGCCAAGACGATAGATATTCTCCTTGAATGGAGCGCCTTTGACAGCATCGGCATCCAGAGACTCTGCGCCTGTGACTACAGGCTGGTAGGGCATTTCAAGACAGTCAGGCATATGGCATGTAAAGCTCACATTAAGGATAGCCGTGCGTATGCCGCGGCTTTCGACAATATCCACGACCTCAGACACAAGGGAACCCGTCTGCCATGCAAAGGCCGAACCCGGTTCAAGTATGACCTGCAGATTGGGATAACGGCCGCGCAGCCCCTTTAGCAGGGCAATCAGGTGTTCAACATCGTAGTCCTTGCGTGTCATAAGGTGACCGCCGCCAAGGTTCAGCCACTTGATTTTCGGCAACCATTTGCCGAACTTCTCCTCAATATGCGCCAGTGTATTCTCCAGCGCGTACGAGCTTGACTCGCAGTGGCAATGGCAATGGAATCCCTCAACGCCTGCAGGGAGCCCGTCGGGCAGCAGGTCGGCCGTAACGCCAAAGCGGCTGCCGGGAGCACACGGGTTGTAAAGTTCGGTCTCAATCTCGGAATATTCAGGATTTATGCGTATGCCGCACGAAATCTCATGCCCGGCCGTCCTTGTCATAGGATAGAATCGCTCATACTGGGTAAGCGAATTGAACGAGATGTGGCTGCTGCAGCGCATTATCTCCCCAAACTCTTCGGCAGTATATGCCGGAGAGAATGCATGGGCCCTGCTGCCGAACTCCTCGAATGCAAGACGTGCCTCGTGAATGGAGCTTGCTGTCACCGAACTGATGTACTCGCGAAAGATTGGAAAGCTCTTCCACAAGGCGAATGCCTTGAAAGCAAGTATTATCTCCACACCTGCCTCACGGGCCACGCGGCTTATGAGGGCCAGGTTCCTGCGCAACAGCGCCTCCTCCATCACATAGCAGGGCGATGGCACCTTTTTTATCATCTCCTTATCCATTACCTGAATTATTTAGCTATACCGTTATTCTGCAGCCGCTCTCTCCAAAATAAGCAGCCAGCAGCTATCCTATTATCTTCAGTTTCGCAAATTTAAGCAGCAGAGTCTTTACACCTGCATTCTGGAACCTTATTGTTGCCTTGGCATTCTCGCCCGACCCTTCAGTGGCCTGCACCTCGCCCACTCCAAAACGGTCGTGCTGCACAACCATGCCCACGCTCAATGCCGCATGGCCGCTCTTGGGGGCAGCGAAATCCCGCTCAACGTCCGACACGCGGCGGAGGTTTGCCGGTTTCTGCCCAAAGGCCGACGCGCTTATCACGCGCTTTCCCTGCTGGGCATTGTCCTGAGGCGTGCCGCGCGGCGTGTCCTGAGGAGCAGCGCTCCCCCACTGGCGCCCGCCGTACGGCTGACGTGCAGCACCATTAGTGCCTCCGAACAGCCCGCCACTGCGCCACGCCTGCCCGCCCTGTTGGGAGCGGGGCGATACAGACCCCTGCAATGCAATGTAGCATGCGTCAATCTCTTTTATAAAGCGGCTGGGCTCGCAGAAACCGAACTGCCCGAACTTGTAGCGGCTCTTGGCAAAAGAGAGCACGCAATGGTCCTTGGCACGTGTTATGGCAACATAGAACAGGCGGCGCTCCTCCTCCATCTCGCGCAGCGAATTCTGCGCGCACTGGTTGGGGAAGAGGTCCTCTTCAAGGCCCACTATAAACACTGTACGGAACTCAAGCCCTTTGGCCGAGTGTATTGTCATCAGCGTCACATGGTTCCCGTCATCCTGGTCCTTCGCGTCCAGGTCGGTTGTGAGCGCTACCTCCGAGAGGAAATCCACAAGCCTGTCGTTAGCATTGCCTTCCTCGCGGCGCACATCAACAAAGTCGGCAATACCGCTCATGAGTTCCTGCACGTTCTCCTGGCGCGCCTTGCCCTCGACACTGCTATCATTGCCAAGTTCCATCAGCAGCCCGCTCTCCTGCAGTACCAGACGCGCCGTCTCAATAGCATTCTTCTCCTGTGCATAGACCGAGAAACGGTCTATCATTGCCGCAAACTGCTGGAGCTTGGCAAACGTTCCCTTCGTCACGTCCAGCCGAGGCTGGAAAGGGTCGGCAATCACCTGCCAGAAGCTTGTCTCCCGTTCCATGGCAGCCTCCTTCACCTTCTGCACAGTCTTGTCGCCAATGCCGCGCGCCGGGAAATTTATAACACGCTTGAAGGCCTCCTCGTCGCTATTGTTGCATATGAGACGGAAATAGGCAATCACGTCCTTAATCTCCTTGCGCTGGTAGAACGAGAGCCCCCCGTAAATCCTGTACGGATAGGAGCGCTTGCGGAAGGCCTCCTCAAAAATACGCGACTGCGCATTTGTGCGGTACAGGATTGCAAAGTCGCTGAACTGCAGTCCCTCGCGACGGCGCAGCTCGGCAATCTTGTTCGCGACAATCTCGCCCTCCTCAAAATCGGAATAGGCCGGATAGAGCGCAAGCGGCTCGCCTTCGCCACGGTCGGAGAACACAGTCTTCTCAATCTGCTCCTGATTGCGTGAAATAAGGCTGTTTGCCGCGTTCACAATCATCTTTGTGGAACGGTAGTTCTGCTCGAGTTTGAAAATCCTTGCCCCGCCGTAACGCCTGGTAAAGCCAAGGATATTCCCGATGTCGGCACCACGGAACGAATATATGCTCTGGGCGTCGTCACCCACCACGCATATGGCCTTGCGTGCCTGCGTCAGCTGCCACACAATGCCCCCCTGGACATAGTTCGTGTCCTGGTACTCGTCAACAAGCACATACCTGAAGCGCTCCACATACTGTCCAAGCACCTCGGGCATATCCCTAAAGAGCCTGTAGGTATTCACCAGCAGGTCGTCGAAGTCCATGGCATTCGCCAGGCGGCAGCGCTCGGCATACCTCTTGTATATCTCGTAGGTGGAAGGTATCCTGGCATGCAGGTCGTCGCGGCGCAGTCCCTGGTCGTTCTCGTAGTCACCGGGAGAGATTAGCGCGCTCTTTGCCGCCGAGATGCGCTCGGCAACAGCATTAGGCTTATACACCTTCTCGTCGAGCTGCATTTCCTTTATTATGCTCTTCACCAGGCTGCGTGAGTCGGCCTGGTCATAGATGGTAAACTGCGGAGTGTAGCCAATGTGGTGCGCCTCGCGGCGGAGAATCTTTGAGAAAACCGAATGGAAAGTACCCATCCACAGCATTGACGCGGCCCTCTCCCCCACACGCGCCGCAATGCGCTCCTTCATCTCCCCGGCGGCCTTATTGGTAAAGGTAAGCGCGAGTATGGACCATGGTTCATATCCATGCTCAAGCAGATAGGCAATCTTGTATGTGAGCACACGCGTCTTTCCCGACCCCGCGCCGGCAATCACCAGCGAAGGGCCGTCGAGATACTGCACCGCCTCAAGCTGCGCTCCATTCAGTTCTTCTTCGTAATTTATCATCGTGGCACCACGGGCAGCGCCCGCTCAATATTTTTCGCGAAGATAGGAATAAAGAGGCGAATGTTAGCGAAATAAATTAATTATTTTTCAACAGCAGGGTTTCTCAAATAAAGCAAAAAGCACGAACATCTCCACGCCTCTCTTGTTACGTAGATACCATGAACCTGAAAAAACAATTACAGTTATGAGCAACCTAGTAAAAGAGACCCGCACAGGATTCCAGATGCCCGTCCTCATCTATCCCACAGGAGCGCTGGCGCCCGTGATTAGCCAGGCAACCGTAGAACTGCACTACGGCAAGCACTTGCAGACATATGTCGACAACCTCAACAGGCTTGTGGCAGGGACCGGCTTTGAGGGGATGACACTTCGTGAGATTATCGCGCAGGCACCACCAGGACCGTTGCAGAACAACGCCGGGCAGGTACTTAACCACTCGCTCTATTTCGAGCAGTTCACGCCAGCACCGCAGGGCAACAACCGCCCAGGGCACAGCCTTAAGGAGTTTATACATTTTGACTTCGGCAATTTCGACACCCTCAAGAAGAAGATGGAAGAGACCGCGGCCTCACTCTTCGGCAGCGGATGGGTGTGGCTGGCACAGGAAGAGAGCGGCAAGCTGAGTATTGTAAGCTGCGCCAACGGCGACACCCCGCTACGCCACAGGATGACACCGCTATACGGCATTGACGTGTGGGAGCATGCCTACTATCTCGACTACCAGAACCGCCGTGCCGAGCACGTCAAGGCCCTTTGGGAGATAGTCGACTGGGAAATGGTCGAGAGCAGGCTGGACATATAAAAAAAGGTGAAAGGTGAAAGGTGAAAGGTGAAAGGCACCTCCACTCTTGCCTTTCACTTTTCAGTTTTACCCCTCGCTGCAGCTTTCACCTGGCCTCCTTTACAAGATACACAATCACCGGCAAGTGGTCGCTGTATCCGTTGAGCCATACGCCGCCGGCATGTGTACGCAGGGTATTTCCCTTGTAGCGCCCTTCCTGCTGGAACATATAGTTTCGGGAGAATATCTCGGTCTTGTAGAGCTTTAGCGTAGAACGGTCTGTGCCGAGGAGATTGCCTGTGAATACAATCTGGTCGAAGAGGTTCCATTTGCCCTTGTACTTCAGTGTCCCGTGCCCTTTCTTGCGCAGGATATTCCACCAGGGATTGTAGAGGTCTGAAGCAGACTTCACCTCCGCTTTCTCGCGCACAGCGCCAAGGCACTTCTTCATGCTCTTGTTGTCGGGGTCATCGTTCATGTCACCCATAATGAGCACCTTCGTATCGGGATGTACGCTCATGATAGAGTCCTTGAGCTCGCGGACCAGCACTCCTGCACGCTCACGCGCCGGCGACTTGGCATAGCGCGAAGGCCAGTGGTTAACGATTATGTGCACCAGTTCGCCGCCCATGTTCCCGCTCACAATGAGGAAACCGCGTGTCTTGTACGTGGTATCATTGTCCTCGGTTGTGTAAGGGGCAAGCCTTGAGGCAACAGGCTTGAAGAGCTTGGGGTTGTAGAGTAATGCGCAGTCAACGCCACGAGTGTCGGGACCTTCAATGTGGACGAAATCCCAGCCTCGGGGAGCAAGCGCCTCATGGCTCACAAGGTCGGCCAGCACGCGGCTGTTCTCTATCTCCGACACGCCAACTGCCGCCATTCCCACAGGAACCACATCGGTACCCATCTCATTTAGCACCGTGGCCATGTTCTTGAGCTTGCTGGTGTACTTGAGCGTACCCCACTTGTTTGTGCCGTCGGGCAGGAACTCATAGTCATTCTTTCCAGGGTCATGTATTGTGTCAAAAAGGTTCTCGAGGTTGTAGAAACCGACACTGTACACCTCATACTTCTTTTGCTGTGCCGACACCGTAAGCATTACAGCAAACAGCATAAGCACCATCAGCAGGCAACTCTTCTTTCTCATTATCTATATATAGTTTTGTTACTTTTCGCCTAACACCCGGTAAAATTAATAAAAACTTTTGTTGTATTGCACGCCTGCAGGGATATTCTTGAAAAAAACAGCGCGGTACGCTATGGCTTTTAGCCAGCAGTGAGGGCATTTGCCTTAACAAATGGCAACCAAGGCGAGGATTGTAATATATTTTTACGCAGAAAATCACTTTTTCTTTGATTTTATCAATTTTTACTATTACTTTCGCGCTCCAAATGTGTTGCATATATAAATAAGGAATAACAGCTAAAAATAATACAATAATGGCACAGATGAATTTTGGCGGCGTCATCGAGAACGTCGTGACACGTGAAGAGTATCCATTGGCAAAGGCCCTGGAGACATTGAAGGACGAGACAATTGCAGTTATAGGATATGGCGTACAGGGTCCAGGCCAGTCGCTCAACCTTCGCGACAACGGTTTCAACGTGATTGTTGGCCAGCGCAAGGGTTCAAAGAGCTGGGACAAGGCAGTAGCCGACGGCTGGGTACCGGGCGAAAGCCTGTTCGAGATAGAGGAGGCATGCGAGAAGGCAACCATCATTGAGTACCTGCTCTCCGACGCAGGGCAGATTGCCGTATGGCCCACAGTGAAGAAGCACCTCACAGCAGGCAAGGCACTCTACTTCTCTCACGGTTTCGGAATCACATACAAGGAGCGCACAGGCATTATCCCTCCTGCCGACGTCGACGTCATCCTCGTTGCGCCCAAGGGTTCAGGCACATCGCTGCGCCGCATGTTCCTTCAGGGCCGCGGCCTTAACTCAAGCTACGCAATCTTCCAGGACGCAACAGGCCGTGCATGGGACCGCGTAATAGCACTTGGCATTGGCGTGGGTTCAGGCTACCTGTTCGAGACAACTTTCAAGCGCGAGGTATATTCCGACCTGACAGGCGAGCGCGGCACGCTCATGGGCGCCATCCAGGGTATCTTCGCTGCACAGTACGAGGTTCTTCGCAAGAACGGGCACACCCCTTCCGAGGCCTTCAACGAGACTGTTGAGGAACTCTCACAGAGCCTCATGCCCCTCATTTCGGAAAACGGCATGGACTGGATGTATGCAAACTGCTCTACAACAGCGCAGCGCGGCGCGCTCGACTGGTGGAAGAAGTTCCGCGACGCCACAATGCCTGTCTTTGACGAGCTCTATGCCGAGGTTGCTGCAGGCAACGAGGCACAGCGCAGCATTGACACCAACTCGCAGCCCGACTACCGCCAGAAACTGGAGGAGGAGCTTCGCGAGATGCGCGAGACCGAAATGTGGCAGGCCGGCGCCGTAGTGCGCAAGCTCCGCCCCGAGAACAACTGATAAAGGCAGATTCCTAACACAGCGGCCGCCTGCAAGTATAGCCTTGCAGGCGGCCGCTGTGTTAAAAAGGACATATCTCTTTCACATATTTATACTTTTATTTAACTTTGTAGATTGGCAGGAGGGACTTCCCAAAAGGAAACTGCTGCCGGAGTATAGCTGCATTTAACTACTAAATTATTATAAACCATCATGAACAAATCAAAGTTCGCAGCATTTTTGTTGCTATGCCTTGCCTGCATGGCAGGCGCCCATGCACAGGAACAGCCTGCTACGCAAGCCAGGAACGGCATGACCAAGCAGCCGCCTGCACGCATGCTCTACGCCGACACGCTCCGCATAAGCGAGGCAGCACCGGCCGGCAACGTCATTACATTAGGTGACGAGGGCAACGAGTCGTACACATTCTCCGAAGGACAGCTCGGCGACGATGACGACTACGCAGGAACAACCGCAATGGTATCGTCAAACGACGACTACTTCCTTTCCGAGGTAGGCTACCTGTTCAGCCCAATGCGTTTCCGCATCCGTGCCTACGAGTCAATGTACAACAACGTCTACGCCAACGGCGTTCTCATTAATGACGCCGAGAGAGGCCAGTTCAGCTACGGCATGATTGGCGGCCTTAACGACGCTACCCGCAACAAGGAGGGCGCCACTTTCCTTGAGCACAACCGCTTTGGCTTCAGCACCGTTGGCGGCGCCAGCAACATAAACATGCGCGCGAGCCAGTATGCAGCCGGACACAAGATGTCGCTTGTAGGCTGCAACCGCAACTACCTTGCCCGCCTCATGTACACAGGCTCCACAGGCCTCATGCAGAACGGATGGGCATTCACGGCCTCAGCTTCGTACCGCTGGGCAAATGAGGGCGTAATCGAGGGAACATTCTACAACTCTCTTGGCTACTTCCTTGCGGCCGAGAAGAAGATTGGCGACAGGCACAGCATCTCTATCTCCACATGGGGCTCTCCAACTGAGCGCGCACAGCAGGGCGCCGCTACCGAAGAGGCATACTGGCTGGCCGGCACACACTACTACAACCCCAACTGGGGCTATCAGGAAGGCAAGAAGCGCAACGCACGCATAGTGAACTCGTTCGAGCCCTCCGCCCTCATCACATGGGACTACAAGATTAGCGACAGGCTGCAGCTCACAACGTCGCTCTTCGGCAAGTACTCAATGTACAGTACAACAGCCCTGGGCTGGAACGGCAACGCTGCCGACCCGCGCCCCAACTACTACCAGAACCTGCCGAGTGCCGCCTATGACGTCTGGGACATCAATTACACCCCGACAGAGGACGAGCTTGCCGACTTCATGACACGCTACGGCTACTGGAAGGAAAGCAAGGCCAACCGCCAGCTCAACTGGGACTACATGTACTTTGCCAACAGCCAGGCAAATTCCATTGGCGGCGAGTGCCTCTACTATGTAGAGCGCCGTCACAACGACCAGCTTGCGCTCAACCTCGGCTCTTCGCTCAACATCAGTTTCGACCAGTACAACACAGGAACCCTGGGCCTGCAGCTCGGAAGCACAAAGGGCATGCACTACAAGACCATGAGCGACCTGCTTGGCTCAAAGAAGTATACCGACATTGACAAGTTCTCTGTAGGCGATTTCGGGCCAAACAGCGACTACGTGCAGAACGACGTTGACAACCCCAACCGCCAGATTGGCGTGGGCGATGTCTTCGGATACGACTACGACCTCTACGTGAACAAGGCAAACCTCTTCTACCAGCACCGTTTCGACAAGGACATCTTCCACATCTTTGCCGGCGCACACCTCGAGGGTACCACAATGGAACGCTACGGGCACATGCGCAACGGACGCGCGATGGAGTTCTCAAAAGGCAGCAGCGGCACAGCCAAGTTCCTTGGCGGCGGCACAAAGTTCGGTATCATCCTCAAGTTCGACGCATACAACATGCTGTCATTCGGAGCCGGATACGAGAACCGCGCACCAATCGCCTATAACTCATTCATTGCCCCGCGCATGCGCAACGACTTTGTACGCGGCCTCGAGAACGAGGACATCCTCAATGCCGAGCTCTCGTACAGCCTTAGCGCAGGCCCTGTCACGGCAAAGGTCAGCGGATATGCTACCCTATTCAACAACTGCGTGGAGCAGAACGCATTCTACAACGACCTCCAGTCGCAGTTCACATACCTCACCATGACCGGAGTGAGCAAGACACACTATGGCCTTGAGGCAGCAATCGTGTACAACGCCACCTCGTCACTCTCTTTCAATGCTGTTGCCTCGGTAGGAAACGCCGAATACAGGAAAGACGTAAACGGTTTCCTCATCAGCGAGAACGAGAAGGTTGTGATGAACGACAAGGTATATATGGACGGGGTGAAGCTCGACGGCACCCCGCTCACAGCACTCAGCCTTGGCGTTGACTACAACGTGAGCGGCTGGTACCTTAGCGCCAACGTCAACTACTATGACAGGATTTACATCGACGCCTCCAAGTATGCACGCCTTGAAAGCGTAGCGGGCAAGCCCACAATCGACGCCACAACAGGCGAGGAAGTGCTCAATCTCCCCTCACAGTTCAAGGGCAAGGGCGGTTTCATGGTAGACGCATCTATTGGCAAGAGCATTAGCCTGAGAGGCGGCAACAGGCTCAACATTAACCTGAACCTGAACAACATCCTCAACAACCAGAAGATGATTACAGGCGGTTACGAGCAGAACCGCGGCGACAGCTACGCCGACGGCGAGGCACGCACCTACAAGTTCTCAAAGAACCCGTTCCTCTACTATGCCAATGCATTCAATGCATACCTGAACATTGGTTTCCGTTTCTAATATAAAAAGGAAGTAATAAGATGAAAGCAATAAAATACCTAGCAATTCTGGCACTGTCACTCTTTACCGTGACATCGTGCATGAACGAGTTCGACGAGCCCAGCTTCAAGGTCCCCCCGTTCGGCAACAACGAGATTGGCGAAGCGAACACCACCATTGCCGAGCTGAAGGAGAAATACGCCTCGACAATCTCGTCAAGCGGTGTCAAGGAGGTTACCGAAGACATCATTATTGAAGGCGTTGTCGTTGCCGACGACGCTACAGGCAACGTATACAAGCAGTTCATCATCAACGACTCTACAGGCGCAATCATCATCGGCGTGAACGATGTAGGCCTCTACGCAATGGTACCCGTTGGCCAGCGCGTGCGCATAAGCTGTAAGGGACTGTATGTTGGCGGCTACGGCAAGATGGCACAGGTGGGCGGTCTCTACGAAGGCAAGATAGGCCGCATGAACAAGAGCGTCTACCGCAATCATGTGCGTATCATAGGCGCGCCCGACAGGACACAGCCCGAACTGCTTCCCGAGACCATCGACGACACATTCTTCACAAACGAGAACAAGGAGAGGCTTGCCAAATTTGTTCGCCTCGAGAATGTAAGGATTACCGAGGCCGACGGCACAGAGCTGTGGGCACCCGAGGAACTCCAGTACAACAACGTTGTGGAGCGCCACATAAAGATGGGCAAGACCAATCTTGTGCTGCGCATGAGCACCTATGCCGACTTTGCCAACGAGCCCATGCCCAGCGGCATGCTCAACGTCAACGGCGTACTCACACGCTACAACGACTACTGGCAGTTCGTAATCAGTTCAACAAGTGACATCGAGCAGATTTCAGAATAATAACAAAACAAAAGCATAAACCATGAAAATCAAGAATCTATTTCTGGCAGCAATGGCCCTGTTCGCATTCAATGCGTGTACGGACATTCCTGAATCGCCATACGACTTCCCCACAGAAGGCGGCAATGGCGGCACAACCGAAGAAGGCGTCTACATTAACGAGACCTTCAAGTCGGACTTCGGTGTATTCACACCTGTTGAGACCGTAGGCAGCTATCCTTGGGTAATTGACTACAGCACAGCAAAGGCAACATCTTATGTCGACGGCAAGAACGAGGCTGCTACAAGCTGGCTCATTGCAGAACCCGTTGACTTCACAGGCGAGACCGAGGCCTACGTTTCATTCGACTACATCATCCGCTACTCCGAGAGCGGCAAGGTTGCCAAGAACCACCAGCTGCTCGTGAGCGCCAACTATGCAGGCGACCCCGCAGCCGCAACATGGACCGACCTTCCTTACGGTGCAGTCGAGGGCAGCGACTGGGCGACATTCTACAAGGCAAACGTTGCAGTCCCCGCCGATTTCCTTGGCAAGAACGGCATTGTTTTTGCACTCCGTTACACAGCCACAACAAAGGCCGGCACATGGGAGGTAAAGAACTTCAAGGTTGCGCACGGCACCGCTGCTGAGCCCGAGCAGCCCGAGGATGCACAGGAATACACAGTTGCCGAGGCGCTTGAGGCGTTCACAGGCGTTGCTACCCCTGCAATCATCAAGGGCTATATTGTAGGTACTGTTGACGGCCAGGTATATACCGACGGCTGCCGTTTCAGCGGAACAGCGGAGTCAAAGACCAATATCCTTATTGCCGACAATGCCGACGAGACCGACCATGCCAACTGCATGCCTGTACAACTGCCAAGCGGCGCAGTGCGCAACGCATTGAACCTCGTTGACAATCCATGCAACTACAAGAAGATGGTAACCCTCACAGGAAGCCTTGAGAAGTACTTCGGCGTTCCAGGCCTCAAGACTGTAACAAAGTACGAGATTGAGGGCGTTACTCCCGAGGAACCCGAAACACCAGCCGACGCCTACATCAGCGAATCATTCGCAACAAGCTTCGGTGCATTCACAACACAGGAGACCGTGGGCAACTATCCTTGGATAATTGACTTCAGCACCGCAAAGGCTACATCATACGAAAGCGACGCAAAGACCAACAATGCTGCTGTAAGCTGGCTTATCTCACCAGCAGTTGACTTTACAAACGAGACCGAGGCCTACGTTGCATTTGAATACATTATCCAGTATGCATTGAACAATACGATTGCCGAGAACCATCAGTTGCTAGTATGCGCTGATTACGCAGGAGATGCGGCAACCGCAACATGGACAAATATTCCTTATGGCGCGACACCTGGTGGCAAGACCGCTGATGGGAAAACAGACTGGAATACATTCTACAAGGCAAACGTGGCCGTTCCAGCAGAGTTCCTTGGCAAGAATGCAGTAACTTTTGCTCTCTGCTATACAGGAACTGAAGAAAAGGCAGCCACATGGGAAGTAAGAAACTTCGTTGTTGCCCATGGCGCAGCAACAGGAGAGACACCAGATACTCCTGACACACCAGATACCCCCGATACACCGGTTGTACCAAGCGGCGACAACCTGCTCACAAACGGCAGTTTCGAGGACTGGAGCAACAGCAATCCTGTCAGCTGGGCAACACTCAAGACTTCAAATGCAACAATAGCGCAAGGCACCGACGCACACAGCGGAAACTACTCTGTAATCGTAAGCGGTGACACAAAGGGCAACAAACGATTTGCATCACAGAGCTATGTCCTCGCTGCCGGCACATACACATTCAGCGTATATGTAAAGGCCAATGGCGATGACGCAGGTCACTGCCGCCTAGGCTATGTAACCATTGCAAACGGTGTTGCTGGACAATACACATACGAGACAGCCTCAGCTTCTGCAGCGCCTGCCGAGTGGACTCCAAGAGTATATGAGTTCACACTCACCGAACAGACAGAGGTTGCGCTTATTGTAATGAACAACAAGACTGGCAACGGCGCTTCATTCCTTGTCGACGACGCTTCATTGACAACAACCGACGGTTCAGTCTCAGGCGGCGGCAATGAGGAAGGCGGTGATGAGGAAGAACCCGAGACTCCTGCCGCAGGCGAATACCTTAACGAGACATTCGCTACAGACCTCGGTTCATTCAAGACTCAGGAAGTTGTAGGCAATTTCCCATGGGTATTTGCAGCCAATTATGGTGCAAAGGCTTCAGGTTACTCAAACGGTGCAAGCCAGGATGCTGAAAGTTGGTTGATTTCACCGGCAATGAACCTCGCTGGCGAGACAGCAGCAAACATTGCCTTTGATTATGTAATAAATAAGGGAGATGTAAATGCAGCCGCTGCAAACCACAAACTGCTTGTAACAAACAACTACACAGGCGATGTAACAACCACAGAGTGGGTTGAGGTTGACTTTGGTGCAGTGAACAACAATAACTGGACATTCCACAACACAGGAGAGATTGCACTACCGGGTTCAGTAATGGGTAAGTCTGCAGTTGTCGTTGCATTCAAGTATATGTCAACAACAGCAAACTCAAGTACTTGGGAAATAAAGAACGTTGTCGTTTCAAGCGCGACAAAATAAGCATGTAAAAAATGCCGATAAAATAAAACAAATGCGATGGGCTAGCCCATCGCATTTGTTTTATTGGCTCAGTAGAAATTTCGTGTGGACGAAATAACTCAACTAAATAAAACTATTATTCCTTGGTTTGTTTTACCCTTAATCTGTTGTCGTTTATTCTTCTTGTTGTCGTTCTATCACATACTTTTCATGACTGAAAAGTATGCAAAAGGTCCCGGCACACGGAAATTCCAGTCGACCTCTTTTTTGTTGTCAACACCGCCTTTACCGCAACCCGTGCGGCACCAATTTCATCGGTGCTGCGCACGACTAATTGCTGGCGGTGTCGTCGATTTGAAAATTCA
>JAZNUE010000059.1:0-10423 GCA_045592125.1 Bacteroidaceae bacterium | reverse complement strand
AGAAATTAGCCGCTGCCACAAAGCAACAGTAACCCCCGCCCGCAGGTGCGAGCGGGGATTACTTATTCTTAGGGGGCAGGAGGACCCGTCCTGTCATTCTGGAGCGCAGCCTAACCTTTCCTTTATATAATGGCAGGCAATGCGGCAGCCTGTGCAGCCGGCGGCGCGGCAATACTTGCGCTCAAGCTGTATCAGTGCCTGCGAGTCGGCAGCGCACTCAACGGCAATGCCTCTCTCCTTCCATTTCTTTACTATGCTGTTCTCCTCGCCTTTTATCTGCTGCAGCAGGTCCTCGGCCTTGCTGCACACGGCGCTGTCGTTGCGGTGTTTCCCGTATGTATATAATGTAGGGACAACCGCATTTATTATAATCACGTCCAGCTGGCGCGGCCTCATGCCGCTGCTGCCCATTGTCTCCGTGCCTCCAAAGCATGTGCGGTTACGCCAGTATCCGCCAGGCACAGTGTCAAATATACTGTAGTATTCGCTTAGGGTGCTGCAGGCGAGTATGCCCGATATACTTATTCTCTTTGTGCAGTAGAGCGCTGCCAGCCTTGCTATGCGCACGTGCGGGGTGACATTCCCGCAGTTCCACTCCTTGAAGGAAATGCCCTGCAGGCCGAACTTGTTCTTCAGGAACCTGTACTCTCTTGATATCTCCTTGTAGTAGCCGCTCTCAAGCGCCTCCTTAAGGTAATAGTGCGGAATGCTCTCCTCGTCGAGCAGGCCTGCCTGCCCGAACATTATTGCCTCCACCTGGAGCAGGCTGTCCCTGTGCTTCCCCAGCGCGTTCATGTCAAGGACCCTTGCCCATTTCTCGAACACTGCGCTCTGTATCCCGAACCCGAAGCTGCGCGCAACTGTCTTGAACAGCGCGTCGTCCCAAAGCCCGCTGCACTCGGCCAGGGTGTGCATTATGCTCTCCGCCTTCTCCTCTATTCGCTCAACTGCCAGGCGCGAGAGGAACGAGCTTATGTCAATCCTGCGTATGCCTGGTATTACGCTGTCGCACGGCAGGCAATGCTGTTGCTTCTCGGCCTGGGCGAACTCGGCCTCAAGGCCATGGGGCAGCGCTATGCGCAGATGGGGGATGGCCATGGGTGTCGCGGGCTGCTCCTTGGTCGTGACATGCAGTATTATGTTCTCCAGGCCTGCAGCCTTTCCGTTCCCTGTCCCATCCTGGTGCAGCACTACGTTCCCGCACCATGTCTCGCTGCCAATCCTTACCTTGGCGCCAGCGAATATGCCGCTGTCGCCCTCCTCGCGCCCGTAGGATATAATCTCAACCCCGTCGCCGCAAGCAGTGTACAGGCCGCTCTTTGGGAGCAGCCTGTTCTTCCATATGTATCCTAGAATCCCTTTCATGCCCTGCTGCCAGTTTCCGCACTGTTATCCTTGGGGTAGCTTATGCGGGTGTGGTATATGGCCATGAGCCTTCTCTTGAATATTCCTTTTATCGTGTCAATATCCTGGAAGGTGAGCGGGGCAAGCTCCAGCTGCTTGTCGTTAAGCAGCTTGCCAACCACGTTGTCTACCATGCCGCTTATATTCTCCTCGGTATACTCCTTTATGCTGTGCGAGGCGGCCTCGGTGCAGTCGGCCATCATTAGTATTGCCTGCTCCTTTGTGGAGGGCTTGGGACCCGGGTACATGAACAGGCTCTCGTCAATCTCCTCGCCTGGGTGCTCGTTCTTGTAGCTGATGTAGAACCATCCTGTCTTCGAGAGCCCGTGGTGGGTGGCAATGAAATCCTGTATGCTCTTGGGCAGTCCCGCATGCCTTGCAATCTCAAGGCCGTCGGTTACATGCTTCTTTATTATCTGAGCGCTCTCGGTGTACGGGAGTGCGCTGTGCGGGTTCACGCCGCCGCTCTGGTTCTCGGTAAAGTATATCGGGCTTTCCGTCTTGCCTATGTCGTGGTAGAGGGCGCCGGTGCGCACCAGCAGGCTGTTGGCGCCGACGGCATGCGCCGCCTCGGCTGCAAGGTTGCTCACCTGTATCGAGTGCTGGAACGTGCCGGGCGCGTCCTGCGAGAGCTTCTGCAGCAGGTGCGCGTTCAGGTTCGACAGTTCAATGAGCGTCACGTTCGACACGAAATGGAATGTCTTCTCAAAGACAATCATGATTGGGTATGCAATTAGCGTGAGCAGCGAGCTGATCGCGAACTGCACGTACATTGCATAGTTCCCGTATATGCTGCCCGATGCCGACAGGAACGAATAGCACAGGTACACCAGCGAGTATGTGGCGAATGCGATGAGCACGCAGCGGAACATCTGCGAGCGCGATGACAGTTCCTTCAGGCTCAGTATAACGCTGTATCCGGCAGCAATCTGCAGCAGCACGAACTCATACTGCCCGGTGAGCATTACCGAGCACATGAGTATGGTGATGGTGTGTATTACGAATGCCGCATGATTGTTTATGAACAGGCATAGCATCATAGGCACTATGGCAAACGGCAGTATGAACAGGTTACTGTAGCCAAGCGCCAGCATAAGGCCCACGATAATCGGGAACACCGACACGGCAATAGCGCAGAAGACGAACTTGTAGCCATTGTGCACAACTTCGGGCTGGTAGAGCTCCAGGTAGAAGTACATGAGGAACATCGCGATGGCGACGAATATAATCTGCCCGGCCATAATCCTTGTCCTGTTTATGCGCGCCTCGGCGTCTTCAAGCCTGTTCAGCTCGTCAACATATGCGCTTATCATGCAGAACCTCTCATGGTCAACCACGTCGCCATAGCTTATTATCTTCTGCCCTTTCTGCACGCTGGCAGTAATCGGGGCCACCTTCCTGAACTCCCTTTCGGCGGCAGCGGCAACCAGCAGCGAGTCATATACATAGTTTGGCCTCACCACGCTGCTCACCAGCGTGTCGCTGACAAGCCCGGTGTCAAGTGCGGCCAGCGCCTTCTTCGCGTCGCTCACCGAGGTGAGAGCGGCGCTCTCCTTCCTTGTCTGCCTGCTGCCGTCCACGCATGTCACGTAGCGCACGCTGGCAATTCTCCTTGCGTCCTCGTCCGATACAATGCCGTTATTATACATCTCCCTGAGCTTGCCTGTGTACATGCCGAACGCTCCCTGGTATATGTTGATGAGGAACCTGCTGCCGAGCTCCTGCCCGAACTTGCTGCACATTGAGTCGGCAATGCCCGGTATGTATGCAAGGTAGGGGCGTATGCTCCTTCTTATGCTGTCCTTCTCGGCAAGCAGTTCCTTCTCGGGTTTCTGCACGTCAAAGCTGAATGCTGCTATAAGCTGCTCGTGCTGCCATGGTGCTCCTTCCTGGAAACTGTATGCCACCTTCCTTTCCCTGGGCATGAAACATGTTATAACAAGAGTGAGGAAAGCGAGCAGCGCAACCTGTGACAGGTAGCGCGAGTATCTCTTTACTGTTTGTACAATCTTTGCCATGTGTGACAGTGTTTTTTATTTATACGTCCCAAATGTACTAAAAAATAACAGAATACAAGAAGATTTGGCATATTAATAAGTTTAAATGGCGTTGTGGTATAGTATAGTAATGCAGTATAGTACAGCGATATAAATTTAAACATCTTCTAATTCTAAAAAACGGGGCTTTTATTTTGCTGTGAGGGCAACTTGTGCTAATTTTGCACGATGAATGCTATAATGGACCTGTATGCGCGAATATGTCATCCCGACCATTGGGAACCAGCGGCCGACGCCTTGGGCATCGGCCGGAGGGGCTAGAGTCAAGGATTCCAAGAATAGCCTGCAGGCCAGGATATAAGAGATATTTAAGTATGAACGAAAGGAAAGTAAGAGTGCGCTTTGCGCCAAGTCCCACCGGTCCCTTGCACATTGGTGGAGTGAGAACAGCATTATATAACTATCTTTTTGCAAAGCAGAATAACGGCGACCTCATCCTGCGCATTGAGGATACCGACTCAACCCGTTTTGTGCCCGGTGCCGAGGAGTATATCCTGGAGTCGTTCCGCTGGCTGGGCATTAAGTTCGACGAGGGCGTAGGCCACGGCGGCAGCTATGGCCCTTACCGCCAGTCCGAGAGGCGCGACATCTACAAGAAGTATGTGCAGCAGCTCCTCGAGAGCGGCAAGGCATATATTGCCTTCGACACCCCCGAGGAACTCGAGGCCAAGCGCGCAGGGATTGAGAACTTCCAGTACGACGCCTCAACCCGCATGGACATGCGCAACTCCCTTGCCATGCCTGCCGAAGAGGTCAAGGCGCTCATTGAGAGCGGCCACAAGTATGTAGTGCGCTTCAAGGTGGAACCAGGAGAGAAGGTCGTGGTTAACGACATAATCCGCGGCGAGGTCACCATCGATTCCTCAATCCTCGACGACAAGGTGCTCTACAAGTCGGCCGACGAGCTCCCTACATATCACCTCGCGAACATTGTCGACGACCACCTTATGGAGGTCACCCATGTAATACGTGGCGAGGAGTGGCTGCCGTCGGCACCGCTGCACGTGCTGCTTTACCGCGCGTTCGGCTGGGAGGATACCATGCCCCGTTTCGCGCACCTCTCCCTGCTGCTCAAGCCCGAGGGCAACGGCAAGCTGAGCAAGCGCGACGGCGACCGTCTTGGTTTCCCCGTGTTCCCGCTTGAGTGGAACGACCCCAAGAGCGGTTCAGTGTCGGCAGGCTTCCGCGAGAGCGACTACCTTCCCGAGGCAGTAATCAACTTCCTTGCCCTGCTAGGATGGAACCCTGGCGACGATGTTGAGCTCATGCCAATTGAGGAGCTCATAAGGAAGTTCGACCTCGCCAAGTGCAGCAAGGCCGGCGCACGTTTCGACTACAAGAAAATGGTGTGGTTCAACCATGAGTACATACTTCAGAAACCCGACAGCGAGATTGCCGCAATCTTCATGCCGGTAGTGCAGGCGCATGGCGTCAGCACAACCATGGAGCACCTCGAGAAGATTGTCTCTCTCATGAAGGGACGCGTAAACTTCGTGCATGAGCTTTGGGACGCCAGCAGCTTCTACTTTGTGGCACCGGCAGAATATGACGAGAAGACAGTGAAGAAACGCTGGAAAGAGGACTCGGCGCAGAAGATGGGCGAGCTTGCAGCGCTTCTTGAGAGCCTGAGCGACTTCTCTATCGAGGCCCAGGACAAGGCCGTGCATGAGTGGATTGAGGCCAAGGGCTACGGCATGGGCGAAATCATGAACGCCTTCCGCCTTGCGCTTGTAGGCGAGGGCAAGGGTCCTCAGATGTTTGACATTTCGGGCCTTCTGGGCAAGGAAGAGACTCTGGCGCGTCTTCGCAGGGCGATAGCCGTGCTTGGATAACAGATGTATACATTAGGAATATACCTGTACATAGCGCTTGTAAGGATTGCCGCGTTCTTCGGGCACAAGAAGGCGTGCTCCATGCTCAAGGGCCACAAGGAGACGTTCCCCCTGCTCAAGGAGAAGATTGTCCCTGGCAATGAGTATGTGTGGTTCCATGTCTCCTCGCTCGGCAAGTTCGGGCATGTGCGCCCCATGATAGAGAAACTCAAGGCCAGGCATCCCGAACTGAGGGTGGTGCTCACGTTCTTCTCCCCATCGGGGTACAAAGTCGCCAAGAACTACCAGCTGGCCGACGCCGTGTGCTACCTGCCGTTCGATACCAAGAGGAACGTGAGGCGTTTCCTTGAGCTGTTTTCTCCAAAGATGGCGTTCTTTGTCAAGTCGGAGTTCTGGCTCAACTTTCTCCTGGGACTGGGCAAGAAGGGCGTGCCAGTCTATAGTGTCTCCTCGGTTTTCCGCAAGGGGCAGGTCTTCTTCAGGCCATGGGGCGGTTACGCACGCCTGGCGCTCCACTCCTTCAGCCGCCTGTTCGTGCAGGACAGCAAGTCGCAGGAACTGCTCCGCTCCATTGGGGTAGAGAGGGTTACTGTCGCGGGCGACACGCGTTTCGACCGCGTTGTCAAGATTGCAGGCCAGGCCAGGCAGCTGCCGGTTGTCGAGGCCTTTGCCGACGGCTCGGACAAGGTCTTTGCCGTTGGCAGCTCGTGGGGCGAGGACGAGGCTGTGTACATGCCCTGCTTCAACAGGCACAGGGAGTGGAAACTGATTGTTGCCCCGCACGAGGTAGACGAGGAGAGGGTGAGGAGCATTGAGTCGCAGTACGAGGGCCGCTGTGTGCGCTACAGCAAGGCCAGCATTGAGGACGTGCGCAGCGCAGGCTGCCTCATAATCGACTGCTACGGTCTCCTGCCAGTTATATACCGCTACGGCACAATGGCCTATGTGGGCGGCGGTTTTGGCCATGGAGTGCACGATGTGCTTGAGGCCGCAGTCTATGGCGTTCCGGTGTTCTTCGGGCCTGCCGTGAGGAAGTCGCTTGCAGCGCAGGAACTCAAGCAGTGCGGCGGTGCGGTAGAGATTGCCAGCACTGTTGCCCTTGAAGAGAGGCTCGCGGCCTTCGCCGCCGATGAGGCGGCGCTTGAGAGCACAGGGCGTGCTGCCGGTGGCTATGTTCAGGCCAAAGCAGGCGTTACAGCAAAAATATTCAAGGCAATAGGGCTCTGATTAGAGATAAATTTTATATATTCGCAGTAGTGCATTAAGGATATAAGACAACAGACTATAAACAACCATTTAAAATTTTAAGCTATGAAGTATTTGACAAACGAGAAATTGGTGATTGTCGGAGCTGCCGGCATGATTGGCTCTAATATGGCACAGTCGGCTCTCATGATGGGCCTGACAACAAACCTCTGCCTCTACGACGTGTTCTCTCCCGAGGGCGTTGCCGAGGAGATGCGCCAGAGCGGTTTCGATGATGTTAACATCACTGCTACCACTGATGTTGCCGAGGCATTCAAGGACGCAAAGTATATCATCTCTTCAGGCGGTGCTCCACGTAAGGAAGGCATGACACGCGAGGACCTCCTGGCAGGCAACTGCAAGATTGCCGAGGAACTTGGCAAGAACATCAAGACATACTGTCCCGATGTAAAGCACGTTGTAATCATCTTTAACCCTGCCGACCTCACAGGCCTTGTAACCCTGCTCTATTCAGGCTTGAAGCCAGGCCAGGTTACTACACTCGCAGGCCTTGACTCTACACGCCTGCAGAACGCCCTCGCAAAGAAGTTCGGCGTTATGATGAACGAGGTTACAGGCTGCGCGACCTACGGCGGCCACGGCGAGCAGATGGCAGTGTTCGGCAGCGCAGTGAAGATTGCCGGCAAGCCTCTCACCGATATCATCGGCACAGCAGAGTTCCCCGCAGAGGAGTGGGAGCAGATGAAGAAGGACGTTACACAGGGCGGTGCAGCAATCATCAAGCTCCGTGGCCGCTCGTCATTCCAGAGCCCTTCATACCTCTCTGTTGAGATGATACGTTCAGTTATGGGCGGCGAGACATTCCGTTTCCCCGCAGGTACATACGTGTCAAACGAGAAGTACAGCCACATTATGATGGCCATGGATACAGTGCTCGACGCTAACGGCTGCTCATACAAGATGCCAGTAGGCACCCCCGAGGAGATTGCAAAGCTCGACGCAAGCTACGAGCACCTCTGCAAGATGCGCGACGAGCTCGTGACACTTGGCATTGTTCCTGCAATATCAGAGTGGAGCAGCATTAACCCCAACCTCTAGTCCAGGGGGCATTATTGTTCAAAAAAAAGAACGGGATATCCCGTTCTTTTTTTTGAACAATGGTATACGCAGGTAGTCCTGGATGAGCGCGAAGATAACCGCGTCAGAAATTGCCGCGGACAATTGCGACAATTGTAAATAAAAGTTTGGTTAATAGACATTAAATGGGTAACTTTGCACCTGCGGTACAAACCGCATGCGGGTTCAATCCCACGCAGTGGGGTTAAAGGAGAAAGGAGAAAGGAGAAAGGAGACCCCTATAGTCGCTCTGTCGGGACAAGTACACGGCGTCCGGTTACCAGGGGTCCAACACTAGCCCGCTTGCTTGTCATTTCGGCAACGAAGTGGAGAAACCTCGAACAGGTAACACGGACAATAACACACGATATAATTAACACAATAAATAAATTATTATGAAAAAATTTTTACTTTCAATTTTTGCTGTGCTCTTTGCATTTGCAGGAGTGCAGGCGGAAGAGTATTCTTATACTTTTTCTGCTACACAATTCACTGCAAATGGTACTAAAACATTGGGCAATGTTGATTGGACTTTGGCAGGTGACGGAGGCTATTGGGGATATAACGGAACTAAAGGCCAGCAGTTCGGATCTAGTGGTAAGCCATATAAGAGTATGACCTTTTCAACGTCTGGTATATCTGGTACAATTACTAAAATCGTTGTAAATACCTCGGGTGCAAGTGACATAAGTGCTACAGCGAAGGTTACTGTAGGCGGCACTGATTTCGGAAACGGGATAACGCTTACAACAACTGCTACGAATTATACATTGAACGGTGAGGCAAGTGGTGATGTTGTTATTTCTTATACTCAGACAAGCTCTAAAGCGATTTATATAAAGTCTATATCTATTACATATACAACCAGTGGCTCTGGCGAAGGCGGTGGCGAAACACCAGAACCGGTTGATGTTGCAGAACCGAAATTCACTCCTGCCGATGGCGCAACCTTTGAAGAGAACCTTGGTGTAACTATCGCAGCAGAGGATGGTCTTGCTGTTTATTATTCAACAGACAACAAGGCTACGTATACAGAGGGCAACTCTTTAAATATCACTGAAACAACAACCGTTTATGCTTATGCAGAGGATGCAGATGGTAACCTGAGTGATGTTGTCAGCGCAACATATACAAAAATTGTACCTATTGACCCTAATGCAAAAGAGGTATCAGCTACAATCTCTTTTGCTAGCACAGCGCAAAGGGTTTCACAGAGTGCCTCAGAACAGGTTTGGGCAAATGAAGGTGTTACATTTACCAATTCTGGCAGTGTTGCAAATTATTCAAACCCAGTGAGACTTTATGCTAATTCTAAGATTGTAGTAGAGCATGAGGCAATGACAAAGATTGTGTTTGCAGTTAGTGAATCTAAGTATGTGTCTCCACTTGTTAATTCAATTGGTACAACAGCAACAACAGTTACAGAAGGAAACAATGTAACTGTAACATTTGTAAATCCTGTAGATGAGTTTACTGTAGCAAGTATGTCTGCGCAAGTTCGTTTGAATTCTTTGACCGTTACATATCTTACAACTCAAAAGGTTGTTAAGACTCCTGTAATTACACCCGAATCTTGTGGTTTCTATGCTGGAGAGAATGTAGAGGTAAGCATCACTGCCGAAGAGGGTACAATATATTACACAACCGATGGCAATGAACCTACAACTTCAAGCGAAGTGTATTCAGTTCCTTTCACTGTCAGCGAGACAACAACTGTTAAGGCAATTGCAGTAGTAGATGGTACTGAAAGCGAGGTTGCAACAGCTATTTATACAAAGGGCATTGAGGGTTCAGTTGCAGATGCTCTTGATGCTTATGTAGATGGCGAGAGACTCCTTGCTGCAGTAACCGGTTATATTGTAGGTTATGTAAATGGCAGTACAGTCGGTGATGAAGGTGCTGACTGCGTGTTCGGAGCTGAGAATGTTGAGAAAAATACAAATATCCTTATTGCAGATGACCCATATGAGACTGACTATACAAAATGTCTTGCGGTTCAGTTGCCAAATAATGAGATACGTACAGCATTGAACCTAGTGGATAATCCAGGCAACTATCAGGTGAAGGTTGTTATTAAGGGTTCTTTGGAGAGATATCTTAATACAGCAGGCTTGAAAGATGCTGTTTCTGGTGAACTTGTAGAAGAACTTAATCATACCCTCACTGTATCAGATGCCGGTTATGCTACATTGTACCTTGGTTTCAATGCAAGAATCCCGTCAGTAGTAGAGGCATATACAGTAACAGCAGTAAACAACGGTTGGGTTTCTTTGACACAGGTAACAGGTGTTCTTCCTTCAAATCAGGGTGTAATCATTAAGGCTCCTGCTGGAGACTATAAGTTCTTCTATGAGGAAACAGCAACTGCTGACGTTACAGGCAACCTGTTGAGTGGTTCTGCATACAACAAAAATATTGACGAAGAGGCTTACGTTCTTAGCAATCTTGACGGTGTAGTTGGTCTCTACAAGGCTCATATGACTGATGGCGTTTGGCTTAACAACGCTAACAAGGCATACTTGCCTGCAAGCGCATTGACTCCGGCACAGCAGACAGCTGCATTCTATGGCTTTGACTGGGAGGGCACAACAGGCATTGACCAGATAACAGATAACAGAGAACAGAGTACAGCTATCTACGACCTCACAGGCCGCAAGGTTGAGGCTATCAGCGCTCCTGGTATCTATGTTGTAAACGGCAAAAAGGTACTTGTAAAGTAAAAATGTAGGGGCGAACCGGTGTGTTCGCCCAGCAGGAATACCGCAAATGTAGGGCAGACACATCGGTCTGCCCCTACGGGCGCGGAAA